>NZ_JBHRXK010000003.1:0-529734 GCF_042648505.1 Lysobacter cavernae
GCATGCCAATGCCGGACTGCCTGGCCTGCGGACCCGCACGCCGCCCGGATAATCCAAGGCCTTGAATCAGAACAACGGCAACGTCGTGCCTGCAGGTATGGCATCGGGCTTGTCGACGGCACGAGCCCAGCTGCTGGCACCGTAAGGAGCAGCGGGTTGTCGCGGTTTATAGCCGGGCTTGCGCTGGACTTCGCGGTGGGCATGTTCGGCCAGCACCTTGAACTGACGCTCACGCAGCCGGTAGAGCTCGTGGGCGTCATCGGAGACCGCGTCATCGCCTCCGGCGTGTTTGTGCGTGACCACGTCTTCTTCGAGGCCGATTTCCGGGATCTTCGAGAAGGGGATGCGCATCGGCGCGGCATCGTGTGACAGTGCCTGTTGCATCGCGCCAAAGTACAGGGTGTTGTTGCCGTAGCGTTGGTTGATCGAGTCCAGCGTCGTGCTGACGGCCTTGGCGCGTCCGCGTGAGTCGATGAGTTCGTGACTGACGCTGCCGACCGGCTCGAGGCCGGTCAGGGTCACGGCCACCGACAGCGGCGGGTGACGGCGCGGCTGCCAGCGGCCACGCCGCATCGCCCGCTCCAGGGCAGCAAGCTGCTCGCCCAACAGGTCGAGCAGGGTCGGGGTGTCGTCCAGCGGCGCGAACGCCAGGTCGCGCTCGAAGCGTTTCTCCAGGCCGACGAAGCGGATACGCAGCGACAAACCGGCGGCGAGAAACTGCTCGTGCCGCAAGCGCATCGCGGCTTTGGCCAGCAGCTTGAACAGTACCGCGCGGGCGCCTTCGAAACTGCGCAACTCCGGACCGAGCACGTGCGAGTGGCCGATCGAACTGCGCCGTGTGGCGCGGACCGGCACGTCGAGCCCACGCAGCTGCAGCCAGTAGCGCTCGCCTTCGATGCTGCCCCAGGCGGTGTGCAACTGCTGTCGCGACGCGGCGCACAGCTGCTGCACAGTGTGGAGGCCGGCAGCCCGCAGGCGTTGCTCCATCGATGGCCCGATGCCGCAGAAATCGCGCAACTCCAGGCTGTGCAGCTTGTGCGGCAGGTCGCTCAACTCGATCACGGTGAGGCCGTCGGGCTTGAGCATGTCCGATGCGGTCTTGGCCAGGAATTTATTCGGCGCGATGCCGATCGAGCAGCGGATGGCCGGGCTGAGTTCGGCGAGCTTCTGCTTGATCCGGTGCGCGATGGCTTCGGCATTGCTGCGCTCGCGTTCGCGGCCGATCAGCCAGCACGGCACCTCATCGATCGATTCGGGGTGGCCATGGGGGATGCAGTCCTCGATCGCGGCCATCAGGCGATGGTGCATCGCGACGTAACGCGCGGGACGGGCCTCGCGCACGATCAGCTCGGGACACAGCTTACGAGCTTCCCACACCGGCGTGCCGGTCTTCACCCCGAAGGCCTTGGCCTCGTAGCTGGCGGCGATGCAGCAGGTGCTGTCGGCCATCACCGGCGCCACCGCGACCGGACGGTCACGCAGCCGTTCGTCGTCGTGCTGCTCGACCGATGCGAAGTAGGAATTGAAATCGACGAACAGGCAGCGCAGGGTCATCGGCAGGAACGGCGCTCGGGCGAACAGTATCGCGCCCACGGGTCGCAGATGGTGCGAAATATCGGGTTCTTCACGGGTAACCGGGGCGACTTTGGCGTCGGTGCGCCCCAGGGCGCTGCCACCGTCATCAGCGACGGGCTGGCGGCCAGCATCTCCTCCAGCGGGCGAGGCGTCAGAAATCGGAGTGCGGTTATTTCCCGGTCTCGAACACGCCGCTGCCGACCAGTTGCCGGACGATCATCGCCATCGCCTTCTGGCCCTTGACCGAGTTGCCGGCGGCATCCAGCGGCGGGGCATAGGTCGCGATCGCGAACTTGCCCGGCACCACGGCAACGATGCCGCCGCCCACGCCCGACTTCGCCGGCAGGCCGACGTTGAAGCTCCACGTGCCGGTGGTTTCGTACAGACCGGTGGTCAGCATCAGCGACAGGGTCTTTTCGGCGCTGTCGGCGCTGACGACCTTCTTGCCGGTGGCCGGATTGGTGCCGCCGTTGGCCAGGGTGGCGCCCATGGTGGCCAGGTCGCGCACGTCCAGTTCGACCGAGCACTGGCGCGTGTACAGGTCCAGCGCCACCTGCGGATCGCTCTCGATCACGCCGTAGCCTTTGAGCAGGCGCGAGATCGCGCGGTTGTGTTCGTAGTTGCTCGACTCGGACTTGTAGACCGTCTCGTTGACGCCGAGGTGGCGGCCGGCGTAGGCGTCGAGAATGCCGTTGATGACGTTCCAGCGCTGCTTCGGCTCATCGGCTGGCGCGATCCAGCTGGTGGTGGCGATCGCGCCGGCATTGACCAGCGGGTTCATCGCCGGGGTGGTGGCGGCATGGTCCTCGATGGCGATGATCGAGTTGAAGGGCAGGCCGGTCTGGTTGGTGCCGATCTTCTGCGCGACCCAGTCCGCGCCCTTGTGCTCGATCAGCCACGAGGCGGTGAACGGCTTGGACACCGACTCGATCGCGAAGCGGGCGTCGGTGTCGCCGACCGAGTACACCTTGCCGTCGACCGTCATCACCGCGATCGCGAACAACTGCGGCGGCACCTGCGCCAGCACCGGGATGTAGTCGGCGTTCTTGCCGCCGGTGTCGCCCTTGACCGCGGCATAGGCCGCGTCGACCGCGGCCTTGATTGCGGCCTGGTCCACCGCAGGCGCGCTGGGGCGCGCATGGACGATGCCCGGCGACAGCCAGGGCAGGACCGTCACCGCGCAAAGCAGGCCGATGGATTGCACAAAGCGTCGGCGTCGGCGTCGGGGCTGAGGGCCTGGGACAGTCATGGATGCTTTTCCTCGAATCGGTATGTAAGGGGGCGTGCCGGCGGCGTTGCGCGTCAGGGCTGGCCCGGGAACAAGTACTTGAAGGACACCTGCAGGCGGGTGTCGTCGCCGGTCGCGCCGTCGTTGTCGGTGCGCTGGCCCCACAGGAACTCGCCGCCGACCATCGTGTTGGCGCTCGGGTAATGCAACAGGTTGATCGAGGCGTACTCGCCCTTCTTGAATGCACCGGCGTCCTGGTTGTTGCTGTTGTCGACCTGGGTGAAGCTGTAGCCGATCGACGAGCTCCAGCGTTCGTTCCACCAGCGGTCGTAGTAGACCAGCCCGGCCCACAGCGGCATCGCCGTGGCCCTGGGGATCTCGCCGGGACGGGTGTCGCTGGGGACCAGGTCGTTGCCGCCGTCGTTCATGTAGCTGGCGATGCCTTCGCCGCCGACCGCGGAGAGGACCAGGCGGTCCTTCTGGTCAAACTTGAGGTGGCCGCTCAGCGCCAGGCCCCAGCCGGTGTCCTCGCCGTTGGGGCGGTTGCCGGGGGTGTCGGCGGTTTCGAAGGCGACCCGGCGCACGATGCCGGAGGCCTGGAAGTGGCCCCAATCGCGGCTCATGCGGAATTGCGCGGACAGGTCCGGCAATTCGTCGCGGCCCTCGGCCTGCGCGCCAAACTCGGGGAACTGGCGGCCGAAGCGGCCGGTGTCGATGTCCGAGCTGGCATCCTCGATCGCGATGGCGAAGCTGTTGGCGCCGGCCAGCGGCGTCCAGCGGACCTGCGGGTTGCGCAGGAACACCTGGCCGGCGGGGCCCCAGTAGTCGATGGTGTTGGGAAACACGTCGACGTCCATGAACAAGGTGTTGGTCTGGCCGGCGAGCCATTGGCCGTACTGGCCGTAGGCCTGGCGCAGGCGTGGCGTGACCTTGCCCTGGTCGTCGCCGACGCCGAACAGGTCGGCTTCGAGCTTGAGGTGGAAGTCACCGCTGCCGCCCTCCAGGCCGACCCGGCTCTGACGGATGCTGCCGATGAACTTGCCGTCGCCGCCGTACTGGCCGTCGCGGGTGGGAATGCGCGTGGCGCGCAGGGTGTCCTCCCAGTCGGGGTCGACCCGGCCGAAGTCCTGGATCGCGTCGAACTGGACGAAGCCGTACAACTTCAGCGGGCTGTCGGCGTGGGGCTGCGGTGCGGGCGGTGGTGGCACAGCCGGAGCCTGCGCGGTCGGCGCCGCGATCAGGGCTGGCGCAGGCGATCCCTGCGGCTCTGCGGGGGGCGGGGCGATGGACATGACCGAAGGAGGCGTGCCCTCGACCGCACGCAGGCGTGCTTCCAGCGCCTGCACGGTGCTGCCCAGTGCCTGCACCGTGTGATTGAGCCGGTCGATTTCGGCCTGCATCTGCGCGGGAGTGCGGGACTCCTGAGCCGCAACCGCGCTGGTGCACAGAAGCAGCAATAATCCTGCCCCAGCCAGCAGCGGCCGGCCTCCTGTGTTTCGATGCATGTACCGCTCCTTGTCCCCTGCTGCGACAACGCGCAAGGGGAGGATCGTACTGCCTTCGAACGTGCAGGTTGCGTCAATGGCACTCCCGGTCGAGCGGGGTGCTCGCGGCAGATGATTGCGTTACAGCACGATCGGCGGTTCGCCACCGACGATCACCACATCGGCCGGGCGGCGTGCGAACAGGCCGACGCTGACCACGCCCGGGATCTGGTTGATCGCCGATTCCAGCGCCACCGGATCGGTGATGGCCAGGCCGTGGATGTCGAGGAGCGCATTGCCGTTGTCGGTGACCACGCCGTTGCCGCTGGCGTCCTGCCGCCACACCGGCTGGGCGCGGGTCATGGCGAGGATCTCGCGCGCGATCAGACTGCGCGCCATCGGGATCACCTCGACCGGCAGCGGGAATTTGCCGAGCACATCGACACGCTTGGCCGGATCGACGATGCAGACGAACTTGGCGCTGGCCTCGGCAATGATCTTCTCACGCGTCAGCGCCGCGCCGCCGCCCTTGATCAGGCGCTTGTGCGGGTCGCATTCGTCGGCGCCGTCGACATACAGCGACAACGGGCCGGTGGCGTTGAGGTCGAGCACCTCGATGCCGTGCGCGCGCAGGCGCTGCGTGCTCTGCTCGGAGCTCGATACCGCGCCCTTGATGCGGTGCTGGATACGGGCAAGCGCGTCGATGAAGTAAGCGACGGTCGAGCCGGTGCCGACGCCAACGATCATGCCGTCTTCCACGTAGTCGATGGCTTTTTCGCCGGCCAGGCGCTTGGCTTCGCTCATGTCGTTTGCATCCGGGTCATTCCAGGGAGAGGAGGTATTTCCATTGCGCGGCGGCGACCGGAAAGACCGAGAGGCGATTGCCGCGACGGATCAGCGCGAATTCCTCGCCGAGCTTGTCGGCGTGCTGCTTGATCTCGTCGAGTGAAATCGTGCGGGCGAGCTTGCGTTCGAACGCGATGTCGACCAGCTGCCAGCGCGGTTCCTCGCGCGTGCTCTTGGGGTCGTAGTAGTCCGATTTCGGATTGAACTGGGTCTCGTCCGGGTAGGCCTTGCTGGCCACCGTGGCGGTGCCGACGATGCCGGGCACGGCGCAGTTGGAGTGGTAGAACAGCACGCCATCGCCGACCTGCATGCCGTCGCGCATGAAGTTGCGTGCCTGGTAGTTGCGCACCCCGTTCCATGGCTCGGTGCCGACGCGCTTCAGATCATCGATCGAGAATGCGTCGGGTTCGGACTTCATCAGCCAGTAGCGGCGGCGTGCGGTCATGCGGGATTCGCGTCGATGGGATTCGCGGTGATGGAAGCGGGGCGGCAGTCGTGGGTGGTCGATTCGGTGCAGACCGCGTCGAGTGCGACGTCCCAGTCGGCACGATCAAGTGCGTCGATGCGCTGCACGTCGAACGCGGCGCCAACCAGCCACGGCGGGGCGGGTTGGCGGTGGCGGAAGGCGAAGCTGCGGTCGTACCAGCCACCTCCCATGCCGAGCCGGTGACCATTGCCGTCGAAACCGACCAGCGGCGTGACCACCAGGGTCATCTGCTCGGGGTCGAGCAGCGAACTGGGGGCGATATCGGGTTCGGGGATGCCGTGCTGGTTGCTGACCAGGCCGTCGCCAGGACGCCAGGGCGCAAAGCGCAGGCGCTGGTCGTGGTGCAACACCGGCAGGCAGTACACGCACTCGCGCGGCAGTTTCAGCTGCCAGGCGTGCAGTGCGATCTCGCCATCCATTGCCCAGTAGCCGGCGACGTAGCCCGACGCCGGCGCGAATGGCAGCGCCAGCAGGTGCGCGGCGAGGCGGTCGGCGGCGGCGATGCGCTCGCTGGCGGGCAGGGCGCGGCGGCGGGCGCGAAGTTCGCGGCGAAGCGCCACGCGATCAACCGTCATGCGACGCGGATTCCTTGGTTGAAAGTGGCAGGGGCGCCATAGAAGAACGGGCGCGAACACGCGCCCGTCCGGGAATGAAGTAGTCCTCCGCCGATGGCGATGCGTGCGAAACGACCTTGAACCCGGGGTTCAAGTGGGAACGCTTGGAGGCCTTCGGGCTTCCCGCTACAAGGCGGACCTGCACGCCGGGCTTCCGTCGCATCCCCGTGGTCGCAATTAAGGGGCAAGGCGTATGTTTGCGCACGCCGTCGCACACAGCAGAGGACGTGGTGGAAGTATAGCCTGCGGGTTGCCGCTGGCGTACCCGCTCGTCGGCGGCCGATGCGGTTGCGATTCAGCGGTATGCGCGAATCGTGGCGCGAAGCGTTGCGGACTCAGCGCGCCGGCGTGTCGAACAGGTCGTCGAGTCGGCGGTGCAGGTCGCCGAGGGTGCGCGCGAGCTCGCGGTCGCGGCCTTCGCTCTCGCTGCGCAGCAGCTGCAATTCGTGGGCGAGATTGAGCGCCGCCAGCACGGCGACGCGGTCGAGCGCGGCCATGCGGTTGTTGCCGCGGATCTCGCGCATCTTGTTGTCGAGCAGGCGCGCGGCAGCGAGCAGGCTGTCGCGCTCGTCGGGCTCGCAGCCCACGGTGTATTCGCGGTCGAGCAGGCGGATGCTGACCGGTTCGCTCGAAGTGCTCATCGTGACGGGTTCACCGGGGCGTGCTCATGCAAAGGTGGGCTCACGTGTGCTGCTCCAGCGACTTCAGTCGCGCGATCATCGCCTCGACGCGGGTGCGCGCCTGTTCGTTCTTGGCCAGCAGGGCCGAGCGTTCGCCGATCAGTTGTTCCTGTTGCTGGCGCAGGCTGCGGTTCTCCTCGCCAAGGCGGCGCGTGCGTTCGGCCAGCGCCTCGACGCGGGCGGTCAGCGACTGCAGTTGGGCGAGGAGTTCGGCGCGGTCCATGTCGGCACGATAGGCAGCGCCCCACACCGGGTCAAGGCGTGGTGTCCAGCGGCGCGCCGGCGATGACCGGGTGCGGTGTCCAGGCGCGGATGAAAGCCAGGCAGTGCGCCGCTTCCAGCGGCCGCGCCAGCCAGTAGCCCTGGATCTCGTCGCAGCCGTGGCCGCGCAGGAACTGCATCTGTGCCTGCGTCTCCACGCCTTCGGCGATCACGTTCAGGCCGAGCGAGTGCGCCATCGCGATCACCGTGGTGGTGATCGCCTCGTCGTCGGCGTCGCGGGTGAGGTCGCCGATGAACTCCTTGTCGATCTTGAGGGTGTTGATCGGTAGGCGCTTGAGGTAGGCCAGCGAGGAATAGCCGGTGCCGAAGTCGTCGATGGCCAGGCCGACGCCGAGCGCGCGCAGCGCGTGCAGGGTCGCCGAGGTCTGCCCGGCGTTGGCCATGATCACGCTTTCGGTCAGTTCCAGCTGCAGCATTTCCGGCGGCACGCCGCTCTCGACCAGGGCGCGAGCGACCTGCTTGGGCAGGTTGCCGCGCAGCAACTGCAGCGAGGACACGTTGACGGCCATGCTGAGCTGGTCGAGGCCGTTGAGGCGCCAGCGCTTGAGCACGCCGCAGGCCTCGCGCAGCGCCCATTCGCCGATGTCGAGGATCATCCCGCTTTCTTCGGCCAGCGGGATGAACTGCGCCGGCGATATCTCGCCGAGCTCGGGGCTGTGCCAGCGCAGCAGCGCCTCGACGCCGGTGATGCGCGACTGCGACAGCGACAGCTTGGGCTGGAACACCAGGCGCAGCTCGTTGCGGTCGAGCACCGTGCGCAGCGCCGCGGAGATCGTCGCGCGGCCGCGGATCTCCAGGTCCATCGCTTCGGTGTAGCGCATGAAGGTACGCCGGCCGGCGGCCTTGGCCTGGTACATCGCAGTGTCGGCGTGCTTGAGCAGGTCGGTCGGCACCAGCGCGTGGTCCGGGTACAGGCTGATGCCGATCGAGGGCGAGATCACCACGTCGTGGCGCTGCTCGAAGTCGAGTGGGGTCTCGAACGCGACCAGCACGTCGCGCGCGACCTGCTCGGCCTGCTCGACGCCGTCGAGGTTCTCCAGCACCACGGTGAACTCGTCGCCGCCGAGGCGGGCGACGGTGTGCTGGGTACCGACCGCCTGCTGCAGGCGGTTGGCGGCGGCGCGCAGGATGCGGTCGCCGGCGGCGTGGCCGAGCGAGTCGTTGATGTCCTTGAAGCGGTCCAGGTCGAGGAACAGCATCGCGATCCGGCTGCCCTGGCGCCGCGCCCGCACGATCGCGCGCGACAGCCGCTCCGACAGCAGGGCGCGGTTGGGCAGGCCGGTCAGGGTGTCGTAGTTGGCCAGGTAGCGCAGCTCCTGCTCGGCGCGCTTCTGGTCGGTGATGTCGCCCAGCACGGCAACGTAGTGGCCGCGCTGGCCGTAGGCGTCGAGCACCGCGCTGCACTGGAACCAGCACAGGAACTCGTCGCCGTCCTTGCGTTGCTGCCAGATCTCGCCGGACCAGCGGCCGTTGCGCTGCAGTTCGGTGCGCACGTGCTGGTAGAACGCCGCGTCGTGCTGGTCGCTGTCGAGCAGGTTGGTCGGGCGGCCGATCACCTCGTCGTCGCTGTAGCCGGTCATGCGGGTGAAGGCCGGGTTGACCGAGACGAAGGCGAAGTCGCGGTCGAACACCGTGACCGCCTCGATCATGCTGCTGAGCACCTCGCTGGCGATCAGGCGGTCGCGCTCGGCGCTGCGGTTGGCGCTGATGTCGCGGGCGGTGCCGGCCACGCGCAGGGCGCGACCGTCGGCGCCGCGCTCGACCACGCGGCCGCGGGCGCGGATCCAGGTCCAGTGGCCGCCGTGGTCGCGGACGCGGTGTTCGGACAGGAACAGCGGGCTGTCGCCGCGCAGGTGCCGGCGCAGCAGGTCGAGCATGCGCGGCCGGTCTTCATGGTGGATCTCGAGGTCGGCCTCCATCAGGGTCTGCACGCCGACGTCCGGGGCCCGGCCGTTCTGGTCCTCGACCTGCATCCGGTGCAGCACGCGGCGGCCCAGGTCGTAGTCCCAGAACTGCTCGCCGGACGCCCACAGGGCCAGCTTCAGGCGCTCCTCGCGTTCGCGGATCTGGGCGAAGTAGCCGCGTTCGCGCTGGCGGCTGAGGCGCCGGCGCCGGACCAGCACGAGGGCCAGCACCAGCACGGCCAGGGCGGCGGCGGCGACAACCAGCGGGTGCCGCCACCAGGGCGGCGCCACGTGCACCGGGAGCTGCAGCGCCTGCGCGAGCCACAGGCCGTCGCGGTTGGTGGCCTGGGCGCGGAAGGTGTAGTTGCCGGGCGGCAGGCGCGTGTAGGCGATGTCCTGCTGCGTGCCGTTGTCGATCCAGCCCTTGTCGAAGCCGTCCATGCGGTAGCGGTAGCGGATGCCGGCGGCCGGGGCGAAGTCGAGCGCGCCGATGCGCAGGCGCAGCAGGCCGGCCGCAGCAGGCACTTGCAGCCCGCTCGGCTGCCACAGCGCGCCCGGGTCGGCCTGGCCGTCGGCACCGATCCAGGCGCCGAGCAGGCGCACCGGCGGGGTATTGGCGGAGTCGACGATGCGCGTCGGATCGAACAGGTTGAGGCCGCGGATGCCACCGAAGGCCAGCCGGCCGTCGCCGAGGGCGGCCACCGAGGCGCCGTTGAACTCCAGGTCCTGCAGGCCGTCGGCGAGGCCGTAGCTGCGCGCCTGGTCGGTGCGGGTGTCGAAGCTGACGATGCCGGCCTGGGTGCCAAGCCAGAGCCGGCCCGCGGGCGCCTCGGCGATCGAGAACACCACCGGCACCTGGCGTCCGTTCAGCGTCTGCGCCAGCGGGTGGACGAAGCGGATGCCGCCGTCGCGGTGCTCGACCACGCGGCTGAGACCGGCGTGGGTGCCGACCCAGAGCGTGCCGTCGGCCGCCAGGTGCAGGGCGCGCACGCGGTTGCCGGGCAGGCTGTCGGCAGCGTTGCTGTCGTGGCGGAAGTGGCGCAGCTGGCCGCTGGCCGGATCGAGCAGGTCGAGACCGTCGCCGGTGCCGAACCAGACGTGGCCGTGGCGGTCCTCGGCGATGGCGTGGACGACCGGGTAGCTGAGCCCGCCGGCTTCGCCCTTGGTGTAGGCGTAATGCGTCAACTCGCCGTTGTCGGGGCGGTAGCGGAACGCACCTTGGCCGTGGCTGCCCAGCCACAACGCGCCGCTGCGGTCCTGCGCGAGCGAGCGCAGGCCGACGGCGTCGAGGCCGGGGATGGCCACGGGTTCGACGCGCCGGTGCTGCGGATCGAACCGCAGCAGGCCGTGGCTGCTGGCCAGCCACAGGCGGTCACCGTCGGCGCGGGCGAAAGCGGTGATCTGGCGCGGTCGCGGCGTCGGCGGCAGGGTCGCGGTGAGGTCGTCGAAGCGATCCTGCGACGGCTCGTAGCGCAGCAGGCGCGCGTTGTCGGTGCCCAGCCACAGCGCACCGTCCCCGCCCTGGATCACGGTACGGATGCTGTCGTCGGCGGAGGGATTGTTGGCGCCCGGGCCGTACGGGTCGAAGACGTAGCGGAAGCGGCTGCCGCGCGGGTCGGTCACGGCCACACCGCGGAACTGGCCTCCGACCCAGAGCAGGCCGCCCTGGTCGACCAGCAGGCTGTTGACCGAGTCGTCGGGCAGGCCGGCCTCGATGCCGGGCTCCTCGTTGACCGCCTGGACCGCACCGGTTGCCGGATCGAGGCGGCGCAGGCCGTGGCCGTAGGCCGAGAACCACAGGCGGCCGTCCGCCGCTTCGGCGATGGCGCGCACCTCCCGGCCCTCGCCGGGCTTGGCTGCGTCGTTCGGCCAGACCCGGGTCAGCTCGCGGTGGTTGCTGTGCAGGCGGTACAGGCCGTCGCGCCGACCGAGCCAGAGCTGGCCGTTGCGGTCCTCGACCAGCGAGAGCACCGGTTCGGCCGGGCCGACCGGTTCGAGCTCGTCGCGCGGGCCGATCCGGAACAGGCCGGTCGGTCCCGCATACCAGGCTGTGCCGTCGCGGCTGGCCAGCAGGGCCTGCCGGGGCGCGGCACCGGCGGGCTGCCTGTCGAACGGCAGCTGCATGTCGCTGCGACCGCTGGCCGGATCGAGCCGCTCCAGCCCGGCCACGGTGCCGACCCAGAGCCGGCCGCGGTGCGGCAGCAACGCCATCACCTGGCGGTGCGGGTGGTCGCTGGCGGAAGCGGAGAAGCGCTGGATGCGGCCGTTGCGCAGGTCCAGCCGGACCAGGTACTCCGAGTAGGTGCCGACCCACAGCGCCTGCTCGCCCTCCAGCGCGAGCGCGGTGATGTTGCTGTCGGGCAGGCTGGCCGGATCGCGCGGGTCGTGGCGGTACGGCAGGTAACGCTGGCCGTCGTAGCGGTGCAGGCCGCCCTGGGTACCGACCCACACGAAGCCCTGCCGGTCCTGCGCCAGCGCCGTCACCGTGTTCTGGGTGAGGCCGCGCTCGCTGCCCAGCCGCGAGAAGTAGAAGTCGCGCGTCGCCGCCTGGGCCTGCAGTGTCAGGCCCAGCAATAACGCGAGCGCCGGGGCAAACAGCCTGGCGAGGGGAGCGGCGGTGAGGAAGTGCGAGGGCACGACACCGGGGCATTGGCCGGAGCAGCGTGCAGTGTAGGCAAGCGTTTGCATCGGCAACAAGCGCGCCATGCATTGCTAAACTGCAGGCACTCCCCCGTAGTGATGCCCGTGTCCGCGATCGAACTGCCTGATTTGCCCGCGATCGAAGCGCAGAGCCGCCACCTGGCGCTCGCCGCTTCGCCCTTCGAATTGCACGGCGGCCTGTGTGGCTGGCTTGCCGGCGGCGGTGCCCCGGTGCGCGAATGGCCGGCCAAGGTGCTGGCCGACGACGCGCTGGCGGCGCCGGCCGAAGGCAGCGCGCTCGACGAGCTGCGTGTGGCCAGTGCCGCACAGCTGGCCGACCGCAGTTTTGATTTCGCCTTGCTGCTGCCCAATGCCGATGCGCCCCTGGTCGAGCGCAGTGGCGCGTTGTTCGAATGGTGCCGCGGCTTCCTCGGCGGATTCGGCCTCGCCGCCGGCGCCAAGCCGCCGTTGTCGGACGAGGGCAGCGAGGCTTTGGTCGACCTGGCCAAGCTGGCCGCCGCGCAGGCGCAGGACGAGGGCGACGAAGACGACGAGGCGGCGCTGGTCGAGATCGAGGAGTTCGTCCGCGTCGCGGTGCTGCTGCTGCACGGCGATTGCGTGCTGGCCGCGCAGCACCGGCAACGGCTGAACTGACGCATCAGTTCGTCATTCCCGCGTAGGCGGGGTCGTTTGGGCCGCCGCATGGCGGCACCATCCAAGGACGTTGGTGTCTGCCAACACCACGAGGCCAAAAGCTAGAGTCCATAGATTTCCGCCTGCGCGGGAATGACGAGCGAAAGCCGATGATCAAACCTCTCACCATCCCCGCCAAAGCCTATGCGCGCCGTCGCCGGCAGTTGATGCGCATGGCCGGCAACGACGCGATCCTGGTGCTGCCGGCCGCACTCGAGCGCATCCGCAGCCGCGACACGCACTACCCGTACCGGCAGGATTCCGACCTGCTGTACCTGACCGGCTTCCCCGAGCCGGAGGCGGTGCTGGTGCTGGTGCCCGGCCGCAAGCATGGCGAGGTGCTGCTGTTCTGCCGCGAACGCGATCGCGAACGCGAGGGCTGGGACGGCCCGCGTTTCGGTCCCGAAGGCGCGGTGGAGGCGTTCGGTCTCGACGATGCCTATCCGATCAGCGACCTCGACGACATCCTGCCCGGCCTGCTCGAAGGCCGCTCGCGCGTCTACTACCACTTCGGCCGCGACCAGGAGTTCGACCTCAAGCTGATCGGCTGGCTCAACCGCGTGCGCGCGATGGTGCGCCAGGGCGCGCAGCCGCCACACGAGTTTCTCGAGCTCGGCCACCTGCTCGACGAGTTGCGCCTGTTCAAGGACCGCGACGAACTCAAACTGATGCAACGCGCCTCCGACATCAGCGTGCTTGCCCATGAGGCGGCGATGCGTGCCGCGCGCCCGGGCGTGCGCGAGTACGAATTGCAGGCCGAACTGGAGCGCGTGTTCCGCATGCACGATGCAGAACCGGCCTACAGCAGCATCGTCGGCACCGGCAGCAACGCCTGCGTGCTGCACTACCGCGCCAACAGCGCGCAGAGCCAGGACGGCGAGCTGGTGCTGATCGACGCCGGTGCCGAGTACCGCGGCTATGCCAGCGACATCACCCGCACGTTTCCGGTCAACGGCCGTTTCAGCAAGGCGCAGCGTGCGCTGCACGACCTGGTCGGCGCCGCCCAGGCCGCCGCGCTGGCGCAGGCGCGGCCGGGCGTACCGTACGAGGCCGGTCATGTCGCCGCGATCGAAACCCTGACCGAAGGCCTGCTCAAGCTCGGCCTGCTCAAGGGCAAGCTGGAGAAAAACCTCGCCGACGGCAGCTACAAGCGCTTCTACCGGCACAAGACCGGGCACTGGCTCGGCCTCGACGTGCACGACGTCGGCGAATACCGCATCGACGGTGAATCGCGTCTGCTCGAACCGGGCATGGTGTTCACCATCGAGCCGGGCCTGTATGTATCACCTGATGACACCACGGTCGAAGCGAAGTGGCGCGGCATCGGCATCCGCACCGAGGACGACGTGCTGGTCACCAAGGGCGGTGGTCAGGTGCTGACCGGCAAGCTGGCACGCAGTGCCGACGAGATCGAGGTGCTGATGGCGGCGCGTTGATGCGTTGCTGAGCGGCCGATGGGTTCGCTGCGCCCGACCCATCCTACGGGTTGTACGACATCATCAACGACGACTACTGCTCGTGATGACAGCGATCACCGGGTCAACAGTGATCGCTGTTCGGCGAAACGTCAGAAGTGATCTCCTGCCATGATCTTTTGACGGTCCTGATGGTTGCCGGTTGATGGCTTCAGGCGGCGGCTGCAAAGCCTTCGCGCGTCAGGTTGATCGGCGCCGCCTCGGTGCAGGCCACGTCGTCCTCGATGCGGATGCCGCCGAACGGCTTGAACGCATCGACGCGCGCCCAGTCTACGCTGTCGGCGTAGCCGTTCTTCTTGACCTCGTCGAGCAGCATGTCGATGAAGTACAGGCCCGGCTCGATGGTCACGACCATGCCCGGTTCCAGCACGCGGGTCAGGCGCAGGTACGGGTGGCCGTCGGGCTTGGCGATGGTGCCGCCGGCGTCGGAGGCGGCGAAACCGGCGACGTCGTGCACCTGCAGGCCGATGCCGTGACCGATGCCGTGTGGGAAGAACGCGCTGCTGACGCCGGTGGCGAGCGCGGCCTCCGGCGACACCTTGATCACGCCGAAGTCCTTGAGGATGCCGGCCAGTGCCAGGTGCGCGTCGAGGTGGATCTGCTTGTAATCGGTGCTGGCGCGGACCTGGTCGCACATCGTCTGCTGCGCGGCGTCGACCGCGTCGACCATCGCCTGGAACTCGCTGCCGGCATCGAATGCGTAGGTGCGGGTGATGTCGGACGCGTAGCCGTGGTGGCTGGCACCGGCGTCGATCAGGAAGCTGTGCAGGTGCTTGGGCGGAACGCGGTCGCGGTCGGTGTAGTGCAGCACCGCGCCGTGCTCGTTGAGGGCGATGATGTTGCTGTAGGGCAGGTCGTTGGCGTCCTGGCCGGCGGCCTGGCAGTAGACCAGGTGGATGCCGAACTCGCTGGCGCCGGCGCGGAATGCGCGTTCCGCGGCGCGGTGCGCGCGGACGCCGATCCGGGTGGCCTCGCGCATCATCGCGATCTCGTACGGTGTCTTGTAGCCGCGGTGGTACTCGAGGTAGTTGACCACCGCCGGCGGATTGTTGGGTGCGTAGTCCTTCAATGCGCTCTGGACTTCGCCGAGGACCGCGCTGCGTGCGACGCCGGGCAGGTGTTGCAGGGCTTCTTCGGGCTGGCGGATCACGACGATGTCGAAATGCTCGACCCAGTAGCCACTCGGCGCCGAGGGCACCACGTGCCAGTAGTCGAACGGTTGCAGGAAGATCAGCTTCGGCTTCTGCCCCGGCGTGATGACCAGCCAGCTGCCCGGTGTGCGCGTCAGCGGCAGCCAGGCCTTGAACTGCGGGTTCACTGCGTACGGGTAATCGCGGTCGTCGAACGCCTGGTAGTGCAGCGTGCCGCTGGGCACGACCAGGTGGTCAAAGCCACCGCGCGCCAGCGCGTCGGCGGTGCGGCGTTGCAGTTCGGCGAGGTGTTGCGGGTACAACTGGGCGGCGTTGGACATGGCGGGCGGCAAAAGGGACGGGTTCCCGCGCATTTTGCCGCATTGCCCCGGCGGGTTGTTTGCGCAGCCGGTCGCCGCGCTCAGGCGTAGCTGCCGCCGGGCGAGTCCAGCCACTGCCGCAGCTGCAGCAGCTCGCTCTCGAGCATGGTGATGAAACGGAAGCCGGTCCAGGTCTGGCCGGGCACGCTGGTCTTGTCCTGCCACAGCAGGTGCGCGCCGACCTCGATCGGCGAGACCCGGTGCGGGGCGTCGAGCAGGCTGAAACGCAGCTGGTACAGCGCATCGTCGGCCAGCGGCGCGCTGGCGATCAGCAGCATGCCGGTTTCGGACAGGTTGCTGAGATGGCCGATCACGGCGTCGGTCATGGTGTCGACGACCTGCACGGTGTCGACGATGCGGCGTCGGCGGGTGCGGCGGAACTCCTCGATCATGTCTCGTCCTCGCGCGGTCCGGTGGCGCCGCCGACCAGGCTGCGCAGGGTGTTGAGTGCGGCGTTCCAGGCGCGATCGACCAGGCGGCCCTTCTCGCTGGTGACCACGCGCGCCTGGCCGTGGGCCATCATCCGCGCCAGGCTGTCCAGTGTCTGCTCGCCGACGCGTTGGCCGCGCTGGTTGACGAACAGGGCGTTGTCGGTGACCGGGCTGAACCACGACAGCCGCCGCCGCACCACGTCGCCCTGCTGGTTGATGACGAATTCGAACCAGGTGCCGAACGGCAGCGTGCGCACGTGCTGCCAGTACGACTGCTCCTGCCCGTTGCGCGGCGGCAGGTCGGTGCGCGCCGTGCTGCCACCTTCGCCGAGGCGGGCGCGTGCCTTGAGCTTCAGCGCCAGTTCGGTGCGCGAGGCCGCATCGTCGTTGGCCGCGGCGACGCCGGAGGTGAGCTGGCGCGAGATCGCGCTGGCCTCGTCGCCGTGGTAGCCGACCTGGGCCAGCGCCTGCTCGATGTCGTCGCCGAGCCCGCCCGGCGCCGGCTCGCGGGTGCCAAGGACGTTGGCGGCGACGATCTGCCGCGTCGCCTCCAGTTGCCGGCGCCACTCTTCCGAACCCTCGCCGTGGCGCAGCAGGGTCAGGGTCAGCACGTCGGACCAGGCCTGGTTGAGCAGGGTGTGGACGAACTTCGGCAGCTTGTGCTCGTGCAGCACCCCCGAGATCGCCGCGCTGGTCTGCTGCTTGGCCAGGGTGAGCTTCTCCTTGCCGCGCGCCGCTTCGACGTGGCGGCGTTCGGCGACTTCGGCCTTGCGGGCCATCAGCCGCAGGTGTTCCTGCAGGTTCTGGTTGGCGGCCTCGAACACGGCGTTGTCGTCGTCGTAGTGCTCGACGACGTGGTCGACCGCGCGCCGCAGCTGCTCGTTGAGCTGCGGGTCGGCCTCGTCCTTGGGCAGCCAGTGGGCGCCGGCTTCGGCGACGGCGTTCAGCAGTTGCCGCGCCGGATGCTCGTTGCGGACGAAGAAGGCGCGATCGCGCAGTGCCAATCGCAGCAGCGGCACCTGCAGGCGGCTGAGCAGGCCGGCGGTGCCCGGATCGCCGCGCAGCTCGCGGGCGATCTCGCCATAGAACAGCTCGAGCAACTCGAAGGTATCGCTGTCGTCGCGCGACAGCGCGGTGGCCACGCCGCGTTGCTGGCGGGCCTGCGCCAGCAGGGCCTGGCGCACGTCGGTGAGGTTGCGGGGGGCGGCGGCGCCGTGCGCTGGCGCGGACTGCAGGGCGGCGAGGGCGGTGACCACGTCGCCGGTGGCCATGGGCTGTCGGACCGGGCCCGGCGTCGCGTCCGGTCGCAGCTTGTCGACCAGCTCGCGGCGTCCGGACAGCAATTGCTGCAGCACGGTGAAGGTGCCGTTCTCGTCGATGCCGGCGGCTGCAGCGTCGGGCTCGGGTTGTCCCGGCCAGGCGGTGAGCGGGCCGTGGGTGGCTGGACCCGCCATCTCGTGGCCGTGGCGCGGCGGCGATGCCTCGTGCGACGACTGCGCCGTCGGGCGTGCCCGGATCGGCACGAACGACAGGCTCGGCAGCACGTTCTCGCGCGCGAGCAGGGCGTTCATCGTCTCGACCAGTTGCGCATAGCCGGCCATGACGTGCTGGTCGTAGACGCGATACAGGTGCAGGCGCGCCTCCTGGCCAATCTGCAGCGACTGCGCGGCCTCGGCGAGGATCGCGCCGAGCCGGTGCGGCCCGACCGGCAGACGTTCGGCGTCGAACGCCGGCGCGCCGGACAGCACGCCGAAGCGCTGGCCGAGCAGCAGCAACGGCAGGCCGGCGCGGGCCTCGTGTTTACCGGCGATGCTGCGCAGTGCGTTGGCTTCATCGGCCTCGTGGTGATCGACCAGGCGCAGGTCGCGGAACGCGGGCAGCAAGGCGATCTCATCGATCAATGGCGCCGGCTCGCGGATCGCGGTGAGCGCGCTTTCCAGCGCGGCCAGGTAACGCGGCACGAGATCGGCGCGGTTGAGCCGGGCCGTGCGCAGGGTTTCCAGATGGCCCGATTGCTGGGTCGGGTTGCGGGCCTGGTCGGCGAGGCGGAACAGCTGCTGCTCGAACTCGCCCAGCATGTGCTCGAGCTGGCGTGCCATCTCGTCGGAGACCAGGGCGTAGAGGTGCTCCAGCACGCGCCGCACGCGCCGCGGCAGCGCCGCCGACGCGAGCGTAGGACGAGAGAGCGAACTGCCGAGGGGTTCGAACGTGGCGGACATGCGGGGTTCACCGTGTCGAGCGGGACGATCAGACCATGTCCCTTCGGCACTCCGCTAGCCCCTGTCGCTCCAGCGGCCGATTGGGAGCGACCGATTGATCCAACGGCGCGGGGGGGCGGCCGCGGCCAGCGACGCGGAGCGCCAGGCCGGGCACGGGGTCGCGCGTTGTCGGGGCAGTGCCTACTCGGGGAGGAACAACGCGACGACGTCGTTGGTGAAGCGGCGGCCGAGCTCGGTCGGGCGCACGCGGTCACCGTCACGTTCGAGCCAGCCCTGCGCGATGGCTGCCTGCAACTGTGCGGTGATCGCGCTGCGGTCCAGGCCGGTGCGCGCCTCGAACTCGCCCAGGCCGAAACCGTCGACCAGGCGCAGCAGGTTGAGCATGTACTCGAACGGGCGTCGTGCCGGTTCGATGCGGTCGTCGCCACCGATCGCGGCCGCGCTGCCGGCCTGGGCCAGGTAGGCGGTCGGGTGCTTGTTCTTCCAGCGCCGCAGCACGGTCTGTTCGGCGCCCAGGGTGATCTTGCCGTGCGCGCCGGCGCCGATGCCGAGGTAGTCGCCGTAGCGCCAGTAGTTGAGGTTGTGCGCGCACTGGCGGCCGGGCCGGGCGTAGGCGCTGACCTCATACTGGGCGTAGCCGGCGTCGGCGAGTAGGGCCTGGCAGTGCTCCTGCATGTCCCAGCTGCCGTCGTCGTCGGGGATGCCCTGCGGCGGCCGCGCCGCGAACACGGTGTTCGGTTCCAGCGTGAGCTGGTAGTGCGAGACGTGCGCCGGCTGCAGCGCGAACGCGCGTTCCAGATCGCGCTGCGCCATCGCCAGGGTCTGTTGTGGCAGCGCATACATCAGGTCGAGGTTGACGTTGTCGAAGCCGGCGTCCTGCGCCAGCTTGACCGCGGCTTCGGCCTCGGCGCTGTCGTGGATGCGGCCCAGGCGCTGCAGGCAGCCGTCGTCGAAGCTCTGGATGCCGAAGCTGAGCCGGTTCACGCCGGCGCTGCGGTACAGCTCGAAGCGGCCGTACTCGGCGGTGCCGGGGTTGGTCTCCAGGGTGATCTCGGCACCCGGCGCGAAGCGCAGCCGGGCGCTGGCGCCCTGCAGGAAGCGGTCGATGAACTCCGGCGGAAACAGGCTCGGCGTGCCACCGCCGAAGAACACCGTGTGCACGGTACGGCCCCACACCAGCGGCAGGTCGTGGTCGAGGTCGGCCAGCAAGGCGTCGACGTAGGCGTCGAACGGCAACGCGCCGCGGCCTTCGTGCGAGTTGAAGTCGCAGTACGGGCATTTGCGCACGCACCAGGGCAGGTGGACGTACAGCGACAACGGTGGGCACAGCAACGCGCCTTCGAACCGCCCTATCGGCGGTTCGTGCGTTGCTGTGCGCCCGGCCATGGATGGCCGGGCAGGGTGTTCCGGAGACGACATAGGCAGCGCCAAGGATGGCAGATTGGACGTTAAGCGAAGCGATCCAGGCCAGCCAATTGCTCGCGCAGCGCCGCCAGGGCGCGGCCGCGGTGGCTGATGCGGTTCTTCAGCGCGGGGGCGAGTTCGGCCGCCGACAGGCCGTGTTCGGGGTCGAAGAACACCGGGTCGTAGCCGAAGCCGCCGTCGCCACGCCGCGCGTCCAGGATCCGCCCCGGCCACACGCCCTCGGCGATGACCGGTTGCGGGTCATCGGCGTGGCGCAGCAGCACGATCACCGCGTAGAAGTGTGCGTTGCGCTGCGCCGCCGGCACGTCGTGCAAGGCGGACAGCAACTTGTCGATATTGGCGTTGGCGTTGCCGTGCTCGCCGGCATAGCGCGCCGAGTACAGACCGGGCGCGCCGCCGAGCGCGTCGACGCAGATGCCGGAGTCGTCGGCGAGTGCCGGCAGGCCGGTGAGGCGTGCGGCATGGCGCGCTTTCAGCAGCGCGTTCTCGACGAAGGTGAGGCCGGTCTCGTCGGCATCGCCGACGCCGATCTCGCCCTGGGTGACGAACTCGATGCCGCTGCCGTCGAGCAGTTCACGGAATTCAGCGAGCTTGCCGCGGTTGCTGCTGGCGATCACCCACTTCATGCCTTCAACTCCAGCAGGTCCCAGCGATTGCCGTACAGGTCCTCGAACACCGCCACGATGCCGTAGGGCTCCTCGCGCGGTTCCTCCACGAACTGGACGCCGCGTGCACGCATCGCCGCATGGTCGCGGTGGAAATCGTCGGTGTGCAGGAAGAAGCCGACGCGGCCGCCGGTCTGGTCGCCGATGCGCGCGCGCTGCGCGTCGTTGGCGGCCCGCGCCAGCAGCAGTGCCGTCCCGTGCCCGCCCGCCGGCGCCACGCGCACCCAGCGCTTGCCGGCGCCGCGGTCGCTGTCTTCCAGCAGTTCGAAGCCGAGCGCGCGGGTGTAGTAGGCGATGGCCTCGTCATAGTCCGCCACGACGAGAGTGAAACCGGCGATGGACTGCGTCATGTGTGCTTTCGCGATCGCGGCTCAGCGCGCCAGTGCTTCGCGCTGCTTGGCGATCAGCTCGGCGATGCCGGCTTCGGCCAACCCGGTCAGCGCATCGAGCTCGTCGCGGCGGAAGGCGTGGCCCTCGGCCGTGCCCTGCAGTTCGATGAAACCGCCGCCGTCGTTCATCACCACGTTCATGTCGGTGTCGCAGTCGCTGTCCTCGGCGTAGTCGAGGTCGAGCACCGGCACGCCGCGGTAGATGCCGACCGACACCGCGGCGACCGCGCCGAAGATCGGGTCGCGGCTGATCTCCTTGCGCGCCTGCAGCCAGCGCACCGCATCGACCAGGGCGACGTAGGCGCCGGTGATCGCGGCGGTGCGGGTGCCGCCGTCGGCCTGCAGCACGTCGCAGTCGAGGGTGATGGTGCGCTCGCCGAGCAGCTTGCGGTCGACGCAGGCGCGCAGGGCGCGGCCGATCAGGCGCTGGATCTCGAGCGTGCGCCCGCCCTGCTTGCCGCGCGCGGCCTCGCGGTCGTTACGGGTGTTGGTCGAGCGCGGCAGCATGCCGTACTCGGCGGTGACCCAGCCCTCGCCCTTGCCGCGCAGGAACGCCGGCACCTTGTTGTCGACGCTGGCGGTGCACAGCACGCGGGTGTCGCCGAAGCTGACCAGCACCGAGCCCTCGGCGTGGCGGGTGTAGCCGCGCTCGATGCGGACCTCGCGCAGTTGCTCGGGGGTTCGGCCGCTGGGGCGTGAGATCGCGGGGGTGCCGGCGGCTGCCATCGGGAATTACCGTGAAATGGGCGCGCGAGTTTACCATTCGCCCCTTGCCGCCTCGGCTGCCTTATCGGAATGTCCACATGATCCGCAGCATGACCGCCTTCGCCGGCGGCGAAAGCGCCACGCCCTGGGGCTCGCTCGGCTGCGAGCTGCGCTCGGTCAATCACCGTTTCCTCGAGCTGGGCGTGCGCCTGCCCGACGAGCTGCGCGCGCTGGAGCCGGCGCTGCGCGAGCGCGTCGCCGCCCGCATCGCCCGCGGCAAGCTCGACCTGACCCTGCGCCTGCGTGCGCCGGAAGGCGAGGGTGGCCTGCAACTCAACGCGGCCCGGCTGCGCGAACTGAGCGAACTCGCGCTCGATCTCGACGCGCGCTTCCCGCGGCTGCGCACCGAGCTGACCGAGCTGCTGCAGTTCCCCGGCGTGCTGCAGACGCAGTCGACCGATCCGGCAGCGTTGCAGGCGGCGGCACTGGAGCTGCTCGACCGCGTGCTCGACGAGTTCGTCCGGGCGCGCGAGCGCGAGGGCGCCAAGCTGGCCGCGGTGATCACCGAGCGTGTCGACGGCATCGCCGCCATCGCCGGCGAGGTGCGTACGCTGATGCCGGTCATCCGCGCCGGTCAGCGCAGCAAGCTGGAAGGGCGTCTGGCCGACCTGGCTCAGCCGGTCGATCCGGGCCGGCTCGAGCAGGAACTGGTGCTGTGGCTGCAGAAGCTCGACGTCGACGAGGAGCTCGACCGCCTCGACGCCCATGTCAGCGAGGCGCGGCGCGTGCTCAAGCTGAAGGAAGCGGTCGGCCGCCGCCTCGATTTCCTGCTGCAGGAGTTCAACCGCGAGGCCAACACGCTCGGCTCCAAGTCGGTCGACGCGCGCAGCTCGGCCGCCGCCGTGGAGCTCAAGGTCCTGATCGACCAGGTCCGCGAACAGATCCAGAACATTGAATAACCCGGCCAGCCCATGACCATGCGCGGAACCCTCTTCATCGTCGCTGCGCCGTCGGGTGCCGGCAAATCCAGCATCGTCAACGCAGTACTCGCGCGCGATCCCAACATCTGCCTGTCGATCTCGTTCACCTCGCGCCAGCCGCGGCCGGGCGAGCGCCATGCCGAGCACTACCACTTCGTCAGTGCCGAAGAGTTTGAACGCATGGTCGCGGCCGGTGATTTCTTCGAATCCGCGCGCGTGCACGGCGACTGGAAGGGCACGGCGCGGCAGTCGGTCGAGCCGCAACTCGCGGCCGGCAAGGACGTGCTGCTCGAGATCGACTGGCAGGGCGCGCGCCAGGTCCGGGCCAAGGTACCCAACGCGGTCAGCGTGTTCATCCTGCCGCCGTCGCGGCCGGCGCTGGAGCAGCGCATGCGCAGCCGTGGCCAGGACAGCGATGAGGTCATCGCCCAGCGCCTGGCCGCCGCACGCGAGGAGATGTCGCATTACGGCGAGTTCGACTACGTGATCGTCAACGAGCACTTCCCGGTGGCGGTCAGCGAGATGTGCGCGATCTTCACCGCCAGCCGCGTGCGCCGCGAGCAGCAGGTGGCGCGCCATTCGCGGCTGATTACCGCGTTGTTGGCCGATGATTGAATGCCGCGGATTTGCGTAACTGGCTGATTCATAAGGTGGGCGGCGGGCCCAAGGTTGCTTTGGCCGGGTGCGGCCCGCTACAATCCACGCCCCCTCAAAGCCTGCATGGACGGCCGCCCGGCCGCCAGGAGCCCCATGGCCCGCATTACCGTTGAAGATTGCCTGGAAGTGGTCGACAACCGCTTCGAACTCGTCATGTTGGCCGCCAAGCGCGCCCGCCAGCTCGCCAATGGCGTCGAGCCGCAGCTGGACAACAGCGAGGCCAACGACAAGCCGACCGTGCTGGCCCTGCGCGAGATCGCCGCGCGCCAGATCAACCCGGACTACATCGACGCCGTCGAGAAGGCCGAGCGCGAGCGCAAGGAGCGCGAGGCGCTGGAATGGGCCGCCGCGGAAGTGGTCGCCGACGACGACCTGTCCAAGGGCGACGACTGATCGCATCCGGCCCCGGGCCGTACTCGCGATAGAGCGGCTCCGCCACGGCGGGGCCGTTTTCGTTTCTGCGCCGGGCTTTTCTTGCGCTTGTTCAGCGCCATATAGGCCCTGGAACTCCTTGCATTGCGCCGCGCGCCGCCGCGCGCGTAGATTCCCCCTATGACCCCCGCCGAATCCGCGCTCAGCACCTATCCCGCGCCCGCCTATGACGATGCGGACCTGCCGGATTATGTGCGCGAGCTGGAGCAGGCCGCCGATTACCTGCCGCCACCCCAGCACCAGCTGTTGCGTCGCGCCTGGGCGATCGGCGCCGCCGCCCATGCCGGGCAGACCCGCAAGTCCGGCGAGCCTTACATCACCCATCCGGTGGCGGTGGCCAAGGTGCTGGCCGAGCAGGGCCTGGACGTCGAGACGCTGATCGCGGCGATCCTGCACGACACCATCGAGGACACCCCGCTCACCCGCGACGGCCTGGCCAGCGAGTTCGGCGAGACCGTGGCCGAGCTGGTCGACGGGGTCACCAAGCTCGACAAGCTGCAGTTCCGCGATCGCCAGGAAGCGGCGGCGGAGAGCTTCCGCAAGATGCTGCTGGCGATGTCGCGCGACCTGCGCGTGATCCTGATCAAGCTCGCCGACCGCCTGCACAACATGCGCACCCTCGGCGCGCAGAGCATGGAAGCGCGCGAGCGCATCGCCCGCGAGACCCTGGAAATCTACGCCCCGATCGCGCAGCGCCTGGGCATGAACCTGATCAAGGCCGAGTTGCAGGATCTGGGTTTCCGCGCGCTGCACCCGTGGCGGCACGCGGTGATCGAAAAGCGCATCCGCACCCAGCCGGTGGTGCGGCGCGAGTCGCTGGTGCAGATCGAGGCGCACCTGGCGCAGCGCCTGGCCAAGGAGAAGCTGGCGCACCGGCTGGTCAGCCGGGTCAAGTCGCCGTGGAGCATCTACACCAAGATGCGCGCCGAGCACAAAAGCTTTGCCCAGGTGATGGACGTGTTCGGCTTCCGCGTCGTCGTGCGCACGGTGCCGGACTGCTACCACGCGCTCGGCGTGGTCCACGCCGCCTACAAGCCGCTGGATTCGCGCTTCCGCGACTTCATCGCCATTCCCAAGGCCAACGGCTACCAGTCGCTGCACACGGTGCTGTTCGGCCCCTACGGTTCGCCGATCGAGGTGCAGATCCGCACCGAGGAGATGGACCTGATCGCCGAGCGCGGCATCGCCGCGCACTGGTCGTACAAGCACGGCGGCGAGGGCCCCAACAGCGCGCAGACCCGCGCCCACAGCTGGATCGCCAACCTGGTCGAGTCGCAACGCGCGACCGGCTCGTCGCTGGAGTTCCTCGAGAACGTCAAGGTCGACCTGTTCCCGGACGAGGTCTACCTGTTCACGCCCAAGGGCGACATCCTGTCATTGCCGCGCAATTCCACCGCGCTCGATTTCGCCTACGCCGTGCACACCGGCGTCGGCAACCAGGCCGTGGCCGCGCGCGTCGACGGCAAGCTGGTGCCGTTGCGCACCAAGCTGGCCAGCGGCCAGCGCGTGGAGATCATCACCGCCAAGTCGTCGACGCCGAAGCCGCAGTGGCTGGAGTTCGTGGTGTCGGGCAAGGCGCGCACCTCGATCCGCCAGCAGCTCAAGCAGCTCGAGCACGAGGACGCGGTGCAGCTTGGCCATCGCATGCTCGACCGCGCGCTGGAAGCGCTCGGCATCTCGCTCGACCGGGTGCCGCCGGTGCGGCTGGAAGCCTACCTGGGCGAGCACCGCTACCCGCGCCTGGAAGCCTTGCTGGCCGACATCGCGCTCGGCAACCGCATGCCGCAGCAGGTGGCGCTGGCACTGGCGCGCGAGGCGCCGGGCAAGCCGCAGCAGCGGCGCGCCACCGATCACCTGGTGCTGTCGCAGGAGAAGATCCTGATCACCGGCGCCGAGCGCGGCGTGATCAGCTTCGCCAACTGCTGCCTGCCGCTGCCGGGCGACGAGATCATGGGCTACCACACCACCGGCAAGGGCATCGTGGTGCACCGGCTGGACTGCCCGAACGTCGCCGATTACCGCAAGTCGCCGGACCGCTGGGTGCCGATCGGCTGGGACCGCCAGGTGTCCGGTGATTTCGCCGCGGCGCTGCGCATCGAGGTCGACAACCGGCCCGGTTCGCTGGCGCAGGTCGCCGCCGCGATTGCCGAGGCCGAGTCCAACATCGATCGCGTCGAGTACCTCGACCGCGACGCCAGCATCGCGGTGATGCGTTTCGCGATCGAGGTCAGCGACCGTCGTCACCTCGCCGACGTGATGCGACGCGTGCGCAGGCTCGCCGTCGTGCTCGGCGTGCAGCGGATGTGAGGGGCCGGGAATCGGCAACAGAACAGGCAATCGTAGGAGCAAGGCGTTGTTGCCTTTACGATTCTCCACTCCCGATTCCCCATTTACGGATTCAAGCATGTCCCGTCATGTCATCCACACCGACAAAGCCCCGGCCGCGATCGGCCCGTACTCGCAGGCCGTGCGGGCCGGCGACACCGTCTACCTGTCCGGCCAGATCCCGCTCGACCCGGGCACCGGCCTGCTGGTCGAGGGCGACATCGGTGCGCAGGCGCGGCGCGCCTTCGACAACCTCAAGGCGGTGTGCGAGGCCGGCGGCGGCTCGCTCGACGACATCGTTCGTCTCGGCCTGTACCTGACCGACCTGGGCGACTTCGCCGCGGTCAATGCGGTGATGGGCGAGTACTTCCAGGCGCCGTACCCGGCGCGCTCGACCATCGAAGTGGCTGGCCTGCCGCGCGGGGCCGGGTTCGAGGTCGATGCGGTGATGGTGCTGGGGTGATTGCGGGCTGTGCCTGAAGGTAACTCTGCTTTTGCTCGTCATCCCCGCCTTCGCGGGGATGACGGCAATTATTCAGACCTTCCCTAAGGGGTGAAAGCCGCGTTCGTTTTTAGCCGTGCGGCCGCATCGCGCGCGGTGCGACTCCGGTCCAGCGCTTGAATGCGCGGCGGAACTCGCGCGCGTCGCGGAAGCCGACCGCCGCCCCGACGCGGGCGATGCTCAGGCGCTGGTCGCTCAGCAAGGCACGCGCCGACTCGCTGCGCACGCGGTCGTGGATATCGGAGAAGCTGGTCTGCGCGGCCTGCAGCTGGCGGCGCAGGGTGCGCTCGGTGAGGTGCAGCTCGGCGGCAATGTCGACCAGGCGCGGGTTGTCGGCCAGGCGCAGGCGCAGCAGGCGCTCGACCACGGCCACGATCTCGCTTTTCGGCTGCCCGGCCGGCATCTGCTCGTCGCACAGGGCCAGGATCTGCTGCGCGCTGGCGGCGTTGTAGGCCGGCATCGTCGCCTGCAGCCACGCACGGTCGATCACGACCCGGTTGCGGGCCTGGCCGAAGCGCACCTCGCAATCGAACACCGCGGCGTAGTCGGCGGCGTAGTCCGGCGCCGGGTAGGCCAGCTCGGCCCAGCGTGGGCGGAAGCCAGGCCCAAGCAGGCCCCGGCACAGCATCAGCGAGCTGGCGAACAGTTCCTCACACAGGAACGGTTCGATTTCCGGGTCGGCGCTGCGCATGCGTGCAATGACGCCGACCCCGTCGGCGGCGTCCTCGTCGAGGGCCAACTCCATCATCGCCCCGGTGATCGGGGCATAGCGCACGCCGATGCGCAGCGCCTCGACGAAGCCCGGCGCGGTCATCATCGCCAGGCCGAGCAGGCCGAAGTGACCGATGTTCTGGCGCTCGCCCAGCACCAGGCCGTGGCCGCAGCCGGGCAGGCCGCGCAGCGCGCGGCGGATGATCTGGCCGGCCTGGCGGTAGGACAGGTAGGTCGGAGTTTCGCCGTCGAATTGCGCCGGCCCCAGGCGCAGGCCGGCGAACCAGCCGTCGCAGGGCGCGCTCAGTTCAGCGGCCCGCGCCACCAGTCCGGCGACGATCCCGCTTTTGATGTTGGCGATGGAAAAACGCGGGTCGTCGCTGTCAATGCCCTGCATACGCTGCCGTAGCTTGTCCGGTTTGCCCCCCAGAGTATGCCGGCTTTGCCCTCCACCGGAGTCATCGCGCCGTCACAGACTGGCGGCAGGGGTCGAGGGGTGCAGCACGGGCGCGCAAGGCGCGGCCGGCGGCACCGCTTGGCGGGGGAGGCGCGACCTTGCGCCGGCCAGAACAGGACGGAGTCGGATGAAGCGGATCATTCTCGGTGTGGCAATCACGGTGGCCGTGTCGGCGTGCCAGCAGCAGAGCAGTGCGCCGGCCCCGGCCGCGGATGGCAACTACCAGAAGGTACTGATCGAGCGCCTGCTCGACGCCAAGCCCGGCGACGTGATCGAGATCCCGGCCGGGCGCTTCGCCTTTGACCGCAGTCTCACCCTGCGCGTGGACGGCGTGACCATCCGCGGCGCCGGCATGGACAAGACCGTGCTCAGCTTCAAGGGGCAGAAAGCCGGTGCCGAAGGGCTGCTGGTCAACGCCGGCAACTTCACCCTCGAGAACCTCGCCATCGAGGACAGCAAGGGCGATGGCCTCAAGGTCAACGAGGGCGACAACATCACCATCCGCGGCGTGCGCGTGGAATGGACCGGCGGACCCAAGACGACCAACGGCGCCTACGGCATCTACCCGGTGCAGACCACCAACGTGCTGATCGAGGACTCGGTGGCGATCGGCGCCTCCGACGCCGGCATCTACGTCGGTCAGTCGAAGAACGTGGTGGTGCGTCGCAACCGCGCCGAACGCAACGTCGCCGGCATCGAGATCGAGAACACCGTCAGCGCCGACGTCTACGACAACATCGCCACCGACAACACCGGCGGCATCCTCGTGTTCAACATGCCCAACCTGCCGCAGCCGGGCCACAGCACCCGCATCTACCGCAACAAGGTGGTCGCCAACAACACCGACAACTTCGCCGCCAAGGGCGCGGCGGTGGCGAGCGTCCCGGCCGGTTCGGGAGTGGTGATCAACTCCAACGACAAGGTCGAGATCTTCGACAACGACATCGCCGACAACCAGACCGCCAATGTCATCGTGTCCAGCTACTGGTCGACCGGTTACATGAACAAGTACGGCGTGGCCAAGAGCTACGACCCGTACCCGGAGGAGATCTATATCCACGGCAACCGCTTCAGCGGCGGTGGCGACTCGCCCGACGGGCTAGATTTCAAGGCATTGAAGGTGGCGATGTTCGGCCTCAACGGCCGCCTGCCCGATGTGCTGTGGGACGGCTACGTCAATGCCAAGCGAGCCGGCGGCCCGCAGGTCTGCATCGACAACGGCGCGGCCACCACGCTCAACGCCGACGGCCCGAACAAGTACAAGAGCCCGAGCCTGGTCACCGACGCGGTGCGCTGCCAACTGCAGCCGCTGCCGGTGGTGAGCCTGCCTGGCGACAGCGCGGCGACCGCCGTGAAGGCGGCACCGGCGGCATGAAGTACGGGTATGTGATGGCGGCCGTGCTGGCCGCGTTGTCGATGGTGGGGTGCAAGCGTTCGGCCGAGCCGGTGAGCTTCCATGCGCAGGGCCAGCCGGCGAAGTTGAGCGACTGGCACGTGTTCAATGTCGAGGATGGCCACCTGCGCTGGAACGACGGCGTCGAGCCGTACGCGCTCAACACCGCGCTGTTCAGCGATTACGCGCACAAGCTGCGCACGATCTGGATGCCGCCGGGGACGAAAGCGACCTACCAGGCAGAGGCGGCGCTCGACTTCCCGGTCGGCACCATCATCAGCAAGACCTTCTACTACCCGCGCGCCAGTGGTGGCGCCGGCGCGGTGCTGCGCGTGGCCGAGCGCGTCGGCGAAAGCCGCGATGGCCTCGACCTGAAGGACGTCCGCCTGATCGAAACGCGCCTGCTGGTGCGCCGCGAGAGCGGTTGGGTCGCGCTGCCGTACGTGTGGAACGCGCAGCAGACCGAGGCCGAACTGGCGCGCGCCGGCGACACGGTGTCGCTGGAGATGCACCTGCCCGAGGGTGGCGAGCCGCAGCGCTTCACCTACCTGGTGCCGGACGAGAACCAGTGCGCCGGCTGCCATGCGACCAACAACACCACGCGTGAATTGCAGCCGATCGGGCCGAAGGCGCGTCACCTCAATCGCGATGATCCTTGGCATCCGGGTGAAGGGCATGCCGGCGAAAACCAGCTCGCGCGGATGGCCCGGCTCGGCCGCCTCGAAGGCCTGCCGGCCGCCGACATACCGCGCAACGCACGTTTCGACGACGCCCGCGCCAAGCTCGAAGACCGCGCCCGCGCCTACCTCGACGTCAACTGCGGCCACTGCCACAACCCGAAGGGGCCGGCCGACACCTCCGGCCTGTGGCTCGATGCCGCCACCGACGAGCCGCGCCGGCTCGGCCTGTGCAAGCCGCCGGTCGCGGCCGGGCAGGGCACCGGTGATCACCTGTTCGACATCGTGCCGGGCCAGCCCGATGCCTCGATCCTGGTCTACCGCATGGACAGCCTCGATCCGGGCGCGATGATGCCCGAGCTCGGCCGCAGCACCGTGCACGAAGAAGGCGTGGCCGTGATCCGCGACTGGATCAAGGCCTGGCTGGGCAGTTGCAGCAGCGAGGGCGAGCCGAGCGAAAGCGCGCCCGCCGAAAATGCGCAAGTAGCGATGAAGTGAGAGCAGTGCATCCGCACCGGTGACATCGTCGGTGCTCAACAACAAGAACAAGTCATTGGGAGAGGGGAGTTTCCGAATGTCACCACGTAAAAACAGGCTCGCTATCTGTCTTGCTCAGGCCCTGTCAGGTTGCCTGGTCCTCACCGCTGCCACAGCGCAGGCTCGCGCCCAGGAGGTGGCCACCGCAGCCCCGGCCGCGAGTGCCGCCGTCGACGCCAAGCAGCTCGACACCATCACCGTTACCGCACAGAGCCGTGAGCAGGAACTTCAGGACGTTCCGATCGCGCTGCAGGTGGTGACCGAGGAACTGATCGACGACGTCGCAGCCGAGGACTTGAGTGACATCGACAACTTCGTGCCGGGCCTGGTGATCCACAGCCAGCAGCCGACCCAGCCCAGCTTCCAGTTGCGCGGCATCCAGACCGACGACTTCGGCATCGGCACCGATCCGGCCGTGGGCGTCTACGTCGACGGCGTCTATGCCGGGCGCGGCGGCGGCGTGCTGCTGCCGTTCACCGACGTGCAGCGCATCGAGGTGCTGAAGGGGCCGCAGGGCACCCTGTTCGGCCGCAACACCGCCGCCGGCGCCATCTCCATCGTCACCAACCGCCCCGGCAACGAGACCGAGGCGCGCGGCAAGCTGCGTTTGGGCAACTACGGCAAGCAGTATTTCGAGGGCATGGCCAACGTGCCGGTGAGCGACCGCGCCGCGTTCCGCATCAACGGCGTGTTCAACCACAGCGACGGCTGGATCAAGGACGCCGTCACCGGCGAGGATCTCAACCCCGAGAACAACTGGGCCACGCGCCTGGGGTTCCGCACCGAACTGGGCGAGAACACCAGTGCCTGGATCAGCTGGGACCACGAAAGCCTCGACCAGAAGGGCCAGGCCACCACCGGCATTGTGCCGTTGCCGCCCGCGCCGGGCCTGCCGCCGTTTCCGGTGGACGAGACCGCGTACCTCGATCCGCGCGAAGTCCCGACCGCGGTCGATGCCGTGGGCAACGCGGAAACGCGCACCTTCGACGGCGTCACCCTGATCGTCGACCACGCCACCACGTGGGGCAACCTCACCTCCACCACCGCCTGGCACAAGTACGACTCGCTCAACCGCGTCGAGGAGGATGGCACCAACCGCTCCTACCTCTACATCGACACCGCAAACACCGAGCACAACGAGAACTTCTACCAGGAGTTCAAGTTCAGTGGCAGCACTGACCGACTCGACTGGGTGGCCGGCGCCAGCTACTTCCAGGAGGACGCCGACCAGACCAGCGAGGTCAACTTGCTGACCGATTCGGTGGACACGATGCTGGGCAACACCGGCCTGGGGCCCCCGGGCGGACTGTTCGGCCCGATCAGCGACCTCGCCAACCAGTTCGGCATCCCGGTCAACCTGCACGATCTGCCGTGGAACGAGAAGTTCGTCAACACCCTCGACACCAAGGCCTACGCCGCGTTCGGCGACGTGATCTGGCACGCCAACGACAAGCTCAACCTCACCTTCGGCCTGCGCTACACCCGCGACGAGAAGGACTTCACCTGGTTCAACGACCACCGCAGCGCGCCGGCGCTGGACGCGCAGCTCGACATGCTCGACGCGGTCGGCTTCTTCGATGCGATCGGCATGAGCAAGGACATGTTCATCTTCGACGTCGCCTTCATCGATGTGCCGGCGATGCTGAACAAGGGCGTGCTCAACCGCGACAAGAAGTCGTGGGACGACTGGAGCCCGCGCTTCGTCGCCGACTACCACTTCAACGACCACACCATGGGCTACGCCTCGCTGGCCAAGGGTTACAAGGCCGGCGGTTTCAACGCCCTGCAGATCGACAGCGAGTTCGACAACGAGGATGTCTGGAACTTCGAGACGGGCCTCAAGCAGACCCTGGCGGACTATCGTCTGCAGTACGGCGTGTCCGCGTACTACTACGCCTACGACAACCGCCAGTCGATCCGGCTGGACACGACGCCGGACATCCCGCGCTATGTGGTCGACACCTCGGACCTGGAAGCCTGGGGTGTGGATTTCGACACGCGCTGGCAAGCCACGGACGGACTCGGCCTGACCTTCAACGCCGCCTACATCGACTCGACCTACAAGGACTACGTCACGCCCGAGGGGATCGACGTCAGCGGCCAGGCCACCGGCATCCCGTACTGGTCGGCCGCGGTTGGCATCGACTACCGCTGGTACCTGGACAACGCCGGCGACGTGCGCTTCGCGCTGTGGCATTCCTACCGCGGCAAGACCCGCTGCAGTGACGAATCGCAGTCGCAGGGCACTTGCGGCGTCAGCCCGGCGCTGGACCTGGGCGAGGAACGCAACCTCACCGACGCGCGCATCGCCTGGAACGCGCCCGGCGGAAACTGGAGCGTGGCCGTGTACGGCAAGAACCTGCTCGACAACCAGTACGTCAGCGGCCTGGGCACCTACGGCAAGACCGTGCTCGGCACCGTCGGCGCGCGCGTGACCGAGCCGCGCACCTACGGGCTGGAGCTCGGCGTCAAGTACTGACGCGGCATTCGGAAAGCCCTGACCCCGGCGCCACCGCGCCGGGGTTTTGGTTTGCGCGCGATCCCGGCATGCTGTGCCGATGCCGACGCGCAAGGACGGGGCCACCGTCGAACTCCCATCGCCGCCGATCAGCGCCCTGCGCGGGGTCGGCCCGCGCGTGGCCGAGAAGCTGGCAGCGCGCGGCCTGCTGACGCTGCAGGACCTGTGGCTGCAGCTGCCGCGGCAGTACGAGGACCGCACCGCGCTGACGCCGATCCGACTGCTGCAGCCGGGCGTGGCGGCACAGGTCGAGGGCACCGTCGAGGCGGTCGAGCGCGGCTTCCGCTACCGGCCGATGCTGCGCGTGGCGATCAGCGACGGCTCGCACGCGACGCTGGTGCTGCGCTTCTTCCACTTCCGCGCGGCGCAGGTCGCGCAGTTCCAGGTCGGCGCGCGCGTGCTCTGCTACGGCACGCCCAAGCCGGGCCAGCACGGGCTGGAGATAGTTCACCCCAGTTATCGCCTGTTGGCTGACGCTGACGCCGCCGCACTGGGCGATTCGCTCGACCCGGTTTACCCGACCATCGAAGGCATCGGCCCGGTGTCGCTGCGTCGCCTGATCGGACAGGCGCTGGACCGTTTGCCCGACGAAGCGGCGCTGGAGCTGTTGCCGCGCGAACTGCGTGACGGGCTCCAGTTGCCGTCATTGCGCGAAGCGCTGCTGACCGTGCATCGGCCCGCGCAGGACGCCGACGTCGCCGCGCTGCTGGCCGGCCGTCATCCGGCGCAGCGGCGGCTGGCGCTGGAGGAACTGCTGGCGCACCACCTCAGCCTGCGCCGACAGCGGCTGGCGCAGCAGGCGCATGCGGCGCCGGCGCTGAAAAAAGCCGCGCTGGCGCAGCGCCTGCGCAAGGCGTTGCCGTTCGCGCTGACCGGCGCGCAGCAGCGCGTGTTCGAGCGGATCCGCGTTGACCTGGCCAACCCGCATCCGATGCTGCGGCTGGTGCAGGGCGATGTCGGCTCCGGCAAGACCGTGGTCGCGGCGATGACGGCGATGCTCGCGGTCGAGGCCGGCAAGCAGGCGGCGCTGATGGCGCCGACCGAGCTGCTCGCCGAGCAGCACCTCACCAACCTGCGCGGCTGGCTGGAACCACTCGGCGTGCGCGTGGCCTGGCTGGCCGGCAAGGTCACCGGCAAGGCGCGCGCGAAGGTGCTGGAGGAGGTCGCGTCCGGCGAAGCGCAAATGGTGGTCGGCACGCATGCGCTGATGCAGGAAGGCGTCGCCTTCCGCGACCTGGCGCTGGCGATCGTCGACGAGCAGCACCGCTTCGGCGTGCACCAGCGTCTGGCGCTGCGCGACAAGGGCACCGGCAGCGTCGGCAACGGCGATGCGATCGTCCCGCACCAGTTGGTGATGACCGCCACGCCCATTCCGCGCACGCTGGCCATGGCCGCCTACGCCGACCTCGATGTGTCGGCGATCGACGAACTGCCGCCGGGGCGCACGCCGGTGCAGACGGTGGCATTGAGTGCCGAGCGCCGCCCGGAGCTGGTCGAGCGCATCCGCAAGGCCTGCGCCGAAGGCCGTCAGGCGTACTGGGTGTGCACGCTGATCGACGACAGCGACGAGGTCATCGCCCAGGCCGCGCAATCGACCTTCGAGGACTTGTCCAAGCGCCTGCCGGAACTGCGCGTCGGCCTGGTGCACGGACGCATGAAGGCGGCGGAGAAGCAGGCGACGATGCGCGCGTTCAAAGGTGGCGACATCGACCTGCTGGTGGCGACCACGGTGATCGAGGTCGGCGTCGACGTGCCCAACGCCTCGCTGATGATCGTCGAGAACGCCGAGCGCCTGGGCCTGGCGCAGCTGCACCAGTTGCGTGGGCGCGTCGGCCGCGGCAGTGCCGCATCGAGCTGCGTGCTGTTGTACCAGTCGCCGTTGTCGCAGATGGCGCGGCAGCGGCTGGAGACGATGCGCGAGACCAACGACGGCTTCGTCATCGCCGAGAAGGACCTGCAACTGCGCGGCCCCGGCGAACTGCTCGGCACCCGCCAGACCGGCCTGGCCAGCTTCCGCGTCGCCGACCTCGCCCGCGATGCCGACCTGCTGCCGCAGGTGCAACGCATCGGCGAGCAACTGCTGGCGCAGTCGCCACAGCTGGCCGATCGCATCGTCGCGCGCTGGGTCGGCAGCGCGGTGCGGTTCGCCGGCGCTTGAGTGGATCGCTCGCGGCGGTGTGTTTGGTCGATAATTGCAGGTTCCACGCTGCTGCGTCGCTGTCCATGCATGCCGTTCGTGATGGCCGGACGCAGTGCATGACCGGTTCGCCCAGGCCCAGCCCGTTGTCGGGGTCGGGCGGGATGCGCAGCCCGCCGCCGCTCCGTCGAGACTTGCCGTGACCGAAGTGATTGCCGATTCGCCCGCCTCCACCATCGGCCTGTGTCCGGCGCAGCCATTCATCGCCGCCGACGTCGGCGGCACGCACGCGCGTCTGGGGTTGGTGCAGGTGAGCGGCGATGGCAAGGTCGCGGTGCTGGACTACCGTCGCTACGCTTGCGCCGAGCATCCGAGTCTGGCGGCGATCCTGCGCGACTTCGCCACGAGCGTGCAGGCGCCGGCCCGGCACGCGGTGGTAGCGATCGCCGGTCGGCTCGAAGACGATACGCTGATCAACGCCAACCTGCCGTGGCCGGTGTCGCTAGAGCGCACCCGGGTCGAGGCCGGCATCGACCACGTTGGGCTGCTCAATGATTTCGAGGCGGTGGCCTGTGCGATGGGCTACATCGACGCGGCCACGATGACCCGCATCTGCGGTCCCGAGCGCGCCGGCGACGGCCCGGCGCTGGTGCTGGGGCCGGGCACCGGTTTCGGCGCCGCGCTGTGCCTGCCCGATGCCGCGCGTCCTGGCGCGGCCCGGCGCGTGCTCGCCAGCGAGGCGGGCCATGCCGCGCTCGCCGCCGGCAACGCCCGCGAACTGGCGCTGCTCGGCCAACTGCTGCAGCGCTGGCCGCACGTCGACAACGAGCGCGTGCTGTCCGGGCCGGGCCTGCTCAATACCTACACGGCACTGTGCGAGCTCGCCAGCGTCGCTGCGCGCCTGCCCACGCCGGAGGCAATCACCGCTGCGGCGCAGGACGGCAGCGATGCACAGGCGATCGAGACACTGTCGTTGTTCTGCGCGATGCTCGGCAGCCTTGCCGGTGATCTCGCCGTGACCTTCGGTGCCGACGCGGTGTACCTGGCTGGCGGCATCCCGGCGCAGATCAAGCCGTTCCTGCTTGCCAGTGAGTTCGCCGCGCGCTTCCGCAACAAGGGCGTGCTCGGCGAAGTGTTGGCGCGGGTGCCGGTGCGGTTGGTAGAACACGGCCAGCTTGGCCTCGTCGGGGCGGCGGCATGGTACTTCGAGCGACACGCGCAGCGCTGAGCGTCACGCGTCCATGGATGCCGGTGCATGCGGCACCGGTCTTGTGTGTTTTCCTTTCACGGATACCTCCTCATGACCAGCCGCCGCCATTTCCTGCAGACCTCGCTGCTCGCCGCCGGTGCACTGGCCTTGCCGCGCGGCGGTAGCGCCGCGACTGCCAGCGGTGCGCGCGTGGTGTCGACCTGGGACTTCGGCGTCGGCGCCAACGCCGCGGCCTGGCAGGTGCTCGGCGCCGGCGGCAGCGCGCTCGACGCGGTCGAGGCCGGCGCGCGCTGGGCCGAGGCCGACCTGTGCAATCCCACGGTCGGCCGCTGCGGCAATCCCGACCGCGACGGCGTGCTGACGCTCGACGCCAGCATCATGGACGGCGACGGTCGCTGCGGTGCGGTCGCGGCGCTGGAGGACATCGACCATCCGGTGTCGGTCGCGCGCGCGGTGATGGAGAAGACCCCGCACGTGATGCTGGTCGGGCAGGGCGCGCAGCAGTTCGCGGTGTCGCAGGGCTTCGAGAAGAAACCGTTGTTGACCGAGGGTGCGAAGCAGGCCTGGCGCGAGTGGCTCAAGACCGCGCAGTACCAGCCGCAGATCAACGCCGAGCGCGAGCAGCGCTTCAAGGATCGGCGCCCTGGCGACAAGAGCAATCACGACACGCTCGGCATCCTTGCCCTCGACGCCAGCGGCAAGCTGGCCGGCGCCTGCACCACCAGCGGCATGGCGTGGAAGCTGCACGGCCGCGTCGGCGACAGCCCGATCATCGGGGCGGGCCTCTACGTCGACAACGAAGTCGGTGCGGCCACCGCCTCGGGCGTGGGCGAGGAGATGGTGCGCAACGCCGCGAGCTTCCTCGTGGTCGAACTGATGCGCCAGGGCCGCTCGCCGATGGAGGCCTGCCGCGAGGCGATCGAGCGCGTGGTGCGAAAACGCCCGGAGGCAAGCAAGCGCCTGCAGGTGTGCTTCCTTGCGCTCAACAAGCACGGCGAGGCCGGTGCGTTCGCGCTGCACAAGGGCTTTGTCTACGCGCTGCGCGACGACGGTTCCGGGCCACACGACCGCCTGCACGACTCCGCGTCGGTCTACACGACGGAACAGACGTGAGCGCGCTACGGCTGGAGATCGCCGCCAACTCGCTGGCCTCGGCGTTGGCGGCGCAAGCAGGTGGCGCCGACCGGGTCGAGCTGTGCGAGAACCTGGGTGAGGGCGGTTGCACGCCATCCTGCGGCACGCTGGCGCTCGCACGTGAACGCCTGCGTGTCCCGCTGTACGTATTGATCCGGCCACGCGCCGGGGATTTCCTGTACGACGCGCTTGAGCGCGAGGTGATGCTGCGTGACATCGAGCACTGCGTGCGGCTCGGGGCCGATGGCGTGGTGATCGGAGCGCTCGATGCCGACGGAGATGTCGACGTTGCCGTTTGCCGCGAGCTGGTCGCCGCGGCTGGGCCGCTGGGTGTCACCTTCCACCGCGCCTTCGATGCCGCGCGCGATCAGACGCGGGCATTGGAGGCGATCATTGCCCTGGGCTGCGAACGCGTGCTGACCTCGGGCGGAAGTGCGAATGCACTTGATGGCAGGCAGGCGATCGCGGGGCTGGTGCAGCAGGCGCGCGGACGGCTGGGCATCATGGCCGGCGTGGGCATCGACGCCGACCATCTGCGCGAGTTGGCGACCCGCACCGGCGCGCAGGAATTCCATGCCTCGGCCAAGGCGTTACGGGCGTCGGCCATGCGCCATCGCAACGAGCGCCTGGTCGGGCTCGATCCGGACTGGGTGCAGACTGACCTCGACCGCGTGCGCGCGCTGACGGCGGCACTGCACTGCTGAATCAGGAGGTGGGCAGTGTGTGCATCGGCGTGGTAACGATGAGCGTCACCTCGCGCGCAACTCGCGCATAATCGGGCGATGACGAAAATCCCCTTGTTGATTGATACCGACCCGGGCGTTGACGACGCCTTGGCCCTGTTGATGGCATTCAACGATCCACGTCACGAGGTCGTCGGCCTGACCATCGCCGCCGGCAATGTCGGCTTGAACCACACCGTCGCCAACGCGCTGAAGTTGTGCGAGGTGGCCGGCGTCGACGTGCCGGTGTTCGCCGGCTGTGCCGGCCCGCTGCTGCATCCGGCGCCCGACGCCGGCTACGTGCACGGCCGCGACGGTTTCGGCGATGTCGGTTACGAGCCGGCCGCGCGTCGCGCCGAGGCCGAGCACGCCGCGCAGGCGATCATCCGCCTTTCGCACGAGCACGCCGGTCGCTTGTTGCTGGTCGCGCTCGGGCCGCTCACCAATATCGCGCTGGCGCTCAAGCTCGACCCGAGCCTGCCCGAGCGCGTCGCCCGCTTCGTCGTCATGGGCGGCGCGGTGACCGGCCACGGCAACATCACGCCAGCGGCCGAGTTCAACATCTACTTCGACCCCGAGGCCGCGCACATCGTGTTCGAGGCCTTCCCGCGGATCGAGCTGGCCGACTGGGAGGCCACCATCGCCCACGGCCTGCTGCACGATCGCGTGGTCGACTGGCTGCAGGCCGACAGTAATCGCGCCCGCTTCTACGAGTGCATCTCGAAGAAAACCCGCGAGTGGTCGGCTGACCGCCGTGGCGACCACTGGCACTCGGCCGATGGCCTGGCCATGGCGTTCGTACTGGAGCCGGACGGCGCGCAGGAGATCGTGGAGCGGTCGCTCGCGATCCAGCTCGAAGGCCCGCACAGCCGCGGTGCCACCGTGGTCGACTGGCAGCGCCAACTGGGCCTGCCTGATCGGGTCGCAATCCTGCTGCGTTACGACCAGGCCCGGTTCGAGGGCCTGGTCCGGGCGGCCCTTGCCGCCGGGTGAATCACCGGCGCAGCGGCCAGTTGAAATCCGATGCTCTGCGGGCTTGCTTCGGGGTGGGGTGGGCCGCTATACTGCCGCGCTTTCCCCGTATGAATTGGTGAGTGCCATGAAGGCAGGCATCCATCCCGAGTACCGCGCGGTCGTCTTCCAGGACGTCACCACGGACTTCCAGATCCTGACCCGCTCCACCCTTTCCAGCAAGGAAACGGTGAAGTTCGAAGGCGCCGAATACCCGCTGATCAAGGTGGATATCTCGTCGGCTTCGCACCCGTTCTACACGGGCAAGCACAAGATCATGGATACCAGCGGTCGAGTGGACAAGTTCCGCAAGCGCTACGCGCAGAAGTAATCGCGTTGCCATGAGTTCCGCACGACGGCTGCCGCAAGGCGGCCGTCGTCGTTTCGGGTGTTCGCGGCCGACCCTGGCTGGTCACACGGGTACAACGCACCGGTGCGGTGCTGCCGGTGCCCGCGACCAAAGTCCGAGCTTGGGCTCCAGGGCCGTTGTGCGATAATTCAGCATCGCGGCGTGTCCGCGACCCCCGTCCCCACCTCATGCCGCGACTCCCAGCGGCGTGCAGACTTGAGGAGTGCTTCGTGTCCGATTCCACCCGCTCTGGTTTCGACCAGGTCACCCTGACCGCCGGCGACAAAACCGTCACCCTGCCGGTCCAGCACCCGGTGCTCGGCGCCCCGTGCATCGATATCGCCAAGCTGCCGAAGGAAACCGGCGCTTTCACCTACGACCCGGGCTTCACCGCCACCGCCAGTTGCAAGTCGGCCATCACCTACATCGACGGCGATGCCGGTGTGCTGCTGTACCGCGGTTACCCGATCGAGCAGCTGGCTGAGAAGTCCAACTTCCTCGAAGTGGCCTACCTGCTGATGCATGGCGAGCTGCCGGGCAAGGCGCAGTTCTCCGCGTTCGAGCACGAGGTCACGCATCACACGATGATGCACGAGGCCTTCCGCACCTTCCTGTACGGCTTCCGCCACGACGCCCATCCGATGGCGATGCTGACCGGCATGCTCGGTTCGCTGGCGAGCTTCTACCACAATGATCTCGACCTCGAAGATCCGGAGCAGCGCCGCCTGGCCGCGATCCGCCTGATCGCCAAGGTGCCGACGATCGCCGCCGCCTGCCACCGCTATTCTATCGGCTGGCCGATCCGCTACCCGCGCAATAATCTCGACTACACCACGCGCTTCCTGCACATGATGAAGGAAGTGCCGAGCGAGCCGCTGGAGCTCAATCCGGTCGCCGCCAAGGCGATGGACCTGTTGTTCATCCTGCACGCCGATCACGAGCAGAACGCTTCGACCTCGACGGTGCGTCTGGTCGGCTCGACCGGCGCCAACCCCTACGTCAGTGTCGCCGCCGGCGTCGCCGCGCTTTGGGGGCCCGCGCACGGCGGCGCCAACGAGGCCGTGCTCAAGATGCTCGAGGAGATCGGTCGCCCCGAAAACGTCGGTGCCGCCGTCGCCAAGGCCAAGGACAAGGAGTCGGGTTTCCGCCTGATGGGTTTCGGCCACCGCGTCTACAAGAACTACGACCCGCGCGCGGCGCTGGTGCGCAAGATGACCCACGAAGTGCTGGGTCAACTGGGCGTCAACGATCCATTGCTGGACGTTGCGATGAAGCTGGAAGAAGCGGCCCTGAAGGACGACTACTTCGTCCAGCGCAAGCTCTACCCGAACGTCGATTTCTATTCCGGCATCATCTACAAGGCGCTGGGCATCCCGGTGGAGATGTTCACTGTGATGTTCGCCATCGCCCGCACCGCCGGCTGGGTCTCGCACTGGCTGGAGCAGCAGGAGGATCCGGAGAACAAGATCGGCCGCCCGCGGCAGATCTACACCGGCTCGGCCGCGCGCGACTACGTCGGGATCGGCCAGCGCTAAGGCGCACGCTCCGACACCAGCGCCGACGCAACGAAGAAAGCCACGGCCTTGCCCGTGGCTTTCTTCGTTTCCGATGATGTCTTCGTATGATGGGCGCTATTTTCTTGCTATTACCCCGGCTGGCGGTCAGGCGATGCAGCAAGCTGCGCTGCCCATCGATGCCGCTGTGGTCGCAGCAAGTTTTGGAGCCTCAGCCGCTGGACGAATTGCACCCCACGGGCTTGAAGGCATCAGGCTTGTCGATTATCGGCGCGAGGTCGTGGGCTTCGGCAACGTGTTCGCTCACGAGCCTGCGGGGCTGACCGTCGTCCGTTTCTCTGAGGATAAGATCACCGTGCAGCTAAGGGCAAAAAGATCCTCATGCTCTGCACGATTCGCATCCTGAAAGCGCAGGGTGTATTTCCCCGGTGCATCGAACACTTTGACTTGGGTGACTGACTCACCATCGATCTTCATCCCCCTGAGGGTGGACGTGTCCAGCTTCAGCGTATCCCGTCGATACTCGTCGCCCAGGACGTCGATACCCCGTGGCGGGTATCGCAGATAAATGAACTGGTCCCGGGGAGTCTGTACTCCGACATAGGTCGGATGCCGCGTGGATCCGAAATCGATGACGATGTTGCCTTCGGACTCGTGGCAGGAAATGCCGTGATTCCGTAATGGGCTGTCGGCTCCCATCAGGAAGGGCACGCCGAGTAACAGGGCTAGGACGCATGATCGAATCATCACGTTCTCCAACCGCTTCGGTGAAGTTGTCTGCCCCTCATGGGGCTGGCATGGAACTCCCGCTGGCCGACTCATAGCCGGCGATTTCCTCGTCGGTCAGCAGTTGTCGCAGCTGCGTCGCCGAGGCGCGCTTCATCGGTTTTTCGTCTGTGCTCGACAGCGGCGCCTGGCGCAGCACGTCGAGCGGCAGCACGGTGACATCGAAAGTCAGCTCTTCGGCGCCGAACAGCCAGACCGGGAAATCCTCGCTGCGCTCGCGGTCCAGGCGCAGCCGGCGGCTGCGCGCCTCGGCGGGAATGCCGTGCTGCTCCAGGAACCGCGGTGCCGCATCGGGATCATCACTGTGCAGATGCAGGCTGACCGGGCTGCGCGTGTCGGCGGTGCCGTCGAGCACCGGGCCGATCAGGCGCGGCTCGAAATCCCTGAAGAATTCGAGTGCGCGCAAGGCCGCTTCGCGGCGTTGCCGCAATGCCACCACGTTGTCGCGCTGGAACAGGCGCTGGTATTCGCGCAAGGCGTCCTCGATCTCGCGATTGCGTGGCAGCGAGGCGTCGTCAAAGATGCCCAGGCGTTCGGCGGCCTTGAGCTTGGCCTGGTGGTAGTCACGGATGCCGCTTTCGGCCATCAGCCGCGCCGCTTCGTGGGCGAGGCGATGGCGACGTTCGCGGGTGCGGGTCTGCGCGTGCTGGTGGGCGTGCTGTCGGGCGTGGTGCATGGCGACCTCCGCGGCTGGCACACGACGGCGAGGGCGCTCGCCGCGGCCGGCCCGAGGGTCGACAGGGGCCAACCTAGCATGTTCCGGTTAAATGCCGGCTTGCGCGAGCGGGCGTAACGGCCACCTGGCCCCGGGCGCGACGGCTTCCGGGGCCGATGCGCGCGCTAGAAGATGTCGAACGCTTCTTCCGCCGGTACCGACTCGTCCGGGCCGTAATCGACGTAGGTCTGCATGCGGTCGAGGTCCTCGGCCTTGACCCATTCGGCCACGCCGCCGCTGCCTTCCGGCAGCAGGCTGCCGTTGGCCGCGACCGACACCTTGATCATGCCCTCGGGCGGGTCGTTCGCGGCGAGCGGTTGGTCCTTGAGTGCGACGCGCATGTAGTCGATCCAGATCGGCAGCGCCGCCTTGCCGCCGTATTCGCGGTAGCCCAGCGACTTGTAGTTGTCGCGGCCGACCCAGACCGTGGTCGCGTACGGGCCGCCGACACCGGAGAACCAGGCGTCGCGGTGGTCGTTGGTGGAGCCGGTCTTGCCGCCGATGTCCTCGCGTTCCAGCACCTTGGCCGCGGTGCCGGTGCCGCGCTGCACGACGTCGCGCAGCATCGACACGATCTGGTAGGCGATGCGCCCGTCGATCGCGCGCGGCGCCAGAACCAGGTTGCTGGTGTCGACCGGCTTGGCTTCCGGCTCGGGCTTGGCTTCGGGTTTGGCGGTTGCCGCCTGCGCCGACGGTGCCGGCCCCAGGTCGAAGCCGTCGACCACGGTCGAGGTGCGCACGGCCTGGCCGCTGCCGTTGCTGCTGACGCCGCACTGTGGGCAGGCGGTGGCCGGCTTTTCCTTGAACACGACGGCGCCTTCGCGGTCCTTGACCTCGTCGATGAACCACGGCGTGATGCGGAAGCCGCCGTTGGCGAAGGTGGCGAAGCCGCGCGCGACCGACAGCGGCGTCAGCGAAGCGGTGCCGAGCGACATCGACAGATTCGGCGGCAATTGCTCGATGTCGAAGCCGAAGTGGCTGATGTACTTGCGTGCATAGTCGACGCCGATGGCGTCGAGCAGGCGTACCGAGACCAGGTTGCGTGACTGCACCATCGCCTCGCGCAGGCGCATCGGCCCGGCAAAGTTGCCGCTGTCGTTCTGCGGCCGCCACAGGTGGCCGCGACGGTCCTTGAACACCACCGGGGCGTCGAGCACGATCGAGGCGGGGTTGTAGCCGCGTTCGAACGACGCTGCGTACACGAACGGCTTGAAACTCGAGCCGGGCTGGCGTCGCGCCTGGGTGGCGCGGTTGAATTTGGCGCCGGCAAAGCTGTAGCCGCCGGACAGCGCGCGCAGCGCGCCATTGGACGGCTCCAGCGAGACCAGCGCGGCCTGGGCCTGCGGCAACTGGTCGAGCTTGTAGCTGACCGTGGTCGCCACAGCCGTCGAGCCAGTCTTGGCGGCTGCTTCAATGCGCCGCACGCGCACCAGGTCGCCGCGCTTGAGCAGGCTGCCCGGACTGCGGCCGCCCCAGCCCTGGCTGGCGCCGAGCGCAATCTCGCTGCCGTCGGCGAGCACCAGGCGCACCTGGCTCGCCTCGTTGCCGAGCACGATCGCCGGCAGCAGTTCGGCTTGCGCCGGAATGCTGCGCAGGCGCTGGCGCGCGGTGATGGCGTCTTCGTCGGCGACGAGGTCGAAATGCTGCTCGACACCGTGCCAGCCGTGGCGGCGGTCGTAGACCGACAGGCCATCGCGGATCGCCTGGTCGGCGGCGGCCTGCAGCACCGGGTCGATGGTGGTGGTGACGTGGTAGCCCTTGGTCAGCGCCTCAGCGCCATAACGGGCCACCATTTCCTGGCGCACCATCTCGGCGACGTAGGGCGCGGACACCTCGACCGGGCGCTCATGCGGCGCGGCGTGCATCGGCACGGCCTGGGCCTGCGTGGCTTCGGCGCGGGTGATGTAGCGCAGCTCGGCCATGCGGTCGAGGATGTAATCGCGACGTTGCTTGGCGCGCTCGGGGTTGCTGAGCGGGTTGCCACTGGACGGGAACTTGGGGATGCCGGCGAGCGAGGCCATCTCGTCCAGGCTCAGCTCGTTCATCTTCTTGCCGTAGTAGAACTCGGCCGCGGCACCGACGCCGTAGGCGCGATTGCCGAAGAAACTCTTGTTGAGGTACAGCTCGAAAATCTCGTCCTTGCTCAGCTCCTTCTCCATGCGCATCGCCAGCAGCATCTCGGCGAGCTTGCGGGTGTAGCTGTATTCGGAGCTCAGGAAGAACTGACGCGCGACCTGCTGGGTGATGGTCGAGCCACCGGGCACGCGCTTGTCGTCGGTGGTGGCCAGCAGCCAGACCGCGCGCGCGATGCCCTTGTAGTCGACGCCATGGTGTTTGTAGAAGCGCGAGTCCTCGATGGAGATGAAGGCCTGCTTGAGGCGCTCGGGCACCTCCTGGATGGCGACGGGGTAGCGGCGCGTTTCGCCGAACAATGCCATCAGGCGGCCGTCGCGCGCATACACGTACATCGGCTCCTGCATCTCGACGGTGCGCAGCGTCTCGACGTCGGGAAGTTTCGGTGCAACCAGGTAGTACAGGGCGCCGAGCGCGATCGCGCCCAGCAGGGCCAGGCCGGCAAACGCGAACAGCGCCCAGCGCAGCAAGCGACGTAAACGGGGCATCAAAGCGGGATTCCTGAAAGAGGCGATGATTGCGGGTGCCAAGAGTGAGGAGTATAGAGGAGGCGGGGAAAGGGACTGGATCGGACGGGGGTGCCCGGGCGGATCGGCCACAGCCGGCCGTAACGGGGTGGAAAGTGACGCAGTAAGGCAAACGCGTACGAAGTGGTTGCCAGTCTGTGCAAAGTTCGTTATTTAAAGCGGGGCCACACGAAGCGCACGTAAGCGCCTGTGGCATGGGGAGAAAACCGTGGGGATTGTCACAAAAAGCCAGCCGGCTCTCGTCGGCGTGGATATCAGTTCGACTGCCGTCAAGTTGCTGCAGCTCTCACGGGCCGGCAACCGCTACCGCGTCGAACACTATGCGGTCGAACCGTTGCCGCCCAACGCCGTGGTCGAGAAGAACATCGTCGAGGTCGAGGCGGTGGGCGAGGCGATCAAGCGTGCGTTGGCGCGCTCGGGCACCCGCGCCAAGCACGCCGCGGCAGCAGTCGCCGGCTCCTCGGTGATCACAAAGGTGATCCCGATGCCGGGCGACCTCGATGACGACGAGCTCGAGTCGCAGGTCGAACTCGAGGCGGTCAATTACGTGCCGTACCCGATCGAGGAAGTCAGCCACGACTTCGAGGTGCTCGGGCCGATGCCGGGCAGCCCGGACATGCTGCAAGTGCTGCTGGCTGCCTCGCGCTCGGAGAACGTCGAAGTTCGCGCCTCGGCGCTGGAGCTCGGCGGGCTGACCCCGAGGGTGATGGACGTCGAGGCATTCGCGATCGAGAACGCCTTCGCCTTGGTTGCTGACCATCTCGGTGGCCCCCGTGACGGCCTGATCGCGCTGATCGACTCGGGCGCGACCATGACCACGCTCAACGTATTGCGCAGCGGCCGCAGCCTGTACTCGCGCGAGCAGGTGTTCGGCGGCAAGCAGCTCACCGATGAGGTGATGCGCCGCTATGGCCTGAGCTACGAGGAAGCCGGCCTGGCCAAGCGCCAGGGTGGCCTGCCCGAGAGTTACGAGGCCGAAGTGCTGGAGCCGTTCAAGGAGGCGATGGTGCAACAGGTCAGTCGCCTGCTGCAGTTCTTCTATGCCGGCAGCGAGTTCAACCGCGTCGACCAGATCGTGCTGGCCGGCGGCTGTGCCTCGATCGCCGGCATTGCCGCGATGGTCGAAGAGCAGCTCGGCGTACCGACCACGATCGCCAACCCGCTCGCCCACATGACGCTGGGGCCGCGCGTGCAGGCGCATGCGCTGGCCCAGGACGCGCCGGCCTTGATGATCGCCTGCGGCCTCGCCCTGAGGAGCTTCGACTGATGGCACGCATCAACCTCCTCCCGTGGCGCGCCGAGCGCCGCAAGCAACGGCAGAAGCAGTTCGCGACGATGCTTGGTCTGTCGGCGTTGGCCGCAGTACTCGTGTCGTTTTTGATCATCAGCTACTACAACGGCCAGATCGACGGCCAGAACGAGCGCAACACCTACCTGCGTGACCAGATCACCCAGGTCGACAAGGCGATCAAGGAGATCGAGGAGCTCGACAAGAAGAAGGCCAAGCTGCTCGCGCGCAAGGAAGTCATCGAGCAACTGCAGGCCAACCGCTCGCAGATGGTGCATCTGTTCGACTCGCTGGTGCGCACCATCCCCGATGGCGCGGTGCTGACCTCGATCAAGCAGGACAGCGAGACCCTCACCCTGGAAGGCCGTGCCCAGTCCAACGCCCGCGTCAGTACCTACATGCGCAACCTCGAAGGCTCGGGCTGGATGACCAATCCTGACCTGTCGATCATCGAAGCCAAGGGTGGCGACAAGGGCCTGCCGTACGAATTCAAGCTGCAGGTCAAGCTGGCCAATCCGAACGCGCCCAAGGACGAGGACGGCGACGGCGTTCCCGACGCACCGGTACCGACCACCACGGCCGAGGCCGCGCCCGCGGCAGACGGTAGTGCGCCGGCGGCCACGGCGCCTGCCACTCCCGGCGCTGCGCCCGCGCAACCGGCAACCCCAGCGACGGCCGTGCCGGCCAAGGCGCCTGCCGCGCCGAGCACCGCCCCGGCCACAGGAGCGGCGTCATGAGCCAGAAGAAGCTCAAGCTCAATGAGCTCGATTTCAACAACATCGGCGCCTGGCCGCAGCAGGCCAAGATCGGCTTCTGCGTGATCATCGGTGCGGTCATCGTAGGCTTGGCCTGGTACCTGTTCGTCAGCGACAAGCGCGTTGAGCTGGAAGGCCTGGAGCGCCAGGAGGCAGACCTGCGCAGCGAGTTCGAGACCAAGCAGGGCCGTGCCTCCAATCTCGAGCCGCTCAAGCAGCAGCTTGCGCAGATGGAACAGCAGCTGCAGCAGATGCTGCGCCAGCTGCCGAGCAAGACCGAAATGCCCGACCTGATCGTCGACATCTCGCAGACCGCGCTCGCCACCGGCATCACCAACGAACTGTTCCAGCCGGGTGCGGAGCAGCCGAAGGAGTTCTACGCCGAGAAGCCGATCGCACTGCGCATGGTGGGTACCTATCACCAGTTCGGTGGCTTTGTCAGCGGGGTGGCCTCATTGCCGCGCGTGGTGATCATGACCATGCACGACATCTCGCTGAAGCCCCGCGGCAAGGACAAGAACGGCGTGATTACGCCAAACAGCGCGCTCGAACTCGCCGGCACGGTCAAGACCTACCGCTACCTCGACGAAGAAGAAGTCGCCAAGCAGGAGCAGGCCAGCAAGGCCGCGGCCGGCAAGAAGGGAGGGGCCTGATATGCGTGCAATCTCCATCCGCAATGGCGCCTTGCCTTTCCGCTCACTGTTGACGTTGTCGCTGATGTTGGCCCTTGCTGGCTGCTCGCGTGGTGTCACCAGCACGCCGGGCGAGGCGCCCAACCTCGAGAAGTGGATCGCCGAGGTCAAGGCGCGACCGGCGCCGCCGCTGGACCCGCTGCCGGTGATGCAGCAGTTCGAGACCTTCGAGTACGCCGCGCACGCGCTGCGCGAACCGTTCAGCACCGCCTTCACCGACGAAGGCGGCAGCGGCGGTCCGCGCCCGGATTCGGTGCGGCGCAAGCAGACGCTGGAACAGTTCCCGCTCGACAGCCTCGACATGGTCGGTACGCTCGGCCAGGGCGGTGGGGTGGTGGCGCTGGTGATGGCACCCGACAAGGTGACCTATCGGGTGCAATCCGGTGTGTACATGGGGCAGAGCGACGGTCGCGTGACCGCCGTGTTCGAGGACCGCATCGAGTTGGTGGAACTGGTGCCGGACGGCGCGGGCGGTTGGCTGGAACGTCCAGCCACGGTCGCGTTGGAAGATCAATAGGGATTGGGGGATAGCACGATGACCGTTTTCAACACACGTACGCGGCCGGCCCGGCGCCCCTTGCTCCTGCGCACCGGGACGATCGGACTGATGGTGGGCACGATCGCCGCCTTCAGCGCCGTGCACGCGGCCGCACCGACCGCCGCGGCTGCACCAACCGCAGTCGCACCGGCGGCCAGCCCGGACCCGGGCAAGCAGCTGCCGGGAGCGATCTCGGTGTCCAACATCGACTTCAAACGCGGTACCGACGGCTCCGGCCGCCTGACACTCAAGTTCAGCGGCGATGGTGCCGCGCCGGACCTGCGCAACCAGGGCTCGAGCGTCATCATCAACGTCGGCAACGCGCAACTGCCCGAGTCGTTGCAGAAGCCGCTCAACGTGGTCGATTTCGCCACGCCGGTGCAGCGCATCGACGCACGGGCCAGCGGCACCGGCACTCAGCTGGTGCTGAACACCAACGGTGCCTTCGAGTCGATGGCCTACCAGACCGGTCGCGACTACATCGTCGAGATCCTGCCGCGCGCAGCGGCCCCGACCGGCCGTGCCGTCGGCGCACCTACGGCGGCCAAGTCGGCTTCGGCCAGCGGCGGTCGTTACAACGGTCGTCCGGTAACGTTCAACTTCCAGGACATCCCGGTGCGTACCGTCCTGCAGCTGATCGCCGAGGAGTCCGGGCTCAACATCGTTGCCGCGGACACCGTGTCAGGCAACGTCACCTTGCGCCTGATCAACGTGCCCTGGGACCAGGCGCTGGACATTGCCCTGCAGGCCAAGGGCCTGGACAAGCGCCGCAGCGGCAACGTGGTCTGGGTGGCGCCGCAGGCGGAGATCGCCAAGTACGAGCAGGACAAGGAGGACGCGCGCATCGCGCTGGACAACCGTGTCGATACTGTCACCGAGTACGTGCAGATCAACTACCACAATGCCGCACAGATCTTCAAAGCGCTGACCGAGGCGAAGGGGATCGGCGGTGGCTCGGGCGGCGGACAAGGCAGTTCCAGCAACGACGGTGGCTTCCTGTCTCCGCGCGGCCGCCTGGTCGCCGACGAGCGCACCAACACGCTGATGATCAGTGACATCCCGAAAAAGATCGCGCAGATGAAGGAGCTGATCCACGTGATCGACCGTCCGGTCGACCAGGTGCTGATCGAGGCGCGCGTGGTCGTCGCCTCCGATACCTTCGCTCGCGAACTGGGCGCCCGCTTCGGTATCGCCGGGACCAAGGATGGCAAGTACTACTTCAACAACAACATCGAGAACAACGACAAGACCCGCGACTCCGTGGTCGAGGCGGGCGCCTCCGGTGACAATCCGACCCTGTTCAAGGGGGCGATGAGCAACCTGGCCGTGCTCAATCCGGCCGGTTCAGTGGCGCTGCAGATCCTCAATGCCGGCTATGCACTGGACGTCGAGTTGTCGGCGATGCAGAAGGAAGGGCGTGGCGAGGTGATCTCCAACCCGCGCGTCGTCACCAGCAACCAGCGCGAGGCGGTGATCAGTCAGGGCCAGGAGGTCGGCTACGTGACCATCGCCCCGCAGTCCGGTGGCGGTGATGTGCCGATCCCGAACGTGCAGTTCAAGGACGTGCTGTTGCAGCTGAAGGTCACCCCGACCATCACCAGCGACAACCGCGTCTTCCTCAACATGCACGTCAAGAAGGACGAGGTATTGGAGTACGTCCGGACCGACATCGGCGCGGTGCCGCTGATCAGCAAGCGCGAGGTCAACACCGCGGTACTGGTCGATGACGGTCAGACGGTGGTGATCGGTGGCGTGTACGAGTTCGCCGACCGCAACGACGTCAGCAAGGTGCCGTTCCTGGGTGATGTGCCGTTCCTGGGGGCGCTGTTCAAGAAGAAGGGGCGCAACAAGAACAAGGCCGAGTTGCTGATCATGGTCACGCCGAAAGTCATGCGTGTCGCGCAACGCGGTTGAATAGGAATGCAAATTTCAACAGGAGGTTGATATGTTTGCCAAGAAAATAGCCGTGGGTCTTGGACTGTCGATTTGTTTGGTTGGTCCTGCGCTCGCGCAAGAGGGATGGAACTTCACTGAAGAGCAGGTCAATGAGGCCGCGTTAACGGGCAGCGTCAATATCTGCTGGAATCAAAGTGTGCCTGCAGGTTATGTCATTGTTGGGCATACGGTGACAACCGCATGTAACGGCACTAACTATCCTGGATCCCCGAATACAAAGGTTGTGAAGGAGCCGGCTCCTTCAGGTGAGATTGTCTGTGGTTTTCCTCTGCCCGCAGGCTATGTAATTACGATGGACAAGTTGACCTCCAGTGCGTGTGCTTCATTGCCTGGCGGACATAACGTGATGAGTGTAAAGTTGGCTGGGAGTAGGGAGTTTATTTGCTCGAACTCTCCGATCCCATCTGGGTACCAATACGACACTAATTCCTCTCCTTCCGGGGTTTGCCGTATTGGTTTCGCCTTCAACATCTGGCGATGAGTTGGACGATGCAAGCTATTTAAACAAAGGGGGCTTCGGCCCCCTTTTGTTTGCTCGAATGTGAACAAATTGCGGGTCTGTAGGTCGTAGCGATCAAAGTTCGGTCAAACTGGTTTCGTTTCCAGCGAGACACACTATGGACCGCAGCGACGACCTGCCCCGTCTGCACGATGCCTTTCGCGCCCTGCGCGAGGCGCTTTCTGCCGAGATCGTCGGCCAGTCGGCGCTGATCGAGCGGCTGCTGATCGCCCTGCTCGCCGACGGCCACCTGCTGGTCGAGGGCGCGCCGGGGCTAGCCAAGACCAGCGCGATCCGCGCGCTGGCGGCGCGGCTGGAGGCCGATTTCGCCCGCGTCCAGTTCACCCCCGACCTGCTGCCGGCCGATCTCACCGGCACTGAAGTGTGGCGGCCGCAGGACGGCCGTTTCGAGTTCCAGCCCGGGCCGATCTTCCACCCGATCCTGCTCGCCGACGAGATCAACCGCGCGCCGGCCAAGGTGCAGTCGGCGCTGTTGGAGGCGATGGGCGAGCGCCAGGTCACGGTCGGACGGGCGACCTACGCGCTGCCGCCGCTGTTCCTGGTGATGGCGACGCAGAATCCGATCGAGCAGGAGGGTACGTTTCCGCTGCCCGAGGCGCAGCTCGACCGCTTCCTGATGTACGTGCGCATCGGCTACCCCGAGGCTGCCGCCGAGGCCGAGATCCTGCGCCTGGCACGTGATCGCGCCCGCGAGACGCTGCACACCGTGGCGGTGCCGGTCACGCGGATGCCGATGGCCGACGTGTTCGCGGCGCGCGCGGCGGTGCTCGACCTGCACGTCGCGCCGGTGGTGGAACGCTACGTGATCGAACTGGTCCTGGCCTCGCGCGATGCCAGCCGCTACGACGCTGCGCTGGCCCGGCGCATCGCCTGGGGCGCGAGCCCGCGTGGCTCGATCGCACTGGAGCGTTGCGCGCGCGCGCATGCCTGGCTGGCCGGCCGCGATTTCGTCACGCCCGACGACGTACGCGCGATCGCCCCGGACGTGCTGCGGCACCGCATCCTGCCCAGTTACGAAGCCACGGCCGAAGGCTGGGACGGCGATCGCCTGGTCGGCGAGCTGTTGCAGCGGGTGCCGCTGCCCTGACGCCCATGCGCGTGCAAGATCCACCACTCGAATCGACAGCGATCGGCAACGGGGTGACGCCCACTCTGGCCGAGCTGATCGCCCTGCGCGCGGCGGTGGCTGGACGCCGCTCCGCACGGCTGGGCCGCCACGGCGTCAGCGGCCATGCCCTGTCGCCGTTGCGTGGCCGCGGCATGGAGTACGCCGAGTCGCGCGAGTACTCGATCGGCGACGACGCACGCCACATCGACTGGCGCCTGACCGCGCGCACCGGCCGCGCCCATACCAAACTGTTCCAGGCCGAGCGCGAGCGCCTGAGCCTGATCGTCGCCGACACCGCGCCGTCGCTGTACTTCGGCACGCGCGTGCGCTTCAAGTCGGTGCAGGCCGCGCGTGTCGGTGCGGTTGCGGCATGGGCGGCCGTGCGCGATGGCGACCGCATCGCCGCGCTGCGCGGCAGCCTGCGCGAGGCGCCGATTGCACCGGCGGCCGGGTCACGTGGAGCCTTGCGCGTGCTCGATGCGCTGGTGCGCTGGTACACGCAGGCGCCGGCCGAGGATGCCGGGCTCGCGGTCGCGCTCGACCACGCCGAGCGCTTGCTGCGCCCTGGCTCGCGGCTGGTGCTGTTGGCCGATCCACACAGCCTGGCCGCGATTCCCGAGCGGCGCTGGCCGGCGCTGGCGCAGCACCATGAAGTGATCGTGCTGCTGCTGACCGATCCGCTCGAAAGCGCTCCGCCGAAGGCGATGCTGCCGTTCCGCGGTGATAGCGGGCGCGTCGAACTCGATCTCGCTGTCGCCGCACAACGGCAACGCTGGCGCAACGAATTCAGCGCGCCGGTCGAAGCGGCGTTGGCGCGGCTGCCGGCGCGTGGCGTGCGCGTGCAGGCCTTGTCGACCGACGCGGCCAGCGAATCGTGGTTGCCCCTGCTCGGCCGCAACCGGCCGTTGGTGGCGTGATGGATGCGGCCACGCTTGCCCTGCGCGACATCCACCAGCCTCCGGCCCCGTCCTGGTGGCCGCCGGCCCCGGGATGGTGGTTGCTGGCGGCCGTGGTGCTCGTGGTGATTGCCGTGCTGTGGTTCTGGCGTGCACGGCGACAACGCAAGCGCCGCGCCATTGCGGCGCTGTTCGATCAAACGCTGGCTGCGGCCGACACGCCGGCCGCACAGGTCGCGGCAATGTCGGAGCTGTTGCGGCGCGCGGCGCGGCGCCGCGACGCGCAGGCCGACCGCCTGCACGGCGACGCTTGGCTGGCCTTCCTCGATCACGATGACAAGCCGGGATCGCCGGCATTCGCGCAGGGGGCGGGGCGGTTGTTGCTCGACGGCGGCTTCCGGCGCGAGGTCGATGCCGCGCAGGTCGAGGCGTTGCGCGTGCTGGCGCGGGCACGCTTCCTGCAATGGATGGGGGCGACGTGATCGACGTGCTGCTCGCCCCGTTCATCGCGTTGCGCGACCTGTTCGCATGGCCGTGGTGGCTGCTGGCCTTGCCACTGCCGTGGCTGGCGCGCTGGCTGCTGCCGGCGGCGCGCAACCCAGCGGCGGCGTTGAAGGTGCCGTTCGGCGAACGCCTGGTGGCGGTCGCGCGCAGCGGCGGTCGCCGCGCACTCGGCGGCGGCGCCGGGTGGCTGGCCTGGTTGGCCTGGGTCCTGTTGTGCGTGGCGGCGGCGCGACCACAGCAACTGGGCGAGGCCGTGCAGCCGCCGCAGGCCGGGCGCGACCTGATGCTCGCGCTCGACCTGTCGGGCAGCATGCGCGAACCCGACATGGACCTGGGCGGTCGTCCGGTCGATCGCTTGACCGCGGCCAAGGCGGTGATCGCCGATTTCCTCGACCGCCGCGGCGGCGATCGCGTTGGCCTGATCGTGTTCGGCCGTCGTGCCTACGCGCTGACCCCGCTGACCCACGACCTGGCGTCGGTGCGCGAGCAGTTGAACGACAGCGTGATCGGTCTGGCCGGGCAGGAGACCGCGATCGGCGACGCCATCGCGCTCGCGGTCAAGCGCCTGCGTGCGCAGCCGGTCGGGCAGCGGGTGCTGGTGTTGCTGACCGACGGCGTCAACACCGCCGGTGCGCTGGAGCCGGCCAAGGCCGCCGAGCTCGCCCGCGATGACGGCGTGCGCGTGCATGCCATCGCGTTCGGCGGTGACGGTTCGTTGTCGCTGTTCGGCCTGCAGCTGCCGATGCCGGGCGCCGGCGACGAGATCGACGAGGCCACGCTGCGCGCGATCGCGCAGCAGACCGGCGGCCGTTTCTTCCGCGCCCGCGACACCGCGCAACTGGTCGGCATCTACGGTGAGATCGATCGCCTGGAGCCGATCGAGCGCCCCGGCCAGGCGGTGCGTCCGCGCATCGAGCGCTATGTCTGGCCACTGGCGGCGGCGTTCGCCTGCGCGTTGCTCGCGTTTGCGTGGCCGCGCCGGAGGTGGGCATGAGCTTCAGCGCATTGATCGACAGCCTGGCCGCGCTGCACCTGCTGCGACCGCACTGGCTGTGGGCGTTGCTGGCCTTGCCGGTGCTGGTCGGGTGGTCGCGCGCGCAGCGGCGCCGCGCCAGTGTCTGGCGCGAGACGGTCGACGCGCACCTGCTGCCGCACCTGCTCGACACGCAGGCCGATGCGCGCACGCGCTGGGCCGGTGGGCTGGGCCTGCTCGGTTACGTCCTGGCGGTGCTGGCGCTGGCCGGCCCGAGCTGGCGTCAGATCGAGCAGCCGCTGTGGCAAAGCCGCACGCCGCTGGTGATCGCGCTGGACCTGTCGAGTGCGGCGCTGGCCGCCGACCTGCCGCCGTCGCGGTTGGCGCAGGCGCGCGCCAAGATCGCCACCTTGCTGCGCGAACGCGCCGACGGCCAGGTTGGCCTGGTCGCGTACGCGGGTGAAGCGTTCACCGTGGCGCCACTGACCGACGATGCCGGCAACGTCGCGTTGTATCTGGATGCCTTGAGCCCGGACGTGATGCCGGTGGATGGCCAGCGCATTGATCGCGCGATCGCGTGGTCGGCGCGGCTGTTGCGTCAGGCCGGGTTCGACCGCGGCGACATCCTGCTGTTGAGCGACCATGCCGATGCGGCCGCACGCGAGGCCGCGGGTCACGCCGCCAGCGAGGGCTACCGCGTATCGGTGCTTGGGCTGGGCAGCGCCGCCGGCGCAGCGTACCGACGTGGCGACGGCAGCTTCGTCACCGCACGGCTGGATCCGTCGTCCCTGCGTGGTCTCGCCCGTGCCGGCGGTGGTCGTTACGCCGCACTGGGCGTGGGTGATGACGACCTGCGCGCGCTCGGGGTGATGGAGGCCTCGACGCAAGGCGCGGCGCAGGTGCAGGGCGAGGAAGGACGCACCTGGCAGGACGAAGGCTATTGGCTGTTGCCGCCGCTGATGCTGCTGGCGCTGTTGGCGTTCCGTCGTCGCGGCATCACCGCCGCGCTGCTGCTGTGCGCGGTGCTGCCCATGGCGCCGGTGCAGGCGGCCGACTGGTGGCGGCGTGCCGACCAGACGGCGCATGCCCGGTTGCAACAGGGCACGCAGGCGTACCGGCAAGGCGATTACGCGCGTGCGGCGCAGCTTTACCAGGGCAGCGACAACGCCGACGGCCACTACAACCGCGGCAACGCGCTGGCCAAGGCCGGGCAGTACCCGCAGGCGATCGCCGCTTACGACCAGGCCTTGAAACGGCAGCCGGGCATGGCCGACGCCGCGGCCAACAAGCAGGCGGTGGAAGCGGCGATGAAACGCCAACCGCCATCCGGCGGGCAGGGACAGCCCAAGCCCCAGTCTTCAGCGGGCGGGAAGGGCAGCGGCCAAGGCGGTGGCCAGTCCAATGCCAGTAGCGGACAGGGTCAGCCGCCGTCTTCACCGCAAGCAACGCCCCCGCAACCGCCGCAATCGCAGCCACCATCCGACGCCCGGCCGGCCGACGCCCAGGCCCAGCAGGCTGCCGACGCGGCGCAGCGCGAGCGCATGCAGCGTGCGTTGCAGCAGGGTCAGCCGGCCGCTCCAGGCAAGAACAACGCATCGCCGGCGGCCGAAACCCCGGCGCAACGCGAGCGTCGCCTGGCCAACGAGGCCTGGCTCAAGCGTGTACCCGACGATCCGGGCGGATTGCTGCGCGAGAAATTCCGCATCGAGCACGAGCGTCGCCAGTTGCAAGGACCATGGGACCAATGACCGGGAGAACGAGCGCGATGTCTGGCCTGCTGCTGCGCGTGTGCGCAGGACTGCTGTTGACGGTAGCCAGCTTGGGCGCATCGGCGCAGACCCGCGCCTGGCTCGATCGCGATCGCATCGCGGCCGGCGAAACCGTCACCCTCAACATCGAGACCACCTCGGCCGCTTCCGCCACGCCGGACTACACGCCGCTGCAGGCCGAATTCACGCTCAGCGGCCACACCAGTCGCCGCGAGTTCGAGTTGGTCAACGGCCGCAGCCTCACGCGCACCTTGTTCGCGGTGGCGTTGAAGCCGCGCCGCGACGGCGTGCTGACGGTGCCTGCGCTCGCGGTCGGCAACACCAGCACCCAGCCGCTGCCGCTGGTGGTGACACCGGGCAGCGCCAGCGCGCCGGCCCGGGCCGGCGCCGACGTGTTCATCGAGAGCGAGGCCGATGATCCCTCGCCGTACGTGCAGCAGGCGGTGGGCTGGGTGGTGCGCCTGTACTCGGCGGTGCCGCTGGTGTCGGGGCAACTCGACCAGCCGGCGCCGCAGGGCGCGTCGCTGCAGCGTGTCGGCGACGACGCCCAGTACACGCGCGAGCTCGGTGGCCGCCGCTACAGCGTGATCGAGCGCCGCTACCAGCTGGTGCCCGAGCGCAGCGGCGCCTTGCCGGTGCCCGCGGCCTCGTTTGAAGGCCGCGGTGCGGCCGGTTTCTTCGATGATTTCTTCGGCAGCCGTGGCGATGCCCTGCAGGCGCAGGCGCCGCCGCGCGTGCTGCAGGTGCGGCCGGCGCCGGCCAACGCGCCGCAGCCGTGGTTGCCGCTGCAGGACCTGCAACTGCGCTACCAGTCGACGCCACAGGAGTTGCGCACCGGCAACGCGGCGACCCTGACCATCGAGGCGGTGGCCGATGGCGCCACCGCCGCGCAGATGCCCGAGCTGCAACTGCCCGCGATCGACGGCGTGCAGGTGTTCGCCGATCCGGTCCAGGTCGACGAGCGCTTCGTCGACGGCCGGCCGCGGGTGAAGCTGACGCGCAAGTTCTCGCTGGTGCCCGCGCGCAGCGGCGCGGTGCGCCTGAGCGGTGTGCGTCTGGGCTGGTGGGACGTGCGCGCGGGCACGGCGCGCACGGCGAGCCTGCCGCCGTTGGCGTGGACCGTAGCCACGGGCAGCACCACCGCCGGCACGACCGCGCCGTCGTCGGCGATCGTGGCCAGCGGCCGCACGCCCGCGCTGCCGACCGCCGCGCTGCCGGCGCTGCAGGGCGCCGACCGCGGCTGGGTGCTGGCGACGCTGCTGTTCGCGGCCTTGTGGTTGTTCACCCTGGTCTGGGGCCTGCACCGCGGCGGAGCGGCGGGCGAACCGCCGGCGACAGCCACCGTCAAGCCCACTGGAAAGCACGGCCAGGCCGAGTCGAAACGCGCATCGTTGAAACGCGCGCTCGACCGTGGCGATCTCGGCGAGGTCGCCGAGGCGTTGTGCGCGATGGCGCAGCCGCCGGCGCGCGACATCGACGCGTTGCTCGTGCGCCTCGACGATGCGCGTCAGCGCGAGGCCGTCGAGGCCCTGCAACGCGCGCGCTGGGGGAGCGGCGACGGCGTGGTCGCCCGCGCGCTGCTGCGCAAGGCCTTTGCCTCCGGGCCGCAGTGGCGCGAAGCCGTCGCCACGTCGGTGTCACCGCTGCCGCCGCTGTATCCCCCGGGCTGAGCGGGGTCGGGAAGCGGTCCGGTCCGGCAAAAAAGCCGGTTTTGCTAAGCTCGCGCGGTTTACTGCGGAGTACAGCGATGACCGAAACGAGTACTGGCGCCGGCAAAGGCGCCGGCAAGGCCAAGTTGCCGCTGCACTGGAAGATGGCGATCGGCTTCGTTGCCGGCCTGCTGTTGGGTCTGGCCGCGCACTACGGCGCCGGCGCCCACGCCGGCTGGGTGCAGTGGTTCACGACTTACGTCACCCAGCCCGCGGGCACGCTGTTCCTGCGCCTGATCTTCATGCTGGTGATCCCGCTGCTGTTCTCGGCGCTGGTGATCGGCGTGGCCGAGATGGGCGATGTGCGCTCGCTCGGCCGCATCGGCTGGAAGACCCTGGGCTACACCGTGGTCGTGTCCGGGATAGCGGTCGTGCTCGGCCTGGTGCTGGTGAACTGGCTCAAACCCGGCGCCGGCATCGACCCCGCAGTGGCACAGCAGATGCTCAGCGAGGGCTCCGAGCGTGCCAGTGCCATCGTCAGCAGTACCCAGACCCAGCCCAAGGGCCTGGACATGCTGCTGTCGATCGTGCCCGACAACGTGGTCAAGGCCGCCGCCGACAACACCATCCTGGCGGTGATGTTCTTCGCGCTGATGCTCGGCATCGGCCTGGTGCTGACCCGCAGCAAGGCCACCGAGGTCCTGCAGCGCGGCATCGAAGGCCTGTTCGAGGTGTCGATGACGCTGATCGGGCTGGTCATCCGCCTGGCGCCGTACGCGGTGTTCTGCTTCATGTTCAACCTGGCCGCGCTGTTTGGCTGGGGCCTGCTCAAGAGCCTGGGCGCCTATGTCGGCGTGGTCGTGCTGGCGCTGGCGCTGCACATGTTCGTGGTCTATTCGCTGACGCTGAAGTTCGTCGGCGGCTATTCGCCGGCGAAGTTCTTCAAGGGCGTGCAGGAGGCGATGGTGATGGCGTTCTCGACCGCCTCGTCCAACGCGACCCTGCCGACCGCGCTGCGCGTGGCCGACGAGAAGCTTGGCCTGCCCAACCGCGTGTCGCGCTTCGTGCTGACCGTTGGCGCCACCGCCAACCAGAACGGCACGGCGCTGTTCGAGGGCGTGACCGTGCTGTTCCTGGCCCAGTTCTTCGGCGTCGAGCTGACCCTGGTGCAGCAGGTCACGGTGATGTTCGTCTGCATCCTCGGCGGCATTGGCACCGCCGGCGTGCCGGCCGGCTCGCTGCCGGTGGTGGCGCTGATCTGCGGCATGGTCGGGGTGCCACCGGAAGGCATCGGCCTGATCCTCGGCGTCGACCGTTTCCTCGACATGTGCCGGACCACGCTCAACGTCACCGGCGACCTGATGCTGGCGACGGTGGTCTCGCGCGGCGAAAGCGACCCGCCGGCCGAGCGCCTGGCCGACTGAGCACTGCCCGGAAAGCTTGCTGTAGCAGTCTTTTCGGCCGTCAGACAGGTTCCGGGGCGACAGCGCCGCCCCCGGATGGGACAATGGCGCGCCCGCTCGGCCCGGCTTCTCCGTTGGCCCCGCCGCTCGCGCGCCTTCCGCCGCCCTCCAGAAGACCCGCCCCGACGCCATGACGACGCCCAGCCGCCGCGACCTTGCCAACGCCATCCGTTTCCTCGCCATCGACGCGGTGCAGGCCGCCAACTCCGGCCATCCGGGCATGCCGATGGGCATGGCCGACATCGCCGAGGTGCTCTGGAACGACTACCTCAACCACAATCCGAACAACCCGAACTGGTTCAACCGCGACCGCTTCGTGTTGTCCAACGGCCACGGCTCGATGCTGCAGTACGCGCTGCTGCACCTGTCCGGCTACGACCTGTCGATCGACGAGCTGAAGAAGTTCCGCCAGTTCGATTCCAAGACCCCGGGCCACCCCGAGAACTTCATGACGCCGGGCGTGGAGACCACCACCGGCCCGCTCGGCCAGGGCTTCGCCAATGCCGTCGGCATGGCGCTGGCCGAAAAGCTGCTGGCCCAGCGCTTCAACAAGCCCGAGCTGCAGATCGTCGACAACCGCACCTGGGTATTCATGGGCGACGGCTGCCTGATGGAAGGCATCTCGCACGAGGCCGCCTCGCTGGCCGGCACCTGGGGCCTGCACAAGCTGGTCGCGTTCTGGGACGACAACAAGATCTCGATCGACGGCAACACCGACGGCTGGTTCACCGACGACACCCCGGCGCGTTTCGAGGCCTACGGCTGGAACGTGGTGCGCGGCGTCAACGGCCACGACGCCGACGAGATCAAGACCGCGATCGAGACCGCGCTGCAGTCCGACAAGCCGACCCTGATCTGCTGCCGCACCACGATTGGTTTCGGCTCGCCCGCCAAGGCCGGCAAGGAGTCCTCGCACGGCGCGCCGCTGGGCAAGGACGAAGTCGTCGCCACGCGCGCCGCGCTGGGCTGGGAACACGGCGCGTTCGAGATCCCGGAAGCGATCTACGACGGCTGGCGTTCGCGCAGCACCGGCCTGGTGCGCGAGGAGCAGTGGAACCGCCTGTTCGACGCCTACGCCGCGCAGTACCCGGAGCTGGCCGCCGAGCTGACCCGCCGTTCCCACGGTGAGCTGCCGGAAGGTTTCGTGGCCGCCGCCGATGCCTACATCGCCAAGCTCCAGGCCGAAGGTCCGGTCGTGGCTTCGCGCAAGGCCTCGCAGATGGCGATCGAAGCGTTCGCGCCGCTGCTGCCGGAACTGGTTGGTGGCTCGGCCGACCTGGCCCATTCCAACCTGACCCTGTGGAAGGGCAGCAAGTCGGTCGCGACCGACGACCCGGATGCCAACTACATCCATTACGGCGTGCGCGAGTTCGCGATGACCGCGATCAGTAATGGTCTTGGCCTGCACGAGTGCTTCATCCCGTACGACGCGACGTTCCTCGTGTTCAGCGACTACGCGCGCAACGCCGTGCGCATGAGCGCGCTGATGGGCGCGCACGCGATCCACGTCTACACGCATGACTCGATTGGCCTGGGCGAAGACGGCCCGACCCACCAGCCGATCGAGCACGTTGCATCCTTGCGTTACATCCCGCACAACGACGTCTGGCGCCCGTGCGATGCGGTCGAGTCGGCGGTGTGCTGGAAGGCCGCGATCGTGCGCAACGACGGCCCGAGCTGCCTGATCTTCTCGCGCCAGAACCTCGCCCACCAGGCGCGCGACGAGGCGCAGGTCGCCAACATCGCGCGCGGCGGTTATGTGCTCAAGGATTCGGTCGGCGCACCGGAACTGATCCTGATCGCGACCGGTTCCGAAGTCGATCTGGCGATCAAGGCCGCCGCGCAGCTCGGCGACAAGGTGCGCGTGGTGTCGATGCCGTCGACCGACGTGTTCGACCGCCAGGACGCGCAGTACCGCGAGTCGGTGCTGCCCAACGCCTGCCGCAAGCGCGTGGCGATCGAGGCCGGCGTGTCCGACTTCTGGCGCAAGTACGTCGGCCTCGACGGCGCGGTGATCGGCATCGACAGCTTCGGCGCCTCGGCCCCGATCGAGGCGCTGATGCCGAACTTCGGTTTCACCGTCGAGCACGTGGTCGCGGCGGCGAAGTCGCTGGGCTGATCCGCTCGCGCCGGATCGAATGGAAAACGGCGCCTCCGGGCGCCGTTTTCGTTTGTCAGCTTCGGGGGTAGAACCGTAACTCGGGTAAGCGCAGCGCATCCGGGAGCATTCGTGAAGAGCCCCGGATGCGCTGCGCTTACCCTGGCTACTTGTTCCTGGTTGGACTGAAACCCCTCTCCCTGGCGCTCCGCGCCTGTCCTCTCAGCCTTGCACACCCTTCGGGCGCCACAAGGGGAGAGGGCTTCAATCCCTGGGTTTTGCGGCACCTGATCCAACCCTCTCCCCTCGTGGGAGAGGGTGGCCCGAAGGGCCGGGAGAGGGGGCCGCGAAGCGGCAAGGAATTCAGCCCGCCGTTTCGCGCAACCCCAGCGCCAGTAAGCGTGCTTCCAGCCGCTCACCGAAGCCGCGCGGCGCCGTCAGCTGCATCCGCGCCAATGCTTCGCGGTCATCACTGGCGCCAGTACCCAACGCCCGCAGTACCGTGCCCAGCTTGCCGCCGCGCGTCGCAGTATTGGTCTTCAACCAGCCCAGCGCCTTGGCCAGGCGCTGCTCGGCCGGCGTGAAATCGCTGCCCAGCGGATAGTCGGGCAGCACGCCATCGCGACGTAGTGGCGCCAACGCTGCGCGCAAGCGTTCCGTCGTGTTGCTGCTTGCATCCGAAGGCAGGGCGAAATCCTGGCGCAGCTTGCCGTTGCGCTTCGCGGTTTCGATCAATCCGGCCTGGAAGCGCGCATCGGCGATCGCGGCCATCGCCGCGATGCAGTCCTCGTCGGTGCGGCCACGCACGTCGGCAATTCCATATTCGCTGATATAGAGGTCGCGCAGGTGGCGCGGAATGGTGGTGTGGCCGTAGTTCCAGACCACGTTGGAGTTGGTGTGGCCGTGCGCGTCGCGGCTCGCACGCAGCATCAGCACCGAACGTGCATCCGGCAATGCGTGCGCCATCGCCACGAAGTTGTACTGGCCGCCGACGCCCGACACCACGCGGCCGTCGTCGAGCCCGTCCGACACCGCCGCGCCCAGCGCGGTCGCCATCATGCAGCTGTTGAAGAAACGCGCGTCGCGACGCTGCAGGCGTTCCAGCGATTCCTGGCCGCCGTAGAGTTCGTTGACCTCGCTGACGCGTTTCATGCCGATGCCACGGCGGTCGGCGTCGTTGAGATTCCGCAACCAGTCGTAGAACTCCGGCGACCCCAGGTAGAACGCACCGTGCAGGAACTCGCCGTCGCGTTCGAGCACGGCGCGATCCTCGTCACTGGCGTTGTCATAGGCGATGCGCTGCATCAGCGCGGCATCGTCGACCACCTTGCGTTTGATCACGCCGACTTCGACCAGGCGTTTGAAGCCCTCGTTGAGCATCTCGCTGCAGCCATACAGGCCCTGCGCGAACGGCATCAGGTCGCGTGGGTCGGTGTGGAGCGGATCGACCAGCGCGGGGTCGAGCGATGCCAGCACGTGCCGGTACGCGGCGTTGTCGGTATGGCGCAGCGCCAGCGCATGACACAGCGCATCGGCCAATGCGCCGATACCGATCTGCAGCGTGCCGCCGTCGCACACCAGCGTGCTGGCGTGGAAGCCGATCGCGTAGTCGGCGTCCGACACCGGCTGCCGCGGCAGCCCGAACAACTTCGGGTACGGCCCCGGCGGCGTGACCACCGCATCGAAGTACGCCGCATCGACCGCGGCCGTGCCGCCGAGCCACGGCAGTTCGGGGTCGACCTCGGCGATCAGCAACGGCCGCGGCAGGCCGCGCGCGGCGAGTGCATCGACCGCGTCCAAGGTGAGGTCGGTGTTGCACGACAACGACAATTGCGTGCCATCGGCCGATCGCGCGACCTTCTGCACGATCGCATTGAGCCCGCGATCGGCCAGTGCGCGCGCGACGTGGGTGTAGTTGAGGCTGGCGTAGCGCTGCTGCGCCTGCGGCGCATTGAGCATCGCGCCTGACTGCAGGTAGAACTCCTCGACCTCGACATGCGCCGGCAGCGCATTGCGCTTGAGCGCCTGCACATAGGCCAGGCGCGGGAAGTCGTCACCGAAGTGGCGCTGCAGGAACGGGCCGAGGAAACGCGCCTCCAACCCCTTGCCCGCACCCGGCGGGTCCAGCGACAAGGCGGTGTACAGGTGCAGGCGCCGCGACGGGTCCGGCGCCATCCGTGCGTACAGCGCATTCAACAACCGGTGCGGCTTGCCCAGCCCGAGCGGCGCGCCCAGGTGCAGCGGGCCGTCGATGCGGGCCAGCAGGAACTCGACGGCGGCGTCGAGCGAATCGAAATGGGCGGGGGCAGGGCGGGGCGTCATGGCGCCAAGCCTAACGCTCGGGCATTGGGGTGGGGTGATGGCCTGGTCAAATGCCAGGTTCCAACTAATCGGGCTGTGGGATCTGCGTGCTGCTTGGCTGGCTAACGCCGGAGTCAAGCCGTGCCGCGAAGCGGCTTGGGCTTGTTTGAATTGTCAGGTGCCAATGTGTCCGGGTGGCCCGATTCCATCGAGGCCGCAAAACCGGAGACCAATTCGAGCACCTGATCTTGCTGCTCGCGATGGGGCACGTGACCACACTCCCGAAGGATCGCCAACTGGGAGGCGCCCTGCACACCACTCACGATGCGGTTGGGGAACTCAACAGAGCCGTACTCGTCAAGGTCCCCGTGGATCGCCAGGACGGGACATCTTATGTGGCCCAGATATGGGTCGAGGCTCCAGGAGGCGAATGCTGGTGAGAGCCAGGTTTGCGTCCAGGCATCCAGCACCCACTGCGCCTTGTCCCCATGCCACTTCATCAGCCTGTTGAGTTGCTCAGGGCGCCCAAACTGCTCCTTGGCCGCAAGAATGCCTGTCAACGTACGCGGCTCCACGAATGCCTGGGCCGATTCCGAGGCCACCCACTGGCAGCCGGATACCTGCGTGGCTGCAATCACCAGCGCCATCGCCCCGCCAACGCTATGGCCGAACAGCGAGAATTTGGCGAGGCCCAGTGCGCTGATGATTGCGGGAAAGTAGATTCGTGCTTCCTCGGCGATAAAGTCCGTCGAGGGCAGCCCCTGGCGCGCGGATGACCGACCAAAGCCCAGCCTGTCATATGCAATGACAGGTCGACTCAGACGCTGAGCCAGGGTGCCGGGGAAGTCACGCCAGAGCTCGACGCTGCCAAGTGAGTCGTGCAGAAGAACTACGGGTGAGTTATCAGACTTGTCGGCGGTCCACTTTCGGACAAATACGCTGCCACCCGGTACATCAACAAAAACGTCTTCGATTCTCACGTCGCTCATCGATAGCTGGTTGGCGCCTAAGCCGAGCCGCGGCGGCTTCCGGTTGAATGACTTGTCAGGCCGCGACCAGAAGATGCTGGGCGCTCGCACCGTCAGCGGACGGCCCGCAGAGTGGACCGTCCGCTGCAACCGCTGGTTAGACCGCGTACACAAGGGCCATCGTGTGCATCAGTTCACTGCCCTCGCTTGTACACAGTCTTCCCTTCCTTGATGGTCTCCAGCACAACGATCTTGTTGATGCTCGTCGGGTCAATCGTGAGGGGGTTATCGGAGAGGATTACCATGTCGGCCAGCTTGCCAGGCTCGAATGAGCCCTTGGCCGCCTGTTCACCGAACTGTTCGGCGCCCCAGAGGGTGATCATCTTCATCGCCTCGTAAGGGGTGACGCGCTCGTCGGGACCGATGACTGTCCCGGAGCGTGACGTGCGATTCACGGTTGCCCACACGACCTGCATCAGGTTGGGAAGCGCAACCGGCGCATCAGTGTGACTGGTCGCGTGCAGGCCAGTGTTCAGGATCGAGCGCATGGGCGAGATTCTGGCGGCCTGTTCCGGGCCGACGATCTGCTTGTACCAGTCGCCCCAGTAGAAGGTGTGCATCGGGAACATCGACGGAAAAATGCCGAGTGGCTTGAGCGCCTGCACCTGGTCCGGCCGGATGAACTGGCCGTGGATGAGGATCACCTGGCCCGGCTTCACACCATGTTTGGTGACCACGGGCTTCAGCGCCTCGAACAGCTGGTCGATGGCGGCATCACCATTGGTGTGGACCTTGACCGGCCAACCCTTGGTGTAGGCCTCGTCGAGATAGGCCTCGACCTGACTGGTGTCAGGAATGGCCGGGTATCCCTTGTAGCCGGGTTTCTGGCCATCGGGCGGGATCAGGTAGGCGACGGTGCGCCAAGCCGTGCGGCCTTGGGGCGAGCCGTCGAGCGTGATCTTGAGGCCGGCGAGGCGGTAGCGGTTTTTGTAGGTCGTGGAGAAGCCGCGGTCGATCTCGGCGCGGTTGGTGTAGTCCATCCAGCCGGTGAAGTCGATGTCGACGAGCCCGCGTTCGGCGGCACTCACCATGTCGGTATGCATGGCGCCGAACATGCGGCCCTCGTTGGCGGTGGTATAGCCGTAGCTCTTGGCCATCTCCAACCCGCGCTTCAGAAAAACGTCCTTTCCAGCCTGGGTGGTCGGCGTGAGGAACTTCACCACGTAAGGCATGGCGGCGAGTTCCTCAAGCACCCCATTCGGGGTCTTGCCGTCAGCCTCGCGACGGATGACGCCACCCTCCGGGTTGGGCGTGTCGGCGCCGTAACCGATCATCTTCAAGCCCGGCGTGTTGACCGCCGCGAAATGACCCGAGATATGCGTCGCCATCACGGGAACGGTGCTCGAGACCTTGTCGAGATCTTCGCGGGTCGGGTGCCGGCCGAGCAATGCATCGTCGTAGCCGACGCCGAAGATCCAGCCTGTCAACTCAACGTCTGGCCCGACGGAGAAGGTTTTCAGCCTTGCCACGAGATCGTCCATGGTGTTGACCGTGCCGTCCGGAGGGGCAAGCAGATTTGCGCCGACGGCTTGGGTACCGAACTGCTGGGCGTGAGCATGGCCATCGATAAATCCGGGCATCAGCGCCTTGCCGGCGAGGTCCACGGCCTTCGTCGTCGCCCCCTTATGTGTCTTCTCAATGTCTGCCTTCGCGCCTGCGGCCAGGATCTTCCCGTCCTTGACCGCCAAGGCCTCGGCGTTGGGCTGAGCATCGTTCATGGTGACTATGGGGCCGCCGGCATAGATGACATCGGCCACCACTGTCGGGCCGGACGGTTTGCATCCCGACACGGGCAGCGCAAGGGTGAGAACCACAAATATCGATCTTACGAAGTACATCTGATGGTCTCCTGGATTGGCTCGGCACGGCCTATCGCCTGAATTAAGCCGAGCCGCGAAGCGGCTTCGGCTGAATGAATTGTTAGGCCGCACCAACCACCCCTCATGACTGCGGGTCGAACCCGAAGACGCGCAACTCCTGGTCGCAGCTGCAGGCCTTTGCGATGCGTGCGGCCCATGCGACGGCATCCTCACGCGAGGGTAATTCGAGCACGGTGAAGCCGCCGTTGAGCGGGGGCGCCCACGGGTAGCCGCCCTCAGTAACAGTGCCGTCGGCCGAGACGAGCACAGGCAACACGTCTTCGTCGATACCGCCACCGAAGACGTAGACGCCTGCGGCTTTAGCCTCCTCGATCACGGCATGCGAGTCGCGGACCACCGCCTCCCACTCGTCGTCGAGCACGACCATCGCCGCGCTGGGGAAGGAGATCAGGTACTTGGCCATGGCGCCCCTTCTTTTTTTGGGAATGATGGCGATCGTGAAGCGTGTGTGCGGCCGAACGCCTGAATTAAGCAGACCCGCGTAGCGGGTTCGGCTTGAAAGAATTGTCAAGCAGCAAGCGGTGATCCATCAACTGCATGAGATTTTTACCGTGCTCTGTCCTGCTGGTGGCAAGGTAGAAGATGCGGCGGCCAAGTAAAACTGCCTTGAACCTTTTGTAAGTGTTGAGGTCGTGGGGGCTTGAGCCGAAACGTCTCCGTAACTCCACCGTTCTTTGGGATGGCGCGTAACAAGTAGAAGGCGACGACACCGTCAGGGCCTGCCTCGTACTCTTTGCACTCAAGAAAGTGGGTAGCGGTTACATCAATCATCTGCTGCCTAGCGCCATCTAGACCCCAAATCGGGGCGGCAACGGATCGTCAGCCAATGGCGGCAGGGGCGTCAATCCGATCAGTCGCGTGTTTGTCCGGCCGTATCCGGACCAAGGGGCGGCGAGCGGACATTCGGGTCTGCAATCTGCAACACTTCCCCCGCTCCGGTCGCCGACGTTGTCGGGATCGCAGGTCACGCCACACGGATGCGGCGGAGCGTCACTGTCTGTTTGCGGCGGCCCCTTCGGGCATGCCCGAAACGGACTCTCACACCACATAAGGAAATGCACACGTGAGCCAGAACCTGATTTCGCTGGATATATCCGCCGAAGACCTCGGGGCCATCGACCAGGCCTTGTCCGTCATCGAAACCCGCTTTGCCGGGTTGTTGGCGCTGGAGGCGGACGAGCGCCGCGCGCTGGTCAAGATGGGCGACAAGTCCGAGGCCTTCTGCCGCCAGACGCTGATGGCGCTGGTGCAGAACCCGCAGGTGGTGCCGCCGAGCCTGGACGTCTCGGAGGCCACCGACGACTTGCGCGCGATCGATGCACTGCGACCGCGCCTGGCCCGCCTGGAGCGTCTGGTCGAACGCGTCAACGACACCGCGATTGCCTTGGGCAGCGACGTGATGATGGCGGCGCTGGAAGGCTACGCCCTGCTCAAGGTGTCCGGCCGCGGCCAGGGCCTGGAAGGCCTGCGCTCGAACCTGGGGCAACGCTTCAGCGGCGGCCCGCATCGCCCGGCGCCGGCGCCGCAGGACTGATCGCGCCGCTCGCTTGCCGGAAAAAGCCCCGTTCGCGGGGCTTTTTTCTGGGCGGCCGGGGCTATTTTGCCCGCCGCCGCAGTGCCGCCACTGCGTGCACGGCGCTTTGAGGGTCGGCGCCGGCGTCGCGAGCCCCGAGGATGGACAAATTTTCACCATCGACGGGGCTTTCAGTCCCGTCATCGCAGTTCCCCAGCTCCGCGCACGCGGCTTTTTGCCGCGTCATCGGAGTCCGGTGGGTCGGCGACGGCGAATTTTTCCCTGGCAACGGCGAAGTTTCCTCCGCAGCCGCAGTCTCGAGCTCACGTAGGGCGGGTTTTCAACCCGCCGCCCGACGCGTCGACTCCCTGCGGCGGGTTGAAAACCCGCCCTACGCAAACAGCAGCTTGCCCGCCGCGATCAGCAGCACCACGCCAAGAGCCCGGCGCAGGCCTTTCACCGGCAGCCACTTCAAGCCCAGTTGGGTGCCGATCAGGGCGCCGACGGCGACCGCGCCCAGCCACAGCGGCAGTGCGGTCGGCAGGGTGCCGGTGGCGTGCAGCAGGCCGGCCAGGCCGGTCAGCGAGTTGATCCAGACGAACGCGACCGAGGTGCCGCTGGCTTCGCGCGTCGGCATCCAGTGGGCGAACAGCAGCAGCGGGGTCAGGAAGATCGCGCCGCCGGTGCCGGTCAGGCCGGAGAGCACACCAATGGCCGCACCGATCAGCAGCCCCGGCAGCCACGGCACGCGCCGGCCGGCGGCTTCGGCGTCCTCGCGCTCGCCGCGCGCGGCGTGGCGGAACACGCCGATCGCGGCCACCAGCAGCACCAGGCCGAGCAGCAGCGAATAGCTTTCCTTCGGCAACTTGATCTGCGCGGCAAAGAACGCCGCCGGCGCCGAGGCCAGCACGAATGGCAGCACGTTGCGCCAGCGCACGTAGCCGTTGCGCCAGAAGCGAAACAGGCCGATGCCGCCGACCAGCAGGTTCAGCGCGAGTGCGGTCGGGCGCATCTGTTCCGGGGCGAAATTCAGCAGCGCCATCGCGGCGATGTAACCGCTGGCGCCGGCATGGCCGACCGACGAATACAGCGTGGCGACCGCGAGGAACAGCAGTGCCAGCAGCAGTTCGGTTTCGTTCAAATGCGGCTCGTCACAAGGCGGGCGAGCTGCGAGCCTGCCAGCAGGGCGATGACGAACACAACCGGCTCGACACTGCCGTGGGCGAGATTGGCCAGCGCCGGGCCCGGGCAATAGCCGGCGATGCCCCAGCCGATGCCGAACGCGGCGCTGCCGCCAAGCAGGCGCGCATCGATGCGCGGCGACGGTGCCGGCGGCAAGGCCTGGCCGTCCAGCGTGCGGCCGCGCCGGCGCAGCCAAGCATAACCCGGCAGCGTCACTGCGAGTGCGCCGCCCATCACCAGCGCCAGCGAGGGGTCCCAGCGCCCGGCCAGGTCGAGGAAGTTCAGCACCTTGTCGGGGTTGGTCATGCCCGACACCGCCAAGCCCAGGCCGAACAGTGCGCCGGCAATCAATGCATACGCGAGGCGCTTCATGCCTGCACTCCAAGCACGTGGCGCAGCACGTACACGGTCACGAAGCCGGCGCCCATGAACATCAGCACCGCCACCAGCGAGCGCTTCGACAGCCGCGCCAGGCCGCAGATGCCGTGGCCGCTGGTGCAGCCGTTGCCCAGGCGCGTGCCGAAACCGACCAGCAGGCCGGCCGCGATCAGCCACGGCAGCGGGAAGCCGGTGCGGGGCGCGGCATGGGTGAAGGCGAACCAGATGCCTGCGGCGGCGACCAACCCGAGCAGGAACGCCAGGCGCCAGCCGCGCTCGCTGCGTTGCTCGAGCGCGCTGTTGAGGATGCCGCTGATGCCGGCGATGCGGCCCAATGACCACAGCAGCAACGTGGCGGCCAGGCCGATCAGGGCACCGCCGATCAGCGCGGAGAGCGGAGTGAATTCGGTGGGCATGTCAGGGGCGTTCCAGTGGAAGTCTGTCGAGGGGGATTTTCAGGTAACGCACGCCGTTGTCCTCGGGCTCGGGCAGGGCGCCGGCGCGGATGTTGGTCTGCACCGCCGGCAGGATCAGTGCCGGCATCGCCAGCGTGGCATCGCGCGCTTCGCGCATCGCCACGAACGCGTCTTCGCCCGTGCCCTTGCCGACGTGGATGTTGTCGCGTTTCTGCGCCCCGATCGAGGTCTCGCAGGCGACCTCGCGTTCACTGCCGTCGGGAAGCTTGGCGCCGTAGTCGTGGCAGACAAACACGCGGGTGTCGTCGGGCAAGGTATCGAACAGGCGGTGGATCGAGCGGTACAGCGTGCGTGCATCGCCACCGGGGAAATCGCAGCGGGCCGTACCGCCGTCGGGCATGAACAACGAGTCGCCGGTGAACAGCGCATCGCCGATCAGATAGGCGTTGCTGTCGCTGGTGTGGCCGGGCACCGCGATCACGCGCGCCTCAAGCCGGCCGATACGGAAGCGCTCGCCGTCGGCGAAGAGGTGATCGAACTGCGAACCGTCGACCGGGAAATGCTCGCCGAGGTTGAAGATCGGCTGGAACGTCTTCTGCACGGCGCGGATGCCTTCGCCGATCGCCAGCCGCGCCTGCGGCCAGTGCGACTTGAGCCAGAGGCCGGCGCTGAGGTGGTCGGCGTGGGCGTGGGTTTCCAGGATCCACTGCACCTGCAGGCCATGCCCGCGCACGAAATCGACCAGCCGCTGTGCGGAGTGTGTCGAGGTGCGGCCGGCCTTGGCGTCGAAATCCAGCACCGGATCGATCACCGCGGCCGTGTTGCTCGCCGGATCCTGCACCACGTAGGACCAGGTGTTGCTGTCGGCGTGGAAGAAGGGGTTGACCTCGGGATGCACACGGGCCTCCTGGGCTGGGGCTCCCGGGCATTGTGTCATTGCCAACGGTCCTGTCGAATAATGCCGGTCCGGCCATTGGCGGAAAGACAGCATGAACCCCACATCTTTCCGATCCCTCGCATCGCTGCCGCGCCTGGCTGCGGTGGCCGCGTGGGCCGTGATCCTGGCCGGCCCCGCCAGCATTCCCGCCATGGCCCAGACGGCAACGCCTTCGATGAACCTGCGCGACACCCTCCCGAACCTGCGCCAGCCACGCGCGGCCTTGCTCACCGCCGGCCAACCGCCCGCCAGAGCCTGGAAGGCACTGGCTGCGGACGGTGTTACCACCGTCATCAACCTGCGCCCCACTGACGAGATGGGCGGACGCGACGAAGCCGCCGAAGTCGCGGCCGCCGGCCTGCGCTACCACGCGCTGCCGGTGGCCGGTGCGGGTGATATCACGACCGACAATGCGCGCGGGCTGTGGACGCTGATCGCGCAAGCGCAAGCGCACGGCAAGGTGCTGGTGCATTGCGCCTCGGGCAATCGCGTTGGCGCGTTGCTGGCGATCGCCGCCGCCGGGGAGGGCGGCGTGAGCGCGGAGCAGGCGTTGCAGTTTGGCCGGGCTGCCGGTCTTGCCGGCCTGGAGCCGTTGGTGCGCGAACAGCTGGCGCTGCCGCCTGCGCCGTAGCCCGGCCGCGTAATCGATCGTTGCGATCAGCCGCCGAGCGCGGCGTTCAGCGTGGCAGCCAGCTGCGCGCCGCCGCGGCGCAGTTGGACTTCGGCCACCGGTCGCCAGGTTTGCAGGTAGTCCGGTCCGATCACCGCTTTGGCCGGATACAGGCCGGGGCGGATCGCGATCTGGCACGACGCCTCGGCCCATTCGGCCGACGCCGGCGGCAATGCCTCGCGTGCCATCGGCACGGCCAGCGGCAGCGCGCGCAGGCGCTGCAGCCAGACGGCTTCATCCAGCCCGGCAGCGTTGAGCATGCCGCTGTCCCACAGCGAATGCAGGTTCGAGCCCTTGCCGTTCAAATTGACCTGCACGTCGTTGCCGCCCTTGTCGCTGGCGTAGCCGGCGTGCAGCGGCTGGTGCACGTCGCCGACAAAATGCACGACGAATTTCAACGCCTGCAGTCGTGCCGTCCGCGGCTGGTCGCGGTCGGCGAGGATCGCGGTCTGGGTGCGGATCGCCTCGACGACGCAGTCGCCGCCATTCGGGCAATGCCGCGCCTGCACGTAGACGCAATCGTCCTCGGCGATGTTGACGTAGTGCCACTTGCTGCTGCGCTTGCCCAGGTCGGGGTCGTGCTCGCGCAGCTCGTCGGCCCAGCTGGCGATACCGGGCAGGGTGGGGTCGCTTTCCCCGGCCAGCAGCGCATCGATGGCGCGCCGGGTCTGCGGGGTCAGCTCGTCCCAGGCCAGGGCGGCGACCAGACGGTGGCCGAGGCGGCCCCAAGCCAGGGCATTGCCGGGGACGAGCGCGAGTGCGAGCAACAAGGTGAGAAGCGCGCGGGCGGGGATCGCGTGCGCGCGGGGCGTGATGGGACGGGTCATGCCGATCACTTTAGCCGACACGACCCGCGCCCGGGATGACCGGCTATGGCCGGATCATCGCGCCGATCCAGTCAGAACTCATGACGTAGCTGCGCCGCACACCAGCGGCTCGATGGCGACGGTGCCCGGCCGCCTTGGTCATGGTCAATTCACGCCAGTGCCCGCCTCAGGAGCGGGTCACGCCCGCCTGTTAGAATAGGCTTCCCCTGAAGGGGATCTTACGTGTCGATCATCCGTCCATCCGCCGCGCCGGGCGCGGCCGCAGGAGCTTGCTAGTTATGACCATCAAGGTGGGTATCAACGGCTTCGGCCGCATCGGGCGCAACGTGCTGCGTTCGGCCGTGCAGAACTTTGGCAACGACATCGAGATCGTCGCCATCAACGACCTGCTGGAGCCGGATTACCTGGCCTACATGCTGAGCTACGACTCCGTGCATGGCCGCTTCAAGGGCGATGTGTCGGTCGAAGGCAACACCCTGGTCGTCAACGGCAAGAAGATCCGTCTGACCCAGGAGCGCGACCCGGCCAACCTCAAGTGGGACGAAGTCGGCGCCGACGTCGTCATCGAATCCACCGGTCTGTTCCTCGACAAGGCTACCGCGCAGAAGCACCTCGATGCCGGCGCCAAGAAGGTGATCCTGTCGGCACCGTCGAAGGACGACACGCCGATGTTCGTCTACGGCGTCAATGACAAGACCTACAAGGGCGAGGCGATCATCTCCAACGCCTCGTGCACGACCAACTGCCTGGCGCCGTTGGCCAAGGTGCTCAACGACAAGTGGGGCATCAAGCGCGGCCTGATGACCACCGTGCACGCCGCCACCGCGACCCAGAAGACCGTCGATGGCCCGAGCAACAAGGACTGGCGCGGCGGCCGCGGCATCCTCGAGAACATCATTCCGTCCAGCACCGGCGCGGCCAAGGCCGTCGGCGTGGTGATCCCGGAGCTCAACAAGAAGCTCACCGGCATGTCGTTCCGCGTGCCGACCTCGGACGTGTCGGTGGTCGACCTGACCGTCGAACTGGTCAAGGACGCCACCTACGCCGAGATCTGCGCCGAGATGAAGGCGCAGTCGGAAGGCGCGCTGAAGGGCATCCTCGGCTACACCGAGGACAAGGTGGTCGCCACCGATTTCCGCGGCGATACCCGCACCTCGATCTTCGACGCCGACGCCGGCATCGCGCTGGACGGCACCTTCGTCAAGCTGGTCAGCTGGTACGACAACGAGTGGGGCTACTCCAACAAGTGCCTGGAGATGGTCAAGGTTGTTGCCGGCAAGTAAGCGGCACGTCGCCATCGTTCAAGACAAGGCCGGCGTTCGCCGGCCTTGTTTTTTTGTCTCGCCGGCCACAGCTATCACCCGTCATGAGCGAAACCCCGCCCCTCACCGAGCAGGACCTGGCAACGCTGGTCGACCGCTTCTACGCGCAGGTCCGCATGCACCCGCAGCTCGGTCCGGTGTTCAATGCCGCCATCGACGACTGGCCAGAGCACCAACGCATGCTGACCGCGTTCTGGTCATCGGTGGCGCTGGGAACGAAAAGCTACCGCGGCAATCCGATGTCGGCGCATCGCCCGCACCCGATCCGCGCCGAGCATTTCGACCATTGGCTGGCGCTATGGCGCAGCACCGCGAAGGAAGTGCTGGCACCGGAGCACGCGGAACTCGTCGGCGGCTACGCCGAGAAGATCGGCTACAGCCTGCGCTACGGCCTGGGCCTGCTGCCGCGCGAAGGTTCGCGTGCCCTGGATTTACCGGTCGTTGCCGCTCCGCCGGAGCGCTAGCACTTTCCGTCCTCATGCGGCGTGTCCTGCCGGCACGTGCAGTGAGGGGGCCTGCTTTCCGCAACGCGACGACGCAATAACAGCAGATCCCTCGCTGCGCTCGGGATGGCATTGAATTCAGGGTATGTGTGCTGCTGCGGGCCGGACGCCAGTGCGCGAAAGCCGGGGATTGATCAGAATGCCGCGTCGAAGGCCACCTCGCCCTGCACGCCGACCTGGTAGGCCGAGACGCGACGCTCGAAGAAGTTGGTCACTTCCTGCACGTCCTGCAGGTCCATGAACGCGAACGGGTTGCTCGCACCGAAGTGGCGGGGCATGCCCAGCTGGCTCAGGCGCTGGTCGGCGCAATACTGCAGGTACTGGCGCATGTCCTTGGGCGACAGCCCGGCGACGCCGCCGGACAGCACGTCCTGGGCGAACTGCATCTCGCACTCGACCGCTTCCTCCAGCATCAGCACGACCTGGCGTTGCAACTCGTCGTCAAACAGTTCCGGCTGCTCGCTGCGCGCGGTCTTGATGACCTCGAAGGCGAAGGCCATGTGGCAGCTCTCGTCGCGGAACACCCAGTTGGTGCCCGCGGCCAGCCCGTGCAGCAGCCCGCGCGAGCGCAGGTAGTAGACGTAGGCGAAGGCGGCGAAGAAGAACAGGCCCTCGATGCAGCAGGCGAAGCAGATCAGGTTGAGCAGGAACTGCCGGCGCTGCGCGGCGGTCTCGATGCGCTGCAGGTTCTGGATCGAGTCGATCCACTTGAAGCAGAACTCGGCCTTGGCGCGGATCGAGGGAATGTTCTGCACCGCGTCGAAGGCCTTGGCGCGCGCGACCGGGTCGGGCAGGTAGGTGTCCAGCAATGTGAGGTAGAACTGCACGTGCAGCGCTTCCTCGTACAGCTGCCGCGACAGGTACATGCGCGCTTCGGGCGCGTTGATGTGCTGGTAGAGGTTCAGCACCAGGTTGTTGGCGACGATGGAGTCACCGGTGGCGAAAAACGCGACCAGGCGTTCGATCAGGTGGCGCTCGGCCGGGCCGAGCTTGTGCTTGAGGTCGTTGACGTCGAGCGAGAAGTCAACCTCCTCGACCGTCCAGGTGTTGCGGATCGCGTCGCGGTACATCTCGTAGAACTGCGGGTAGCGCATCGGCCGCAGGGTCAGGTCGAAGCCGGGGTCGAGCAGGCGGGTGTCGGTGGCCATGGGAATCCTTTGCGTGGAAACCCTCTGCCCTTGTGGGAGAGGGTGGCGCGAAGCGCCGGGAGAGGGGGACGCTGTTGTTCTTCCTGGGGGGAGGGCGCGTCCCCTCTCCCTGGCGCCGTTGGCGCCTGTCCCTCTCCCACAAGGGGAGAGGGAGGTGGGACTACTACTACTGGCAGGCCTCGCAGCTTTCCGGGTTCTCCAGCGAGCACGCCATCGCTTCGACTGCGCTGTACTCCGGCTTGGCTGCTTCCACAACGCCGCTGACCGTGGCCTTGGCGATCTTCGTCGCCGGGCGCGAGCGCAGGTAGTAAGTGGTCTTGAGCCCCTTCTTCCACGCGTACATGTACATCGACGACAACTGGCCGATGTTCGGGCTTTCGATGAACAGGTTCAGCGACTGGCTCTGGTCGATGAACGCACCGCGCTCGGCGGCCATGTCGATCAGCGAGCGCATCGGCAGTTCCCACGCGGTGCGATAGACCTGACGCAGCGATTCGGGGATCTGCTCGATGCCCTGGATCGATCCTTCGGCCATCTTGATGCGGTCACGCAGTTCCGGTGTCCACAGGCCCAACGCCTTCAGCTCTTCGGCCAGGTAGCGGTTGACGACGAGGAAGTCGCCCGACAGCGTCTCGCGCTTGAACAGGTTCGACACCTGCGGCTCGATGCACTCGTAGCAGCCGGCGATCGAGGCAATCGTCGCGGTCGGCGCGATCGCGATCAGCAGCGAGTTGCGCAGGCCGTGCTTGGCGATGCGTGCACGCAGGCCGTCCCAACGCTCCGGGTTGCTCGGCATCACGCCCCAGGCCTCGAACTGCAGCTCGCCCTGCGCCGCGCGCGTGTCGGCGAAGCCGGGGTGCTTGCCGCGCTCCAGTGCCAGTTCATTGGAGGCCGACAGCGCGTGGAAATAGATGGCTTCGGCAATCTGCTTCGACAGCGCCCGCGCCGGTTCCGAGTCGAACGGCATCCGCAGCTTGAAGAACACGTCCTGCAGGCCCATCACGCCGAGGCCGACCGGGCGCCACTTCAGATTGGCGCGGCGCGCGGTCTCGATCGGGTAGAAATTCAGATCGATCACGCGATCGAGCTGGCGCATGGCCAGGCGCACGGTCTGCGCCAGCTTGTCGAAGTCGAAGCGACCATCCTCGCCGTGCACCGGGCCCTCGGCGAAAAGTTCGACGTGGTGCGACAGGTTGATCGAGCCGAGGTTGCACACTGCGGTCTCGTCCTGCGAGGTGACTTCCAGGATCTCGGTACACAGGTTCGACAGGTGCACGACATTGCCGGAGAGCAACGTCTGGTTGCAGGCGCGGTTGGACTTGTCCTTGAAGTTCATCCAGCCGTTGCCGGTCTGCGCCAGCGTGCGCATCATCCGCGCGTACAGCTCGCGCGCCTTGACCTGCTTGGTCGCCAGGCCGGCGAGTTCGGCGGCGTGGTAGGCATCGTCGAAGGCCTCGCCCCACAAGTCGGTCAGTTGCGGCACCCTGGCTGGGTCGAACAGCGACCAGTTACCATCGGCCTCGACCCGGCGCATGAATTCGTCGGGGATCCAGTTGGCGAGGTTGAGGTTGTGCGTGCGCCGTGCCTCGTCACCGGTGTTGTCGCGCAGTTCGAGGAACTCCTCGACGTCGGTGTGCCACGGCTCCAGGTACACACAGGCCGCGCCCTTGCGCTTGCCACCCTGGTTGACCGCGGCGACCGAGGCGTCGAGCGTCTTCAGCCACGGCACGATGCCGTTGGACAGGCCGTTGGTGGAACGGATCAGCGAACCGCGCGAACGGATGCGCGAGTACGACAGGCCGATGCCGCCGCTGAACTTGGAGAGCTTGGCCACGTCCATGTAGCGCTTGTAGATGCTTTCCAGCGAGTCTTCCGGCGAGTCGAGCAGGAAGCAGCTCGACAGCTGTTCGTGGGTGGTGCCGGAGTTGAACAGCGTCGGTGAGGACGGGATGTAGTCCAACTGCGCCATGCGCCGGTACAGCGCGAGTGCATCGCCGATGTCCCCGCTCAGCGCGCAGGCGATGCGCAGGAAGAACTGCTGCGGCGTCTCGATCACCGTGCGCGCGGTCGGGTGGCGCAGCAGGTAACGGTCGTACAGCGTGCGCAGGCCGAAGTAGTCGAAGCGCGCGTTGAGCGAGTGGTCGATGGCGTCGTTGAGCTTGCGCGCGTTGGCCTGCACGAAAGTCAGCAGGCACTCGTTGATCAGGCCCAGCTCATGGCCGCGCTGCACCGACTGCGAGAACGCATGGATCTCGATGCCGGCGACTTCCTTCTCGATCACGCCGGCCAGCAGGCGTGCGGCCAGGCGGCCGTACTCGGGTTCCTCGGCGGTCAGCAGCGCGGCGGTGCGGATCGACAGTTCGTCGAGCTCGCGCGTGGTCGCGCCGTCGTACAGGCCGGAAATCGTGCGCGTGGCCACGCGCATCGGGTCGACCGCGAACAGGCCTTCGCCGTTGCGCGTCACCGCGCGCACGATCTTGTTGAGGTCGACCGGTTCGCGGCGGCCGCTGCGCTTGGTCACCGTCATGGTGAGGTTGGCGGCGGGCGGGGTCAGGGCGAAGCCCGGTTCGGCATCGGTGGGTGCACGGTTCGGCGCGGCGGCGGTCGCGGTCGCCGCGTGAGGCGCTTCGGTCAGGGTGGTCATGGCAAGGCTCCAGTGCGTGGCGCACGGCTCGTCGTCCTTTCCCTCGAGGGACGACGCACGAAGACGCGGACGCACCATCGGACGCACCGCGAATGCGGCGCCGACGGCACGGCCACGCCCCCGCGGGCGCGGAGTCAGGAGGATGGAGTGCGGGTGTCGCTCAGCCCGAGACGGGCGAACGCGATGCCGGGCATCGCGGAGCGACACCGACCGTCTTCCCTCCGAAGACTCCCTGGCCGGTCACCGCGCGGTGTGCATCGCGCGGCTGTCGGCAGGTCTTCGGACTTATGGACACGGGATCGGGCTTTGACCCTACAAACCTTCCCACCTACTGGCCGTCGCTTCCCAGGGGCGATGCCCCCAGTGCCATGACGGCGGTCGTTTCCACTTACCGCTGCGGGGCAGTGCCGGCCTTGGACGCTGATGTCCGCACCGGGCTTCCCTTTTCAGCCGACCGCAAAGTCGGCACCGACGGCCACAACATAGTGGGGTCATCATGATCCGTCAACGCAAAATCTTGTGAAGACGCGGCAGGCCTTGCTGCACCGGCGATTTGCCGCGCGGCGTCGCGGACGGGACAATACGCGCCCTTGCGCCGGCCTCTGCGGCCGCGCCAACGCCGTCTCGTCCGGCCTCGAACCACGGAAGCGCCCATGTCCATCCTCCGCATGACCGACCTCGACCTGCGCGGCAAGCGCGTGCTGATCCGCGAAGACCTCAATGTGCCGATCAACGAGAACGGCCGCATCACCTCCGAGCAGCGCATCACCGCGGCGTTGCCGACGATGAAGCTGGCGCTGGCGAAGGGCGCGGCGGTGATGGTGACCTCGCACCTGGGCCGGCCGAAGGAAGGCGTGTGGAGCCAGGCCGATTCGCTGGCGCCGGTGGCCCAGCGCCTGTCCGAGCTGCTCGGCATCGACGTGCCGCTGGTCAAGGATTGGGTCGACGGCGTCGATGTGGCGCCCGGTCAGCTGGTCCTGCTCGAGAACTGCCGCATGAACGTCGGCGAAGGCAAGGACGACGAGGCTTTGTCGAAGAAGTACGCCGCGTTGTGCGACGTGTTCGTGATGGACGCGTTCGGCACCGCGCACCGCGCCCAGGCCTCGACCCACGGTGCGATCAAGCACGCCACGGTCGCCGCCGGCGGCCCGCTGCTGATGGCCGAACTCGACGCGCTGGCCAAGGCGCTCGACAACCCGGCGCGACCGCTGCTGGCGATCGTCGCCGGCTCCAAGGTCAGCACCAAACTGGAACTGCTGGCGTCGCTGGTCGGCAAGGTCGACCAGCTGATCGTCGGAGGCGGCATCGCCAACACCTTCATTGCTGCGATGGGGCATGGCGTCGGCAAATCGCTGGTCGAAACCGACCTGATCGGCACCGCCAAGAAGATCATGGCCGACGCCAAGGCGCGCGGCGCCGACATTCCGCTGCCGGTCGACGTCGTCGTCGCCCCGGCCTTCGCAAGCGACGCGCTGGCGACGATCAAGCCGGTCGACCAGGTTGGTGCCGACGACATGATCCTCGACATCGGGCCGGAGACCGCCACGCGCTACGCGCTGATGATCAAGGATGCCGGCACCGTGGTCTGGAACGGCCCGGTCGGCGTGTTCGAGTTCGAGGCCTTCGGTCGTGGCACCGAGACGGTGGCGCATGCGATCGCCGAGTCGCGCGCGTTCTCGATCGCCGGTGGCGGCGACACGCTGGCCGCCGTGGACAAGTACGGCATTGCCGACGACGTGTCCTACATCTCCACCGGCGGCGGCGCGTTCCTCGAATTCCTCGAAGGCAAGGAGCTGCCGGCGGTCGCCGCGCTCAAGCAACGCGCCTGAAGCCGCTCCTACGCCCGAAGGAAAGTCCCCTTGGGGGACAGAAGCGAAGGAGACGTTCTTGAAGCCCACCCTGTTCTTCGATCTCGACGGCACCCTGATCGACTCCGCCGTCGGCATCACCCGTTGCGTCGCACATGCGCTGACGCAGATGGCGCACCCGGTGCCGCCGCAGGACGAACTGCGGCGCTGGATCGGCCCGTCGCTTCGAACCAGCTTCGCACCGCTGCTGCACGATCCGGCTCGGGTCGAGCAGGCGGTGCTGCATTACCGCGACCGTTTCGAGAGCCACGGCTGGGCCGAGCACCAGTTGTATGCGGGCATTGGCGAGGCGATCGAGGCACTGCACGCCGCCGGCCATCGCCTGGCCGTGGTGACCGCCAAGAATGAGCCACATGCGCGCAAGATCGCCGCGCACCTGCCGTTCGGCCATCGCTTCGAGGACGTGATTGGCGCGACCGAGGACGGTCGCATCAGCGACAAGGACCAGCTGATCGGCGAGGCCCTGCGTCGTCTCGACCTGGCGCCGGACGCGTGCTGGATGATCGGCGACCGCCGCATGGACATCGAGGGCGCACGCCACCACGGCCTGCGCAACATCGGCGTGCTGTGGGGCTTTGGCGGCGAAGCCGAGTTGCGCGCGGCCGGTGCCGATCATCTGGCGGACTCGCCGGCGCAATTGCCGGGCCTGATCGCGGCCTGACGACGGCCGGTGGCTGATGCCGCCGGGGCTGTGAGCGTCATCATGGATTGCCGACAAGGCTGGGCGTAGCGTCCGCGGGCGGCCATGAGGCCGCGTCAGATCCGGGAGGCTGCATCATGCGTCGCACAAAGATCGTGCTCATCGCGATTGCCCTGACCCTGCTGTCGGGCATCGCCCTGGCCCAAAGCGGTGGCGGTTGTCTGGCCGGCTATTACGAGTACCGCAGCGACGACGGCCAGGTGATCGGCGCGTCGTCGGTCGGCTGCGCTGAAAACTGGAGTTGGGGCCTGCGCTCCGACAACTACGTGTTCCATGCCGGTTGTTCGGTTGCCAGTTGACCCCCAAGAGGAAACGGCGGCGGCACGGGCGGACTCGCGGCCTGCGCCGCCGCTGCCGGTCACGCGCAGCGGCGCTCATCATGCCGGCCGTCAATGGCGCCGCGTGACCCTTCGGTAGCGCATGGTTGCGGGATCGGAACGCACGACATGAAATCGTGCAGAACCCATCGCGCGCAATGGTCGAGGAGCACGGTGGCTGTGCTAGCGTGCAGCGGTCTACAGAAACCTGTCTGCCATGCCCGCCAACCCACGTCGCACCAAGATCCTCGCCACCCTCGGCCCGGCCACCGATCCGCCGGGTGTTCTCGACGCCCTGCTCATTGCCGGCGTCGATGTGGTCCGCCTCAATTTCTCGCACGGTGACCCGTCGTCGCAGGTCGCCCGTGCCACGGCCGTGCGCGAAGCCGCAGCGCGCGTGGGGGTCGAGGTCGGCATCCTCGCTGACCTGCCGGGCCCGAAGATCCGCATCGAGCGTTTCGCCGAAGGCCGTGTGCTGCTCAAGGCCGGTGACCGCTTCGACCTGGTCGCCAGCGTCGATGCGCCGCCAGGCAACCTGCGCGAGGTCGGCGTCAGCTACCTCGGCCTGCCCAATGACGTGCGTCCCGGTGACGTGCTGCTGCTCGACGACGGCCTGCTGCAGTTGCGCGTCGGCGCGGTCGAGGGCGAACGCATCATCACCACCGTGCTCAACGACGGCGCGTTGTCGGACCGCAAGGGGCTCAACAAACAAGGCGGCGGCCTGTCGCTGGGCGCGCTGACCGAGCGCGACAAGGAACTGATCGGCGTCGCCGCCGAACTCGGTGCCGACTTCATCGCCGTGAGTTTCTGCCGCAACGCCGCCGACATGGACGAGGCCCGCCGCGTCGCCCGCGCCGCCGGCAGTGACGCCGCGCTGGTGTCGAAGATCGAGCGTGCCGAAGCGATCGAGAACCTGGCCGAGATAGTGGAAGCCAGTGACGTGGTGATGGTCGCGCGCGGCGACCTCGGCGTGGAGATCGGCGACGCCGAGCTGCCGGGCCTGCAGAAGAAGATCATCCGCGAGTCGCTGGCACGCAACCGCGTGGTGATCACCGCCACGCAGATGCTGCAGTCGATGGTCGACAGCCCGATCCCGACCCGCGCCGAAGTGCTCGACGTCGCCAACGCGGTGATCGACGGTACCGATGCGGTGATGCTGTCGCAGGAATCCGCCGCCGGCCGCTACCCGGTCAAGGCGGTCGAGGCGATGGCGCGCATCTGCCTGGGGGCCGAACGCCAGTTCGAGATGGACACCGACTTCGAGGCGGCACCGCGCAACCTCGAGCGTGCCGACCAGGCCATTGCGATGGCGGCGATGTTCCTGTCCGAGCACATCGGCGTGCGCGCGATCGTGGCGATGACCGAATCCGGCGGCACCGCGCGCTTCCTGTCGCGGCACCGCTCGCCGGTGCCGATCTTCGGCCTGTCGCGCCACGACGGCGCGCGCCGGCGCATGGCGATGATGCGCGACGTCATCCCGCACGCATTCGACAGCCGTGGCCTGAGCGCCCGCGACGCGGCGCGTGACGCGATCAAGCAACTGTTCGGCCAGGACCAGCTCAGTGCCGGGGACCGGGTGATCTTCACCAGTGGCGACACCATGCAGCAGCACGGCGCGACCAACACGCTGCGCTTGCTGCAGGTAGGCCCGGAAGGCTGCGCCGAGGGTTTGGGCGAGCTGTAAGCGGACAGCCGGGCAACTGGTATTGGATTCCGGGGTGCCTGCTACGCAAGTGATTGATTTGTGGTTGCCAACAGCAGGCAAGGGTGGGAGTCAGCGGCTATAATCGCGGGCTTCCCACCGCTTCCCGCAGGACGTCCATGAGCATCGAACAGCTTGCCGAAACCGCCCAGGCCATGGTCGCCGCGGGCAAGGGCATCATCGCCATCGATGAGTCCAACAACACCATTGCCAAGCGCTTTGCCGGTGTCGGCATCGAGAACAGCGAAGAGAACCGCCGCGCCTACCGCGAGTTGCTGCTGAGCACGCCGAAGCTGAGCGAGCACATCTCCGGCGCGATCCTCTACGACGAAACCATCCGCCAGGCCACCAAGACCGGCGTGCCGTTCGCCAAGCTGATGGCCGACAACGGCATGATCCCGGGCATCAAGGTCGACAAGGGCACCTTCCCGCTGGCCGGCTGCCCGGGTGAGGTGGTGACCGAAGGCCTCGACGGCCTGCGCGCGCGCCTGGAGGAGTACTACAAGCTCGGTGCCCGCTTCGCCAAGTGGCGCGCGGTCATCAACATCGGCGACGACATCCCGTCGGGCACCTGCATCGAGGCCAACAGCCACGCGCTGGCGCGCTACGCCGCGCTGTGCCAGGAGCAGGGCCTGGTGCCGATGGTGGAGCCCGAGGTGATCATGGACGGCAGCCACGACATCGACACCTGCTTCGAAGTCACCGAAGTCGTGCTGCGTTCGCTGTTCGGCTCGCTGTACGAGCACAACGTGGTGCTCGAGGGCACCATCCTGAAGGCCTCGATGGTGCTGCCGGGCACGACCAGCGGCGAGAAGGCGCCGGTCGAGGAAGTCGCTGCCGCCACGCTGCAGGTGCTGAAGTCGACCGTACCGGCGACGCTGCCGGGCATCGTGTTCCTGTCGGGCGGCCAGTCCGACGAGGACGCCACCGCGCACCTCAATGCCATGAACCTGATGGGCCCGAACCCGTGGCCGCTGTCGTTCTCGTACGGCCGCGCCATGCAGTCGGCCGCGCTCAAGCTGTGGTCGCAGGACCTGGTCGGCAATCTCGCCAAGGCCCAGCAGACCGTGTTCGAACGCGCCCGCGCCAATGGCCTGGCCGCGCTGGGGCAGTGGCAGTCGGCGGCGTAAGTCTGCGCTGCAGGGTTTGAAGAAAAACGCCGGCCTCGTGCCGGCGTTTTTCGTTTGGGTTGCGCGTGCATCGTGATTGATGGCTGCGGGCAGTGGGAACGCTCACACGGCCATGACATCCACCTTGTGAGGGCGGGGTAAGCTCGGCCCGCAGATTCTGGTTCCACCGGGCGTGAGTGCTGGGGAGGGGCAGAGGTATGTCGTCGTCACCATCGGATGCCGGACGCAAGCGCAGGGAGCGCAATGTCTTCCTGCTGCTCGCCGTGGTGCTGTTCCCGGTGCTGGCGGTCGGCACGGTCGCGGCCTTCGGGTTCGCGGTGTGGATCTGGCAGATGTTCAGCGGCCCCCCGACCGGCGGCTAGACGCCATGTCCGCCACGGTCACACCGGACCTCGTTCGTCGCGCCCTGTTGCGCGGCCGGGTACGCGCGGACCCGATCCATCGGCCGCCCTGGGCCTTGGCTGAAGTTGAATTTCTCGATGCCTGCACCGGCTGCCGTGCGTGCATCGAGCGTTGCCCTGAGCAGGTGCTCGTGCGCGGCGCCGGCGGCTACCCCGAATTCGACCCCAAGCGCGGTGAATGCACCTTCTGCGGCGAATGTGCGGATGCCTGCACGGCGCGCGCGCTGGATCGTGCTGTCGGGCAGCCGCCGTGGCACTGGATGGCCAGCGTCGGCGCGGATTGTCTGGCGCGCAACGGCGTGGTCTGTGTCAGTTGCCGTGACCACTGCCCGGAGCAGGCGATCGGCTTTCGCCCGGTCGTGGGCGTGGCCACTCCGCAGATCGACAACGCGCGTTGCACCGGCTGCGGTGCCTGCGTGGGCGTGTGTCCAACGGCGGCGATCGAGCTGCGCGACGCCGCCGCATGCGAGGCCGGGCCATGACCGATGAAGTGCACATCTCCAGCTTGCTGGTGCAGCACAGGCACGAAGCCGGCATCGCGCTGGCGGCATTGATTGCCGCCCATCCCGAGCTGGACCTCGCGGTGCAGGCGCCGTGCCAGTGCGTGGTGCTGTGCGAAACCGACGACCAGTACGCACTGATGCAGCGCATCGATGCCCTGCAGGCGGTGCCGGGCGTGCTCAGCGTGTCGCTGGTCTACCACCACGCCGAACCGCGCGTGGATCTGGACGAACCGATGCTGGACGAACCCATGCCAGGCGAGCCCATGCCACACGATCTTGCGACTTCAGGAGCAGGCACATGACGATCACGCGGCGGGAATTCATCCGCAATACCGCCGTCGCGACGGCGGCCACCGCAGCGGGCCTGACCTTGCCGAGCGACGCGGCCAACGTCCTGCTCGAAGGCGACCTGACCCAGTTGAAGTGGGACAAGGCACCGTGCCGTTTCTGCGGCACCGGTTGCGGCGTCAATGTGGCGGTCAAGGGCGGGCAGGTGGTGGCCACGCACGGCGACGTGCACGCCGAGGTCAACCGTGGCCTGAACTGCATCAAGGGCTATTTCCTCTCCAAGATCCTGTACGGTGCCGATCGCCTGACCCAGCCGCTGCTGCGCAAGAAGAACGGCGCCTACGCCAAGGACGGCGAGTTCACGCCGGTGTCCTGGGACGAGGCTTTCGACGTGATGGCCGCGCAGTTCAAGCGCGTGCTGAAGGAGAAGGGGCCGGGCGCGGTCGGCATGTTCGGCTCCGGCCAGTGGACGGTCTGGGAGGGCTACGCCGCCAACAAGCTGTTCAAGGCCGGCTTCCGCAGCAACAACCTCGACCCGAACGCGCGCCACTGCATGGCCTCGGCGGCGATGGGCTTCATGCGCACCTTTGGAATGGACGAACCGATGGGCTGCTACGACGACATCGAGGCGGCCGATGCGTTCGTGTTGTGGGGTTCGAACATGGCCGAGATGCACCCGATCCTGTGGACCCGGGTGACCGACCGCCGGTTGTCGCATCCGCACGTCAAGGTGGCGGTGCTGTCCACCTTCGAGCACCGCAGCTTCGAACTGGCCGACATCCCGATCGTGTTCACGCCGCAGTCCGACCTGGTGATGCTGAACTACATCGCCAACCACATCATCCAGACCGGTCGCGTCAACAAGGGTTTCATCGACAAGCACACCACGTTCAAGCGCGGCAACGACGACATCGGTTACGGCCTGCGTCCGGACAACCCGCTCGAACTCAAGGCCAAGCACGCCAAGGACCCGAACGGCGGAGAGGCAATTGACTTCGAGCAGTTCGCCGCGTTCGTCGCGCCGTACACGCTGGACAAGGCGGTGGAGATGACCGGCGTCGAGCGCGGCTGGCTGCAGCAGCTGGCCGAGCTGTACGCCGACCCCAAGGTCAAGGTGATGTCGTTCTGGACCATGGGTTTCAACCAGCACACGCGCGGGGTGTGGGCCAATAACATGGTCTACAACCTGCACCTGCTGACCGGCAAGATTTCCACGCCCGGCAACAGCCCGTTCTCGCTGACCGGGCAACCGTCCGCCTGCGGCACCGCGCGCGAGGTCGGAACCTTCAGCCATCGCCTGCCGGCCGACATGGTGGTGACCAATCCCGAGCATCGCAAACACAGCGAGGAGATCTGGAAGATCCCGCACGGGACCATCCACGACCAGCCCGGCTACCACGCGGTCGAGCAGAACCGCGCGCTCAAGGACGGCAAGCTCAACGCTTACTGGGTGCAGGTCAACAACAACATGCAGGCCGCGGCGAACCTGATGCAGGAGACGTACCCGGGTTATCGCAACCCGGCCAACTTCATCGTCGTCTCCGATGCCTACCCGACCGTGACCGCGCAGGCCGCAGACCTGATCCTGCCGGCGGCGATGTGGGTGGAGAAGGAAGGCGCCTACGGCAACGCCGAACGGCGCACCCAGTTCTGGCACCAGCTGGTCAAGGCGCCGGGCGAGGCGCGCTCGGACCTGTGGCAGCTGATGGAGTTCTCCAAGCGTTTCACCACCGACGAGTGCTGGACCGCGCAGACGCTGGCGGCCAACCCGCAGTTCAAGGGCAAGACCTTGTTCGAGGTGCTGTTCAAGAACGGCAAGGTCGACCGCTTCCCGGTGACCGAGATCGAGAAGGGTTACGCCAACGACGAGTCCGCGGCGTTCGGCTTCTACGTGCAGAAGGGCCTGTTCGAGGAGTACGCCGAGTTCGGTCGCGGTCACGGCCACGATCTGGCGCCGTTCGATACCTACCACCGCGAGCGCGGCCTGCGCTGGCCGGTGGTGAAAGGCAAGGAAACGCTGTGGCGTTACCGCGAAGGCACCGACCCCTATGTCAAGCCGGGCAGCGGTTTCCAGTTCTACGGCAACCCCGATGGCCGCGCGGTGATCTGGGCCTTGCCGTACGAGCCGCCGCCGGAAATGCCGGATGCCGATTTCGACCTGTGGCTGGTCACCGGTCGCGTGCTCGAGCACTGGCATTCGGGCTCGATGACGATGCGCGTGCCGGAGCTGTACCGGGCCGTCCCGACCGCGGTGGTGTTCATGCATCCCGACGATGCCAAGAAACGTGGTTTCAAGCGCGGCGATGAGGTCCGCGTGGTGTCGCGCCGCGGCGAAATGCGTTCTCGGATCGAGACCCGTAGTCGCAACCGGATGCCGCCCGGTGTGGTGTTCGTGCCGTGGTTCGATGCCGGGCAGTTGATCAACAAGGTCACGCTGGATGCGACCGATCCGATTTCCAAGCAGACCGACTACAAGAAGTGCGCGGTCAAGGTGCTGGCGGGCTAAGAGAGGGAGAACGACATGCAGATCAACAGCCGCGTCCTCATCCTCGCCCTGGCATCGCTGGCGGCGGTGCTGCTGATCGCCGTCATCGTGTTGTTGCTGCGTCCCCGGCCTGAAGCGTCGGCACCGGCCGCATCGGCGCCGGTGGCGCGCGACCTGCACGATGCGATGCATGTCGGCGGGCAGGTCGATGCCTTGCGCCGTGGCGTGCCGATCGACATGGAGGCCTCGCCGCTGCCGATGGCCCGGGTCGAGAATTTCGACGTCAAGCGCGACCGGGCCTACCCGATGCAGCCGCCAACCATCCCGCACACCATCGACGGTTACCAGGTCGACAAGCACGCCAACCGTTGCATGCTCTGCCATGCGCGCGCCAATGCCGCTTCCTTCCAGGCGCCGCCGGTGAGCGTGACCCACTACATGGACCGCGACGACCAGTTCCTGGCGTCGATCTCTGCGCGCCGCTATTTCTGCAACCAGTGCCACGTCGTCCAGACCGACGCCAAGCCACTGGTGGCCAACACCTTCAAGGACGTGGACGCGATGCTGTCCAGCGAGAAGGTGAACTGAGATGTGGCGCCGGACCAAGCTGTTGCTCGCCGAGTTCTGGCAGACCCTGCGCCGGCCCAGCGTGCACTACAGCCTGGGGTTCCTCACGCTGGGCGGATTCATCGCCGGCGTGGTCTTCTGGGGCGGCTTCAACACCGCGCTGGAGCTGACCAACACCGAAAAGTTCTGCACCGGTTGCCACGAGATGCGCGACAACGTGTTCGCGGAACTGAAGACCACGATCCACTACAGCAACCGTTCCGGCGTCCGCGCGACCTGTCCGGACTGCCACGTACCGCATGACTGGACCGACAAGATCGCGCGCAAGATGCAGGCCTCCAAGGAAGTCTGGGGCAAGCTGTTCGGCACCATCGACACGCGCGAGAAGTTCCTCAACCACCGCCTGGTGCTGGCCCAGCACGAATGGGCACGGCTCAAGGCCAACGACTCGCTGGAGTGTCGCAATTGCCACGACTACGACTCGATGGACCTGACCCGGCAATCGCCGCGCTCGGCGCAGATCCACCAGCGCTGGCTGGGCAGCCGCGAAAAGACCTGCATCGATTGCCACAAGGGCGTGGCCCATCACTTGCCCGACATGGCCGGGGTGCCGCAGGGGTGAGTGACGCTCAGCGCCATCGGGCCAGGCCCCCGATGGCCGGTGATGAAGGTCCAGCGACTTCAACCGGCCGAAATCAACGGTACTGGGGCTTGGCTACCATCGGGGTGAGGTGGTTCTCGCGGAAGCGACGAACAAACACAATTGTTCTGGGCATCATCTGAGAAGGTTCATTCGAACTCGTAGCGCACCCCCACCGTGAAGTACCGCCCGATCGCACCGCTGGAATGCAGCGGGTTGTAGTTCACCGCGCCGTAGGTCAGCGGGTCCAGGGGCGCGATCTTGTCGGTGAGGTTCTGCACCGAACCGAACAGCTGCAGCGACTCGGTCACGTTCCATTGGCCCGACAGGTCGATCGTGTAGAACGACGGCAGTTTGCAACCGCGCGGTGCATCGGAACCGTCGGCGAAGGAGTTCGCGCAGGGCGATGGGTTGCCGTTCTCGTCTTTCTCCTCGGTGATGTTATCGAGGCTGCTGATGTAGTTCACGATCGCGCTCACGCTCCACACGTCCATGTCCCAGGTGGCGCCGAAGTTGATCCGGTCCTCGGGGGTGCCGATGCAGTTGCTCACGTCGCAGTTGCCGTGGGTGCCGGCGTACTGGTGGGTGAAGGCGTCGGTGCGCTCGTAGGAGTTGATGTGACTCCACTGCAGGTCGAAGAGCAGGTCGCCGAAGCGCTCCATCTCCACGCGCTGGCGGATGTCGAGGTCGATGCCGCGCACCCGGGTCTGCGCCGAGTTGATGTAGTCGACTTCCACGGCCAGCAGCGTGCCGCTGTCGGGGACGCCGGGCAGGTTGTTGTCGTCGCGCACGACGCTACCGGCGGCGATGGCTTCCTCGGTGCTGCCCGGATTGATCTCGTTGCTGCGCTTGATCTCCCAGGCGTCGAGGGTCACCGAAGTGGTCGATGTCGGTTCCAGCACGAGCCCGAGGGTGTAGCTCTTCGATTCCTCCGGCAACAGGTCCGGGTTGGGTGAGGTGATGATCGCCACCGGCGTGTTGCAGTCGGAGGGCACGGCACCGGGTGCCGGTGTGCCGCCGGGGCAACGCACCGGATCCTGCGCGGTGGAGAATCCCGCGGCGCCGCCATCACCCGATTCGGCCGGATTCGGCGCACGGAAGCCCTCGGCGTAGGTGCCGCGCAGCGAAATCCACGGCGCCGGCGTCCACTTGATGCCGGCCTTGGGCGTGGTCGAGGTCTCGCCGTCCTTGTAGCTGTCGACGCGGAACGCCGCCGACAATTCGAGCGTCTCGGCGACCGGTGCCAGCAGTTCGGCATAGGCCACGGCGACTTCTTCCTTGCCGCTGTAGGCGGAAAACCCCAGGCCGATGATGTCGCCGACATCGGTGAAGGTCTGCGGCGTCAGCTCGACTTCCTGACGGCGGTACTCGGCCCCCAGGGCCAGGCCCAGCGCGCCACCGGGCAGGTCCATCAGCGAGCGCGAGGCCCGCGCGTCGAGTACGTCCAGCTGGGTGCTGGCGTTGGCGTGGATCGTCGGCGAGATGAACGCGTACAAGGCCGCGGAATTGAGGCCGGCGTCGCCACCGATGCGCCAGTAACCGACCGGGCTGTTGGGGTCGGTGAGGGCGGTGCGGACCGCGCTGTAGCGCAGGAAGCCGGTGCGGGTGTTGACCAGGTCAGTCTCCGAGTGCAGGTAGCCGACGTCGTAGTCCCAGGCCTCGCCGCTGCCCTTGATGCCGATCAAAAAGCGCGAGAACTGGTTGTCGTTGAAGGTGACGCGCGGGCCGACGTCGAAGGCCGCGTAGCGCAGCCGCGCATCGACGCCGAGCGGGTTGTCGGGGTGGCTCGCGCCGAGCACGGTGGCGCCGGGGCCGCTGCTGGCGTTGACCGGGCCGCCGGGGAAGCCCCAGGTGCCAGACACGCCCGAGGGCGTGTTGCGGAACTCGCTCTTCTTCTTCGAGTAGCCGAACTCGGTGTACAGCTCGGCCCGGTCGGACAGGGCGAAGCTGCCGCGCGCGAAGAAGTTCACGTACTCTTCGCTCGGGGTCAGGCTGCGGAAGCGGTGCGTCTCCCACAGGCAGCCGCCGCCCGGGTCGGGCGGGCTGATGGTGGAGAACTGCGCGCAGCCGGGCAGCGACTGGAACAGCGCCGTGGCCGGGTCGCGGAGGTTGCCGACCGGGCTGCCGGCATTGGCCGCGACGGTGCCGCCGCCGGTGATGGCGCCCTGCAGCGGGAAGAACTGGCCGCTGGCGATGCCGTAGCCGTACGGGCGCAGGTCGCCGTTGCCGATCCACTTGCGGTTGCGGCGCTGGGTGAGCTGGATCGCGTCGGTCTTGCTGGCCTCGAGGCTGGTGAAGAAGTTGTAACCGTCCTCCACCAGATCGCCGACGCCGGCGGTGATCGAGGCCTTCTTGGCATCGCCATCGCTGTCGCCGGACAGGCCGTACGAACCCTTGAGCACGACGCCGGTGAAATCCCGGCGCAGGATGATGTTGACCACGCCGGCGATCGCATCGGAGCCGTAGATGGCCGAGGCGCCGTCCTTCAACACCTCGACGCGCTCGACCGCTTCCATCGGGATCGTGCTCAGGTCGGTGAACACCTTCTGGCCGTCGTCGGCCAGGCCGAACGGCGCCATGCGACGACCGTTCAACAGCACCAGCGTCGACCCGGCGCCGAGGCCGCGCAGCGAGATGCCGGTGCCGCCGCCGGCAAAGCCGTTGCCGAAGGTCTTGGGCAGCGAGCCGGCGCCGTCGGAGGTGAGGGTCTGCAGGTAATCGGCGACGGTGGCCTTGCCGGTGCGGTCGATGTCCCGGCGTGTGATCACCTGTACCGGCGACGCGGTCTCGGTGTCGGTGCGGCGGATGTTGGTGCCGGTGACCTCGATGCGATCGAGCGTGGTTGGTGCGTCCTGGGTCGCGGCAGCGTCCTGGGCGAGGACGGTGGGCGCGGCACTGGTGACCAGGGCGGCGAGCAATGCGCGTCGGATGGCGCGGCTCAACGTGGCGTGCGTCATGGCAACTACCTACGGTTCGGGCCTCACGGGCCGACGATTGGAAGTTACAAGGGCGTTAACCGCACCGATGTGCGGGGATTGAGAAAACGATCAGCGGTGATCTGCAGGCCTGTAATCAGCGCTCGTCGCACTGCGGAAACTCGCGGACATCGATCGTCCTGCACTTACGCAAGTTCGTGCTACGCCAGCCCGGCCAGCCATGCGTCGTCGGAGCCCTCGTCGACGCCTTCGAACAGGAAGGTGCTCAGGTAGCGCTCGCCGGTGTCGGGCAGCATCGCCAGGATCACCGCACCGTCGTCGGCGTCCTTGGCGACCTCGAGCGCGGCGGCAACGGTGGCGCCGGCGGAAATGCCGACGAAGAGGCCTTCTTCGGCGGCCAGACGGCGCGCGGTGTCGCGGGCGGTGACGTCGTCGATCGGCACGATCGCGTCGGCGACCTGGCGGTTGAGCACCTCGGGCACGAAGTCCGGGGTCCAGCCCTGGATCTTGTGCGGCTGCCACTCCTTGCCCGACAGCAGCGCGGCACCGGCCGGCTCGCAGGTGGTGATGCGCACGTCCGGGCGCGCGACCTTGAGCACCTCACCGACGCCGGTCAGGGTACCGCCGGTGCCCCAGCCGGTAACGAAATGGTCCAGACGCCGGCCGGCGAAGTCGCGCAGGATCTCCGCCGCCGTGGTCTGGCGGTGGTAGGCCGGGTTGGCAGGATTGGCGAACTGGCGGGCAAGGAACCAGCCGTGCTTCTCAGCGAGTTCTGCGGCCTTGCGCACCATGCCGCTGCCACGTTCGGCGGCGGGTGTCAGGATCACCTTGGCGCCGTAGGCGCGCATCAGCTTGCGCCGCTCGATCGAGAACGTCTCGGTCATGGTCGCCACGAACTTGTAGCCGCGCGCGGCGCAGACCATCGCCAGGGCCACGCCGGTGTTGCCCGAGGTCGCCTCGATCACGGTGTCGCCGGGCTTGAGCAGGCCCTTTTCCTCGGCGTCGAGGATGATCGCGATCGCCAGGCGGTCCTTGACCGAGCCACCGGGGTTGAACGATTCGACCTTGGTATACAACGTGACCCGGGCCGGAGCGAGTCGCTGCAGGCGCACGATCGGAGTGGAACCGATCGTGTCGAGGATGCTGTCGTGGATCATGGGGCGACTCCTTGCGGGGCGGGAAGTCGGTAATACGGCGCCCCGCTGCCGGTGCGGCCATGGCGCCGATGCGGCGGGGCCGGGCATCGCGCGTTCAGGATGCTGGCGTCGACGCGGCTGTCGGCGCAGAGTGCCACAGCCGTGACCGTTGTCCAGTTGCGCCGTGCCCGTCGCGTCACGCGGCTGTGCGCATTGTGCTGTCAACCAATGGCCCAGGCGGGCGTTTACCTGCGACCGCTAGAATCGTCCCGATTTTCAAACTGCTCTGGCTTCAAGCCGTTCCGGCTTCGAGCCACTCGCTTCCCACGTTCAGAGAGACGCATGCGACCCACCATTGGACTCCGCGCGAGTTGCGCCCTGTTTTTTGTCATCGCCCTGGCCGCCTGCGGCCGCGACGGTGCGGCGCAGCAGAACGGCGGCGAGCGGCCGGTGCCGGTCACCACCGCGCAGGTGCGGGTGCAGCCGTGGAGCGACACCGTGCTGGCGCTCGGCAACGTCAAGGCGCGCGAGTCGGTGACGGTCACCGCCAAGGTCAGCGAGACCGTTGAGCAGGTGCATTTCAACAGTGGCGACGTGGTCAAGTCCGGCGCGCCGCTGATCACCTTGAGCGGTCGCCAGCAGCAGGCCGCCCTGAGCCAGTCCGAGGCCGCCGCCAAGGAGGCCGAGGCGCTGTACCAGCGCCAGAGCGAATTGGCCGCGCAACAGCTGGTGGCGCGTTCGGCGCTGGACACCCAGCGCGCGCTGCGCGATGCCACCCGCGCCCGCGTCGCGCAGATGCGCGCCGATCTCGGCGACCGCGTGATCCGCGCGCCGTTTGCCGGCGTGCTCGGCATCCGCCAGGTCAGCCCGGGCTCGCTGGTCACGCCGGGCACGGCGATCGCCACGCTCGACGACACCGAGCGCGTCTACGTCGACTTCCCGGTGCCGGAGGCGATGCTCGCCAGCCTGGCCACCGGTCAGCAGGTCAGCGGCACCAGCGCGGCCTACCCGGGTCGCACGTTCGAAGGCGCGGTCAGCACCATCGATGCGCGCGTCGACGAGGCCACGCGCGCGGTCACCGTGCGCGGCGACTTCGCCAATGGTGACCGCGCGCTGCGCCCGGGCATGCTGCTGCAGATGACGCTGTCGCGGCCACAGCGGCAGGCGCTGCTGGTGCCGGAAATCTCGATCGTGCAGGTCGGCACCGACTCTTACGTGTTCCGGGTCAAGCCCGACGGCAGTGTCGAGCGCGCCGACGTCAAGGTCGGCACGCGCCGTGACGGCCTGGCCGAGGTCACCGAAGGCCTGAACGCCGGCGACCGCATCGTCGTCGATGGCACCGGCAAGCTGCGGGTCGGCAGCAAGATCGTCGAAGGCGGGGCCAAGCCCGGTGACGCCCCGCCTGCAGCAGCCAAGCCCGACCAAGCCCGAGGCTGAGCGCCATGAACATTTCCGACCTGTCGATCCGCCGTCCGGTGTTCGCCACCGTGATGAGCCTGCTGTTGATCGTGCTCGGCGTGATGGCGTTCTCGCGCCTGACCCTGCGCGAATTGCCGGCGATCGACCCGCCGGTGGTGTCGGTCGACGTGACCTATCCGGGCGCGTCGGCGGCGGTGGTCGAGACCCGCGTCACCCAGATCCTCGAGGACGCCCTGGCCGGCATCGAGGGCATCGAGACGATCGAGTCGCGCAGCGTCAACGGCCGCGCCTCGATCAGCATCGAGTTCAGCCTGTCGCGCGAGATCGAAGCCGCCGCCAACGACGTGCGCGACTCGGTCAGCCGCGTGCTCGACCGCATGCCCGAGGAGGCCGACCCGCCCGAGATCGAGAAGGTCGAGAGCGATTCCGACCCGATCCTGTGGCTCAACATGAACTCCAAGCAGATGGACACGCTGCAGCTGTCCGACTACGCGGAGCGTTACGTCGTTGACCGGCTGTCGTCGGTCGACGGCGTGGCCCAGGTGCGCATCGGCGGCCAGCAGCGTTATGCCATGCGCGTGTGGCTCGACCGCGACGCGCTGGCTGCGCGTGGCATTACCGTCAACGATATCGAGGCCGCGTTGCGCGCGGAGAACGTCGAACTGCCGGCCGGTCGCATCGAATCCGACGCGCGTGATTTCACGCTGCGCGTGGCGCGCGGTTATCTGAAGCCCGAAGACTTCGCCCAGATCCCGTTAGCCAAGGGCAGCGACGGCTATGTCGTGCGGCTGGGCGATGTCAGCAAGATCGAGCTCGGCACATCCGAGCGCCGTGCCTACTACCGCAGCAACGGCGAACCCAACATCGGCCTGGGCATCGTCAAGACCTCCACCGCCAACAGCCTCGACGTGACCCGCGCGATCCGCGAGGAAGCCGACCGCATCCGCCCGTCGCTGCCGCAGGGCACCGACATCTTCGTCGCGTTCGACACCACGGTGTTCATCGAGTCGGCGGTGGAGCGCGTCTACCACACGCTGGCCGAGGCGATCGTGCTGGTGTTGATCGTGATCTGGCTGTTCCTCGGCAGTTTCCGCGCCGCGCTGATCCCGGCGGTGACGGTGCCGGTGTGCCTGATCGCCGCGTTCATCCCGCTGTACCTGTTCGGCTTCTCGATCAACCTGCTCACCTTGCTGGCGCTGGTGCTGTGCATCGGCCTGGTCGTCGACGACGCCATCGTCGTGCTCGAGAACATCCAGCGCCGCACCGACTTGGGCGAGCCGAAGCTGGTCGCCGCCGCGCGCGGCACCAAGCAGGTCGCGTTCGCGGTGATCGCGACCACCGCGGTGCTGGTCGCGGTATTCCTGCCGGTCGGCTTCATGGAAGGCAACACCGGCCGCCTGTTCCGCGAGTTGTCGGTGGCGCTGGCCGGTGCGGTGGCCATCTCGGCCTTCGTCGCGCTGACGCTGACGCCGATGATGTCGTCCAAGCTGGTGCGCCCGCACAACGAAGAGAAATCCAACCCGATCAACCGTTGGGTCAATGCGCGCCTGGACGGCCTGGGCGGGCGCTATCGGCGCTTCCTCGACCGCAGTGTCGACCGGCCGTGGTTGTTCGGCCTGCTGATGCTGGCCGCGATCGCGTTGAGCTTCGTGCTGTTCAAGGTGGTGCCATCGGAGCTGGCACCGCCGGAGGACCGCGGCTCGTTCCAGGTGTCCATTCTGGGGCCGGAGGGCGCCGGCTTCGACTACACCGTCAAGCAGGTGCAGCAGGTCGAGAAGATCATCGCCAGCCACACCGGCCCGGATCAGGTCATCCAGCGCTACAACCCGCGCGTGCCCGGCGGCTTTGGCGCCAGCGAGGAAATGCACACCGGTCGCGTTGCCGTGTTCCTGCAGGACTGGCGCGAGCGCGATGTCAGCACCGCCGACGTCGCCGAAGGACTGCGTGCGGAACTGGGCCAACTGACCGGCGTGCGCGCGATGCCGCAGGTCAGCGGCGGCCTGGTGCGCACCCGCGGCCAGCCGATCCAGATCGTGCTCGGCGGCCCCGAGTACACCGAGCTGGCGCAGTGGCGCGACAAATTGCTGGCGCGCATGGAGCAGAACCCGGGCTTCTTCTCGGCCGATTCCGACTACAAGGAAACCCGGCCGCAGATGCGCGTGGAGATCGACCGCCAGCGTGCCGCCGACCTCGGCGTCAGTGTCACCGACATCGGTCACGCGCTGGAAACCATGATGGGCAGTCGCCGCGTCACCACCTTCGTGCAGAACGGCGAGGAGTACGACGTCATCGTCCAGGCCGACCGCGCCCTGCGCGCGTCGCCGGCCGATCTGGCCGCGATCCAGGTGCGCGCGCGCGACGGTGCGTTGATCCCGTTGTCGAACCTGGTGACACTGCGCGAGCTGGCCGAGCCGGGCAGCCTCAACCGCTTCAACCGCCTTCGCGCGATCACCATCAGCGCCGGCCTGACACCGGGTTACCGCTTGGGCGATGCGATCGAGTGGCTGCAGCAGGCGGTGCAGGAAGAATTGCCCGAGCACGCCCAGGTCGACTGGAAGGGCGAGTCGCGCGAGTACCAGAAGGCCGGCGGCGCGGTGCTGCTGACCTTCACCCTGGCGTTGTTGATCGTCTACCTGGTGCTGGCGGCGCAGTTCGAGAGTTTCATCCACCCGTTCGTGATCATGCTGACGGTGCCGCTGGGCGTGCTCGGCGCATTGATCGGCCTGGCCCTGACCGGCGGCACGCTCAACCTGTTCTCGCAGATCGGCATCGTCATGCTGGTCGGCCTGGCGGCCAAGAACGGCATCCTGATCGTCGAGTTCGCCAATCAGCTGCGCGACGAAGGCCGCAGCATCCACCAGGCGATCGTCGAGTCCTCGGCAGTGCGCCTGCGCCCCATCCTGATGACATCGATCGCGACCGTGGTCGGCGCGCTGCCGCTGGTGCTGGCCGGCGGGCCCGGGTCGGCCAGCCGCGCCACGATCGGCATCGTGGTGATCTTTGGCGTGTCGTTCTCGACGCTGCTGTCGTTGTTCATCGTGCCGGCGTTCTATGTGCTGCTGGCCAAGTACACGCGCTCGCCGGAGGCGGTCGGCCAGGAACTGGAGAAGCTGGAGGCGGAGACGCCGCAGGTGGACGGGCACGCTTGAGTTTTTAACGCCCTCTCCCTTATGAGAGAGGGCCGGGGTGGGCATTGCCGCGGTCCGGTCACCCTCACCGTCATTCCCGCGAAGGCGGGCTCTGCTTTACCTCGGCGGTAGCCGAGCATCCAAGGACGTTGTTGTGGCCGTTGCTGTGGTGGCAAGCAACTGCAACCGCTTCCGTCCGCTTCCGCGGCCGGGTCACTTTTCTTTGCTGGCCCAAAGAAAAGTAACCAAAAGAAACGGCCTTCCTCGACAGGGCAAACCTAAGGATTCACTGCTGCGGGGATTTTCCGACTCGCCATCCTGGCTCGGTCGGAAAACGGCGTGCATCCATGCACGCCGCCCTTCGGGTCTAGCGAGATGGCGGGTTGTCGAACTCAAAAGCTCAAAAGCCAGCCCATCCCCCTTCGCCCGGAGTCGAAGGGCGGACGAGCCCGCGCCCCTTCCAAAATATCCGCTCCAGCTCGCAGCGGTTACCCTATCGCCCATGTCAGTAGCGCCACTTACCCGCGATTTTCAGGACGTCCGCCTGCACGGCGATGGCTTCGCGCTGCGGCCGTGGCGGCGTGATGACCTGGCCAGCCTGCTCGTGCACGCCAACGATGCAAAGATCGTGCGCGGGCTCAGCGACCGTTTCCCGCACCCCTACACCCGCGAGGACGGTGAGCGTTTTCTCGCCGGCGAGGTGGTGAACCTGGACGATCCCGTGTTCGCCATCGAGATCGACGGGCGCGCCTGCGGTGGCATCGCGGCCCATCCGGAGCGTGGCGAACGGCGGCATACCGCCCTGCTGGGCTACTGGCTGGGCCAGACCCATTGGGGACGCGGGATGATGACGCGCGTCGTCGCGCGGTACGCGCCGTGGGTGATGCAGGCGCTGGCGCTGTATCGGTTGCAGGCGACGGTGCTCGACAACAACCCGGCCTCGGCGCGGGTGTTGCAGAACAACGGCTTCGAAGAAGAGGGCGCGCAGCGTTGCGCCGTGGTCAAGTTCGGTGAACTGCACGATCTGCGTGTGTTCGCCAAGGTACGAAGGAGTTTGGACGATGCACCGTGACCCACCGGGTAATCCACCCCGCCGACCGCGATCGCCCGGTGCCAGTCCCTGGGGGCAGGCACCGTCGCGTGAGCGCGAAGCACGTCCGATCGAGCGTGCGCCACGCCCGCGCCCGTTGCAGGAACACCTGGATGACGGGCAGCCCGAGCAGGGCGGCGCGGCAGCAGCGCGCGAGCGCCGCAGCGTCGAGCTGCGCCTGTACGGCCTCAACGCGGTGCGTGCGGTGTTTGCGCACCGCCCGCAGGCGATCCGCAAGCTCTATCTCAGCGAGGACCGCATCCCGGCGCTGCAACCGCTGCTGAAATGGTGCGTCGCCAACCGCGTCGGTTATCGCGTGGTCGACGAGGTCGACCTGCACAAGCTTGCCGCCAGTACCCACCACGAAGGCGTGGTCGCCGACGTGCTGCGCGCAGAACCCGAATCGTTGTCCACCTGGCTGCGCGATCTGCCGGCCGGCCCGCAGTGCGCGCTCTGGCTCGACGGTGTCGGCAACCCGCACAACCTCGGCGCCATCCTGCGCTCGGCCGCGCATTTCGGCGTCAATGCCGTGCTGCTGCCGAAGCAATCGACGCTGGCGCTGTCGGGCGCGGCCGCGCGCGTCGCCGAGGGCGGCGCCGAGGTCGTGCCGATGGTGCGCCTGGGCCGTACCGACAACGCCATCGCGCAGTTGCGCAGCGCCGGCTTCACCCTCGCCGCAACGGTGGTGCAGGGCGGCAGCGACCTGTTCGCCACGCCGTTGCCGCAGCGCGTGATCTACGTGCTTGGTGCCGAGAGCGAGGGCATGGACCGCGATCTGGCCGCCGCCTGCGACCTGAGCCTGTCGATTCCAGGCACCGGTGCGGTTGAAAGCCTCAACGTCGCGGCGGCCACCGCGGTGCTGCTGGCTGCCTGGCGCAGCAAGCGCGTAAATGCCTGACTTGCGCGAGCGGGTCCGTGTGTGTTCTGGGCTTGCGCCGTGAAAAACGCCTGGATCGGCGTTATCAACAACCTGCCAGCGCATCAGGACGACGGGTCAGCGGCAAGCGCGCGCAGGCAGGGCGGCCGTTGACACTGCCTGCACGAGAGCCAGAGATACTCTGCTCAGTCCGCAGGGGGCAGGAGCAACACATGCAGCGAAATGGGGGTCTCGCCCGAAAGGGCGCGTTGGTGCTGCAGATCCGTTGGAAGCAGCGGCCTTGCGCTGCAACAGTCACCACATCGAAAGCCCGGTCGACCTGCTCTGCGCGATGGCAGCGTGTTTGTGGCTGACTCGCGGCTGCTCAAGGGCTGCTGCGTGATCATATGCACCACCGCTGGACGCTGCGGGCAACTCCGTCAAGGGGCAGAAGGCGATCGCGATGATCGTCCAGCAACTGGCGGCAGCGGCGTCTTCGAAACGGGTAAATAACCGCGTTCCGGTTTCACGGACGCCAGTGCCGGCCTGAGCATGCAGGCCGGCCTCAACGGAGGATCGACATGGCCCTGCACAAGGTCGGCAAGCGCAACGACACCATTACGGCACCCGCGGTCTATGCCACCGAATTGGCTGAGCGCACCTTGCCCAAGTTCCGGTTGCCCGAGCAGGGCTCGCCGCCGGCGGCTGCACTCGCCCTTGTCCGCGACGAGTTGATCTTCGACGGAAACTCGCGCCAGAACCTGGCGACCTTCTGCACCACGCGCGTCTCGCCGGAAGTGCAGCAGCTGATGTCCGATTGTGTCGACAAGAACATGATCGACAAGGACGAGTACCCGCAGACCGCGGAAATCGAATCACGCTGCGTGCACATCGTGGCCGATCTTTGGAATGCCCCGGACGCGGGTCAAGCGATGGGCTGCTCCACGACCGGATCGAGCGAGGCGGCGATGCTGGGCGGCCTCGCGCTGAAATGGCAGTGGCGCAAGCGCCGCCTGGCCGAGGGAAAACCGGCTGACCGCCCCAACCTGGTGTGCGGGCCGGTGCAGATCTGCTGGCACAAGTTTGCCCGCTATTTTGACGTGGAACTGCGCCAGATCCCGCTGCTGGAAGGCGCCACCGGCATGTTGCCGGAACAGGTCCGCGAACACTGCGACGAGAACACCATCGGCGTGGTGCCGACTCTGGGGGTGACCTTCACCGGCAACTACGAGCCGGTCAAGGAGATCGCCGCCGTACTGGATACGCTGCAAGCGCAGACCGGGCTGGATATCCCGATTCACGTCGATGCGGCCAGTGGCGGTTTCATCGCCCCGTTCCTGCAGCCCGAACTGGAATGGGATTTTCGCCTGCCGAGGGTGAAGTCCATCAACAGCTCCGGCCACAAGTATGGACTGGCCCCGCTGGGCGTTGGCTGGGTCGCCTGGCGTGACGCCGAGGACTTGCCGCCCGAGCTGATCTTCCGGGTGGACTATCTTGGTGGCGACATGCCCACTTTCGCGCTGAATTTCTCGCGCCCCGGCGGCGAAATCATCGCGCAATACTACAACTTCATCCGCTATGGGCGCGATGGCTATCGCCGCATCCAGCAGGCCTGCGTCGATACCGCGCGGTATCTGGCCGAGGAGATCGGCAAGCTCGGGCCGTTCGAGATCCTCTACGACGGCAATGGCGGGCTGCCCGCCGTCGCCTACACCCTGAAAGACCCGTTGGGCGCCGGCTTTTCGTTGTACGACCTGTCCGACCGTATCCGCATGCGTGGTTGGCAGATCGCCTCCTATCCGCTGCCGGCAAACCGGCAGGACACGGTCGTGCAACGCATCATGATCCGAAGCGGCGTAAGCCGTGACATGGCCGCGCAGCTGCTCGACGACCTGCGCCGCGCCATCGACTACCTGCGCAGCCACCCGGCCGCGCAGGACCACGAACATCGCGCCAGCTTCCATCACTGACATGGTCCATACCTTCTTCCAGTTTCTCGCCGACCAGGGCTTCATCACCCTGTTCTTCGTGCTCGGCTTGGGCAACCTGATCGGACGGCTCAAGATCGGCTTCTTCTCGCTCGGCTCCACCGCCGGCTCGATGCTGGTGGCGTTGCTGGTGGGCATCCTCGCCTTCGAGCTGGCGGGGGTGAAGTTCGCGATTCCCGACCTGCTCACCACCTTCTTCCTGGCGCTGTTTACCTATGCCATCGGCTTGCGGGTCGGCCCGCAGTTCGTCGACGGCATGCGCAGGGAAGGTTTGCAGTTGTCCATCCTGGTGATGGTCAGCTGCACCGTGGCTTTCATCATGGCCTTCGGCGGCAGCAAGCTGCTGAGTCTGGCGCCCGGTTATGCCCCGGGCATCCTGGCCGGCAGCAACACCGTCAGCGCGGTGCTGGGCGTGGCTACGGCGGCGGTCGACCAGGGCCTGTACCAGCCCAGCGGCGGCGTCACCGCCGAACAGGTCAAGGCCAACATCGCCGCCGGCTATTCGCTGAGCTACCTGCTGTCGATGCTCGGCATCGTGATGCTGGTGCGCAACCTGCCGGGCATGTTCGGCCACGACCCGGTGCAGGCGGCGAAGAAGGCGGAACAGGAATTCGGCACCCACGGCCATGCCCTGCCCGGCACCGCCGGCGCCTTCGAGCACGGCATGCAGCCGGTGGACGTGCGCGTGTACCGGTTGGACAACGCCGACTTCATCGGCCAGCCGGCCACCGCGGTCGGCCAGCACCTGGGCACGCCGGTACTGCGGGTGACCCGCGACAACGCGGCGCTCGCGCTGGATGCGACCACCACGTTGCGCAAGGGCGACCTGCTGACCGTCGGCGGCCGCATCGGCCAGCTGCTGCACGACCCGGCCGGGCTCGGCCCGGAGGTCGACGACAACGCCGCACGCACCTTCGAGGTGGAGCAGGCGGAGATCATCCTCAGCGGCAAGAACGTCACCGGCAAGACGCTGCAGCAACTGTTGCAGGATCCATCGTTGTACGGCGTGCGCGTGCGGGCCGTGTTCCGCGCCGGCCATGAGCTGCCGGCCAAGCTCGACATGCCGCTGCGTCGGCACGACCTGATCCGCGTCATCGGTCCGGCCGCGGCGGTGAAACGCGCCGCCGCTTTGGGCCACGCGGTGCGCCCGACCAACGTCACCGACGTGATCACCCTGGCCTTTGGCATCGCCAGCGGCTACCTGGTCGGCCTGGCCACGGTCAAGATCGCTGGCATCCCGGTCGGCCTGGGTGCGATGGGCGGCGTGGTGGTGGCCGGCATGCTGGTTTCGATCATGCGCTCGATGAATCCATCGATGGGAGGGCCGATGCCGGAAGGCGCCCGCGCCCTGCTGGAAAGCATCGGCGTGGACCTGTTCGTCTGCGGCCTTGGCCTGAACGTCGCCCCGGCGCTGATCGATGCGGTCTCGCACGGCTGGGACACCGCGTTCGTGCTGCTGCTTGGTCTGGGCGTCGCCATCGTGCCGACCTTCGTCACCTACGTGGTCGGCCTGTACGTGCTGAGGATGGACCCGATCATCCTGGCAGGCGCGGTGGCCGGCGCCCGCAACAGCACCACGGCGATGCGCGCCATCTCCGATCGTGCCCACAGCGACATCCCCTCGTACGGTTATCCGGTCACCTATGCGCTGAGTACCGTGGTGCTGCTGGTCTACGGTTATCTGGCGATGGTGATGTCGTGACCTGGGAGCCCTCGGCATGCGCCGCGCAATGCAGCGCGACGCATGTCCGGGGCGTTGATGGCTGGCAGCTGACCTTGCACCATCAGACGCCAGTGAGTCAGCCCACCATGGCGCCTCGTTACCTCAAACTCCATTGAGCAGAACCGGCATGCCCCAACACATCGGCATCGTGGCCTGCTCCGCCGAAGGCGCCGCGCTTTGTTATCGGACCATCTGTGCCGAGGGCGCGCAGCAGCTTGGTCCGCACGCCCATCCGGAGGTTTCGCTGCACTCGCATTCGCTGGCCGACTACGTGGCCTGCCTGGAGCGTGGCGACTGGGCTGGGGTGGGCGAGTTGATGCTCTCGTCTGCAGAAAAGCTGGCGAAAACCGGTGCCGATTTCCTGATCTGTCCCGACAACACCATCCACACGGCGCTGGCCTGCATCGAGGCGCGGTCGCCACTGCCCTGGCTGCACATCGCCGAGGTCGTGGCCGAGCAGGCCGCCGAGCGTGGATTCCGGCGCCTGGGCCTGACCGGCACCCGCTGGCTGGTCGACAGCGCGGTCTATCCCGAGAAGCTGGCGGCACGAGGGCTGCAGCACCTGCGCCCGACTGCCGGCGAACGCGACGAGATCAGCCGCATCATCATGGACGAGCTGGTCTACGGCAGCTTCAAATCCGAGGCCGTGGCCTACTTCCAGCAGGTCATGGCGCGGATGCAGGCCGAGGGCTGTGATGCGGTCGTGCTCGGTTGCACCGAGATCCCGTTGATCATGGACGACAGCAACTCGCCACTGCCGACGCTCGATTCCACGCGCCTGCTGGCACGGGCCGCGCTGCGGCGCGCGGTGCAGGGCACGGCGTAGTTCGCTAGGTGCGGATCCGTGCCGAGACGTTGGCGGCGTCGCGGCCTTCGATGAACACGCCAACGCGCTCGTCGATGCGCTTGAGCACGAGATGGGCGCGGCGCTCGCCGACGACGACATTGCGCACCACGACCTCGTCGATGCCGTGGGGCAGCAGCGGCCGTTCGATCACCACCTCGCCGCGCAGGCCGTCGATGGTGATGCCCAGGCAAGCCTGCAGCAGCATGAACGCCGAGCCCGCGGCCCAGGCCTGTGGCAGACAGGCCACCGGGTAGGCCACCGGGGCGCCGCCGTAGGCGCGGGCGAAGCCGCAGAACAACTCGGGCAGGCGCATGTCGAAATGCACCGCGGTCTCGAACGCACTGCGCAGCAGCGTCGACGCCCCGGCGCGTCCGCCGTAACGGGCGATGCCGGCCGCGCACAGCGCGGTGTCGTGCGGCCAGACCGAACCGTTGTGGTAGGACATCGGGTTGTAGCGCGCCTCGCCCAGCGCCAGGGTGCGCACGCCCCAGCCGGTGAAGAACGGCGGGCTCAGCAGTTGCGCAGTCACCTGCGCGGCGCGTTCGGCACTGGGCAGGCCGGTGTACAGCAGGTGGCCCGGGTTGCTGCCGCGCACCGCACACAGCGCGCCGGAGCCATCGAGGGCGATGCCGTAGTAGCCGTGCTCGGGCATCCAGTAGTGGCGTTCGACCTGGCTGCGAAGGGTGTCGGCGCGCGCGTGCCAGTGCAGCATCGCGGTGTCGTCGCCGCGGCCGGCGGCCAGCTCCGCCATGGCGCGCAATGCGGCGAACACATAGCCCTGCACCTCGATCAGGGCGATTGGCCCCTCCGGTGAGCGGCCGTCGGCATGGAACACCGAATCGGAGCTGTCCTTCCAGCCCTGGTTGGCCAGTCCCGTGGATTCGCCGCGGGCGTAGTCGAGAAAACCGTACGGGTTGGCATCGCAGACGCGCTCGATCCACGTGGTCGCCGCCAACAGAGCCGGCCACAGCGTATCGATGAAGGCGAGATCACCGGTGCGTTGCGCGTAGGCGCCTGCGAGCATCACGAACAACGGCGTCGTATCGACGCCACCGTAATAGCGGCCGAACGGCAGTTCACGCAACACCGCCATCTCGCCCTTGCGGGTCTCGTGGAGGATCTTGCCGGGTGCGGCGTCCATGAACGACGACTCTTCCTGCGCCTGGTGGCGGGCCAGGAAACTCAGCACGCCATGCGCCAAGCCCGGGTCCAGCCACAGGGTCTGCAGCGCGGTGATCACCGCATCACGGCCGAACGGCGTCGAAAACCAGGGGATGCCGGCGTACGGGTAGGGGCCGGTGTCGAGCTCGCTGGTCAGCAGGGCCAGGTCGGCGCGCGACCGCTCCATCCAGGCATTGAACAGCGGGATCTCGCTGCGCACCTGCGCGCTGCGCCGCTGCCGGATGCGCATGCGCACGCGCGCCTGCGCGGCCGCCATGCGGAAACGGGCCTGCGATGGCAGGTCGTCGACCGGGGCACCGGCTTCGAGGTAGAGCACCTTGCGTGCGCCCACCGGCAACACCAGCTCGAACGCCAGTGTGCCCGCGCGGGTGTGCAGGGGCGCCTGCGAAAACGCGACCGCGGCCGTGCGCAATGCTCCGTCGAGGCCGCGATAGCCGAAGCGCAGGCCGTATTCCTGGGATTCGGGTGGCAACAGTTCGCCGCGCGCCGCGCGCGTGCTGCCACGCACCTCGAACATGTCGCGGAAATCGGCGGACGCCTCGAACTGCAACGGCAGGTGCACCTCATGAGTGCCGTAGTTGACGAAGGCCAGGCGCTCGTACATGCGCTCATCGCAGAGGAAGCGCGTGCGCTTGATGTGGACCAGGCCATGCAACGTGGTCTGCCCGCCCAGTGGTGGCAGCTGGCGGTTGGTGAGATGGGCGACGAAGAAGACGTTGTCGCGGGTCACCATCGAGCTGAGCAGGGCCGGCGCCGAGTCACCCATCTGCAGCTTGAAGCGCGACAGCAGGCGGGTGTCGTTGTGGAACTGGCCGTCGCTGTTGCCTTCGATGTCGCCGTAGCCATTGGCGATCAGGAAGCTGTCGCCGTCCTTCAGCACGAAGTTCGAAAACAGGGCGGCGGTCGCGGCCGGGTCCATAGCCAGCTCAGGCCGTCAGTCGCAGGCCGGAGCCTCCCTGTCGCAACAGCTGCCAGTAAATATCGACGTAGTCGCGCGCCATCGCGGCGGAGGAGAAGCGGCGTTCGAAGGTGGTGCGGATGCGACGGCGATCGAGCTTCCGCACGGTGTCGATGGCCTGCACCGCCTGCTTCTCCGACGTCACGATGCGGCCGGTGATGCCGTCATCCAGTACTTCCGGTACCGAGCCGCAGTTCCAGGCGATCACCGGCGTGCCGCAGGCCATGGCCTCGATCATCACCAGGCCGAACGGTTCCGGCCAGTCGATCGGGAACAGCAGCGCCAAGGCATTGCCGAGAAAGTCGCCCTTGTCGGCATCGGTGATTTCACCGATGTACTCGATCGACGGGTCGTCCAGCAGCGGCACGATCTGCTGCTGGAAATAGGCGCGGTCGACGGCGTCGACCTTGGCTGCGACCTTCAGCGGCAACCCGGCGCGCTGTGCGATCGCGATGGCGCGGTCGAGGCGCTTTTCCGGCGAAATCCGGCCAAGGAACGCGAGGTAACCGCCCTGCGGCGCAGGCGTGAACGGGTACAGTCCAACCGGCAGCCCGTGGTAGACCGTGCCGAGCCAGTTGGCGAATGGCAACGGTTGGCGTTGGTGGTCGGAGATCGAGGCCAGCGGGAACTGCGGCCAACGACGGTAGGCGTCGGGCAGGTCCTTGAGGTCGAGGCGGCCGTGCAGGGTGGTGAGGGTACGGTGGGCCCGACCCTCGAAGAACGGGTAGTGGATCAGGTCGACATGGAAATGCAGGATGTCGAACTCCGCCGCGCGCCGCCGCACTTCGTCGAGCAGTACCAGATGCGCGGCCAGGTCGGACTTCAATGGTGCCGGGTCGAGGCGGATCGCCTGGTCGCGCATCGGTACCAGGCGTGCCTGGGTATGGGTGTCGGCGGAGGCGAACAGGCTCACTTCGTGACCGGCCTCGACCAGGGCGTCGCACAGGTGCGCCACGACCCGTTCGGTGCCGCCATAGAACACGGGTGGCACCGCTTCGTACAGCGGAGAGATTTGCGCGATTCGCATGGGCTTGGACCACGCCCGAGCGGACTACCAGCGTCCGGCCGTAGTGGGCGCGATGGGCGGACGTTACGACCCGGCCCGTGTAGGCCGCGTATGTGTGCTGCGCCGATTCATCGCGGATCGAAACGGACAGGCAACACGCACGGCGCGCAGTTGCGATCCCTCGCGCGCAGGAGCGCTGTTCAGCGGCGAGTGCTTGAACGAGGCGATGCCGGATGAATGCGAGCCGGTGCAGCGCCCGCGTCAGTCCGGGGCCTTGGCCGGTACAAAAGGTGACACCGGATCGCTGGCCGGGAAGGTTTCTTCCAGCGCCTCGTCCTGATTGTCGCTCTCGTGCTGTTTGCGGTCTTCGCGCTCGCGTTCGGTTTCCTTGGGGGCCGGTTTGTCGGTGCGCTCGATCGAGGGATCTTTACGGTCTTGCTTGGTCATGGTGACTCCCAACACGCAGGTCGGTCGTCCTTGATCGTGTGTGACTGTGGCAAACGTGCCGCACGTTGAACATTACGCACGGTGCGCTAAGAATCTGTGAGGTCGGTGGTGGCGTGGATTCACGGATGCAGGCTCCGTGGCGACGTAAGGTCGATGCACACACAATGCGCCGCAGCGGGCAGCACGCATCGAAGGACAGTCCCAGATACGCCGCCTCAACGGGCTTGAGCGCTCCGGTGCGAGGTGGCACGATCGCGTGGATGACCAGCCGACCCACCGCAGCACAGCACCTGCGCGACCTCGCGCGGCTGCGTCGCGTCCGCGACCGGATCGACCGGGAATACGCGCAGCCGCTCGACGTCGAGGCGCTGGCCCGGGACGCGCACATGTCGGCCGGGCACCTCAGCCGCCAGTTCCGGCTCGCCTACGGCGAGTCGCCGTACGCTTATCTGATGACACGGCGCATCGAGCGCGCGATGGCGCTGTTGCGTTGTGGCGACTTCAGTGTCACCGAGGTCTGCTTCGCGGTCGGCTGCTCGTCGCTGGGCACCTTCAGCACTCGCTTCACCGAGCTGGTCGGTGTGTCGCCCAGCGTGTACCGGCGCGAGGCGGCGCTAGCGACCGAGGGGATGCCGTCGTGCGTGGCGAAACAAGTGACCCGACCGATCAGGAATCGAGAAGCGCCGGCCCCCGAGCTGGATCTAGCATGACGGCCCGACCCACACCGAGCTGACCACCATGGACATCGCCATTCACTCCAGCTTTCTTCCGCACAACGACCCGGATGCAGCGCTGGCCTTCTACCGCGACACCCTCGGCTTCGAGGTCCGCAAGGACGTCGGCTACCAGGGGATGCGCTGGATCACGGTCGGTCCCGTCGGCCAGCCCGGCACGTCCATTGTCCTGCATCCACCCGCCGCCAGCCCCGGCCTCACCGATGACGAGCGCCGCACCATTGCCGAGATGATGGCCAAGGGCACCTACGCCATGATCATCCTGGCCACCGCCGACCTCGACGGCGTTTTCGCGAAGCTGCAGGCCAGCGACGCCGAGGTCATCCAGGAGCCGACCGAGCAGCCGTACGGAGTTCGCGATTGCGCCTTCCGCGATCCCGCCGGCAATCACATCCGCATCAACGAGCTGCGCTGAGCCGTCCGGCGAACGAGCTGCGCTGAGCCGTCCGGCGATTGCCACCCACGCCTACAACTGCTGAACATCCCCACCCGGCAGGTCGCCGGGGCCATTGAAGTTGCTGGTCTTCACAGGAGACTCCAATGAATTGGAACAAGTGGATCCGGCAGTTCCATCGCTGGGTGGCCGTCGTCTTTACGCTGACCGTCATCATCACTTTCATCGCCTTGGCGCAGGAGAAGCCTGTCGTCTGGGTGTCGTACGTGCCGCTGTTTCCGCTCGCCTTGCTGCTGTTGACCGGCCTGTACTTGTTTGTGCTGCCGTATGTCAGCAAGTGGCGCGGTGGGCGACGCACGGCTGACGATAAATGACATTGCTCGAAACGGGTCAGATCGAGCCAGAGGGCCTCGCCCAACCAATGGAAACACGATGAGCAAGGCCACGAAGAAGGGCGCGTTGTCGCCTGCGCCGCACGCCGCCGACCGCCACGACCTGATCCGCGTGCACGGCGCGCGCGTCAACAACCTCAAGGACGTCAGCATCGAGATCCCGAAGCGCCGGTTGACGGTGTTCACCGGCGTCTCCGGTTCGGGCAAGAGCTCGCTGGTGTTCGGCACCATCGCCGCCGAGTCGCAGCGGCTGATCAACGAGACCTACAGCGCCTTCGTGCAGGGTTTCATGCCGACGCTGGCGCGCCCCGAGGTCGACGTGCTCGATGGACTGACCACCGCGATCCTCGTCGACCAGGAGCGCCTCGGCGCCAACCCGCGTTCCACGGTCGGCACCGTCACCGACGCCAACGCGATGTTGCGCATCCTGTTCAGCCGGCTCGGCAAGCCGCATGTCGGCCCGCCCAGCGCGTTCGCGTTCAACGTGCCGTCGGTCCGGGCGGCCGGCGCCATCACCGTCGAGCGCGGCAACAAGACCATCACCAAGAAGGAGACCTTCAACCGTCTCGGCGGCATGTGCCCGCGCTGCGAGGGCATGGGCAACGTCAACGACATCGTCCTGACCCAGTTGTACGACGACAGCAAGTCGCTCAACGAGGGTGCGCTCACCATCCCCGGCTACAGCATGGACGGCTGGTACGGCCGCATCTTCCGCGGCTGCGGTTTCTTCGACCCGGACAAGCCGATCCGCAAGTACTCGAAGAAGGAACTGCACGACCTGCTCCACAAGGAGCCGACGAAGATCAAGGTCGACGGCATCAACCTGACCTACGCGGGCCTGATCCCGCAGATCCAGAAGTCGTTCCTGTCCAAGGACATCGATGCGTTGCAGCCGCACATCCGCGCGTTCGTGGAGCGGGCGATGACGTTCCGTACCTGTCCCGACTGCGCCGGCACACGTCTCGCCGAACCGGCGCGGTCCTCCAGGATCAAGGGGATCAACATCGCCGATGCCTGCGCGATGCAGATCAGCGATCTCGCCGGATGGGTCCGTGGCCTCAACGAGAAGTCGGTCGCGCCACTGCTCGCCGCACTGCTGCAGACCCTCGATTCGTTCGTGGAGATCGGGCTGGGTTACCTGTCGCTCGACCGGCCGTCGGGCACCTTGTCGGGCGGTGAAGCGCAGCGCACCAGGATGATCCGCCACCTCGGCTCCTCGCTCACCGATGTCACCTATGTCTTCGACGAACCCACCATCGGCCTGCACCCGCATGACGTGCAGCGGATGAACGACCTGCTGCTGCAATTGCGCGACAAGGGCAACACGGTGCTCGTAGTCGAGCACGAGCCGGAGACGATCGCGATCGCCGACCACGTCGTTGATATCGGCCCCGGCGCAGGTTCCGTGGGCGGCACGATCTGCTACGAAGGCAGCGTCGATGGACTGCGGGCCAGCAAGACCATCACCGGCCGTCATCTCGACGACCGCACCGCCTTGAAGCAAACACTGCGCGCACCGACCGGCCAGCTTTCGATCCGCGGCGCGAAGACGCACAACCTGCAGGGCGTCGACGTCGACATCCCTCTCGGCGTGCTCTGCGTGATCACCGGTGTGGCGGGCTCGGGCAAGAGCTCGCTGGTGCAAGGGTCGATCCCCGCCACGGCAGGCGTGGTGTCGGTCGACCAGGGCGCGATCCGCGGCTCACGACGCAGCAACCCGGCGACGTACACGGATCTGCTCGAACCGATCCGCAAGGCGTTCGCCAAGGCCAACAACGTGAAGCCGGCGCTGTTCAGCGCCAACTCCGAGGGCGCCTGCCCCACCTGCAACGGCGCCGGCGTCATCTACACCGACCTGGCGACGATGGCCGGCGTCGCCACCCCCTGCGAGGACTGCGAGGGCAAGCGCTTCCAGCCGGCGGTGCTGAAATACAAACTCGGCGGGCGCGACATCAGCGAGGTACTGGCGATGTCGGTGGCCGAGGCCGGGACGTTCTTCGGCGCCGGCAAAGCGCACACGCCGGCCGCGCACGCCATCCTCGTACGGCTCGCCGACGTCGGTCTCGGTTACCTCAGCCTCGGCCAGCCGCTCACCACGCTGTCCGGCGGCGAGCGGCAGCGGCTCAAGCTGGCGACGCACATGGCCGAAAAGGGCGGCGTCTACGTGCTCGACGAGCCGACCACCGGCCTGCATCTGGCCGATGTCGAGCAGCTGCTCGGCTTGCTCGACCGGCTGGTCGACGCCGGCAAGTCGGTCATCGTCATCGAGCACCACCAGGCGGTCATGGCGCGCGCCGACTGGCTCATCGACCTCGGCCCCGGTGCCGGCCACGATGGCGGCCGGATTGTCTTCGAGGGCACGCCCGCTGACCTCGTCAAGGCCCGCACCACGCTTACCGGAAAGCACCTCGCGGCCTACGTCGATGACCCACCGCGGCGCTCGCGGACCCGCTGAGTGGACAGGCTGGGGCCGTTCGCGCCGAGACGGTGCGGCCCCGTGATCGGATCTGCCGCGATGTCGCCGTCATCGTCATGACGCCGCGACATCGCAGAGGGTGTCACTCGCTTTTGGGTGCGCTGCCGAAATCGCCTTCGGCCGAAGCGGCCAGGTACGCGAACACCGCATAGGCTGCGACATTCTGCGCCAGCGCCTTCGGATCGATCTTGTCGAAAGTGTCGTCCGGGGTGTGGTGCAGGTCGAAATAGTCGCTGCCGTCCTGCGCCAGGCGCGCCCAGGCCAGGCCCTTTTCCGCGAACGGGCTGATGTCCGGCCCGGGGCCGCCGGTGCCTGGCACGTGCTCGATGCCCAGCGGCGCCAGTGCCTGCGCGATCTGCGCGTCGGCGGCCTTGGCATGGTCCGGCGCCGAGCTGGAATAGGCGTAGATGCGACCGGCGCCGAAATCGCTCTCGGCGGCCAGCTGATGCTTGCCCAGGTCGGGGGCGTGCTTGGCCGCATAGGCCTTGCCGCCGTGCAGGCCCTGTTCCTCGTTGGCGAAGGCGACCACGCGGATGCTGCGCGCCGGGCGCTGCTTGAGGTTGCCGATCAGCTTGCCGGCGGCCATGGTCAGGCCGACGCCGGCACCGTCGTCGATCGCGCCAGTGCCCAGGTCCCAGGAGTCGAGGTGGCCGCCGATCAGCACGACCTCATTTGGCTTCTTGCTGCCGGTGATCTCGCCAATGACATTCTGCGAGGTGTACTGGCCGTCCCAACCGCAATCCAGCGCGACCCGGACCTTGGCCGGGCCGAGTGCGAGCAGGCGCGCGAGCTGGTCGGCGTCGGGCACCGCCAGCGCCGCCGACGGGATCGGCGTCAGGCCTTCGTCGAAGCGGGTGATGCCGGTGTGCGGGTTGCGGTGCGAGTCGGTGCCGGCCGAGCGCATCAGGTAACCGGCGGCGCCGGCGCGGATCGCTGCCGACGGGCCGCGGCTGCGCACCTTGCCACTCGGGCCGTAGCCGCTGCCGTCGCGGGCGCGTTCCATCTTGTAGTCGACGAAGGCGATCTTGCCGGCCAGCGAACCGGCCGCTGCAGCCTCCAGTGCGGCCAGGTCGGCGAAGCGCACGACCTCGCCCTCGACCGTGCCGGCCGGGCTGCCGCCGAGCGCGGTCAGGTGCAGCGGCTGCGCGTGCGCGCCGAGCACCTGTGCGCTTTCGCTGCGGCGCTCCCACTTCGGGAAGGTGACCGGCTCGGTCCAGACCTTGTCGAAGCCCAGTTCCTTGAACTTGGCCACCGCCCAGGCGACCGCGCGCGCGTCGCCTTCGCTGCCGGCCAGGCGCGGGCCGACCTGCGTGGTCAGCGATTCGGTGATGCGGTAGCCCAGGTCGCTGGCCAGTGCGGTCTCGCGCAGCTGGGCGGCGGTGGTCATGGCTTGGTCGGGAATGCGCGTCTCGCGCTGGGCGGCACCGACATCGCCGCTGAACACCGCGGCGGACAGACAGGAGGCGATGGCCACCGGCAGCATTGCGCGCATTACCCGGACTCCCCGACTCGAACAAGACGAAGCCGCCAGCGTAACAACTCGCCGCGATGCGGTGAGGTGCCTGTAGTCACGCGGCGGTGTGCCGCGGTTGGCGGAAAGCCAAGAGAGGACACCTTCCTGCCGCGGAAACCCGTCACCGTTCGCCCTGAGCGTAGACCGTCAAGCCGAAGTTGAAGGGTGAATGGGCGGCAGAACCAACAGGCGCGCTCGTCCTTCGACTTCGGCGCTGCGCGCCTACGCTCAGGCGGAACGGTGCGCGGAGTGAAGCGACGTTTACGCGGGCTTCTTCAGCGAATCGCGGATCTCGCGCAGCAGCAGCACGTCTTCCGGCGTGGCCGGGGCAGGGGCCGGCGTGCGCACCTTGTTGTAGGCCTTGAGGACCACGAAGATCACCAGCGCGATCAGCAGGAAATCGATCGCGGTCTGGATGAACAGGCCGTACTTGAGCGCGACCTCGGCGGCGACTTCCTTGCCGGCCGCGTCGAGCTGGGCCGGGCGCAGCACGTACTTCCAGTCGCTGACGCTGACGCCGCCGCTGATGAAGCCGACCACCGGCATGACGATGCCGTCGACGAGGGCGGTGACGATCTTGCCAAACGCGGCGCCGATCACCACGCCGACCGCGAGGTCGACGACGTTGCCGCGCGATATGAATTCCTTGAACTCGCTGATCATGCCCATGGCTGCTCTCTCTCCGTGTGTTGGCAAGGGCGGCGGTGCCGCCGCAACTATAGCGCCGCGTCCGCGACGCCGGCTTGTTCGACGATCCGGCCCGACAGCTCGCTCACGCCTTCGAGCACGGCATCGAAGCGATCATCCGGCCACAGCGGGCCGACGCCGGCCGGCGTGCCCATGAACACCAGGTCGCCGGCGCGCAGCGCGTAGAGTTTCGACAGCTCGTGCAGGATTTCCGGCACGCTCCAGACCAGATCGGCGAGCGAGCCGCGCTGGCGCGTTTCGCCGTTGACCTGCAGGCTCAGCATGCGGGCGCCGAGTTCGCCGACGTCAGCGACCGGCACGATCGCGCTGATCGGTGCGGAGTGATCGAACGCCTTGCCGGTGTCCCAAGGCAAACCTTTGGCCTTGGCCGCACCCTGCAAGTCGCGACGGGTCAGGTCGAGACCGACCGCGTAGCCGAATACCAGCGCCATCGCGTCGACCGGATCGAGCTCGCCCGCCGGGGCGTCGCGGCCGAGCGCGACCACCAGCTCGACCTCGTGATGCAGCTCGCGGGTGCCGCGCGGGTAGGGCACGGCCTCGTCGAGCACGATCGCGTCGGTTGGCTTGAGGAAGAACACCGGAGTGCCGCGGTCGGCGGCGCAGGTTGGCACCGTCGCGCCCATCTCGCGTGCGTGATCGGCGAAGTTGCGGCCGACGCAGTAGATGCGGTGGACAGGAAAAAATCGATTGGCGCCAGGACCACCACCGCGAACAGGAACCCGGGTTGGCGGCAGCGCCGCGATCACGTCGGTCATGCGCGGTTTACAGGGGGTGCGTGTGCGAGCGTTGCCGGTCGAGCACGGACTGGTCGACGACGCGGTACTCGCCATCGACGACGCGCGGATCGCGGGCGACGGGGCGGCCGCGCTGCTTCAACAGCTTGTAGGCCACGCCGGCGACGATCATCGCCGCGCCAAGCACCACGCTGAACATCACCAGCACCACCAGCACCCCCAGTCCCACCAGGCCGAGCGCGAAGCGCAGCAGCGGGTGCCGCGGCTTGCGCGGTTCGAAGGCTTGGCGGAGGCGGGCGTGGTCGAAGCGGAAGCTCTGGGCGAACATTTCGTACGTCGTGACACAATGCGGCAATACGCCGGGCAGGCGAGTATCGGTGCAGGCATGAACGAGGGTGTGAGAACTTCGTTAAACAATGCGCAAGAGGGGGCCGCTGCGGCGGTGCCGTTGCTGGCGCTGGAACGCTTGCCCGACGGTGCTTTCGCCGAAGTTGAAGCGGTGATCGACGGCGATGCTGAATCGCTGCTGCTCTACCGTGACGGCGATCACGTGCGCGCGTGGCTCAACATCTGCCCGCATGCGGGCCGGCGCCTGGACTGGGCGCCGGGGCAGTTCCTCAAGAGCAAGGACGGGCTGCTGGTGTGCGCGGCACACGGCGCCAGTTTTGAGCTGCGCGGCGGCGAGTGCGTCGCCGGGCCGTGCCGCGGCGAGGCGCTGCGCGCGGTCGAGGTGACGGTGCGTGACGGCGCGGTGTGGTTGGCCTGAGGGTTCAACGGCTTGCGGCCACCGACGCGGGCGATTCCGCAGTCCTGGGAGGAGGCGGCTGACGTGTGAATCAAACGGCGCTGCGGAGCGGCTACGGCTTGAATGAATTGTTAGGTGCCTTGCTGCAGGCGCCGATACATGACATGCGCATCAACAAGGCCATGTTGCCGGTGGCGGAACGCCTTAGGAAGCGTGCCCACGATAGCAAAGCCGAGCTTCTCGTAGAGCCTGACGGCCGGCAGGTTTGTACTCACAACATAATTGAACTGCATGGCGAGAAAACCTTCGCTTTGGGCCTGTGCGATGCTGTGATTGACCAAAGCGCGGCCAATGCCTTTGCCTTGAGCGGATGGAGCGACAAGGTAAGTTGCACTGGCTACATGAGACCCAAGGTCTGGGTAGTTGGGCCCCACCTTGTACATGCCGATTACGTCACCGCCGACTGCGGCAACATACGACGTATGCGGCCCGAACCAATGGGTACGGAATGTGTCGCGGTCTAGAGAGCCAGCGAAGGGCAACGTATCGCCAGTGGAAATGACCGCCTGAAAAATGTCCCACATGGCGGGAAGTTCCGCCTGAGTCGCTCTTGTGATCTGCACGCGAAACTCCGGAAAGACACCTAACAATACGGTGACGGAAAAGCGGGCTGCCCTGCGGGTTCCCTGTCGCGGCGATCAGAACAACAGATTGACCATCAGCACGATCACCAGCGTGTAGACCAGCGACAACGGCCCGCCGATCCGCCACAGCTCCTTGCCGCTGTAGCCGGCCGGTCCGGTGATCATCGAGATCACCGGGTTGGATGCGGTCATGAAGTTGTTGGACGCCGACAGCGCGACGATCAGCGCGAATGCGGTCGGGTTGCCGCCGACGGCCAGCGCCATGTTGATCGCCAGCGGCACCACGACGATGGTGGCTCCGACGTGGCTGATCACCAGCGAGAACACCGTGGTCAACACACCCAGCGCCACCTCCAGCAGCCACACCGGCGTGCCGGTGGGCAAGCGCTCGATGGTGTGGCCGGCGACCCAGGCCGCCGCGCCGCTGGAGTCCATCGCCCAGCCCAGCGGGATCAGGCAGGCCATCAGGAACACGGTCTTCCAGTTGATCGCCGCGTAGGCCTCGTCGATGTTGAGCACACCGGCGACCAGCATGCCGGCCACGCCGGTCATCAGCGCGATCGACACCGGCAGGCGCGAGGACAGCGCCAGCAACATCGCCACGGCGAAGATCGCCATGGCGATCTTGAACTTGTGCGGGCGCTGCTCGCCCTTGGGGTAGTCGGTGACCACCACCAGGTCCTTGCTCGCCGCAGCCTGCGCCAAGTCGGTCCAGATACTGTGGAACACCAGCATGTCGCCGGCGCGCAGCGCCACGTCGCGCACGTTCTCGCGCAGCACGGTCTTGTCGCGGTTGATCGCCAGCAGGCTCAGGCCCATCTGCTTGCGCAGCTGCAGGTCGCGGCCGTTCTTGCCGATGAACTTCGAGGTTGCCGGCACCACCGCCTCGGAGATGCCGGCGCGGCTCGGGTTGAACAGGTCGCCGAAGTTGCGCAGGCGCGCGCTCATGCGCAGGAAGTGGTTCTGGGCGAAGTCGCTGACCTGCTGGCGCGGGCCCATCGCGCCGAGCACGCTGCCGACCCAGATGCGGGTATCGGCCGGCGGCGCCAGCCGCGACTCGCTGTCGCTCTTGAGGGCGAGCAGCAGCGGCGCGTTGTGCAGCGCCTCGGCCTCGCCCAGCGACATGCCGACCAGCGGGCTGTCGGCGCTGACGGTGAGCTCGTAGACGTCGCCGTCGATGCCGTAGGCCTTGGCGAAGTAGCTCTGCGTGCGCGCCGGCGTCGCGCCCTTGCTGTCGTCGTCGCGCAGGCGCTTGTCGCCGAAGAAATGGAAGTAGGCCAGCGACGCGCCGAGCAGGGCCAGGCCGATCGGCAGCGGCGCGAACATCTTCAGCGGCTCAATGGTGGCCGCGCCCGAGGGCAGGTTGCTGTTGGCGGCGAGCAACAGGTCGTTGAGCAGGATCAGCGGCGAATTGCCGACCATGGTCAGGCCGCCGCCCATCACGATCGCGGCGGCGATCGGCAGCAGCAGGCGCGGCAGGGTCAGGCCGGTGCGCGAGGACAGGCGCGCGGCGACGGGCATGTACAGCGCCATCACCGACGGGTTTTGCATGATCGAGGAGTTGAGGCCGGCGACCGCGCTGGTCAGCAGCAGCAATCGTTGCTCGACGCCGTGCGCGCGGCGCAGCAACCAGCCGGCGAGGCGGTTGAGGGCGCCGGTGCGGTCGAGGCCGGCGCCGAGGATCATGGTCGCGATGATGCTGATCACCGCGTTGCCGGAGAAGCCGTTGAACAGCTCCTCGGGCTCGACCAGGCCCGACAGGCCCAGCAGCACCAGCACGACGAGGGCGACGACGTCGGCGCGGATGCGCTCGAACAGGAACATCACCATCGTGAAGCCCACCAGCCCGAGCACGAGCTTCATGTCGGTGGTGAGCGTCAGCGCGGTGTCCATCAGGGCCGTGATTCGTGATTCGGGATTGGGTATTCGCGAAAGCAGGCTCGTGCGCCTGTGCGGGAGCGGGCCTGGATCGGCCTAGGATGACGAGCGGTCTTCAGTCTCGAATCCCGAATCACGAATCACGAATCCCGGCTTTTGTCATAGAGGAGGTCCCACACGCCGTGGCCGAGTTTCTGGCCGCGGGTCTCGAAGTGGGTCTGCGGTCGCCAGTCCGGTCGCGGCACCGCGCCACGCGGGCCGGCGCGGTTGACGAGGCCGGGGGTTGCGTCGAGTACATTCCACATCTGCTCGGCATAGTCCTGCCAATCGGTGGCGAGGTGCAAGCGGCCGTCGCCGGCAAGCTTGCCGACGAGCAACTGGGCGAACTCCGGCTGCACCAGGCGGCGCTTGTTGTGGCGCTTCTTGTGCCAGGGGTCGGGGAAGTAGATGCGGACCTCGTCGAGCGAGCCGTCGGCGATTTCGTTGCGCAGCACTTCCACCGCGTCATGGTGGTAGACGCGGACGTGGTCGCTGCCGTCTTCGGCCAGTGCATTGAGCAGGCGGCCGACGCCGGGCGCGTGTACCTCGATGCCGATCAGGTCGCGTGCATGGTCGTGTTGGGCGGCGAAGCGCAGGGCCTCGCCGTTGCCGAAGCCGATCTCGAGCACGCGTTTGGCGCTGCGGCCAAAGGCGGCGGCGAAGTCGCGCGGGGTACCCGTGTAGTCGAGGCCGAAGCGCGGCCATTGCGTGTCGAACGCGCGCTGCTGCGCCTCGGTGAAGCGGCCCTGACGCAGCACGAAGCTGCGCACCTGGCGGCGGCCTGCCTCGATGGTGAAAGGCTTGGGCGGGGTCTTGGCGCCGTCGCTCGAGAACGGATCAGTCATTAACCGATCAATCCATCGACCGGCGAAGACGCACTGGCAAAGCGCTTGCGCGGAATCCGCCCGGCCTTGAACGCGGCGCGGCCGGCCTCGACCGCGAGCTTCATCGCGTGCGCCATCAGCACCGGATCCTTGGCCCCGGCAATGGCGGTGTTCATCAGCACGCCGTCGCAGCCCAGCTCCATCGCGATGGCGGCATCGGAGGCGGTGCCGACGCCGGCGTCGACGATGATCGGCACGCGCGCGTTCTCGACGATCTCGAGCAGGTTGTACTTGTTCTGCACGCCCAGGCCCGAACCGATCGGTGCGGCCAGCGGCATGACGGCCACGCAGCCGAGCTCCTCCAGGCGCTTGGCCAGGATCGGGTCGTCGGAGGTGTAGACCATCACGTCGAAGCCGTCCTTCACCAGCGTCTCGGCCGCGACCAGGGTCTGCACCACGTCGGGGTACAGGGTCTTCTGGTCGCCGAGCACTTCCAGCTTGACCAGGTTGTGGCCATCGAGCAGCTCGCGCGCGAGGCGGCAGGTGCGCACCGCGTCGTCGGCGGTATAGCAACCGGCGGTGTTGGGCAGGATCGTGTAGCGGTCGGGCGGCAGCACGTCGAGCAGATTCGGCTCGCCCGGGTTCTGGCCGATGTTGCTGCGGCGGATCGCGACGGTAACGATCTGCGCGCCGGCGGCCTGCGTGGCCAGGCGGGTCTGTTCGAGGTCGGTGAACTTGCCGGTGCCGGTGAGCAGGCGCGAGGCGTAGGGCTTGCCGGCGATGACGAGGGGGTCGAGGTGGGTCGGTGCGGTCATCCGGTTAGTTTACCAGCGGGCGATGCCTGCCCTTGCGCATTCGAGGACGTGCCGATGCCGTCCATGGTGTCGCGTTGCGGGCTTCGGACAGCCCTGTCCGGCCCATCCATGGCCGGGCGTTCGGCCCGTGCGCGAGGCAGTGCCTCGCAGGCGTACGGCCTCACCCGCCGCCGAGGGCGTGCACGATCTCGATGTGGTCGCCGTCGGCCAGGGCCTGCTCGCCGTGGCGGCTGCGCGGCACGATCGCGCCGTTGACCTCGACCGCGACGCGGCGTTCGCCCAGGCCCTCGGCCTGCAGCAGTTGCTGCACGGTGGTGTGCGCCGCGACCGCGCGCGGCTCGCCGTTCAAGAGGATGTCCATGCGCCATTGTCCCCTTGCGGACCGGGACTGGCCAGCGTGGGCACGGATTTTGCCGCGCTGCGGCTTGTACGCGGCGGCGGCGCGTGGTTCGATGCCGGCCATCCGCGGGCGTATGCCGCCCGGACGGATCACTTCCATTCAAAGACACTCCAGGGACTTCCATGATGAAACCCGTCCGCACCGTGCTGGCCGCCGCTCTGGCGTTGGCGACCGCACCGGCGTTTGCGCAGACCTACTCGCAGACCGTCTTCTTTGGCGACAGCCTGACCGACTCGGGCTATTTCCGGCCGGCGCTGGTGGCCGTCAACCCTTCGGCAGCGATCCTGGGCCGCTTCACCACCAACCCGGGCCTGGTCTGGTCCGAGCACGTGGCCAACTACTACGGAACCGACGCATCCAGCATCAGTCAGGGCGGCAGCAACTACGCCATCGGTGGTGCCAGGGTGGCGACGGACCGTGCCGGGCCGACTCCAGCGCTGCCGACGTTGTCACTGAAGTCCCAGATCGCCGCCCATCTGGCCGCCAACGGCGGTCGGGCTGATGCCAATGCGCTGTACACGACCTGGGGCGGCGCCAACGACCTCTTCGCGGCCGCGGAGGCGGCCCGGCTCGGGGCCACGCCGCAGCAGGTGCAGGCCATCGTCGGCGCGGCTGTGGCTGCGCAGGTCAGCAATGTCGCCACGCTCGAGGCGGCCGGTGCGCGTTACGTGCTGGTGGCCAACATTCCCGACCTGGGCATCACGCCGCAGTTCGGCGCGAACGCACTCGTCTCGGCGCAGGCCACGGCGCTGGCGACCGGCTACAACGACGCACTTTTCGGCGGCCTGGCGTCGGCGGGTTTGCGGGTGATTCCGCTCGATACCTTCCACCTGCTGCGCGAGATCGTCGCCAACCCGGCGCCGTACGGCATCACCAACACCACCGGCACGGCCTGCCTGATCGAGAGTTCGCTGACCTGCAACCCGGCCACCTACGCCACGCCCAGCGCGCCGGATACCTACGCCTTCGCCGACGGCGTGCACCCCTCGACGAAGGCGCACGCGATCCTTGGTGACTACGCGATCTCGGTGCTGGAAGCGCCGCGCCAGCTGTCGGTGCTGCCGCATTCGGCAGCGACCACCGGCCGCGCTCGCGCCGACCGCGTGGCGGCGCAGGTCGGCGTCCGCCCCGGGGCCGAAGGCGAAGGCATGCGCTGGTGGGCCGACGTGCGCGGTGACTCGCAGCGTTACGGCCACGGCGACAATTACGACGGCATCGTCCCGGCGCTGAGCGCCGGTGTGGACTGGGCCCGCGGCAACCTGGTGTTCGGCGGCTTCGGCGGTTACGGCCAGGGCAAGATCGACTGGGGCAACAGCGGCGGCAATTTCGACCAGACCGATGCCAGCCTGGGCGGCTACCTGGGCTGGAACAGCGGTGCGGCCTGGGTCAACGGTCAGGTCAGCTACACCTGGCTCAGCTACGACGTGGAACGCCAGGTCAAGCTCGGTCCGACCGCGCGCGTGCACAGCGGCTCGCCGGACGGCAGCAACATCACCGCGGCGGTGCAGGGCGGCTGGAACTTCCAGCACGGCGCGCTGACCCACGGCCCGGTGCTGTCGCTGGTCTCGCAGACCATTGATATCGACGGCTACGCCGAGAACAGCACCGAGGCGACCGCACTGGCGTTCTCGGACCAGAAGTTCGACTCGCTGATCGGCAGCGCCGGCTGGCAGGTCGACTACGCCATCAACGAGCACCTCAAGCCCTACGCGCGCCTCACCTACGACCGCGAGTTCGAGGAAACCGACGAGGAGGTCTTCGCCCAGCTGCGCTCGATGCCGGGCACGGCGCCGTACGCGGTGCCGGGCCAGGAGTTCGACCGCAACTACGGCACGCTGACTTTCGGTGCGCGCACGCAGCTGTTCGGCCTGCAGGCCAATCTCGGCACCAGCCTGACCGTGGGCCAGAAGGGCGGCAACGACACGACGGTGTTTGTCAGCGTCGGCAGCGGCTTCTGAGCCGGGCGCGCGACGCCGCTGTGGCGGCGTCGCGTTGCCAAGCCGCAGGCGCGGAGCATAGACTTTGCGGCATGCGGGTGTAGTTCAATGGTAGAACTGCAGCTTCCCAAGCTGCTAGCGTGGGTTCGATTCCCATCACCCGCTCCATACTTACAACGGCGGTCGCCCCTTGCGACCGCCGTTTTTGGTTCATGCGCATCCCAGTGCGCGTCGGTGCGCACTCGGTTTCGGAGACACGATGGCAGGCAGGATCGTGCTCGGTTGGCGGGAGTGGGTGGCCTTGCCCGGCCTCGGGATTGGCGCGGTACGGGCCAAGATCGACAGCGGTGCGCGCAGTTCGGCGTTGCACGTCGACGCGCATTGGCGGTTCAGCGAGGGGGGCGCGCCCTGGGTGGGCTTCCGCCTCAGCCCGGACCTGGTCGGCGGTGAGGTGATCGAGTCGGTCGCACCGATCCACGACGAGCGCAACGTCACCGACTCCGGCGGCCGCCGCACCCGGCGTGTGTTCCTGCGCACGCCGTTGTGCCTGGCCGGGATCGAACGCGAAATTGAAATAAATCTGTCGGATCGTCGTGGCATGCGTTTCCCGATGCTGCTGGGGCGCACCGCGATGGCCCGTGTGTTCACGGTCGATCCGGCACGCTCCTTCCTCCACGGCAGGCATGCGCCCGTCGTGCCTCCCACTTTCAGCCTGACCCCCGGCCGGCCACCCCAATGAAGCTCGCGATCCTCTCGCGCAACACCAAGTTGTATTCGACCCGGCGCCTGGTCGAGGCCGCGCGCGAGCAGGGCCACAGCGTGCGCGTGCTCGACCCGCTGCGTTGCTACATGCGCATCGCCAGTGACGGCTTCGGCATGCACTACAAGGGGCGGCCGATCTCGGGTTACCAGGCGGTGATCCCGCGCGTTGGTGCCTCGGTCACGCGCTACGGCTCGGCGGTGCTGCGCCAGTTCGAGCTGATGGACAGCTTCACCCCGAATTCGTCCGACGCGATCCTGCGCGCGCGCGACAAGCTGCGCTGCCACCAGTTGCTCGCCGCCGAGGGCATCGGCCTGCCGACCACGGTGTTCGGCGACAACCCCGACGACACGATGGACCTGCTGTCGATGCTCGGGCCGCCGCCGCACGTGATCAAGCTCAACGAGGGCACCCAGGGCACTGGCGTGATGCTGACCGAGAAGCCGTCGGCCTCGCGCGGCGTGATCGAGGCGCTGCGCGGGCTGTACGCCAACTTCCTGGTGCAGGAGTTCATCGAGGAGGCGCATGGCGCCGACGTGCGCTGCTTCGTGGTCGGCGGGCGCGTGATCGCGGCGATGAAGCGGCAGGCGCCGAAGGGCGACTTCCGCTCCAACCTGCACCGCGGTGGCTCCGCCAAGGGCGTGCGCGCCAGCGCCGCCGAGCAGGACGTGGCGATCCGTGCCGCGCGCGTGCTGGGACTGGGCGTGGCCGGTGTCGACCTGATCCGATCCAAGCGTGGCCCGCTCGTGCTCGAGGTCAATGCTTCACCTGGATTGGAAGGCATCGAGGAGGCCAGTGGCGTCGACGTGGCTACCGAGATCATCCAGTACGTGGCCGGCCGGCTGAAGCGTCGCACGGCGAAGCGAGTGGCGACTTCACGGTAATTTGCCGACATTCGGCGGTAAATGCCGATATTTTGCGATTTTATTCAAGTGATGGCTTTGTCGGTCGGCCGATTAACATCTATTTAACGCCAACTTTTAACAGCGGTTTAATCGGTTTCGGCGTAGCCTGTCCGGGCCGCAGCACTGCCGCTCTGCCAAGTCAGCGATCTGGTCGATGCAGGTTACGGTAATCGGGGCAATACCCTTTTGGCCCAGGCGCGGCGGCCCCGCGCTTGGGCCTTTGTTTGCCAGCGTGGTTCGTGTGCGGGCAGTGAGCAGTGCACGGCGAGCGCTCTGGCAGAATCGTTAAGCTTGCGATTCAAGCTTGCAATCGATCCTGCACCGGGTCGATTGCCAACTCTTGGAACCTCGCCGGCGACCACAGGTCGAAGGCCATCAATCAGGAAGGTCCAATGCGCATCCTCGTCATCGAAGACAACCAGGACATTGCCGCCAATCTTGGCGACTTTCTCGAAGACCGCGGCCACACCGTGGACTTCGCCGCCGACGGCATCACCGGGCTGCACCTGGCCGTGGTCCACGACTTCGACGCGATCGTGCTCGATCTCAACCTGCCCGGACTCGACGGCCTGGAGGTCTGCCGCAAGCTGCGCAACGAGGCGCGCAAGCAGACCCCGGTGCTGATGCTGACTGCGCGTGACAGCCTCGACAACAAGCTGGCCGGCTTCGACTCCGGTGCCGACGACTACCTGATCAAGCCGTTCGCGCTGCAGGAGGTCGAGGTCCGGCTGAATGCACTGTCGCGGCGCGGTCGCGGCGTGCAGACCCGGGTGCTCAATACCGCCGACCTCGAATACAACCTCGACACGCTGGAAGTGCGCCGCCAGGGCAAGCTGCTGCAGCTCAACCCGACCGCGCTGAAGATCCTGCAGGCGCTGATGGAGGCCTCGCCGGCGGTGGTCACGCGCCAGGAGCTGGAAACGCGGGTGTGGGGCGAGGAGTTGCCGGACTCGGACAGCCTGCGCGTGCACATCCACGGCCTGCGCGCCGTGGTCGACAAGCCCTTCGAGGTGCCGCTGATCCAGACCCGGCACGGCATCGGTTACCGCATCGCGGCCCCGGACAACGGATAAGCCTGCGTGGCGGCGACCGAGGAGCCCGCGCCACGACGGCGCAAGATGCGCTACCGGCGGCAGCTGCGCAGCCGCATCATCCTCGCCTTCGTCCTGCTCGGCTTCGGCCTGACCGCGCTGTTCGCGTGGGCGACCAACTGGACCCGCAACCGCGTGGAGAACCAGCTGGTCGAGGACGTGATGAACCGCAACATCACCGAGGCCGCGCGGCAGTACGAGCAGAACCCGGACAACCCGCAGTTCGCGGTCGACCAGATACGCGCCTACGTCTATACCGCCGACAAGTTCGACTCGGTGCAGGTCAACTGGCCGGAGTGGTACGGGCTGCGCGACGGCATCTACGGCATGACCGGGGTCGGCGAGAACGGCGAGCCGTTCGCCTACAAGCTGGCGGTGCGCAAGACACCGACGGCGTGGTTTTTCCTGGCTTACGACATGTCGCAGGCCACGCGCGGCGAGCAGCAGTTCAACCGCGCGATCTACGCATCGGTGTTCCTGTTCACGCTGCTGTCGCTGGTGGTCGGCTGGTGGGCCGCCTCGCGCGTGATGAGCCCGGTGTCGGAGCTGGCCAACCGGCTCAAGCAGTCCGGGCGCAGTTCCGAGCCGGAAAACCTGGCCTCGCACTTCCCCGACGACGAGGTCGGCCAGCTGGCCGAGGCGCTGGACGACTACGCCGAGCGCCTGACCGACGTGGTCCAGCGCGACCGCGAATTCAACGCCGACGTCAGCCACGAGCTGCGCACGCCGCTGGCGGTGATCAAGGGCGCCTCCGAACTGCTGCTGTCGCGCCCGGACCTTGACGACAAGACCCGCAACCGCCTGCTGCGCATCCAGCGCGCCGAGCAGCAGTGCACCGACCTGATCAGCGCGCTGCTGCTGCTGTCGCGCAACGAGCGCGGGCACGGCGCCACCGACATCGGCAAGGCCGCCGAACAACTGCTCGACGCACACCGCGCCCAGCTCGGCGGCAAGCCGCTGGAGCTGCGCATCGAGGGCGAGCGCGGCCTGGTCGTCGATGCGCCGGAGGCGGCCGTGGCGGTGGCCCTGGGCAACCTGATCGGCAACGCGGTCAAGTACACCACCCAGGGCGAGGTGATCGTGCGGTTGGGGCCGAAGGCGGTGGAGGTGATCGACTCCGGTCCGGGGCTTAGCGCCGAGGACGCCGCCAAGCTATTCCAGCGCGGTTATCGCGGCACCCACGCCGGCCATTCGCAGGGCGGCGGCATCGGCCTGTCGATCGTGCGCCGCCTGTGCGACCTCTACGGCTGGGAGGTGTCGGTGCGGCCCGGCGAGCCGCACGGCGTCATCGCGACGCTGGCCTTCGATGCCACCTCGTTGCGCACCACCTGAGGTGCGGCGGCGCAGGCGTGAAGCCGCGCGCGGTGAGCGCGGCTTCAACGCAAAGCCGCGAAGCCCGGATCGACCGGGCCCCGCTTCAACTCACAGCGGCTCAAGCCAGCCGTACTTGTCCTGGGTGCTGCCGTTGAACAGGCCGAAGAACAGCTCCTGCACCTGTCGCGTCACCGGGCCGACCTTGCCGGTGCCGACCTGACGGCCGTCGACCGAGCGGATCGGGGTGATCTCGGCGGCGGTGCCGCACATGAACAACTCGTCGCACAGGTACAGGTACTCGCGCGGCAGGTCGCGCTCGATCACCTCGATGCCGACATCGCGGGCGAGGGTGATGATGGTGTTGCGGGTGATGCCGTTGAGCAGCGCCGCGCTGACCGGCGTGGTGTGCAGCGCGCCGTCGAACACCAGGAACAGGTTCTCGCCGGCACCTTCCGACAGCAGGCCGGTCGAGGCCAGGGCGATGCCCTCGCCGAAACCGAGGCGGCGCGCCTCACGCGCGACCAGCTGGCCCGACAGGTAATTGCCGCCGGCCTTGGCGCCGGCCGGCAGGGTGTTGGGGGCGAAGCGCTGCCAGCTCGACACACAGGCATCGATGCCCTGTTCAAGCACGCTGGCTCCCAGGTACTGGCCCATCTTCCAGGTCGCCACGGCCATGTCGGTCGGGGTGTCGGCCGACAGGCCGAAACCGCCCAGGCCGCGGTAGGCGACCGGACGCAGGTAATCGGTGGTGTTGTCGTTGGCCTTGAGCACGTCGCGGCAAGCGGCGTTGATCTGCTCCAGCGAGTACGGCATCGCCATGTCGTAGATCTTGGCCGAGGCGAACAGGCGGGTGTTGTGGTCGGTCAGGCGGAAGATCGCCGGGCCGCTCGGCGTCTGGTAGCTGCGGATACCCTCGAACACCGACGAGCCGTAGTGCAGCGCATGCGACATCACGTGCGTGGTGGCGTCGGCCCAGCGCTTGATCGCGCCGTTGTGCCAGATCCATTCGGGGTATTGCATCGCCAGCTTCCATCAGGGGGAAGCCGCTATTGTGCCCTGCGCCGTCGCTCCGTCCCAAGCTGCGGCAGTCAGCCCTTGATCCACCAGCAGCCGAAATGCTTCTGCAGGCCGAATACCGTGCGCGATGGCGTGCTGCCGTTGGCCAGGGTCTGTTCGACCCGCAACGCCACCGGCGATTGCCGGACGCTGGCCTGCGGGTAGTAGTCGCCGTCGATTGCCGGCGCATCGACACCCGCGTCCCCGGCCGCTGCTGCTGCCACATCGGGCAGGACCGGCACGATGTCGACCAGGGGCCGCTGCACCAGGGCGTCGAGCCGCGTCAGCACCGCATAGGCACCGCTGCCCGACATCCCGGTCCAGTGGTAGACGCCGGCCAGCCGGTTCGCGTCGCGCGCGTCGATCGCGCTGGTCATCTCGAACATCAGGTCCTGCAGGTTGCGCGCACAGCCGCCACGCGCGGCGCGTGCGCCAGCGACCGCGGGCGCGCGCGACAACTGCTCGACGCCGCCGATGTCGGTGCATTGGCGATCGGTGAAGACCTCGTTGCCGTCCGCACCGGTACAACGGTGGACTTGGGCGTACCCCGGCGGCGCTCCGGCCAGGGCGAGCGACAGGACGAGGAGGCCGCGGAGTGCATGACGTTGCATCCGCCCAGACTAGCGATGGCCTTGCGGCGTGGACAGTGCGCCGATCGCAGTACGGGAGCGGCCGGTTCAGGGCCTGCGTTCAGAAGCGCACGAAATAGCAGCCGGCGTAACGCGCAACGGTCAGGTCGACCACCTGGTCCTGGAACCGCAGCTGCACGATGCCGGCGTCGTCGCTGGTCGCAGTGGCCGTGGGCGCGAAGGACAGCCCGCTGCTGGCGATGGTGGCCGCGAAATACTGGGCATCGAGCAGCGGGCGACGCGTGAGTTGCTGCAGCCGCTGCAGGATCTGCTGGCCTTGCCGGTGCGGCAGTCCCGCCCAGTGGTAGCTCTCGGCGATGCGGTTGACGTCGCCCAGGGCAAACGCAGCTTGCAGGTCCAGTGACAGCTGGCGGGCGTTGCGGGCACAGCCGCTGGCGGGCGAGCGGCGGCCGATGCCGGCGTTGGCCAGCGTCGGCGTCGTGACCCCTGCAGTGGAGTACATTCCGGCCTGCTCGCGCGCCAAACGGTTGAGCAGGTCGGCCGGCAACGGCAGCGGCTGGGCGCCGTAGGACGCGCAGGCGCGGTCGGTGTAGATGCGGCTGCCGTCGCGTGCCTGGCAGCGCTGGAGGCCGCCGGCGGCAGGGGCCGGTGCGCTGGCCAGGGCCACGATCAACCAGACCAGTGCCGCAAGAAAATGCGGCCGCGTATTCATGACCAGGCGGGCCGGGCGGGGACCTCGATCCTGCTCGCCGCGACGTCAACGGCGTGTGTGCCGACCTCGTCGGCGTCCGGGCTCAGGCCAGGCGCGCGATCACGCTCAGCGTCGGCTTGGACAGGTTCAAGGTGTAGAAATGCAGGCCCGGCGCGCCGCCCTCGACCAGGCGCCGGCACATCGTCGCGACCAGGTCGGCGGCGAACTCGCGGATCGCCTCGACATCGTCGCCGTAGGCCTGCATGCGCTTGCCGATCCAGCGCGGGATTTCGGCGCCGCAGGCATCGGAAAACCGCTTGAGCTGGCTGAAGTTGGAGATCGGCATGATGCCCGGCACGATCGGCACGTCGATGCCGAGCCGGCGCGCGTCATCGACGAAGCGGAAGTAGGCGTCGGCGTTGTAGAAGTACTGGGTGATCGCGCCGTCGGCGCCGGCATCGACCTTGGCCTTGAAGTGGCGCAGGTCGGCGAGCGCGTCCTCCGACTGCGGGTGGCATTCGGGGTAGCAGCCGACTTCGATGTGGAAGAAGCCGTCGTGTTCGCGGCGGATGAATTCGACCAGGTCGGTGGCGTAGCGGAATTCACCGGCGTGGCCCATGCCCGAGGGCAGGTCGCCGCGCAACGCGACGATGCGCCGGCAGCCCATGGCCTTGTAGCGTTCGATCAGCTCGCCCAGTTCGGCGCGGGTGCCGCCGACGCAGGACAGGTGCGGGGCCGCGTCGAGACCGTGCGTCTGGTGCAGGCGCTCGACCGTTTCGGGCGTGTAGCTCAGCGTCGAGCCGCCGGCACCGAAGGTGCACGACACGTACTCCGGGTTCCGGGTCTTGAGCTTGGCCGCGGTCTTGTCGAGCTGCGCGCGCTGCTCGTCGGTCTTGGGCGGGTAGAACTCGAAGCTGATCTTGGTCATGGCGGGTCCGGGCGCGGAATGTCGGCAGTATATCGCTCCATCGCGATGGCTGTGTAATTGAATGCGTGGCAGAGGGCCGGTCGCAGGCGCGAGCGTTTGGCCTTGTCGGTCGACCAAACGGAAACGGGCGCCGAAGCGCCCGTTTCCTTGAATCGTCAACTACCGCCGATGCCGATCAGTAGCGGTAATGCTCCGGCTTGTAAGGACCATCGACCGACACGCCCAGGTAGGCGGCCTGCTCGCTGGTGAGCGTGGTCAGCTTCACGCCGATCTTCTCCAGGTGCAGGCGCGCGACTTCCTCGTCGAGCTTCTTCGGCAGGATGTAGACCTTGGCTTCGTACGCGTCCTTGTTCGCCCACAGGTCGATCTGCGCCAGCGTCTGATTGGAGAACGAGTTCGACATCACGAAGCTCGGGTGGCCGGTGGCGCAGCCCAGGTTGACCAGGCGGCCTTCGGCCAGCAGGAAGATCGCGCGGCCGTCGGCGAAGGTGTACTTGTCCACCTGCGGCTTGATGTTGAGCTTGGTCACGCCGGCGAACGCGTTCAGCGCATCGACCTGGATCTCGTTGTCGAAGTGGCCGATGTTGCAGACGATCGCCTGGTCCTTCATCTGGCTCAGGTGGGCGATGGTCAGCACGTCCTTGTTGCCGGTGGTGGTGACGTAGATGTCGCCGCGGCCCAGGGTGCTCTCGACGGTGTTGACCTCGAAGCCTTCCATCGACGCCTGCAGCGCGTTGATCGGGTCGATCTCGGTCACGACTACGCGCGCGCCATAAGCACGCAGGCTGTGGGCGCAGCCCTTGCCGACGTCGCCGTAACCGCAGACCACGGCGACCTTGCCGGCCAGCATCACGTCCATCGCGCGCTTGAGGCCGTCGGCCAGCGACTCGCGGCAGCCGTACAGGTTGTCGAACTTGGACTTGGTGACCGAGTCGTTGACGTTGATCGCGGGTACCAATAGGTTGCCTTGCTCGACCATCTGGTACAGGCGGTGCACGCCGGTGGTGGTCTCCTCGGAGACGCCCTTCCAGTCGCGCACGACGGTGTGCCAGAAGCCCGGGCGTTCGACAGCAACGCGCTTGAGCAGGTTCTTGATCACCTGCTCCTCGTGCGAGGACGCGGCTTCGTCGACCCACTTGCTGCCGTTCTCGAGCTCGTAGCCCTTGTGGATCAGCAGGGTGACGTCGCCACCGTCATCGACCACCAGCTGCGGGCCGAGGTGCTTGTCGGCGCCGCTGCCCGGGAAGGTCAACGCGTCGAGCGTGCAGTCCCAATACTCTTCCAGCGACTCGCCCTTCCACGCGAACACCGGCGTGCCGGTCTTGGCGATCGCGGCGGCGGCGTGGTCCTGGGTCGAGAAGATGTTGCACGACGCCCAGCGCACGTCGGCGCCGATGTCCTTCAGGGTCTCGATCAGCACCGCGGTCTGGATGGTCATGTGCAGCGAGCCGGTCACGCGCACGCCGGCGAGCGGCTTGGCGGCGGCGTACTTCTTGCGGATCGACATCAGGCCCGGCATCTCGTGCTCGGCGATGTCGAGTTCCTTGCGGCCGAAGTCGGCCAGCGAAATGTCAGCGACCTTGTAGTCACCCTCGGTCGAGAAGGTTTTTGCGACAGCGTTCATTGGATAGCTCCGAAGTTTGAAAAGTCCGGCCGGTCAGGCGGGGCTCCCGCGGGTGTTCGCGGACATCGGGCGCGGTTGGAACGGTAGGGTAGGCCGAGCCTGGCCGTGCTCTGTGTCACGGTCGCAGCGCCCCTCGGCGAACGGACAGGATTGTACCGGTTGTCGGCGCGCCGGGCGGCTATGTTCGCCGCTCGGGGCGGCCGGTTCAGGCTTCGCTCTGCGGTCGCGAGGGGGGGCGCAGCCCTTTCCCGCGCTCCGAAGGAAGTTCCCTTTGGGGACAGGCGAGCCAAGGACGGCATGCGGCGCGGACGGACCTCACCAATCCGTCGGCTTGTAGTCCTTCAGGAACTGCCCCCACACGTGCTCGCCGGTGTTGAGGCCGGCGATGATCGGGTCGACGATGCGAGCAGCGCCGTCGATGATGTCGAGCGGCGGGTGGAAGCGTTCCTCCAGCGTCTTGCGGGTGGCCAGCTCGATCGGATCCTCGTCGGTTACCCAGCCGGTGTCGACGGAGTTCATGTGGATGCCGTCGCCGTGGTAATCGGCCGCGGCGGTGCGCGTCATCATGTTGAGCGCGGCCTTGGCCATGTTGGTGTGCGGGTGGCGGGTGGTCTTGAAGTTACGGTAGAACTGGCCTTCGACCGCGGACACGTTGACGATGTGCTTGTCACGGTCGGGCGTGCGCAGCATCAGCGGCTTCAGGCGCGCGTTGATGATGAACGGCGCGATCGCGTTGACCAGCTGGGTTTCCAGCAATTCCACCGACGGCACTTCGTGCATCAGCAGGCGCCACGAGTTGCGCCCGCGCAGGTCGACCTGCTGCAGGTCCTGGTCGAGCCGGCCTTCGGGGAACAGGTGCTTCTGCCCGAGCAGTTCCTCGGCCAGCAGCGGCACCTGCGACAGCTCGGCGGCGTGGGTCAGTCCGGCCGCTTCGCCGACTGCTTCCGCGCCGGCGCCGCGGCCGATCGCGACCTGCATCGCCGTCGCGTTCGCTTCGGGCAGCAGGTCGTAGCTGCGCAGGCCTTCGTAGCTGCCGAGCAGCTTGCGTACGGCCTCGGGCGTGTCCTTCAGCGCCGCGGTTTCACCGGCCATCATGTGCGCGTAGAACTCCGGCGGGCGGCGCACGGTCTGGCAGGCGTTGTTGATGATGAAGTCCAGACGCGGCAGCCGCGCGCTCAGTTCGCGGCAGAACGCCTCGACGCTGGGGGTGTGGCGCAGGTCGAGGCCGAACACCTCGAGTCGATCGCCCCATTGCTCGAAATCAGGTTCCTGCGCGTAACGTGCGGCGGAATCGCGCGCGAAGCGCGTGGTGACGATCAGGCGGGCTCCAGCGCGCAGCAGCTTGAGGCCGGCCTGGTAGCCGATCTTGACGCGGCCGCCGGTCAGCAGCGCGACGCGGCCACGCAGGTCGGCCAGCTCGGTGCGCTTGGCGAAGTTGAACTGCGCGCAGGCCGGGCACATCTGGTCGTAGAAGTGGTGGATCAGCGTGTACTTCTGCTTGCAGACGTAGCAATGCCGCAGTTCAAGCGATTCGCGCAGTTCCGGCGTTTCGCCGCTAGGGTCGTGCGCCTCGAAGCCGAGCAGCCGGCCGTCTTGCGGCACGAAGTAGTTCGGCGTGGTGAACACCGGGCGCCGGCGCAGCGCGCGGATGCCGGTCTGGTCGAGCATGGCGTCGGCGCGGCGGATGTTCTCGGCGTTGCGCTCGCGCTCGAGCGCCTTGAGTTTCTGCCGGCGCATGCCGGGCTCGGGGTGGTAGACCTGGGCCACGGCCTGGTGCAGGCGCTTGCGATCGTCCGCGGGCATGGCGTCGAGCAGGGTGCGGTCGGCGGCGATCGACTCCAGCAGTTCCAGGGCGGCGCGCAGGCGATCGGGCAGTGTGGGGTCGGCGGCGTCCATGGGCGAAGGTGCGGCGGGCGTGGCGATGGTCAAAAGAGCGTAATCCGTATCGAGTTTGCAGGTGCGGCTTCAGCCGCGTTTCTTGGATCGACGATCGACCGGTTTTTCCGGTCGCGGCTAAAGCCGCTCCTACAGAAGCAGAGCGCCTGGCTGGAAAAGGAAACGGGCCGCGAGGCGGCCCGTTTTTCACCTTGTCATCCTGAGCGAAGCGAAGGATCTGCTGTCTGGCAGTGAAGCAGATTCCTCACTCCGCCCCGAAGGAAGTCCCCTTGGGGGACGTTCGGAATGACAAGTGTGGCCTTACTTCTTGAGCCCCGCCGCCTTGCGCAGGTCATCGGCGCGGTCGGTCTGCTCCCACGAGAACGCGGTCGCGGTGTGCTTCTTGCCGGCGCCGTCGACGTAGGACACCTGCTTGGGCTTGCGGCCGAAGTGGCCGTAGGCGGCGGTGTCCTGGTAGATCGGGTGGATCAGGTCGAGCATCTTGACGATGCCGTACGGGCGCAGGTCGAAGTGCTTGCGGATCAGCTTCTCGATCTTGTCGTCGCTGATCTTGCCGGTGCCGAAAGTGGTCACCGAGATCGAGGTCGGCTCGGCCACGCCGATCGCGTACGACACCTGCACTTCGCACTTGTCAGCAAGACCCGCCGCGACGATGTTCTTGGCGACGTAACGCGCGGCGTAGGCGGCCGAACGGTCGACCTTGGACGGGTCCTTGCCCGAGAACGCGCCGCCACCATGGCGGGCCATGCCGCCGTAAGTGTCGACGATGATCTTGCGGCCGGTCAGGCCGCAGTCGCCGACCGGGCCGCCGATCACGAAGATGCCGGTCGGGTTGATGTGGATCTTGTTCTTCGGCAGCGACTCCAGCCACTTCTTCGGCAGCACCGGGCGCAGGACGTGCTCGTACACGCCTTCGACCAGGTCCTTGTGCTTGATGCCCGGGTCATGCTGGGTGGACAGCACGACGGCGTCGAGGCCGACGACGTTGTGGCCCGAGTCATAGCGCAGGGTGACCTGCGACTTGGCGTCCGGGCGCAGCCACGGCAGCTTGGAGTTCTTCTGCTTGCGGATCTTGGCCTGCTGCTCGACCAGGCGGTGCGCGTAGTAGATCGGCGCCGGCATGAATTCCGGGGCCTCGTTGCAGGCGTAGCCGAACATCAGGCCCTGGTCGCCCGCGCCCTGTTCTTCCGGCTTCTTCTGCTTCTTGGCGGTGCCGTCGACGCCGGCGGCGATGTCCGGCGACTGCTTGCCCAGCATGTTGATGATGGCGCAGGTATGGCCGTCGAAGCCGACGTCGGAATTGTTGTAGCCGATCTCGTTGATGACGCGACGCGCCAGCGACTCGATGTCCACCCAGGCGCTGGTGGTGACTTCGCCTGCGACGATCGCCGCACCGGTCTTGACCATGGTCTCGCAGGCCACGCGCGCGCGCGGATCCTGGGCGAGGATCGCGTCCAGCACCGCATCGGAAATCTGGTCGGCGATCTTGTCCGGATGGCCTTCGGAAACGGATTCGGAGGTGAACAGGTAGCTGGACATCGAGGTCAATATCCCTTGATTCGGATGAAAGGATGGCCGCGCATGATACAGGCTCGACCGGGTTGGCGCATTGTGGGGTATTCATATGTTGTTTGTGGGTTAAGGGCGCCCCCTCTCCGGACGCGCTGCGCGCGTCGACCTCTCCCACAAGAGGAGAGGCAAGGGCATGGCAGGCGCTGGATTTCCCTCTCCCCTTGTGGGAGCAGGGCGGGCCGGCCGCGCAGCGGCCAGGGAGCGGGGGGCGGCTGTCACTGCGCTGACCCGAAACCGCCACGTGGTTGTCGCGCGCGCGGCGCAGGCTGCGCCGCGAGACGCCCCGTCGGGGCGACCCGCGACGCCCGATGCAGCCCTTCGAACGCCGCCTGCAAGAACGCTTCCCGCACTGGTTCCGCGGTCGCCGTGCGGGCCTGGCCCGGCCACTGCTGCGCACGCTCGGGCGCTGGTCGCGCTTCGATGCGATCGATGCCTTCCTGAGCACCAATGGCCACCTGCGCGACTTCGCCTTCGTCGGCGCGGCGCTGGATTACCTGCAGGCGCGCTACGTGGCCGATCCGCTCGAACGCCAGCGCATCCCGGTCAGCGGCCGGCTGCTGATCGTCGCCAACCACCCATCCGGGGCACTCGACGCCTTGGCCCTGCTGGACCTGGTCGGCAGTGTGCGCGGCGACGTCAAGATCATCGCCAACGACCTGCTGTCGGCGCTGGAGCCGCTGTCGGGCCTGTTGCTGCCGGTGCGCATCCTCGGTGGCCGGCCGAGCGCGCAGAGCCTGCAGGCGGTCGAGTCGGCTCTGCAGGCCGAGCAGTGCGTGATCGTGTTTCCGGCCGGCGAGGTCGCGCGGCTCGGCCTGCGCGGCGTCACCGATGGGCGTTGGCGCCGCGGCTTCCTGCGCTTTGCACGCAGCACCGGTGCGCCGGTGTTGCCGGTGCGGATCGAGGCGCGCAATTCGGCGCTGTTCTACGGTGCCTCGGTGCTGTTCAAGCCGGCCGGAACCGCCCTTCTGGCGCGTGAGATGTTCGCGCGCCGCGCGCGCCGGGTGGCGTTGCGCATCGGCCGACCGCTGCAGTTGCCGGCCGGGGGCGACCCGGACCGGTTGCTGCGCGAGGTCCGCCGCGAGCTGCACGCGATCGGCACACGCCACGAGCGTCCGGCGCAGCAGGGACCGGAGCCGCTGGTCGACGCGGTCGATCCCGCCACCGTGCGCAGCGGGGTCGAGGCGATGGCACTGCTCGGCCAGACGCTCGACGGCAAGCAGATCCGTGTCGGTCGCCTCGCGGCCGGCTCACCGCTGTTGCGCGAGATCGGCCGTCTGCGCGAGCTGACCTTCCGCGCGGTCGGCGAGGGCACGGGCCAGCGTCTGGATGTCGATATCTACGACAGCTGGTACGAGCACATCGTGCTGTGGGACGCCACCGCGACGCGGATTGCCGGCGCCTACCGCGTGGCCCGCGGCGCGACGGTGCTGGCCGAACGGGGCCTGGCCGGGCTCTACACCGCCTCGTTGTTCCGTTACGCCGATGATGCGATCGCACGGATCGCGCAAGGCATGGAGCTGGGCCGCAGCTTCGTCGCCCCGGACTACTGGGGCAGCCGCAGCATCGACTACCTGTGGCAGGGCATCGGCGCCTACCTCGCGCGCCACCGTAACGTGCGCTACCTGTTCGGGCCGGTGTCGATCAGCGCGGCGCTGCCGGAGCAGGCGCGCGAGCAGATCGTCGCCTACTACTCGCAGTTTTACGGAAGCCGTTGCAATGACAGCGACGAGGCGCGTGCGGTGTCGAGGCAGCCGTTCGTGTACCGCGCCGCGCCGCCACAGTTCGACGCGCTCGACGCGGCCACCGCGTTCCGGGTGCTCAAGGCCAACCTCGATGCCCTCGGCGCGACCCTGCCAATGCTCTACAAGCAGTACACCGACCTGTGCGAACCCGGCGGCGCACGCTTCCTGGCCTTCGGCATCGACCCGGCCTTCAGCGATGCGGTCGATGGCCTGATCGAGGTCGACCTGCAGCAACTGCGGCCGAAGAAGCGCGAACGCTACCTCGGCGCCACCGCGACGGCGGCCACGGAGGCGGGCGGATGACGACCGCGCCGACACCGTTGCCGCCACGCCGGCGCGCGGTGTTCGTGTCCGATGTCCATCTGGGTTCCAGGCACTGCCACGCTGCCGAATTTGCCGACTTCCTCACCGGCCTGCGATGCGATCGTCTGTACCTGGTCGGTGACATCGTCGACCTGTGGTGGATGGCACAGCGGCGCGCGACCTGGGGCTCGGCCCAGCACCGCGTGGTCGAGGCTCTGCACGCGCTGCGTCGCAATGGCACCGAGTTGATCTATGTACCGGGCAATCACGACCGCCCGATCCGCCGTTTCTGTGGCCTCGCCCTGCCGCGCATGTCGATCCGGCGCCGCGCGATCCATGTCGCCGCCGACGGCCGCCGACTGCTGGTCACCCACGGCGACGACTACGACGGCATCACCCACTTCGGCGGCCTGCAGGAGCGCTTCGGCGACTGGCTGTATTACCGCCTGCTCACCGGCAACCAGTGGCTCAACCGCGCGCGCCGACGCATGGGCCATCGCTACTGGTCGCTGTCGGAGTTCCTCAAACGCCGCAGCGGCGCGGCCGAGCGCTACATCGCCCGCTTCGTCCAGGCCGGCTTCGACGATGCGCGGCGACGTGGCCTCGACGGCATCGTCTGCGGCCACATCCACCGTGCCGCACTGTTCGAGCGCGACGGCTGCGTCTACGCCAACGACGGCGACTGGGTGGAAAGCCTGACGGCACTGGTCGAGGACCCGGACGGCACATTGCGCCTGCTGTCGCACACCGGCGAGACGCTGGCGTTGTTGCCGGCGCGGCCGCAAGTCTCCCGGCCACCACAGCTCGGCTGGCCACGAGCGGCTTGACCGGCACCAGGCTTGACGTTTCGAATTCGCAGTCGCGGTGAGGCGAGCATGCGCCGACGAGACGGTGCTGGCTCAAGTCCGGGTTAGCCGTGCGCATCACGTTCGGAGCGTGTCCAAGCACCCGATAGCCGCTGAAGTCCAGACTGGGCTTCGGTAGCATCGCCGCATGGATTCATTGACCCAGATCGTCCTCGGCGCCGCCGTGGCTGCTGCTATTGCACCCCCGCAGCATCGGCGGGCGGCGCTGCTCGCCGGCGCCGTCCTGGGCACCTTGCCCGACCTCGACGTGCTGCCGGTGAACCTGCTCACCGACGATCCGGTGCAGCGCATGACCTGGCATCGCAGCGTCAGCCATTCGCTGCTGGTGCTGCCGTTCGTCGCCTGGGCCATCTGGGCCTGGTGTCGCAGCCGCGGTGGGCGCGTCGCACAGGCGCCGCTGCGCTGGTTCTGGGCGATGCAGCTGGCGCTGCTTACCCACCCGGTGCTTGATGCCTTCACCGTTTACGGCACGCAGCTGTTCTGGCCGCTGCCGCTGAAGCCGGCGATGTGGTCGAGCGTGTTCATCATCGACCCGCTGTACACCGTGTGGTTGCTGTTGGCGTGCGCGGTCGCCTGGCTGGCGCGCGCAGGCCGGCTTGCACAGCCGGCCCTGCTGGCCGGGCTGGCGTTGAGCTCGCTCTATCTGGGCGGTTCGTTGCTCGCCAAGGCCCAGGTCGAACGCGAGGCCGAGCGCGCGCTGGCCCAGCTCAACCTCGCTGATGCGCCGCGCTTCTCGGTGCCGATGCCGTTCAACACACTGTTGTGGCGCGTGGTCGCGATGACCCCGGAAGGGTTCGTCGAAGGCGAGCGTTCGCTGGTGGCCGATCACGGGCCGATGCAGTTCCGCGAGCACGCATCCGATGTGCGTGCCCTGGCGCAGATCTACGACTATCCCAGCGTGCAGCGGCTGCAGTGGTTCAACCGTGGCTTCATGAAGGCCGAGCAGCGCGGCGACCAACTGGTACTGTCGGACCTGCGCATGGGCGCGGAGCCGGACTACACGTTCCGCTTCGCGGTGGCCGCGCGCGACGGCAACGGCTGGCGCGAGATGCCGCCGCAGCAATTGCACTGGCCGTGGCAGGCGGGTCGTCGCCTCGGCGCGATGTGGCAACGCATCTGGCACGCGCCGCCGGGGAGCCGCGAGGTGTCCCATGACAGCATGGCCGGTAAGAACGTGGCCACCTCGTCGGTGGTCACCGGCACGGCGACGAGCCAGCGTCCGTAACGGCTAAGCAAGCAGTGGCCCTCGCATCAGGTTGCCGACGGGGCGCACCGAGGCCATCGGCACGCCGCTGTTGGCCCCGCTGGACGATGACGGGGTCTTGCGGGGTACGCGATATGCCCACCGTGCACGCCGGCTCAGAGGACGTCGGCTCTGTCGCGCTTGATCTGTACCACCCAGGTCCGGCCCTGCACGTCGCGGATCGCGACTTCCTCACCATCCAACAGACGCCGGTAGTTGTCCTTGCCGACGGCGGCAACGAACTTCTTCAACGATCGATCATAGGTGTAGGTGTATTCGGCGAAGGCGGTGCGGTTGCCGAGGATCATCTGGACCTTGCGTTCGCTCAAGCCGGTGATCTGCGCGAGGTCGCCTACCGGATCCTCTGCTGCCCAGACCGGTGCCGCTGCGGCCATCGCGAGCGCGATGCATGCAATCTTGGCTTTCATCCTGGCCTCCTGATCGGAATCGATCCGTCCGCGGCGTTGCGGTGGAGCACCGCAAGGGGAACGCCCCGGCGTGTATCAGAGTGGAATACTGCCGACGCAGATTACACCTGCCATAGGAGGCGATGACTTCCGACCTGTACCGTTTGTCGCATTCGCAATCGACGCATAAGGTCTTCCGGATTCATGCGCATCGGGAGCGCTTTGGCACCCTCGGCACTCGGAAAATCGCATGCCACGTCGGTGCCGGGTGTTCAGTACACCGTGGCGCGTGCCTGCACGAACGCGTAGAAGAAAACCGCGTCGGGATCGTTCTGGACCTGGTGCATTTCACGACGCATGCCATCCACCACGTCCGCGGTGACCTTGCCGGTGGCGAGCAACTGGTCGGCGGCCGACAGCAGCAGCTCCTCCCAGAACGCGATCATCGTCTTGCGTCGCGCCGGTTCGCGGTTGTCGAAGTAGAACGTCTTGACCTGGGTGGTGACGTCGCGGAAACCACCGGCCAGCAGCAGGTTGCCGAGCTTGGCGCCGACGAAGGGATCGCCGCCACTGTCGTACTGGAAATCGTTGAACGCCATCCAGTAGCGCCAGACGTTGGGCGAGTACGGATCGAGCAGGAACGAGGAGTTCATCACCTCGGTGATGTAGACCGGCGCGCCCGGTGCAAGCACACGCCGCACTTCGTTGAGCACGCGCGCGGGCGAGGGCACGTGCTCGAGCACCCAGCACAGGAACGCCGCATCGAAGCTGCGCGGCTCGAACGGCAGCTCGGTGGCGTCGGCTTGCTGCAGCGAATAGCGGCCTTCAAGCCACGGCATGCTCTCCAGGTTGGCGCGCGCCGCGCCCAACTGCGCTTCGTTGAGGTCCACACAGGTCGTGTGCAGGTCAGGAAAGCGACGCAGCAGGATCTCGGTCTGCGCGCCCACGCCGCTGCCGACTTCGAGCAGACGCCTGGCGCCGCTGTAGTCGATGTCGTGGAAGATCGTCGATTCGGCAAGGCGCGCCTGTTTCATCAGCCGGACCTGTTCGGTGGCGGAAAAGCCGTGCAGGTAGGGGAACTCGGTGGCGCTGGAGGATTCGCTCATGATGGCCTCCGCACGGGACTGGAATGACCGGGGCGATCAGGCTGCGACCGCGAGCTCCGGCTTCACTCCGGCGATCAGTGCATCGAAGTAATCGCGGGTCAGGCGGCGTTGTGCCTCTGCCGTCTCCGCGCGGTTCACCACATTCCGGAACGCCGTGTTCTCTGGACGATCCTTGGCATACCAGCCCAGGTGCTTGCGCGCGATGCGCACGCCCGAAGGTTCACCGTAGAACGCGTGCAGGTGTTGCAGATGGCCCAGCAACACGTCGCGTACTTCAGACAGCGACGGCTCGGCCAGCATCTCGCCGGTGGCGAGGTAATGGGCGACTTCGCGGAAAATCCACGGCCGCCCCTGCGCGGCGCGGCCGATCAGCACGGCGTCGCAGCCGGTGTGGGCCAGCACCTGCCGGGCCTTCTCGGGCGAGTCGATGTCGCCATTGGCGAACACCGGAATCGACAGCGCGGCCTTCACCTGCGCGATGGTGTCGTACTCGGCCACGCCGGTGTACTGCTGGTCGCGGGTGCGGCCGTGCACGGCCAGCGCGGCGATGCCCGCCTGTTCGGCGATGCGGGCGATGGTCAGGGCATTACGCTGGTCGGCGGCCCAGCCGGTGCGGATCTTCAATGTGACCGGCACGTCCACGGCCTTGACCACGGCGTCGAGGATGCGGGCGACCAGTTCTGGCTCGCGCATCAGCGCCGAGCCGGCCCAGGCGTTGCACACCTTCTTGGCGGGGCAGCCCATGTTGATGTCGATGATCTGCGCGCCATGATCAACGTTGTAGCGTGCGGCCTGCGCCATCACCTCCGGCACGGTGCCGGCGATCTGCACGCTGATCGGCGCCGGTTCGCCGTCGTGGTCCATGCGGTGGCGCGACTTGGCAGTGCTCCAGAAGCGCGGGTCGGACGTGGTCATCTCCGACACGCACAGGCCGGCGCCCATGCGCTTGCACAGCACCCGAAAGGGTTTATCCGTGACGCCCGCCATGGGCGCCAGGATCAGCGGGACGTCGATGGCGTGGGGGCCGATGCGCATGCGGCCATTGTACCGGGCGTCCGTGAGGGCACGCCCGGGGCCCGGAAAGGCGTCAGGCGGTCGTGTCGTCGATGGCGGCGCCGGGGGCGTTCTTCGTCACCGAGTCGATGCCGTTTTCGCGACCGCTTTCGTCGCTGTACATCTGGCTGGTGCCGACGACCTGGCCGTTGGTCGCGGTGAGGTTGAAGTAGAGCTTGCCGTTGCTGGCGGTCTTGCGGTCGTAGCGGGCGGCGTCCTGGCTGTTCTTGCGGACCGACTCGATGCCGTTGCTGCACGAGGCCTTGGCCGCATAACCCTCGCTGGTCAGGATCACCTGGCCATTGCCGGCCTTGAGAACGAACTGGAATTCGCCGTTGCCGCGCTTGCTGATCTCGAACTGGGCCGCCATGGTCTGTACTCCTCGCCGGTAGAGCGCGCAGGGTAGTCAGGCGCCCGTGAGGGCGGCATCAACCCTTGCGGCGGCGTCGGCGCCAGAACAGGAAGCCGGTGGCCAGCAGGAACGCTGGCAGCAGGCCGACCAACGCGGTGACCCACTTCATGACGCTGCCGCCGACCGCGCCGATGTGCAGCGGATAGATCGCGTCGCTCATGCGCGCGCCGAGCCGATTGGCGGTGGCGTCGTAGACCTGCAGGCGTTGCGCGCCGGAGCGGTCGAGGTGGATCGTGCTGCGACCGACCGGATGCCACTCGCCCGATGCCTGTGAGCGGAAGGCGAGGGCGCCATCGCCGGCTTTTGGCACCGAGACGCGATGCAGTTCGGCGCCGGGCAGGGCGTCGCGGGCGTGCGCCAGTGCCTGCGTCCAGTCGACCAGGCCGTCGCCCTTCACCTCGGGTGCGGTGGGTTTCTCGCCACCGAAGGCACCCATGAACACCGCGCCGAAGCCCTTGGAATAGATCATGCCCGTGCCGGTGAACGTCGCCAGCACCAGCAAGGGCAACAGCATCACGCCGCTGCTGCGGTGCCAGGTCAGCCAGCGCCGTACCGGTGGTCCGGTGAATACTTTCAACTGCGCCAGCATGCGGCCGCGCTTGGGCCACCACAGGTACAGGCCGATCAGAACCAGCGCGAGCGACACCCAACCGACCACGCCCAGCACTTCCTTGCCGGTCTCGCCGCCGAGCAGCTCGACGTGCCACTCGTGCAGCCACAACAACGCATCGTCGTGGTGGCTCCGGCGCAACAGCAGCGCCCCGTCCTCGGGAGCGAAATAGGCGCGGCTGCCGTCCTGGAAATAGCCCTGCCAGACCGGCAGCTCGGCCCGCGGCAGGTCGAGCGAGCGCAGCCCGTGCGGTTGCCACTGCTTGATCACCGCGGCGAGCACACGACCGTCGGCGACCGGCGCGTGCTGCGCCAGCTGCGGGTGCTGCCAGCGCAGCAGATCGGTGTGGAACACCAGCACCGTGCCGGCCAGCGACACCAGCGCGAACAGCGTGCCAACGCTCAGGCCGACCCACAGGTGCAGCCACGACAGCGTCGCGCGCAGGCGCCGCCGCAGTGCGGCGGTGCCGGCGCCCGGTGCGATCGTGACGGTGGCCACGGCTACGCCCGTCGCCTCAGAAGCGGTGCGACCAGCCGACCGTCAGCACGCGGCCGCGACCGGCGGTGTAGGTGTCGGCGCGCGGCGTGGTCTGCGAGTAGTAGCTGATGTACTGCTCGCCGAACAGGTTCTCGATGCCGACGTTGAGCGCGCCCAGCGGCAGCTGGAAGCGCGCCTGCAGGTCGACCGTGGCGTAGCCCTCGAACTCGGCCGGCAGGGTCTGGCCGCGGTAATCGAAGTCGCGGCCGAACGCCTGGTTCGCCTGTAGGCGGGTCGAGATCGTCGGCGTCCAGGTCTGGTTCCAGAATGCGGTCAGGCGGTCGGGGCTGATGTTGACGCCCGGCAGGTCGCTGTCGACGCGGTCGTCGCCGTTGCTGTCGTAGCGGCCCTCGGTGGCGGCGTAGGCCAGGCCGACGCGGGTCGTGTCGGTGAGCTGGTAGGCGACATTGCCTTCGAAGCCCTTGATCTGCGTGCGTTCGCGCACGACGTTGTAGGTCTGCGTGGCGTTGTCGAACGCCAGGCGCGAACCAAGGTCGGCATCGGACCGGTACACGGCCAGGTGCAGCAGCCAGCGACCGTTGTCGTAATCCAGGCCGATCTCCTGGTTGTCGGCGATCACCGGCTGCAGGTCGACCAGGTTGTCGACGCTCTGGCCGGACTTGTTGATCGCGCGCAGCACGCGGCCGATGTCGGCGACGGTGTAGCCCTCCGAGTACGAGGCGTACAGCTTCAAGGCGTCGGTCGCTTCCCAGACCAAGCCGAGGTTCGGCAGCGTCTCGCTGGTCGTCGGCGAGCCGCCCTGCACGAACTGGCTGCCGCCGGCGTTGGCGGGGATGGTGGTGTAGTCGTCGACCTCGAGCTTGCCGTGCTCGTAGCGCAGGCCGCCGCTGAGCATGACCGAGTCGCTGATCCACCATTCGGCCTGCACGAACGGCGACCACGACTGGTAGCTCGTCTCCGGCACCCAGTTCAGGTCGGCGCGGACCAGCTCCTGCGAGGTGGTGTCGCGGGCGAGGTCGAGGCCGAGCGTGGCGCGCAGGCGCAGGCCGAACAGGTCGCCGCGCGACCAGCTGAACTTGCCGCCGAGCTTCTCCGACACGTTCTGCGACTGGTCGAACCAGTCCGGATCGCGGCCGTCGCCCCAGAAGTCGCCCCAGTAGCTGCCGCCGTACAGCGCCTTGAAGTCGACCCAGTACAGCTGCGCCTGCAGGTAGCCGCCGGCCAGCGACTTGTCGGTGTAGTCCAGGCTCAGCGACGAGGAGCGGTTGCGCGCGCCGTCGCCCTCGCTGCCGCCCGGTGCCGAGGTGGCGGGTTGGCCGGTCACGGGGTTGCCGTTGACCGCGTGATAGTCGTTGTCGCCCTGCAGCTCGTAGTAGTTGGCGGTGAGTTGCAGGCGGCGCGAATCGTCGATGTTCCAGCCGCCCTTGGCGAACACGTTGTAGCTCTGCGCGTCCATCAGGTCGCCCTGCACGTCGTTGACCGCGATCGAGTTGCCGTCGCCGTCGTAGTACAGGCCTTCCTTCGCGTAGGACGCGCCGCCGACGAAGTCGAATGCGTCGCGGCGCGTGCCGTACAGGTACGAGGCGCGGTAGCCGGTGCTGTCGCTCTCGTGCGGCAGTGCGGTGCTGCCGGCCACCGACACGTCCTGGAAGCTCGCGCCATCCTGGCGCGGTGCGTGCTTGGTGATGATGTTGATGATGCCACCCGACGCGCCCAGGCCCTGCAGCGCATTGGCGCCGTGGATGACCTCGATGCGCTCGATCATCGCCGGATCGATGGTGTGGCCGTCGCGGCCGCCGTCGCGCAGCGGCGTCGACTGCGGCACGCCGTCCACCAGATACAGCGGCTTGCGCCCGCGCAGGGTCTCGCCACTGTTGGTCAGCTTCTGCCGCGACGGCGCGAACGACGGGATCAGGTTGGCCAGCACCTGCGAGATGTCCTGGGTCAGCGCCAGCTGCTGCTGCAGCTGCGCCTGGTCGATCACGGTGATCGTGTTCGCCAGCGCGGCTTCGGAGTCGGGAATGCGGCTGGTGCTGGCCGAAACGGTGACACGGTCGAGGTCGGTGGTTTCGTCGGCGTGGACGAGGGGCGCAGCAAGGGCCAGCAGCAGGGCGCTGGCGAGGATCTGGCGAGGGGGCATTGCGGGGCCTGACAACGGCAAGGGGGCGCCATGTTAATGCGAACCATTATCGTTTAAAAGGGGCGGCGGCCCGAAAGGACTCGGCCGCGCTGGGAGCGCAGCGCTCACACGGGGTCAAACCGTGCGGAATCGAGCCTCTACCTCGGCGTCGCGCGGCATGGCCACGGCGGCACCGGCGCGTTCGGTCGACAGCGCCGCGTAGCGATTGGCGTAATGCACGTGGTCGGCGAACGCGGCGTCGGCATGACGCGCCAGCGAGGCAGCGAGGGCACCGTTGAAGGCGTCGCCGGCGCCGGTGGTGTCGACCGGCTGCACCGCGGCGGCGGCGATGCGGTAATGGGTACGGGCGTCCTGGCGCAGCCGCCCTTCGCCATGCGACACGAAGCAGCCCGCGGCACCGAGCGTGATCACCACCGTGCCGTGCGGCAGCAGGCGGCGGCACAGCGCGTGCAGGCGGGCGTCGTCCTGCCGGACCAGGACCTCGGCGGCGATGCGCTCGCCGGTGTGGCGTTCGAACTGCGCACAGAACTCGGTTTCGTTCGGCGTGACCACATCGGCCAGCACCCACAGCGAAGCAGGCGCCACCGCGTCGGCCGGGGCCGGGTTGAGGATCGTGATCACGCCGGCGTCGCGGGCCCGACCGAACGCGGTCTCGACCGCTTCGACCGGCGATTCGAGTTGAGCCAGCACCACCTGGGCCGCGGCAATCGGCGCCTGTTGCTGGCGGACGTGTGCCGCCGACAACTCGGCATTGGCACCGGGGCCGATCACGATGGAATTGCGGCCGTCGTGATCGACGTAGATGCCGGCGGTGCCGGTGGGCGCTTCGCTGGCGAAATCGCGCAGGTCGATGCCGTCGGCGCTGGCCAGCGCACGCGCCAGTTGACCGCCGAGGTCGTCGCCAAGCGCGCAGACGAAACTGGTCGCAGCGCCAGCGCGCGCCGCCGCGGTGGCCTGGTTGAAGCCCTTGCCACCGGGACCGGTGTGATAATGGCCGCTGAGTGTCTCGCCCGGCCGCGGCAGTGCCGCCACCGTCCAGACGTGGTCGACGTTGAACGAGCCGACGACGACCACGCGTGCGTCCGCAGCGCCCACGTTACGAACCAAAATAGGTCAGCACACCAGCAATCGTCGCGGTCATGAAGGTCGCGATCGAACCGCCGAGTACCGCGCGCAGGCCGAAGCGGGCCAGGTCGTGGCGACGCTCCGGCGCGAGTCCGCCGATGCCGCCGATCTGGATCGCGATCGAGCTGAAGTTGGCGAAGCCGCACAGCGCGTAGGTCGCGATCAGGCGGCCCTGGTCGGTCATGGTCACACCAGCGACCTTGCCGTTGACGATGTCGGCCAGGTGCGCGTATGCAACGAACTCGTTGAGCACGATCTTCTCGCCGATCAATCCGCCCAGCGTGGTCGCGTCCACCCACGGCGTGCCGATCACCCAGGCGATCGGCGCCAGCAGGTAGCCCAGCAGCGTCGACAGGTCGGTCGGCTTGCCGAGTGCGCCGGCCAAGCCAGTGATGTCACCGATCCACACCAGCGGCCAGTTGATCAGCGCGATCAGGGCGATGAAGGCCAGCAGCATCGCGCCGATGTTGAGCGCCAGACGCAGGCCGTCGCCGGCGCCGGCCGCGGCGGCGTCGATGATGTTGGCGGTGGTCTTCTCGACTTCCATCTTGACCGAGCCGCGGGTCAGCGGCTCGCCGGTCTCGGGCACCAGGATCTTGGCGATCACCAGCGTCGCCGGCGCGGCCATGATCGAGGCGGCCAGCAGGTGCTTGGCGTAGAACGCCTGCTGCTCCGGGTCGCCGCCGCCGAGCATGCCGACATAGGCCGCCAGCACGCCGCCGGCGATGTGGGCCATGCCACCGATCATCATCGTGATCAGCTCCGACTCGGTCATCTTGGCAATGTACGGGCGCACCGTCAGCGGTGCCTCGGTCTGGCCGATGAAAACGCTGGCGCAGACACTGGTGGTCTCGGCGCCGGACACGCGCATGACCTTGGTGATGACCCAGGCCATGCCGCGCACGATCGCCTGCATCACGCCCAGGTGGTACAGCACGCCCATCAGCGCGGCGAAGAAGATGATGGTCGGCAGCACCTGGAAGGCGAAGATGAAGCCGAACCGGGAGGTGTCCATCAGGCTGCCGAAGATGAACTCCGAGCCCTTGCCGACAAAGCTGAGCACCTTGACGAAACCGTGGCCGATCGCGTCGAACACGTCCTTGCCGCCCGGTACCAGCAGCACCAGCGCGGCGAAGGCGATCTGCAGGGACACGCCGGTGACGACCAGCTTCCAGTCGACCCGGCCCTTGTTGTTGGAAAACAGCCACGCAATGCCGACCAGCACCGCCAGACCAAACAGGCCAAAGGCCACCCGGGCAATTGCTTCCACTCAGTTCTCCCCATGCAACCGGCGGCCGGCAGCGAAGTCGTTGTTGTTCGATTGATGACGGCTCGGGGCCGTTTCGTGCCTGCGGCGCAGCCTAGTTTACGCGGCAGCGCAGCGACAAGCCGCATTGCCGCAGGCCCGATCAGCTGTCGCGGGCGATCACCCGGTTGCGGCCCTGCAGCTTGGCTTGCTGCAGGCGGTTGTCGGCCCGGCGCAGCAGTCGCGACAGGTCGGCGCCTTCCTGCGGGAAACCGGCCAGGCCGGCGCTGAAGCTCAGCGGCATCGCGTCGGCGCCGCGTTCAGCTTCGAACGGCCGCTCGCCGAGGGCGCGGCGGATGGCATCAACCCGTTCCCAGGCGGTGCCGATCGGCTTGCGCAGCACCAGCACGAACTCCTGCCCGCCGATGCGCGCCAGCCATTCACCCGGCTCGGACAGCTCGCGCAGCACCGCCACCACGTGCCGCAGCGCGCGGTCGCCGGCATGGTGGCCGTGGGAATCGTTGATTCGCTTGAAGTGGTCGACGTCGATCAGGGCCAGGGTCAGGCTGTCACCGTCCTGGCGCACGCTCTCGAACAGGCGCGGGATGCGGTGCAGCAGCCAGGTCCGGTTGGGCAGGCGGGTCAGGCCGTCGGTGCCGGACATCTCGATCAGGCGCTGCATCCGGTACACCACCATCGCCGTGATCAGGGTGATCATCACCAGCAGCAGCACGCGCTGGCCCTGGCTGCCGGCGGTGACCGCGCCGTAATCGCTCGACAGCAGTTGCTCCGGCGACGACGCCAGCGCGAACACGACCAGCGCCAGGGCGCCGTACTGCACGATCGCCAGTGCGCCGGCAAACAGGGTGATGCGGCCGTCGCTGCGCAGGGCGGTCAGCAGGATCGCGAGCACGTAGCCGCACCAGACGATCAGGCTGTTCAGCCCGGCCGGCAGGTGGTTCATGGCCAGGGCGATCAGCACCAGCGTGGTCGCGCTGACGTCGAAGGCGGCACTGGCGAAGGGCAGCCAGCGGAACTGCCGTCGCTGCCGCGCCAGCGCCAGCCACAACTGCGCGAAGACGTTGACGAACAGGGCACCGCCGAGCCCGATCATGGTTTCCTTGACGCTGCCGCCGCCGAGCGCGTTGGCCAGCGGCAGCAGCAACAGCATCGCCGCGAGCACGGCGCGCAATCGCGCCACCAGCAGCTCACCGCCGGCGCCGACCTCGAGCATGATTTCGTCGGGCCGCGACAACAATGCGATGGCGATGTCGCGCAGCCTTCCACCGGTGGCGTGCATTCCTTATTCCCCACTGACGCCCGCGACGAGGATAGCGCGGGCGCCGACGCGGGGTCAGCCCAGGCCGTACCAGGCCGCCCACAGGGCCAGGGCCAGGAACACCGCGGCGGCGACGTAGCGGGCGGTCTTGAGCGGCAGGCGGTCGGCGAAGCGACTGCCCAGCAGGACCACCGGCACGTTCGCCAGCAGCATGCCGAGCGTGGTGCCGACGACCACTTCCCACAGCGGGTGGTACTTCGCCGCCAGCAGCACGGTCGCGATCTGGGTCTTGTCGCCAATCTCGGCGACGAAGAAGGCGATCGTGGTGGCGATGAACGCGCCGCGCGCGGGCAGGCTTTCGCCGTCGTCGATCTGGTCGGGTTTCAACGTCCACAGCGCCACCGCGAAGAAGCTGGCGGCGACGATCCAGCGCAGCACCTGCGGCTGCAGCCACTGCGCCACCAGCGCACCGAGCCAGGCGGCGAGGGCGTGGTTGAGCAGGGTCGCGACCAGGATGCCGGCGATGATCGGCCACGGCTTGCGGAACCGGGCGGCGAGCAGCAGGGCCAGCAACTGGGTTTTGTCGCCGATTTCGGCGAGCGCGACCGTGCCGGTCGAGAGGGCCGCGGTCACCAGGGGCAGGGGGTCCATCACAACTCCGGGACCGGGCATTCGCGTGGGACGCGAAGGCAAACGCCACGCGGCCCGGTCCGGGTTGCGCGCAACGCCTGCCTTCGGTCTTGCCCGTGGTCGCTGGCCGCGCGTGGCGCTGGCTGGCTGCCGCTCCTGCGCCATGGCCGGTGGGCCAAGTGTGTTGACGCAGGTCCCCGCGGATCGATCGGATCGACGGCGGGTGGGCTACTCCCCGGAGGAGGAAGTGCGCGCATTGTACCCGGCCGGCGCGTGCAGGGCACGGCTAAACTGAACGCGACCGCATCTGGGAGCACCGTCATGCAATACCGCCGCCTCGGCTCGTCCGGCCTGCAACTTTCGGCCCTGTCGTTCGGTGCCTGGCTCACCTTCGGCGCGCAGATCGGCCGCTCGACCGCGCGCGAGCTGATCGCCACGGCCTGGGACCACGGCATCAACTTCTTCGACAACGCCGAAACCTACGCCAACGGCGAGGCCGAAAAGGTCATGGGCGACGTGATCGCCGACCTGCGCCTGCCGCGTGACGGCTTCTGCGTGTCGAGCAAGGTGTTCTTCGGCGCCGTGTCCGATCCGCGACCGACCCAGAAAGGACTGTCGCGCAAGCACGTCGCCGACGCCTGCCACGCCGCACTCAAGCGGCTGCGCGTGGAGTACCTCGACCTGTATTACTGCCACCGTCCCGATCCGGACACGCCGGTCGAGGAGACCGTGCGGGCGATGGACGCACTGATCCGCCAGGGCAAGGTGCTGTACTGGGGCACCTCGGAATGGCCGGCCGCGCAGATTCGTGAAGCGCACAAGATCGCCCGCGCCCAGCACCTGTACGCCCCGACGATGGAACAGCCGCAGTACAACCTGCTGCACCGCGAGCGGGTCGAGCTGGAATACGCGCCGCTGTACGCCGAACTCGGCCTGGGCACCACGACCTGGTCGCCGCTGGCTTCGGGCCTGCTGACCGGACGCTACAACGACGGGGTGCAGGAGGACGGGCGTTTCGGCGCGCTCGGGCCGCACCTGACGCGCACGATCGTGGGCACCGAAAGTGAGCGTCGCCTCGAACGGGCGCGGCGCTTCACCGCGGTGGCCGAACATCTCGGCGTCGCGCCGGCACCGTTGGCGATCGCCTGGTGCCTGCGCAATCCGCACGTGTCGAGCGTGATCCTCGGCGCCAGCCGGCCCGGGCAACTGCTGCAGAACCTGCAGGCCCTGGAGCTGGCCGACCGCCTCGGCGAACCCGAATGGCAGCGGGTCGAGGCGGCGTTCCGCTGACGGCCCGGGCGGGGCTTTGCATGGCCTGTTGACGAAAGAATGAGAATCATTATCATTCGTGGCGAACCCCGAGCGAGCCACGACCATGTCACTGCGTCCTCAGCTTTTACAGCTCAAGCCCCGTTCCGATCATTCCGCGCTTCCCCTCACCGTCGTGACCGCGGCAGCGGCCGTGCCCGGCACCCTGGTCGAAAGCAATGCGCTGCTGCGCGGCGGCCGTGAAGTCCTGATCCGCCACGGTGGCGATGTCTACCGGCTGCGCCACACCCGCAACGACAAGCTGATCCTTACCAAGTGATCCGAACCCCATAGTCCCCCACGGCCGTGCCGACTGCCCAGGACGGGTGACGGCAAGGCTTCCGGCCTGTCGTCCGGCAGGCCGCTTTTCTTCATCACCCCTCTCTCCCAGGCTGCAAGCCCGCCGTCGATTCGGCTGCCAGCTCGCCTCGGCATCAACCCGAGTTCGCGCATGCAACCTGTTCCGAGCCCCTTGGCTCTCGCCTTCTTGCTGGCTTTGCCAGCCCACGTCCTTGCCGCCGATGCGGCGGATACCTCAGCCGCCGAGCGCGGCGCCTTCGCAGCCAATGCAGCGCTCGCCTCGGCCGCCGGCGGGGTCAGCGAGTTCGACCGCATCGTGGTCACCGCGACCCGCACCGAACGCGCCCTGGACGATGTGCCGGCGGTCGTCACCGCGATCGACCGCGAGCAGATGGACCGCGAGTTCGTGCGCAATCTCAAGGACCTGTTCCGCTACGAGCCGGGCATCACCGTGACGTCGAGCTTCGGTCGCTTCGGCCTGGGCGACATCCGCATCCGCGGGCTCGGCGGCAATCGCGTGCGTATCGAAACTGACGGCATCGCTGTGCCGGACGCCTTCAACATCGGCAGTTTCTCCAACGCCAACCGCAACTTCGTTGATCTCGACACGCTCAAGCGCGTGGAAGTCGTGCGCGGCCCGAGCAGTGCGTTGTACGGCTCCGATGCGATGGGCGGCGTCGTCTCGTTTGTCACCAAGGACCCGTCCGATTATTTGAAACAAGATGGTCTGGACGCGGGCAAGGACGCCTACTTTGGTTTCAAGCTCGGCTATCAGGGCGAGAACAACGGCCTGTTCGGCAATGCCACCGCGGCGTTCGGCGGTGAGCGCTGGTCGGGCCTGGTCGCCGTCGCCCACCACCAGGGGCAGGAGCTGGAGAACATGGGCGAGAACCGCAGCGAGAACAGCGCGCGGACCGTGCCCAACCCGCAGGACAGCGACGGCCGCAGCCTGCTGACCAAGCTGGTGTTCGCGCCCAGCGCCAACCAGCGTTTCAAGCTGACGGTGGAAGGCAACGAGGACCAGGGCGACACCGACGTGCTGAGCTCGCGCGGCACCGCGACGTCGATGCCAGGCATGCCGGCGGTGCGCACGCGGTCGCTGCTCGGTGACGACAAGCAGACGCGGGCGCGGGTGTCGTTCGCGCACGAGGTCGACGCCATCGACAGCGCCATGGTCGACTCGCTGCAGTGGCAGATCTACCGCCAGGACAGCGAGACGACGCAACGCACCACCGAGGACCGTGTCACCGTGATGAACGGACGCGAGGTCAGTCCGACCCTGCGTGAGCGCGAGTTCAACTTCGACCAGCGCCTGGTCGGCCTCGACGCGGTGCTGCACAAGGACGTCGCGACCGGTTCGGTCGAGCACGCGCTGACTTACGGCCTGGAGTTGACCCGTACCGACTTCAAGCAGAAACGCGACGGCCGCGCCACCAACCTCACCACCGGCACGGTGAGCAGCACGATCTCGCCCGACGTGTTCCCGGTGCGCGACTTCCCGGTCAGCACGACCACGCTGGCGGCGCTGTACCTGCAGGACGAGATCTCCTTCGCCGGCGGTGAATTCCGCCTGATCCCGGCGGTGCGCGTGGATCACTACCAACTGGACCCCAAGGTCGACGCGATCTTCGCCACCGACAACTCCGGCATGGCAGTCAGCGACCTGACCGAGACCAGCGTCTCGCCGAAGCTCGGCGCGGTGTGGCACTTCAGCGGCGACTGGTCGCTGTTTGGCGGGTACCAGCACGGCTTCCGCGCGCCGCCGTACAACGACGTCAACCTGGGTTTCACCAACCTGCAGTTCGGCTACACGGCCACCCCCAATCCCGACCTCAAGCCGGAAACCAGCGACGGCGTTGAACTCGGTCTGCGCTACTCCAACGAAGCCGTCTACGCTGAAGTCTCCGGCTACTACAACCGTTACGACGATTTCATCGAGTCCAGCCGCTTCGTCGGCAACAACGCACAGGGGCTGATGGTGTTCCAGTCGCAGAACATTGCCGAGGCCGAGATCTACGGTGTCGAGGCACGCGCCGGCGTCGATCTGTCGGCGTGGTCCGATGCGCTGGCCGGTTGGTCGCTGCGCGGCTCGGCGGCCTGGTCGAAGGGCGAGGACCGAACCACCGGCACGCCGCTGGCTTCGATCGACCCGCTGCGTGCCACCTTGGGCGTTGCCTACGACCGCGACAGCTGGGGCGTGGAACTGGTCGGGCGTTTCGCCGGCCGCCGCGATGAGGTGCCGCAGGCCAACCAGTTCCAGACACCGGGCTACGGCGTATTCGATCTGCTGGCGCACTGGAGCTTCGCGCCGGGCGCCGAGTTCAACGCCGGCGTGTTCAACCTCGGCGACCGCAAGTACTGGGACGCCGGCGACGTGCCGACCGGCGTGCTCGCCAGCAGCACCGTGCTTGACCGCTACACCAGCTCCGGCCGCAACGCCGGCGTGAGCCTGGCGGTGAGCTGGTGAAGCGATGCAATCCGTTGTCCCTGTCCGTTCGTCGCCAAGCTGTTTGTCACGACACCTCCACCTCACCCTGACCCCGAGCCAGCCATGACCATGTGCCCGCTGATCTGTTCCCTGACCCTTGCTGTTTCCTTCGCGGCCACGTCCGCCGCGGCCGCGCCGGCCAGCGCCGACACCGCGCGCGACCGCGCCTCGATCCTGGCGATGCAGGGCGAGTACCTGGTCGATTTCGCCTTCGACGAAACCGTGCTGCTGCAGCCGGGCTACGAGCGCCACCCGGCGATGCGCAGCGGCGGCAACGAGACCGTGATCGTGGTGCAGGACACCCCGACCAAACTCGTGTTGCAGCACATCCTGGTCGACGAGAAGAGTGGTCACGTCACCAAGCATTGGCGCCAGGACTGGACGTACGAAGCGTCGCAGCGCTTCGAGTTCAGCGCCGACCAGACCTGGCAGGTGCGCGCGATCCCGGCCGAGCAGACCCGCGGCGCGTGGACCCAGTGCGTGTTCGAGGTCAGCGACGCGCCGCGTTACTGCGGCACCGGCCGCTGGGATTACGGCAACGGCATCGCCACCTGGACCAGCGACCTGAGCTGGCGTCCGCTGCCGCGCCGCGAGTACACCAAGCGCAGCGACTACAACGCGGTCTCGGCGATCAACCGCCACACCCTCACGCCGGGCGGCTGGACCCACGAACAGTTCAACACCAAGGTGCTGCGCAAGCCCGACGGCAGCCAGGTCGAACTGGCGCGTGAGTTCGGTTTCAACGATTACCAGAAGACCGGCGACATCGACTTCAAGCCGGCCTACACCTACTGGAACGCGACCAAGGACTACTGGGCCAAGGTGCGCGCGCGCTGGGATGCGTTCCTGGTCAAGCCGCCGGGCGTGCACCTGAAGACCAAGATCGACGGCATGGCGATGATCATTCCGTTGTTCGAGCAGGCCGGCGAGCTGGAGAAGGGCAAGAAAGTTGCTGATACCCGCATCGATGAGGTCTTCGCCAAGTGGGTCGAGCCAGCCCCGACGGACTCGGTGGCGGCGAACAGCGGGCGCTGAAACCGGCGAGCAAGCGCAGAGGTGGTCGAATGACAGGCGGGAGGAGACGAGTGTCTCCTCCCGTTTGTGTTTTCAGAGAACGAGCGCGACTTGGGGCGGCGGCGCGACAGGCGGTGTGGGTGGCGTGGGCGGTGCCGGGAGGCTGGGCGGAGCAACAGGTGCCGCGGGAGGTGCCGTCGGCGCCGGCGGCACCAATGGAGCTGGTGGAGCAGGCGGCACCGGCGGCAGCCGCAGCGGCATCGCCTTGGGCACGCTCACCTGCGCAGTGGCCGGCTTGCGGTCACGCAGGTAGGCCACGTTGGCCTTGCTGCCGGCGGGCTTGCCGCGCAGCGCGGCCATGGCTTCGCGCGGCGAGGCCACGGCCTTGCCGTCGATGCTGTGGATCACATCGCCTGTTTGCAGTCCGACCAGTTCCGGGCCGGCGCTGAGCACCAGCACGCCACGGTCGGTGCCGAAATAGCGACCCAACTGCGCATCGACGCTGGCCAGGTTGAGGCCGTTCCAGCGGAACGCCTCGGTCAGCAGCGGCAGCCGCCTGCGGCAGTCGTCGCCCTTGCAGCTGTCCTCGGGGCCGAACCAGACGATCTCGCGTTGCACTTCCGGTGCGATGCCCGGCGCGGTCTCGAGCACGAACGCGTGCGCATCGGCCCCGCCCGCATTACGGGCGTCGTGTCGGATCGCTTTGCGCCGGGTCTGCGCTGAACCCGGTTGGTCGGACACATCGACGGTGATGCTGTCCGCTTCGATGTCGATGCGGCCGTCGACGTGCTCCTGTGCGCTGATGGCGCCGCCGAAGGTGACGCCGACCGGTGCATCGCGCATGACCACGATGCGCTCGCCCAGCTGTGGCATGACCTTGATCAAGGTCGGCTTGCCGTCGCGCTCATATCCCAGCGTTACCGGTTGCGATGCTTCGATGTCGCCGAGCAGGGTGCGGGCGCTGACGGCGCGGGCGAGACCGTCCTGGCCGGCGATGGCCTTGCCCTCGATGCTGACGATGCGATCACCACTGCGCAGGCCAGCGTTGGCGGCGCCGCTGTTGGGCGTCACCGCGGCGATGTGCACGCCGCGCTGCGCGTCCGGCGACAGCACCACGCCCAGTACCGGTTTGCGTACCGCGCGTCGTTCGATGACCACCGCAGGGGTGGGGCGTCCGAGTTTGCGTGACAGCTCGGAGACGCGCTGCGAGGCGCGGTCGAGATCGGCACGGGCGCTGGCCAGTGCCTTTTCATCGGCATCGGTGGCCTGGGCGTAAGTGCCGCCCGCCAACGTCAGGGCCAGTGCGAGTCCTGTGGCGTAGACAGAGGGACTGGAGGGAAGCTTCATACATACCTCGATGGGATGAGCGGTCGGCAACGCGGGACGCGGTGGGGATCAGTCGACGTGGACCAGGGCGGCGTCGTACGACTCGCCTTGCACGGCCAACCAGCGCTGGGTGGCCTCGACCCCGGCGAGGTCCTGCAACGCCTGCACGCGCTGCTGCCACAGCGCGCTACGTTGTGAAGGGATCAGGTCGTTCTGCGATAGCGCCGCGTCGATCAGGCCGATCCGCTGGTCCAGCTCGGTGGCCATGACCGTGGTCGTGGCATTGCCGACGCGCTCGTCTCGGGCCAGGGCGACCAGCGCTTCCAACTGCGCCGACTCGGCCTGCAGCTGCAATAACGCATCAGGAGTGCCGCTGTCGGTGCGGTCGGCATCGCCGGTGGCCAACCGCGTGCCGCGTTCGCTCGCCAGCACCTTGGGCTCGGGGGCCTGCGGTTGCGGCTTGCGGGGCTGCGGGCGCCGCTGCGGTTTGGTCTTTGCGACGCGGGTCGGGGGCGCGACCTCATGGGCCTGCACCTCGCCAACCTGCCCGGCCGCGCGTGCGGCGGTGTTGCGGTCATCGGTGCGAATGGCGACGGCTGCCGCTGGAGGTGCGTCGGTGTTGTATCGCGGCGTGTCGGGTTGTGGCGCAGGAGCCGTCACAGCCACCGCCGCCGATGACGGTACCTCGCGCGTGTCGCGATCGTCGCGCAGGGCGATCGGGAGCAAGGCCGCGAGCGCCAGCGCCGCAGCAGCCGCCACCGACCAGCCAAGCCGGCGTGACCGCCGTGTGCGGCGGGCGGTCACGGCCGTTGCCCCGGCCTGCGATGGCAACGTCGCCGACAGGCGGGTCCAACTGTCTGCCGGCGGTGTTTCCAAGGGCAGGGCGGCGAAGGCCGACGACCAATCGGCCGGCGCGTCGTGCGGGGTGTTCTGGGTGGGGTGATCGGCGTCAGGCATGGGCCGTCTCCTGGTGCATTCCGGTTGGTTCGAGCAGCTCGCGCAGGCGACGACCACCGCGCGCGAGCTGCGACTTGGAGAAGCTCGGCGTGCGCTGCATCAACGCCGCGATCTCCTCGTGGGTGTAGCCCTCGGCGTGGTACAGCCACAGCACGCTGCGGGTGGCCGCGGGCAGTTGCGCCAGCGCGCGTGTCAACGCCGAGGCATCGGCCGCCGCCGGCGGCAACGGCGCGTGGTCGACGGCGACGATGTCCTCGTCGAGTGCCAGCTCGTGCTGGTGCTTGCGCTGACTGCGCAGCCGCATCAGCGCCTCGTTGACCGCGATCTGCCGCAACCAACCCCAGAACGGACTGCCACCCTGGCCGTTGCCACCCTTGAAGTCGCCGACCTTGCTGAGCACCTTGAGCATGGTGTCCTGCAGCACTTCGGCGGCCTCCTCGCGATCGCCGCTGATGCGTAACGCCAGCGTGAACACCGGCCGCTCGAACCAGCGGTACAACTGCTCGAACGCCGCGCTCTCGCCGGCCCGTACCCGGGCGAGCAGGGCATCGGGCACGTCGATCGCGAATCCCGTCCGCAACAGGACTGGTGTCGGCGGCGAATGCTCGGTGGCGGGGCTCGAGGTCGGTGGCATCTTGATCTCTAGATGCGGCGGCGGCTGAAACCGTCGCAGCGCCGCTTCGGCCTATACTCGGTCCATCTACAGGGAGGGGAAACCATGGGATCGATTCTGGCCGTCGTGTTGCTGGTCGCGGGCGTGATCGTCCTGTTCAAGACCGTGCGGATGGTGCCGCAGGGCTATGAATGGACCGTCGAGCGCTTCGGCAAATACACCCATACGATGGACCCGGGGCTGCACTTCCTGATCCCGATCGTCTACGGCGTCGGCCGCAAGATCAACATGATGGAGCAGGTGATGGACGTCCCCAGCCAGGACGTGATCACCAAGGACAACGCCGTGGTCAAGGTCGACGGCGTGGTCTATTTCCAGGTGCTCGATGCCGCCAAGGCCGCCTACGAGGTGGCGACGCTGGAGATCGCCATCCTCAACCTGGTGATGACCAACATCCGCACCGCGATCGGCTCGATGGATCTGGACGAGTCGCTGTCCAAGCGCGACGAGATCAACACCAAGGTGCTGGTGGCGGTTGACGCGGCAACCCATCCGTGGGGGCTCAAGGTCAACCGCATCGAACTGAAGGACATCCAGCCGCCGCGCGACCTGGTCGACTCGATGGCCCGGCAGATGAAGGCCGAGCGCGAGAAGCGCGCCAACATCCTCGAAGCCGAAGGTTTCCGCCAGGCGGCGATCCTCAAGGCCGAGGGCGAGAAGCAGTCGGTGATCCTCGAGGCCGAGGGCAATAAAGAAGCGGCCTTCCGCGAGGCCGAGGCGCGCGAGCGCCTGGCCCAGGCCGAGGCCAAGGCGACCGAGATGGTGTCCACCGCGATCGCGCAGGGCAACGTGCAGGCGATCAATTATTTCGTCGCGCAGAAGTACATCGAAGCGTTCAAGGCGTTGGCCGAGGCCCCCAACCAGAAGTTCGTGATGATGCCGATGGAGTCGGCGGGCGTGATCGGCTCACTGGGCGGCATCGCCGAATTGGCCAAGGAGGCGATGGATCGCCAGCCGGGCAAGGCCGCCGTCACGCCGCCGCGCGTCGGAGGCTGAGCCATGCACTGGGGCATGAATTGGGAGACGGTGACCTGGGCGGCGGTGGCCTTGCTGCTGTTCGCGGCCGAGGCGCTGGCACCGGGGGCGTTCATGCTGTGGCTCGGCTTTGCCGCGACGGCGGTGTTCGTGCTGGTGCTGCTGCTGCCGGGCGTGCCGGTGCTGGCGCAGGTGGCGGTGTTCGTGGTGCTCAGCTTCGTGTCGATCCAGATCTACCGGACCTGGTTCCGTGGCCGTGAGCGCGGCAGCGACCGTCCCGCGCTGAACCGACGTGCGCAAGCACTGGTCGGCCGGGTGGTGCCGCTGGAAGGGGCGATCGTCGCCGGCCGCGGCCGCGTGCAGATCGCCGATGCGTATTGGGAAGTGACCGGTCCGGAACTGCCCGCCGGTACCGCGGTGCGTATCGTCGGCACCGACGGCATGAGTCTGCAGGTCGAACCGGCGAGTTGAGGAGCACCGCCATGCGCGCATCCGTATTGCTCTGGTTGCTGTGCATGGCGGGCCCGGTGTCGGCGGCCGATCCGGGCCTGGTCGGCCGCATGGTGCCGCCCTATCCAGAGGGGTTGAAGTCCAACACCGGCAGCTGCGTAGGTTCCGAGAGCGGGGAGAAGGAGGTCTGCGCACGCAGCATCGCCACCCTTGACGACGCGCAGGACCGCAGCCTGCAGCTGTTCGCCGCGGAACTGGTCGACCGTGTCGGCGAGGAACCGCGCTGGCGCATCACCGACGCGGTGCCGTACCCGGCCCTGCGGCCGCATGAGCAGGTCGCCATTGCCACCTGCCAGCGCGACGGCGTGGCCGACGCCGGCGTGGTCGCGATCGTCGACCCCGCCGCCGCCGGTGCGGCCGCGCAGGACATGCTGCCGGCGCTGCGCTGGGCGTTGCGGCTGGATCGCAAGACCGGCAAGTTCATGCCGGTCGCGCCGGCCAGCGTGCGCTGCTACAACGAAGGCCACGGCGAATAAGTCATCTCCGTGCGCCGGCACAGGTGCCGTGCGGCCAGCGCCGCCGACCGCATCGGCAAGGACGGTTCTGGGATAATCACCGGCTTCCTCTCGTACAGGCCCGGCCCATGACCCAGAAGACCATCCTCAACGATGCCCATCGCGCGCTCGGCGCCAAGATGGTCGACTTCGGCGGCTGGGACATGCCGATCCACTACGGCTCGCAGATCGACGAGCACCACCAGGTGCGCCGCGACGCCGGCATGTTCGACGTCAGCCACATGACCGTGGTCGACCTGCGCGGTGCGCGGGTGCGCGACTTCCTGCGCAAGCTCGTCGCCAACTCGGTCGACAAGCTGCAAAAGCCGGGCAAGGCGCTGTACACCTGCATGCTCAACCCGCAGGGCGGCGTCATTGATGATCTGATCATCTATTTCCGTGATGAGGACTTCTTCCGCCTGGTGGTCAATGCCGCCACGCGCGAGAAGGACCTGGCGTGGATCAACGAGCAGGCCCGCGCCTTCGACGTGGCTGTCACCGAGCGCCCGGACTTCGGCATGATCGCGGTGCAGGGCCCGAACGCGCGCGACAAGGTGCTGGGTCTGCTGCGCGAAGACGACCGCGGCGCCATCGCCAAGCTGGGCAAGTTTGCTGCCGCGCAGGCGAAGACCGACTCCGGCATCGGCGTGTTCGTCGCCCGCACCGGCTACACCGGCGAGGACGGTTTCGAGATCGTCGTGCCCGAAGACCAGACCGTCGCTTTCTGGGCGGCGCTGCTCGCCGCCGGCGTGAAGCCGGCCGGCCTTGGCGCGCGCGACACCCTGCGCCTGGAGGCCGGCATGAACCTCTACGGCCAGGACATGGACGACAGCGTCTCGCCGTACGAAGCGGCACTGGCCTGGACCGTGGCGCTCGACGCAGGTGCCGATTCAACGCCGCGTGACTTCATCGGCCGCGAAGTGCTCGAAGCGCAGAAGGCGGCCGGCGCCCCACGCCAGATGATCGCCCTGGTGATGGACGAGAAGGGCGTGCTGCGCCACGGCCAGAAGGTGCTCACCACCTTCGGCGAGGGCGAAATCCTGTCGGGCACGTTCTCGCCGACGTTGGGCAAGGCGATCGCGTTCGCGCGCGTGCCGGCCGGTGACATTCCGCTGGGTGCAGGCGGCAACGTCCGCGTCGACATCCGTGGCAAGGAAGTGCCGGTGCGCGTGGTCAAGTTCCCGTTCGTGCGTGATGGGGTCAGCCTTGTGCCTGCGGAGTGACTCCATGTCACTCCGCACAAGGCTGGCCGCCCGGAACAGGATGTGTAGGGCCGGGTTTCTTGGCGAGGCATGGATGCCGAGCCTGGAAACACCGCAGGACGGCGTGCTCGGCTGAGCGCCATGGCGGTCGTCGACTACTACTTCAGCCTGCTCTCGCCCTACGCCTACCTGGGCCATGCGGCGGTGCTCGACGTGGCGCGCGAGACCGGCGCCACGCTGGCGTACAGGCCGGTGCGGATCTTCGAGTTGTTCGACGCCAACGGCGGCCTGCCGCTGGGCCAGCGTGCGCCGGCACGGCAGCGCTACCGTCTGGTCGAGCTGCAACGCTGGCGCGAACAGCGCGGCGTGCCGCTGAACCTCAAGCCGAAGTTCTTCCCGGTCGACATCGCCTTGGCCGACCGCTGCGCGATCGCGCTGGTTGAGGCCGGCGCCGATCCGGCCGCCTACATGGGCGCGACGTTTCGCGCGCTGTGGGCGCACGACCGTGACCTTGCCGATGCGCAGGTGATCGCGCGCCTGCTCGATGCCTGCGGCTTCGACGCCGCAGCGGTGATGGCGCAGGCCGCTACGCCCGGCATCGACGCGATCTACACGCGCAACACCCAGGCCGCGATCGCGGCGGACCTGCCGGGTTTGCCCGGCTACGTGCTCGACGACGAACCGTTCTGGGGCCAGGACCGCGTCGACGCCCTGCGTACGGCGCTGCTCAGCGGCCGTCCGCCGTACCGCCGCGTGCTCGATCGGGATTGAGCCGCACCCTGTCGCATCCCGCGCCGGCGCCGGTAAACTAGGCGCCGTCCCTGCCGCCCCCGCAAAGTTCGAGGCCTGCCATGAGTGAAATCCCCGGCGATCTGAAATTCCTGAAATCCCACGAGTGGGTCCGCGTCGATGGCGACGGCAAGGCCACGGTCGGTATCTCCGACCATGCGCAAGGCCTGCTCGGCGACCTGGTCTATGTCGAATTGCCGAACGTTGGCGACCGCGTCGAGGCCGGTACCGCCTGCGCCGTGGTCGAGTCGGTCAAGGCTGCCTCCGACGTCTATGCACCGATCTCGGGCAAGGTCGTCGCCGTGAACGCCGCGTTGTCGGACAAGCCGGAAACGATCAACGAGGACGCCTACGGCGAGGGCTGGATCTTCACCGTCGAGCTCGAGGAGCCGGAACAGCTCAACGAGCTGCTGGCCCCCGACGACTACGCCGAGCTGCTCGAAGAAGACGACCACTGAGTCTTCGCGCCTCCGTTCGTAGTCCGCCACCGGCCGCCTTGTGCGGCCGGTCGCTTTTTGGGGGCTGGCTTCTGACCGTGCCTGAGGCGGCTGCGTCGAGCGAATCGGGCGGCGGCACCGCGCGACTCGCATGGGTTGTCGGCATGACGATGTCGACGCAAGGTGAGTGTTCCGACCCGCGTGTCGACGCCACTGGCGCCGGAATGCCAGGACAACGGCACGCGCCTCGGCGTGCTTCGCCGAACACGCATCGCTCGCCCAAGAGGGATGAGGCACTGCACGAATGGATCGTGTTGGTGTCCATGCGCGGCAAAAAAAGTTCGCGCACTTTTGCGCAAATCGGCTTGTGCGGCGCGAAATCGGCATGCCATTTTGCGGTTGCCGAATTCGCCGTTGCGGCACCTGGTCGGATGCTTCGACGAGCAACCAGGGCAACTCCGCGGGGACTGCGCTCCATCTGTTCTGTCGATATTCCTGTTGAAGAAAGTACTTAAAAAAAGGGATTTTTAAATTTCGCGATGCTGCTGTTGTCGTTCTTGCACGACTACGGAGGTGTGGTGAGCCGGGGTTGTGGACGGCGATGCCGTTGCCGAGCCGCGGGCACCGGCTGAAAAAAAAATCGCGGAGTTGTTGACAGCCTGAAAAAGCGTGATTAGGTTTCGCCCAGCAGACGTTTCCTGCGGAAGCGAGTGAGTACAAATCAAGCGACAACTCGTGGCACAAAACGGACCTCCGCCCGGACAGTCAAAACGGTGGACGCAGGATTCGTTTCCTCCGCGAAAACGCAAATCGCCAAACCATCGACGTCTCCATCCCTCCAACCCGGTCCGCTTTCGGCAGGCTGGGTTTTTGTTTGCCCGCTGCAAACGGTGGGTACCCAATCCGTTCCGTCGCGCCTGGCGCGGCGGCGGCTGCACGCGGGTCCGACTCCCGCGGCCCTGGTTCAACTGGGCTTTAAAACCTGCAAGACCACTGATCGATCGCTGATCAACCACTGACGAGGAGCCATCTCATGGCCATGAAGAAAGCTGCGAAGAAGAAACCCGCCGCCAAGAAGGCGACCAAGAAGGTAGCCAAGAAGAAGACGGCAGCGAAGAAGGTTGCCAAGAAGGCAGTGAAGAAGGCAGTGAAGAAGGCCGCCAAGAAGGCCGTGAAGAAGGTCGCCAAGAAGGCGACGAAGAAGAAGACTGCCAAGAAGGCTGCCAAGAAAGTAGCCAAGCGTCCGGCCAAGAAGACCGCCAAGAAGGCGGCCAAGAAGACCGCTAAGAAGGCGGCCAAGAAGACTGCCAAGAAGGCGGCCAAGAAGGTAGCCAAGCGTCCGGCCAAGAAGGCGGCGAAGAAGGTTGCCAAGAAGGCTGGCGCCAAGAAGACCGTGAAGAAGGCCGCGAAGAAGGCCGCCAAGAAGCCGGCCGCGAAGAAGGCCGCCAAAAAGCGAGCCGCCAAGAAGCCGGCCGTGACCGCGATGCCGGCGACCCCGGCACCGATGATCTAAGAAAGCCCCGAGTACCGTAATCCAGCTCTCTCCCCGCAGCCCAGGCGGGGGGAGAGTTTTTTTATGTGCGGCACGGTCGCGCACCGCCGAGAGCAACGGCAGGTGCAGGCGCCGGAGGCGACCGGCATGCGCGTGATCCAATTGCTGAATGGTCGGCACGGCAGCCATGCGATGGCACGCGGGCTTGGGCCGAGCGCAATCGGCAGGGCGAGGCCGGCTTCGCCAAGGGCCTGGACAGCTCACCCATGTTGGGCGCCACACCAACCACGTGTCGCCACCGTACGCGCTAACGAAACAGGCCGCGGTGTTGCCGCGGCCTGCTGGATGCTTTGCGTTTTCGCCGGATCAGTACGGCGATGCGCTGGCGGCGGAGGCGTTGCTGCCCGGCGGGTCGGTGCCGGGTCGCGACTGCGCGGCATCGACATACAGTGTCGGGTCGTCGAACTCGACGTCGAGCCAGCGCTGCGCCGGCAGGCCGATGGCGCGATCGAGAATCGTCGGCAGCAGGCCGGACGGCAGCGCGCTTTCGCTGTTCCAGAGCAGGGCGATGCCCAGGTCGCGATCGGGCAGCATCGCGATCAGTCCGCGATAGCCCTGCACGGCGCCGCCGTGGAAGACCAGGCGGTGGCCGGCGTAATCGTAAGCGCGCCACCCCAAGGCGTAGCCGGCGGAAGAGACGCGCTCACGGCGCCAGGCCGAGCCACGCCGTTCACTGGGGGTGTCGACCAGCGGTTGATGCAGCGTTGCCAGCAGCGGCGCCGGCAACACGTCGGGGCGGTGGCCGGTCTGCGCGATCAACCACTGCGCCATGTCGCTGGCGCTGGCGTTGACGCCGGCGGCCGGCGGCAACTGGTAGTAGGTTGCCTTGGGCATCAACGAGGCCCAACCGCCGCGCGCACGCACGTGCGGGCGCGCCCAGCGCGGGCTGGCCTGGATGCCTTCGAGCCCCAGGCTGGCGTCGTTCATGCCGAGCGGTTTGAACAGGCGACGCTGCACTTCCTGGCTGTAGAAGTCGCCGGTCGCGGCGAACACGATGTCGCCGATCAGGCTGAAGGCGATGTTCTGGTAGCCGTAGCAGGTGCCCGGCTGGCAACGCAGCGGTGCGTAGGCGAGCTTCTGCGTCAGCGTGCGGTAGTCGACGTGATGCTCGAGGTCGCGGTCGTAGGTGTTGTGGATCAGGCCGACGCGGTGGCTGAGCAGGTCGGCGACGGTGATCTGGCGCGCGGCATACGGATCGGCGAGCTGGAAGTTCGGCAGGTAGTCGGTGAGGCGGCTGTCCCAGCGCAGGGTGCCGTCGTTGACCAGCAGCCCGGCCATGGTGCCGGCGAAACCTTTCGACAGCGACGCCAGCCGGAACACCGTGTGCGAGTCGACCGGCTGTGCGGCGCTGACGTCGGTGATGCCGAAACCGCGTGCGCTGAGCACGCGGCCGTTGTGCACGATCGCCATTGCCAGCCCCGGCACGCGCTGGTCGGCGACCAACTGCTGTGCCATCGCCTCGAATTGCCGCACGTCGAAATCGGCGGCGAGCGGTGGTGTGTTGCGGATCGTGGTGGGGCGTGCAACCGCGGTGGCCGTGTGGACGCCCAAGGGCGTTGCCGTGTGGCTGGTCGCCGTTTGCGGGGTCTCCCAGCGCAACGTGGTTTGCGCGGTCGAGCCGAGGGTTAGAGTGAGCAGGAACGCGAGGGTCCCCAGGCGCCAGGTATTACGTGACCGCCCGTTCGCGTTGACTTTCATCGCTCACAGCGCCTGCATGTTGCTGAAGATGTGTCGGATTCTAGCGCCGATCTCAGGTTTTTGAGCACAAAGCACGTTCAGCTTTCTGATTTTGTTGGGTTTGTGATCATCTTTGCGCTTGGCTCTGACGATCTACCTGTTCAGCTTTGAAAGCACCGTGTCGATAGCGAGTTAAGCACGGTGGTTCGGTACGAGGTCACCGCTTGTCGGAACAATGCGATATCGGCGAGTTGGCACATCCGGCGTATCAGATGCGCCCGCTGATCAGGTCGGCAGCGCGTTCGGCAATCATCATCGTCGGCGCGTTGGTATTGCCGCCGATCAGGTTGGGCATGACCGATGCGTCGACCACGCGCAGGCCCTCGACGCCACGCACGCGCAGCTGCGGATCGACCACCGAGGCTTCGTCGCCGCCCATGCGGCAGGTGCCGATCGGGTGGTAGATGGTTTCGGCCTTGGCGCGAATGAATTCGACCAGTCCGGCATCGTCGAGGTCGTTGCGGGCCGGGAAGATCGGCGCGCCGCGGTAGGCATCGAAGGCCGGCTGCGCGAGCAGCTCACGCGAGAGTTTGGCGCACTCGACCATCATCTTCAGGTCGAAGCCCTCGGCATCGCTGAGGTAGTTGGCCTCGATGCGGATCTTGTCGCCGGCACGGCCGCTGGCGAGGACGAGGCGGCCGCGGCTGCGCGGGCGCAGCAGGCAGGCATGCACGGTGTAGCCGTCGCCGGCGAGGCGATGGCGGCCGTGGTCGTCGAGCATCGCCGGGACGAAGTGCAACTGGATGTCGGCACGTTCGTCGGGGGCGAAACGCGAGCGCACGAACGCACCGGCCTCGGCGATGTTGCTGCTGCCGGCGCCGCGGTGGCCGCGCAGGTAGTAGTCGAAGGCGACCTTGGCGTCACTGAGGCGGTCGTAGGTGATGCGCTGGGTGGCGTGCTGCAGCGTGCAGATGTCGAGGTGGTCCTGCAGGTTTTCGCCGACCTGCGATGCGTCGGTTACGACCTCGATGCCGTGCCGGCGCAACTGCGCGGCCGGGCCGATGCCGGACAGCATCAGCAGCTGCGGCGAGTTCAATGCGCCGCCGCTGAGCAGCACCTCGCGCGCGGCGGGCTGGTGGTAGGACTTGCCGTGTGAGTTGAAGACCACGCCGTTGGCGCGGCGGGCGCCGGCCGGGCCGTCGAAGGTGATGCGGTTGACGTGGGCGCCGGTGACGATGGTGAGGTTGTGGCGCTCGCGTACCGGGTCGAGGTAGGCCACGGCGCTGGAGCAGCGCGCTCCGTTTTTCTGGGTGACCTGGTACAGGCCGAAGCCCTGCTGCTGCGCACCGTTGAAGTCGCGGTTGTGCGCATGGCCGGCCTGGGTGCCGGCCTGGATGAAGGCGTGCGACAGCGGGTTGCTGTAGCGCAGGTCGGCCACGTACAGCGGCCCCTGGTTGCCGTGCAGGGCGTCACCGCCGCGCTCGTTGCGTTCGTTGCGCTTGAAGTACGGCAACACGCTGGCCCAGTCCCAGCCGACGGCGCCCTGCGCGGCCCAGCCGTCGTAGTCACTGGGCACGCCGCGGGTGTAGCACATCGCGTTGATCGAACTGGAGCCACCCAGCACCTTGCCGCGCGGCCACCACAGCGTGCGGCCGTTGAGTTGTGGCTCCGGCGCGGTGACGTAATCCCAGTTGACCCGCTTCGCGGTGACCAGTTTGGCCAATCCGGCGGGCATGTGGATGAAGGGGTTGCGATCGCGCGGGCCCGCTTCGAGCAGCAGCACCTTGACGCTGGGGTCTTCGGACAGGCGATTGGCAAGCACGCAGCCGGCCGAGCCGGCCCCGATGATGATGTAGTCGTACACGTCTGTTTTGCGCCCTGACCCGTCCGGAACGTTGCTGCCTGCGGCCGGCCGACCGTAAGCGCCGCCATTAGAGCAAATGCTCCCGTCAGTGCCATTGCGGCTTTACCGCGGTGGCGACGGCAGGCACGATCGGCTACCGTGCCGGCACCCGTATCGGAGCAGGTCGAATGACCGCGAGCCACGACGAAAGCACGCCGGCGGGACGTGTCCACGGCGGCGAGTGGAACGCGGTCATCCTGTCGTTTACCTACTTCTTTTGCATCCTGGCGGCGTATTACGTGATCCGGCCGGTGCGCGAGCAGCTCTTGGCCGCGGTCGGTTCGACCCAGCTGCCCTGGTTCTATGCCGCCACCTTCGTCGCCACCCTGGCCTTGACGCCGGTGTTTGCCGGCCTGGTGGCCCGCTATCCGCGCCGGGTCGTGGTGCCGGTGGTATACGGCTTCTTCATCGCCTGCCTGTTGGCCTTCATCCCTTTGTTCACCCACCAGGGCCTGCTGAGCCCGCGTGCGCTGGGCACGGTGTTCTTCGTCTGGGTGAGCGTGTTCAACCTGTTCGTGGTGTCGGTGTTCTGGAGCTTCATGGCCGACATCTGGAACGAGGATCAATCCCGGCGGCTGTTCCCGATCATCGCCGTGGCCGGCACCGCCGGGGCGGTGACCGGTCCGATCTTGACGCGCAGCCTGGTCGACGTGATCGGCGTGGCGCCATTGCTGGTGGTGTCGGCATCGCTGCTGGGCATTGCCGTGGCCTGCATCGTGCTGCTGGGGCGCTGGGCGCGTGTCCACGGCGCACGACGGCACGATGCCGGGCACGAGGCAGCCGTCGGTGGCGGCATGCTCGACGGGCTCAAGCAGATCTTCGGCAACCCGTTCATGCGTGGCATGGCGGTGCTGTTATTGCTTGCGGACGGGATCGGCACCGTCAACTACGCGCTGGTGGCCGATTACTCCGGCGCCACGTTCACCGATGCGGTCTCGCGCACGCGCTTCGCCGCTAATGTCGACCTGGCCGCCAATACGTTGACGGCGATCACCCAGATCACGCTCACGCGCTGGTTGCTGCCACGCAAAGGCCCCGGCGCCGTGATCCTGGTCTGGGCGACGGTGAGCATTGCCGTGCTCGCGGTGGTGGTTTTTTCCGCCGACCCGCACGCGCCGCTGATCGGTTCGATGCCGTCGGTGGCGATTGCCCTGATCGTCAGCCGCGGGCTGGCGTACGGCATGGCCGAACCGGCACGCCACAGCCTGTTCACCCGCGTGCCGCGCAGCGTGCGCTACAAGGGCCAGAACGCCGTGGACACGGCGGTGTGGCGCTTCGGCGATACCGCCATCGCCGTGGCCATGAACGGGCTGCGTTCGCTCGGCGTGGTGACGGCGGGCTTCGCCGGGCTGAGTGCGTTGGCGGCGCTGGCCGCGGCGGGCATCGGCTGGCGGCTTGCGCGCAGGGTCGACAGTGATGGGCTGGTGACCAAGACTCCGGGCGCGGCATCGTGAGATGTCGCGTCCTCGTTTTGCAGGGCGCTATGGAGTGCGGTATCGCGAACACCAGGTGCCGGACCACCGCCACCTCCTGTACGTGCGGCGCTGCTGGTCGTCGTAGCGGTCCTGTTCGCCTGAGCTGTCGATTCCCGGTGCCCGGGATCGACAAGCCGGTATGCGACCAAGAGGTCATTGCCGTGGAGGCGTCATGAACTACCTGTGCCTGGTCCACTTCGAGAAGGGGCGAATGGACACGTTGTCCGGATCCGAGCTCGATGCGCTGGTCGAAGAATCGCAGGCCTTCGACGAACAACTGCGCCAGGCCGGGGTACTGGTTGCGGCGGATCCGCTGCTGCCGCCGGAGTCGGCAACCATCGTGCGGGTGCGAAACGGCCGGCTGTCGATCACCGACGGCCCGTTCGTCGAGACGCAGGAGCAACTGGGCGGCTTCCTGCTGTTGGACGTGCGCGACCTCAACGATGCCCTGCAGATCGCCGCCAAGGTCCCGGTGGCGCGTTACGGCACGATCGAGGTCCGGACGATCGGCCTGGCCCGCTCGGCCTGAGACTGTCGATCCAGCCCGCCTCACGACGACCAGGCAAGCAAACCAACGCCACCAGGAGGACGCCATGAAATACCTGTGCCTGTTCTACGACGACGAAAGCCTGTTCGACGCCATGCCCAAGGGCGAGTTCGACTCGGTGCTGGGGGAGTACTTCGCGGTCGACGACGACCTGCGGCGCGCCGGCCGGATGCTGGGCGGGGAAGCGCTGCAGCCGGCCCGTTCGGCCACGCTGTTGCGCGTACGCGACGGGCGGACGTCGCTTACCGATGGTCCCTATATGGAAACCAAGGAGCAACTCGGGGGCTTCATGCTGATCGACGCCAAGGATCTTGATGAAGCCGTGGCCGTCATGTCGCGGATCCCCTCGGCCCGGCTGGGCTGCATCGAGGTGCGGCCGGTGCTGGAGTTCGAGAGGCCCTGAACGGCAATGCTCGACACCGCCGACGCCGACGCGATCCGCGCACAGGTCGAAACGCTGTACCGCAGTCAGTCGCGTCGCGTGCTGGCCACGCTGATCCGTCTGCTGGGCGATTTCGATCTGGCCGAAGAAGCGCTGCACGATGCCTTTCGCGCCGCCATCGAACAATGGCCACGCGAAGGCGTTCCCGCGCAGCCGCGGGCCTGGCTGGTCTCGGCCGGGCGCTTCCGTGCCATCGACGGCCTGCGCCGCCGCGCGCGTTTTGACGCATCGCTGACCGCCATCGCCGAGCAGCTCTACACAGGCGCCGATTCCAACGATGAGGAACTGGAAGACGATCGGTTGCGCCTGATCTTCACCTGCTGCCATCCGGCCTTGCCGCCCGATGCGCAGGTGGCGTTGACGCTGCGCGAGGTGTGCGACCTGACCACCGAAGAAATCGCGCGCGCCTTCCTGGTTACGCCGCCGACGGTCGCCCAGCGCATCGTCCGCGCCAAGGCCAAGATCCGCGACGCGAAGATTCCATACCGGGTGCCCGCGCGCGTCGAACTGCCGCAGCGCCTGGATTCGGTGCTGCAGGTGGTCTACCTGGTGTTCAACGAGGGCTATGCGGCTTCCAGCGGCGACTCGGTGACCCGTCACGACCTGTCGATGGAGTCCATCCGGATCGGGCGCCTGCTGGCGGAGCTGTTGCCCGATCCGGAGGTGCTGGGGCTGCTTGCCCTGATGCTGTTGCACGACTCGCGCCGTCACGCGCGCGTCAGCGAGGAAGGCGAACTGGTCTTGCTTGACGACCAGGACCGGCGTCTGTGGGATCGCAAGCGCATCGACGAGGGCGTCGCGCTGGTGCGGCGTGTGCTGGCCTCGCGCCGTTTCGGGCCCTACAGCCTGCAGGCGGCCATTGCCGCCGTGCATGCCGAAGCGGCCACGCCGGCCGACACCGACTGGGCACAGATCGTGGCCCTCTACGACCTGCTGCTGCGCGCCGATCCTTCGCCGGTGGTTGAGCTCAACCGTGCCGCGGCTGTGGCGATGCGCGACGGTCCGCAGGCCGGTCTTGCGCTCATCGACGCCATCCTCGCGCGCGACGAGTTGCAGCAGTACGCGCTGGCGCATTCGGCGCGGGCTGAGTTGTGCCGGCGGCTGGGTCGCTTCGAGGCGGCGCGTGCCGGCTACGAACGGGCGTTGGCGTTGACCCGGCAGGAGCCACAACGCCGCTTTATCGAGCGGCGCCTGCGCGAACTGTCGGTCCGGCCACATGGTGTCTGAACGGTCATTCCGGGCGCAGCGAGGGGTTTTCCCGGCAATGCGACAGCCATTGCGGCCTCCGCATCGTGCTCCCAGCCTATCGCTTCGGTGACACCCACATCGCGATGCGCGCACGGAACACCGTGTCGCCCGCTGCGTCGGTGACGGCGACGCTGACCGGCAGGTCGTAGCCGTTGGCGGCCTCGACCACCGCGATGTCCGGCGTGGCGACGCCGTGCAGCGTACCGACGGCCTTCTTCAGGTATTCCACGGTCATGCCCTTGGGAATCCAGCGCATGCTCGCGGGGATCGTCGCGTCGGTCATGATGCCGGCGCTGAGTTCGGCCAGGTTGCACAGTGCGATCGCATGCACCGTGCCGATGTGGTTGTGGACGCGACGGCGGTCGTGGATGCGGACCTCGCAGCGACCGGGCGCCAGCGACACAACGAGTGGCGCGATCGTGGCGAAGTACGGCGCCTTGAAGCACACCGCGCGTGAGAACAGCCAGTGGCCGGCGGGCCAGCGGGTCAGTCGGCGATACAGGGACAGTACGGAAACCGACATCGGCGCAACTCCCGGACGACAGGCTGGAAACGACGACGGCGGGTCTGGCCCGCCGTCGTGGTGATCCCTTCGGTGCGACCTCAGGCCGCGGCGCGATCGGCACCGGCGTCATGCCGGTAGCCGGCCGAGCGCAGCTCCTGCGCGTCGAAGTCGTCAACGCTGATCGCGTCGATGGTCATCACGCGCAGCTCTTCCAGCTGCTTGCGCTCGTCGGCGGTGATCCAGCCCTCGCGCACGCCCTCGTCCAGCTGCGAAGCGAAATCGTGCGCCTCGATGTCGCTGTTCTTGAGCGCCTTGAGGAACTTGCGCTCCACCGGCTCGGCCAGGATGGCCTTGGGCAGATAGCTGTTGATGCGGCCGGCCGGGTTGTTCTCACACGGCGTGGTGAACACGCCGACGGCAAGGCGGTCACGCGCCTCGTTGGGCGACATCAGCAAGGAAGCGACCTTGTGGCCAAGGCGGTCGCTGGGGTACTGCGCGCGGCGACCGAGCGGGAACACCAGCGCCCACAGCAGCCAGCCGACCGGGCGAAATGGGAAGTTGCGCAGCGCACCAGACAGCGCCTTCTCGATCTTGAAGGTGGCGTTGTGGATCGACCACGCCAGCAGCGGCTGGTCGGCGGCCGGGCGGCCCTCGTCCTCGTAACGCTTGAGCAGGGCGCTGGCGATGTACAGGTTGCTGAGCACGTCGCCCAGGCGCCCCGACAGCGACTCCTTGAATTTCAGCTTGCCGCCGAGCAGCAGCATCGAGGTGTCCGCGCACAGTGCCAGCGCCGCCGAATAGCGGTTGAGCTTGCGGTAGTAGCGGCGCGTGTAGGCGTCGCCCGGCGCGGCGCCGAGCTTGGCCGAGCTCAGGCCGAACCAAAGAGCGCGGACAGCATTCGAGATGGCGAAACCGATGTGGCCGAACAGGTTCTTGTCGAACTCGCGCAGGCGCTCGTCCGGATCGGGCAGCGTCGTCGCCTTCATTTCCTTGAGCACCCACGGATGGCACAGGATCGCGCCCTGGCCGAAGATCATCAGCGAGCGCGTCATGATGTTGGCGCCCTCGACCGTGATCATGATCGGCGCGGCCTGCCAGTTGCGGCCGGCGAAGTTGCGCGGGCCGAGGATGATGCCCTTGCCGCCGAGGATGTCCATCACGTCGGTGGCGACTTCGCGGCCCATCTCGGTGCAGTGGTACTTGGAGATGGTCGACGGCACCGCCGGCAGTTCTCCGCGCGCGACCGCCGCGGCCGAAGCCTCGGCCAGCGCACTGATGGTGTAGGCGTTGCCGCCGATGCGGGCCAGCGCCTCCTCGACACCCTCGAAGCGGCCGATCGACAGGCCGAACTGCTTGCGGATGCGGGCATAAGCGCCGGTGGCGATCGCCCCCATCTTGGAGCCGCCGCTGGCGGTGGAGGGCAGGGTGATCGAGCGGCCGATCGACAGGCACTCCACCAGCATCTGCCAGCCCTTGCCGGCGTAGGCTTCGCCGCCGATCAGTTGGCTCAGCGGGATGAACACGTCCTTGCCGCGGATCGGGCCGTTCTGGAACGGGCTGTTGAGCGGCATCGCGCGGCGGCCGATCTCGACGCCGGCGGTGTCACGCGGCAGCAGCGCCAGGGTGATGCCGATGTCCTGCTTGTCGCCGATCAGGCCGTCCGGGTCGTACATGCGGAAGGCCAGGCCGATCAGCGAGGCGACCGGGGCGAGGGTGATGTAACGCTTGTCGAAGGTCAGCTTGACGCCGACCACGCGCGCGCCGTTCCACTCGCCGGTGGTGACGATGCCGAAGTCGGGGATCGAGGTGGCATCGGAGCCGGCCCACGGACCGGTCAGGCCGAAGCAGGGCACCTCACGGCCGTCGGCCAGGCGCGGCAGGTAGTGGTCCTTCTGTTCCTGGGTGCCGTAGTGCATCAGCAGCTCGGCCGGACCGAGCGAGTTCGGTACGCCGACGGTGGAGCTGACCACCGAGGAGATCGACGCCAGTTTCTGGATCACCTTGTGGTTGCCCAGTGCGGTGAAGCCCAGACCGCCGTACTCCTTCGGCACGATCATGCCGAAGAACTTGTTCTTCTTGATGAAGTCCCACAGCGCCGGCGACAGGTCGGCGTCGACGTGGGTGATCTGCCAGTCGTTGATCATCTTGCACAGCTCTTCGACCGGGCCGTCGAGGAAGGCCTGCTCGTCGGCGCGCAGCGTCGGCTTGGGCTGGTGGTGCAGCACGTCCCAGTCGGGCTTGCCGGAGAACAGCTGGCCTTCCCAGCCGACCGTGCCGGCTTCCAGTGCGACGCGCTCGGTTTCAGACAGCGGCGGCAGGATCTTGGTGTAGAAGCCCAGCAGCGGCTTGGTGATGAACGGCAGACGGATCTGCGGCAGCAGCAGCGGCACCGCGATCAGCGCGGTGACCACGCCGGCGGCGACGGTGGCCGCGCCGCTGGCGCCGAGCAGCCAGCAGGCGACCAGCACGGTCGCGGTCAACGCCGCCCAGACCGGCAGGCGCAGCCGGTGGTAGGCGGCGATCGCGCCGATCAGCAGGAAGGCAATAAACGGAATCGCGATACTCATGACGACGCTCCAGCGGCGATGCGGCGATGACGACAGGCTAATGGAGAAGGTGTGATGTCAGGCGTGTGGTGGCCGGGCCATTCAAACGACTGCATCAAGCATCCAACATACGCACGAGTATGGTAAGCTGTTCCGGCGCTGTCAACCACGTTCAGCCAGCCCCGATGATCGCGCATACTGTTCCCGCCGGTGGCGTATGGTTAAACTTGTCGCCCATGAGCCAGAGTGCGCAAACCAAGCCCTCCCGTACCGGTCCAGAGCGGACCGGCCGTCTCAGTGCGGACGATTGGGCGCAGGCCGCGCTCGACCTGATCGCCGAGCAGGGCGTGGCCGCGGTGGCAGTCGAGCCGCTGGCGCGCCGCCTCGGCGTGACCAAGGGCAGCTTCTATTGGCACTTCCCATCGCGCGACGCACTGCTGGTCGCCGCGCTGGAGCGCTGGGAGAAGGTCGAACAGGAGACCGTGTTTGGCCAGCTCGAACCGATCTCCGACCCGCGCGAACGCCTGCGTGCTCTGTTCAACCTGGTCGCGCACGAGTTCAAGTCGCACGTCATCTATTCCGAGCTGCTCAAGGCGCTCGACCACCCCGCCGTGCAGCCGGTGATCGGCCGCGTCTCCGAACGCCGCATGGATTACCTGACCGCGTCGTTCCGCCAAGCCGGCTTGAACCGCACCGACGCCCAGCACCGCGCCCGTCTGCTCTACGCCGCTTACGTCGGCTTCCTGCAGCTCAACCTGCAGCTGCACCAGGCGCGCATGCAACACGACGAATTCGAGGCCTATGTCGAGCACATGATGGCCACGCTGATCCCGTCTTCCTGATTTTCTTTTGCTTACAGCCGGCCCGGGCTGGAGGATGTTTGCCGTGAATGCCATTTCCCACGATGTCTCGAAGCACGAGGTCTCGAAACCTGCCATCGCGCCGGGGAGCCAAGGTAGCCAGCTGGCCGCGTTGAATGCGTGGGTTGCCGAAGTCGCCGCGCTGACCAGACCTGATGCGATCCACTGGTGCGACGGCAGCGACGCCGAGAACGCCGCGCTGATCGCGCAGATGCAGGCCGACGGCACCCTGATCCAGCTCAACGAGCAGAGCCACCCGAACAGCTACCTGCACCGCTCGCATCCGGACGATGTTGCCCGTGTCGAGCACCTGACCTTCGTCTGCACCGCGCACAAGGACGATGCCGGTCCGAACAACCACTGGATGGCCCCGCTTGATGCGCACGCCAAGATGGACGCGCTGTTCGACGGCTGCATGCAGGGTCGCACGATGTACGTGATCCCGTACTGCATGGGCCCGATCGACTCGCCGCTGTCGCGCTGCGGCGTGGAGATCACCGACAGCCCGTACGTGGTCGCCAACATGCGCATCATGACCCGCATGGGCGCGCCGGCGCTGGCACGGATCGAGCGTGAAGGTTCGTTTGTGAAAGGCCTGCACTCGATCGGCGAGCTCGACCCCGAGCGCCGTTTCATCATGCATTTCCCCGAGGAACTGACGATCCAGTCGTTCGGCTCCGGCTACGGCGGCAACGCCCTGCTCGGCAAGAAGTGCCACGCCCTGCGCATCGCCTCGCACCAGGCGCGCAGCGAAGGCTGGCTGGCCGAGCACATGCTGATCCTGGGCATCGAGAACCCGCAGGGCGAGACCCATTACGTCGCGGCCGCATTTCCGTCGGCCTGCGGCAAGACCAACCTGGCGATGCTGATCCCGCCGGAGGGCTACCGCAACGCCGGCTGGAAGGTGTGGACCATCGGCGACGACATCTGCTGGATGCGCCCGGGCAGCGACGGCCGCTTGTACGCGATCAACCCGGAGGCCGGCTTCTTCGGCGTCGCCCCGGGCACCTCGGCCAAGTCCAACCCGAACGCGCTGGCCTCGATCCAGCACGACACCATCTTCACCAACGTCGGTGTCACCGCCGACAACCAGCCGTGGTGGGAAGGCCTCGACGACGGCCAGACCGCGGTCACCGACTGGCGCGGCAACCCGTTCGACGCCGCCAAGGGCCCGGCCGCGCACCCGAACTCGCGCTTCACCGTCTCGGCCAAGCAGTGCCCGAGCTACTCGGCCAAGGCCGAGGACGCGCAGGGCGTGCCGATCTCGGCGATCGTGTTCGGCGGCCGCCGCGCCTCGCTGGTGCCGCTGGTGTTCGAGGCGCGCGACTGGACCCACGGCGTGCTGGTCGGCGCCGCGATGGGCTCGGAAACCACCGCCGCCGCCACCGGCGCGGTCGGCGTGATGCGCCGCGACCCGATGGCGATGAAGCCGTTCTGTGGCTACAACTTCGCCGACTACTTCAGCCACTGGCTGTCGTTCGACCACGATGACGCCAAGCTGCCGAAGGCGGATCTTCCGAAGATTTTCCACGTCAACTGGTTCCGCAAGGGCGACGATGGCAAATTCCTGTGGCCGGGCTTCGGCGACAACCTGCGCGTGCTGGAGTGGATGATCGGCCGCGTCAAGGGCGAGGCCGCCGCGGTCGAAACCCCGATCGGCCACCTGCCGGCCGAGGGCGACCTCAACCTCGACGGTGTCACGCTGAACGAGGAAGGCCGCGCCAAGCTGTTCGGCTTCGACCACGCCGGCTGGCAGGCCGAGTTCGCCAGCATCGGCGACTACCTCGACGAGTACGGCCCGCGCATGCCGCAGGCGCTCAAGGACGAACAGCAGCGCATCGCCGCGTCGCTGGCCTGACCGGCCAACTGGCGTGCCACCCCTCCGGCACGCCTTAAACCCGTAGGCACGGCGGCGCATCGTAATGACTATGCTGACCGCCGTGACCGACTACCTGCCCGATACCGCTGCCGCGGCTGACGACACGTTGGACGAGCGTGCCACGGTCGGCGCGGCGGCGCGTGGCGAGGTGGCCGCGTTCGAGGCCCTGTACCGGCGCCACGCCGGTCGTGTGCACGGCGTGATTGCCCGCTTGGTGGGCGGGCACGGCGCACGCGCCGAGGACTTGACCCAGGAAGCCTTCGTGCGGGCCTGGCAGGCGCTACCGGCGTTCCGGTTCGAGTCGGCGTTCTCGACCTGGCTGCACCGGTTGGCGGTCAATACCGCGTTGATGGAACTGCGCAGCCGCCGCAGCCGCCCACAGGACGACGGCGATGAGGACGTGTTCGAGCTGATCGGCAGCGCCGATTCGGCCGGGCACACCACGGCCCTGTCCATGGACCTGGAGCGCGCCGTCGCCAGCCTGCCGCCGCGTGCCCGCGCGGTGCTGGTGCTGTACGACGTCGAAGGCTGGAAGCATGAGGAGATCGCCGCTGAACTGGGCATGGCGGTCGGCAGTTCCAAGGCACAGTTGCACCGCGCGCGCGGCCTGTTGCGAGCGCGGCTAGGAGGAGCGATATGAACACCCACGACATCCATCCCGATGGCCCCGATCAGGCGCTGCCCGCTGCGCTGCGCTGGCAGCTGCGCGCGCTGCGTGGCGATGTCGCGCCGTCGCAGGACCTGTGGCCGGCGATCGCCGCACGCCTGCCGTCGCAGCCGGTGCCCGTACGCCGTTCGCGGCCCTGGCGGGTGCCGGCCGCGTTGGCGGCGACGCTGGTGCTTGCGCTCGGCGTTGCCGGCGTGTGGCGCGGGGCCGGTGGCGATGTCGACAGCGCCCGTCCGGTGACCCTGGTGCAACGCGAGGCGGATGGCATGCAGCGCCACTACCAGGCCGCGATCCAGGAGATGGCCCCGACGCAGACACCGGCGGTGTTGCAGCCGGCCTTCGACGAACTCGACCGCAATGCCACGCTGATCCTCGATGCGCTGGCCCACGACCCCAACTCGCGCCTGTTGCTGGAGCAACTGCGCCGCACCTATGCCCGACGACTCGCGCTGACCCAGCGCATTGCCTACACCTGATTTTTCGGAGGACCTCCATGACCCGCGTCCACATCCACGGTCTCACCCTCGGCTTGGCCCTGCTGGCCGTTCCGGCGGCATTCGCCGGCACGCCGATCAACCAGACCCATCCACTGGACCCGCGCGGCCATGTCGAGATCGACAACCTCAAGGGCAGCATCGACGTGCGTGCCTGGGACCGCCCGGAGGTGAAGATCGAAGGCGTCCTCGGCAACGGCGTCGAGAAGCTGGAGATCGAAGGCGATCAGCAGCGCCTCACCATCCGGGTCAAGTACCCGAACCGGGGCGGCAGCATGGGCCTGTTCGGCGGCAGTGACAAAAGCGAGCCGACCGAATTGCGCCTGATGGTGCCGCTGCGCGCGGACCTGGAGATCGATTCGGTCTCGGCCGATGTCAACGTGCTCGGTGTCGCCTCCAATGAGCTGTCGATCGACAGCGTCAGCGGCGATGTCATCGTCGCCGCCGCGCCGCAGGAGGCCAGTGTCGACAGTGTCAGCGGCGACCTGCAGCTCACCCTCAACAGCCGCCGGGTCAGCGCCGAGTCGGTGAGCGGCGACCTCAACCTGCGTGGCCGCCTCGATGGCGAGGTCGATGTCGAGACCGTGTCGGGGCGCATCGATGTGGCGGTGCTCGAAAGCCGCCTGCACAAGCTGACCGGCTCGTCTGTCTCCGGCGACATCAGCATCACCACCGCCCTGACCAACAATGGCCGAATCTCGCTGGAGACAGTCAGCGGCGACCTGCACCTGGCCCTGCCGCGCGACCTGTCCGCCAACGTGCGCGGCGAGAGCTTCAGCGGCGACCTCACAGCCCCCGACGCCCAGGTCATCCGCCCCAAGCACGGCCCGGGCTCGAGCTTCGAGCACCGCTACGGCAACGGCGACGGCGACATCACGATCGAGACGTTCTCGGGCGACGCGACGCTGCAGTTGGATTGAGTCGTCTGGTACTGGGTAACCGCGCTCCGCGCTTGGTCAGGGTGTGAGGTCAATGACGCTGTGTGTGCTCAAGTCCGCGCAGCTCCTCCTCGGTCATGTGCAGCTCGACCACCGAAAAAAGCAAAGGAGCTGTCGTAGATAAGGCCGGGTTTAAGCTGATGGAATGGGCCTGAGCCGCTGCAAATTAAGCCTAAAGCTGCAATCCAAGCTGGTCGAGTTCTTCGTGCTCGAAGTAACCGCGCGTTCGGCGGCCAGTGCTGGGGCTTCAGCCCAACACCACTGCGCTCTACTACCGCAAGCTGCGCCAGCGGATTGCCGACCAATTGGCCTTGGTGGAGCACGGCGATGACCTGGCTGTCGGTAAAGCGGGACTGCTTCATGGAACCTCCTCGGGAAAGACTACGAGAAAATTCCACCTATGGCGTCAGCTAACTGGCGGGGGGATTACCGTCGTGTTCGGCCTGCTCAAGCGTGGCGGCAAGGTCTACGCCAAGGTGGTGGACAACGCCAGGACTGCCACGCTGATGCCTGTAATCCAGCGGAAAATCGCCCCGGACAGCGTGGTCTACACCGACAGCTTCGGCAGCTACGACGCTCTGGACGTCAGTCAGTTCCACCACGTGCGCATCAACCATTCCAGAGAATTCGCCTGTGGCCGAAACCACATCAATGGCATCGAGAACTTCTGGAACCAGGCCAAGCGCATACTGCGCAAATACAACGGCGCTCCAAGCAGAGCTTCCCGTTGTTCCTCAAGGAATGCGAGTTCCGCTTCAACTACGGAACCCACAAACAACAACTCAAAACGCTGAAGGAGTGGGCTGGAATCTAGACTTATCTACTACAGCCCCAAAGCAAAAAAAGAGGCGGGCCGTAGCCCGCCTCTCAAATGACACGGATTGCTGAGTCTTAGAACTTCATCGACACGCCCAGCGTGTAGAACCGGCCCAGCACGTCGTAGACCTGCGGGAAGGTATTGCCGCTGTTCTGGCTGGTCGAGCCGATGGTATTGCCGACGATCGGCGGATCCTTGTCGGCGATGTTGTTGACGGTGAGCGTGAACTTGGCATTGAACGGCGCCTTCCAGCCGAACGACAGATCGAAGTAGTTGTACGCATCGATCTGGCGGTACGGAGCGAAGAAGTTGCCGGCACCAGGTTCCACTTCCATCGAGCTCATGTAGCGCCAGTTGAGGCCGATATCGAAGTCGTTGATCGACCAGACGGTGCGCTGGTTAAACCGGTTTTTGAAGGTCAGGTTGCCGCAGGCGACGCTGTAGAAGCCTGCGCACTCGTGTTCCGTGGACACGTCCGTAGCCTTGAACTTGCTGCTGCGCACGTGGGTGCCATCGAATGCCAGGTCCAGGCGACCCCAGCTGCCCATCTCGAAGCCGTAACGCAAGCCGAGGTCGAAGCCATCCGTCGACAGGGTGCCGAGGTTCTTCGAGCGTTCGTCCGGACCGATGGATTCGACACCGTTGAACGAACCGTTCAGCGGATTGCGTCCCATGTTGGCGCAGAAGAAGTTGTTGATGCTCAGGCCGGGGTTCTTGGCGGCGTCGTAGCAGTTCTCGAAGAAGTCATCGGTTGTGAAGCCGGTGATCGTGTCCTCCATCTCGATCTTCCAGTAATCGAGGGTAACCGCGAACTCGTTGCCACCAAAGGAGGGCGTCCATACCAGGCCGATGGTCTGGGTGTCCGCTTCCTCGGGCTTGAGGGTCAGGTCTCCGCCGAACAGCGCGTTGATCTGGCCGGCCGAGGGCTCCTGAAGGCCATCATCGGTATCGTCTCCGGGGGTGCCGCCGATGAGGAAGCCGGGTACGCCTTGCTGGACGCAGAGGTTCTCGAGGGTGCCGGCAACATTGTTGTTGGCGGGGTTGAGGCCGTCATCCGCACAAGGATCGTCCGCGCGGTTGTCCAGTCCCGTGGTCGCTGGGAAGAACAGCTCGTTGATGTTCGGTGCGCGGGTCGCGTGCTGGAACATGCCGCGGAAACGCAAGCTTTCGATCGGCGCCCAGTCCAGACCCGCCTTCCAGGTGCCGTAATCCTGTGAGGACGCGTTGCCCACCGCGAACTTCGAGTAACGGTAACCACCTTCGAAGTTCAGGGCGTAGGCGCCCGGCAGGTCGCTGAGGATCGGCACCAGGAACTCGGTGTAGGCTTCCTTCAGGGTGAAGGAACCGTCCAGGTCAGGCGAAGCGCCGCCGGCACCCAGTACGTCACCGGCCACACTGGCCGAGTCCGAGCGGTTGAATGCGTTGGCGTCACGGTGTTCGACACCGAACACCAGGCCGATCGGGTAGTCGGCCCAGGGGCTCTTGAAGCCGTCGCCGAGGTCACCGGAGACTGAGGCCGAGAACACATCCTGGCGCACGCCTTGCAGCAAGATAGCGCCCTGGTTGATGAAGTCGACCATTGCGGGCGTGATCGAACCTTCAGGCCCGAACAGGTTCAACGGCACGCAGTCCTGTGCGGTGTTCAGGCACTCGGTCGTGCTGATCGCACGCAGGGCCTGCTGCACTTTGGCGTTCGAACCCCAGTTGGTACGCGTCTGCACCTGGTCGGATTCACCGTGCGACCAGTAGGTGTCGTAACGCCAGTGGTCGCTCAGGTCGCCGCGCAGACCGACGGTGAACTGATAGGTCTTGTTGTGGAAGTCATTGAGGCGGGTGCCCAGTTCGGTCATACGGCGACCAATGGCCAGATTGACTTCCTCGGTGCTGCCCGCGGCGCAGTTGGTGATGAGTGGAGCTTGCGCCTGTGCTTGAGCCTGTGCTTCCGCAGGATCCATGCCACCATCAATCAGACTCTGGAGTATCGAGGCCTGCAAGCCTGCCCGGTCGCCACAGAGCTGCGCGCGGGCAGCGTCGGTAAGGTACGGGTTGCCGATCGGCACGCCATAGGTGTTGAGGAACGTACCGCTGGCCGCTAGTTGGGACTCCACGTCCGAGCGGGTGTACAGCAACTGGGCGTAAGCCTCTGCCTTGTCGGTGATCTCGTAGCGACCCAGCGCCGTGGCCTGGTAGCGGTCCAGCCCGGTCTGGTAGTAGTTGGGTGGATTGAAGTTGAACGATGCCAGAGGACCACCGAACGTGCCGTCTGGGAGCGGTGTGCCGCCCACCTCGAACTCGCCGAAGACATTGGCGGGAACCGCAGTACCCGAGCCTTGCGGGTTGCCACTGGTCGAGGAGCGTGAGAACACGCCGTACGGACGCTCGCCCTGGGTCAGAGGATCCTGTTCGGAATGGCCGATGCTCAGCACGACATTGCCGCGGCCGTCGTCAAAGCCTGCACCCACGGTGACGTCAGTACGGCGCTTGGCGGCGTCGTTGTTGCTCGACTGGCCATAGAACGAGTCGACCTGAAGGCCTTCAAAGTCGCGACGCAGGATGAAGTTGGCGACACCGGAAATGGCGTCGGCACCGTACACCGCCGACGCACCGCCGGTGACCAGGTCGACGCTCTGCAGCAGCGCCACCGGGATCACGTTGGTATCGACGATGCCGTTGAGGTCGAACGGCACGATGCGACGACCGTCGACCAACACCAGCGTGCGGTTCGGACCCAGGCCGCGCAGATCGAGGGTCGCGGCGCCGGCGGTGCCGTTGTTCATGCCCGAGCCCATGGCCGGGACGGCGCTGGGTTGCTGCTTCAGGAAGTCCTCGGCCGAGACCGGCTGAGCGCGGTCGATGTCCTGACGTTCGACGGTCATGACCGGACTGGTGGTGGTCAAGCCTGGGATGGCGATGCGGCTGCCGGTGACCTGGATGCGGTCAAGGGTGGTGGCTTCATCGGTGGCTTGTGCGGCGGGTGCCGGTGTTTCCTGTGCTGCCGGGGCCGGCGTTTCCTGCGCGAACGCAAGGCCGGTACCGGCCACGGTGGTTGCGCTCACGCACAACGCGAACACGATCGCGTCGCGGAGCTTGGTGGTCTTCAAGGTCATCTCTCTCTCTCCAAGTCAGTCTTGGGTGTTCCCCAATGGAACCAGGCCGGTGGCGTCAATTTAGGCGCCAAATTCGGCAAGGTCAGGGCGATAGTAGCCCTGTGCCGGGAAGAATTAAAGTGTTGTTAATACGCACGCTGACGCCCTCTGCGAAACGGGTTCGCAAAGGGCGGCTGGCGGAAGAGAGACGGCCACAAAAGGCCGATGAAACAAGAGTTTAGAGGTCTTGTTCGTAGCGGACGTAAGGCACGGTGCCCTCGTCCTTGTCGCTGCTGCTGGGCGAGAAGGGGTTCTTGCCGCGGGTGACGAGGTTTTCGGCGCCGACGGTCAGCTGGCCGCTCCAGGGGGTGCGCCAGGTCAGGCCGACGCCGAGGCCTTCCCACTGGCCCGGCTCGCCTGGGGTGTCGACCACGCGGCCTATGATATTTGCGCCGAAATTGCCGAAGTCGGCCCCCAGGGTGATGCTCTTGCTGCTCCAGCGGTCGGCCAGGGCCGGAACTTCGCTGGCCGGGATCAGGCGCGCGCGCGCCCACGTGCCGCCGATGGAAACGGTGGCTTCGCGGCCGATGTTCTTCTGACCGTAGACCGTGAGGGTGTTCTGGTCGACCTTGCTGGGCTTGTTGTTCGGGCTCAGCCAGGCGGGCAGGGTGTCACGGCCGGTGCCGACGGCCAGGCCGATCTTACTGCCGCCGCGGGTCAGGCTGGCGCCGGCGATGGCCTGGCGACTGCCTTGGTCGTCGTCCTGGTCGAGCGCGGCCAGCATGCAGTGATCGGCGAGGTTGCCGATCGTCCCGGCCAGGCCGGTCTTGCGGTCGCAGACCAGGCCGAGGGTGTCGCCGGCATCGAGGCCGAAGGCGGCATCCAGCGAATTGCTGCCGACACGCCAGCGTGCGCCGGCGACCGGGACATTGCTCGGCTGCAGCTGCAGCAGGTATTCGAGCTTGCCGTTGCTCTGGTTCCAGACCGGCAGATAGGTGGTGTCACCGCGGCTCCCCGTCGATTGCGCATGCACGCCCGGGGCCACGCCAAGGGCGAGCATCAGGGCAAGCGGCAGTCGTAGCAGGCGCGAGTGCATGGTGACGATACGACCGGGCGATGCCGGCGGAGTTCCCCTATCCGTGAGGTCGCGACTATAGAGCGTTTATGTTTATTTAACAATTGAGGCGGTGGCGCCAGGCCTCTACTGCAAGCGCTCCGGGGCGGCCATTTCGGCCGCTGCCGTGGTGAACAAACTAGCGACTTCCTCCGCCCCGAATCGATAACTGTGTCCGCAAAACTCGCAACGGACCTTGGCCTCGCCACCGGCCGCAGCCACCGCCGCTTCCGCCTCGGCCGGTCCGAGCGACACCAGCATGGCCTGGACCCGTTCGCGCGAGCACGAGCAGGCGAACCGCAGCGGTTTGCCCCCCAGTACCTGCACGCCGTCCTCGTGGAACAGCCGGACCAGCAGGTCGTCCGAACTGCACTGCAACAGTTCGCGTGTGTTCAGCGTGTCAAAAAGCGCCCCGGCCCGGGCCCATCCGTCCTCGTCGCCATGATCGCCCGGAAGCTTCTGCAGCATCAGTCCCGCGGCCTGCCGTTCGTCGGCGGCCAGCAGCAACCGGGTCGGGAGCTGCTCGGACTGACGGAAGTAGTCCTCGAAGGCGCCCGAGAGCGAGTCGGATTCGAGCGCGACCAGCCCCTGGTAGCGCACTGGATCGCGGCCGTCGACGGACGGGTTCTCGATCGTGATCGCCAGCACCGCGTCCGGGCCGAGCGCGCGCAGGTCGCGCGAGACCGTGCCCTCGTCCGCCAGTTGGGCGATGCCGCGCAGGGTGCCGGCGGCGGTGCATTCGGCGAACAGGGTGCGCAGGGCACCGTCGCCGCGCAATTGCACCGACAGGCGTCCGTTGACCTTGGCATGGCCTGTGAACAGTGCCGCGGCCGCGGCGGCCTCGCCGAGCAGCTCGGCGGCGGCCGGCGGGTATTCGCTGCGCTCGCGGATCTGCTGCCAGGTATCGTGCAGGTGCACGCGCACGCCGCGCACGCCGGCGCCTTCGATCAGGAAACGGGTCAGGGTGTCGGAATCGTTCGTCATAGTTCACCCAGATCGGCATCGTTGCGGTAGAAATCAAGCATGCCCTGGACCAACTGGGTGACCAGTTCACGTTCCAGCGGGCTCAGCATGGGGTGCCAGACGTCGAAGATCAGCACCACGCGCAACGCATCGCTGCGGTTCCAGGCCTCGTGCTCGAAGGTGTCGTCGAAGATCAGCAGCTTGCCGGGCTCCCAACCGCGGGTTTCGTCGCCGACCCGCAACGCGCAGTGCTCGGGAACGATCAGCGGCAGGTGGACGGTGAGGCGCGTGTTGGTGGCGCCATGGTGGGGCGGGATATGCGTGCGCGGCTTCAATGCCGAGAAGAACGCCACCGGCGCGCGGTCGGGAATCATGACCTGCGGTGCCGCGGCCAGCATCGCTTCGGTCTTCGGGCACTGCCGGCAATGGGCATCGATGCGGTGGCCGTGCTTCCAGAGGAAGTACGCGCCCCAGTCGAGGTTGTGGTCGAGCGCGGCGAACTGGTTGGCCGGTTCGCCGGCATTCGTCTGCACATAGGGTTCGAAGCCGGGGGCGTCCTGCGTCAGTACGCCACGGAGCTCGTGCAGCGTGTCGGCGAAGGCTTCCTCGATCCGCGGCACCCAGTCGAACTCGTCGCGTTCGAAAAACGGGATCGCCGGGAGGCCCGGGTACGCCAAGGTCTGCGGCCGCGGCCAGACCGCCGAGCGGCGGCCCTCCAGCATCGCCAGGCAGTGGTCGAAGCGGCGGCGCTCGCTGGTGTCGGCCTGCGTGCGCAGATCGTCGACGCGCCCGCGCAGGTGGTCGCCGAGCTGGCTGCGGTCGGCCCTCACCGCCGCCAGGGCGCGGGTCATCAGGTCCTGGACCTCCGGCAGCTTGGCGTGGGCGTCGGGAATGGTCGACAGCGCACCGGCCCAGGCCATCGCCGCCGCGCGCTTTCGGCCCAGTGAGTCGAGCACTTCGCCTTTCTCGAAGCGGGCACCCCAGGCCATGGGATCGGTGGCGATGGCGCGGTCGAGTGCCGCGATCGCCTGTTCGGCATGGCCACGCAGCTTCAGCACTCGTGCCAGCGTGGCGTGGATGATGGAAGCATTCGGCGCGGCGGCGGCGGCACGCTGCAGGTAACTTTCGGCATCGGGCAGGTTGCCGCCCGACAGGGCCGCCCAGCCCAGTTGATAGAGCGCTTCGGGATGATGCGGCGCGATATCGAGTACCTGCTGCCAGCCCGCATTGGTCGCACTGCCGGATTGCGCCGTGCGGGCGCGTGCGACCAGGGCGTCGAGGGAGGGGCTGTGCTCGGGGTGGTCGCTTGGCATAACGCGGGCTAGCCATCAGCATGTAGGGACTGGAATTGCGCTCGGGGCGCTCACGAAGTATGACCGATAGGGCGATTCAACCGCCAAGCACGGGCGCGAAAAGGCGGGGCGGCCGCTGGTTCCGCTGGTTGCTGGCATTGCCACTGCTGTTCCTGGCGGCGACGGTGCTGCAGGTGGCGGCATTGCGCTTTTTCGACCCGCCCTTCAGTGCCTTCATGGTGTCGCGGCAACTGGAGGCCTGGGGCGACGGCGACTGGCGCTTTCGCATCGCCTACGACTGGCGCGACCTCGACGAGATGTCGGCTAACGTGCCGGTGGCGCTGGTGGCATCCGAGGACCAGAACTTCGCCGAGCATTTCGGCTTCGACCTCAAGGCCATCGAGAAGGCGCGCAAGAACAACGCCCGTGGCCGCAAGGTGCGCGGCGGCAGCACCATCAGCCAGCAGACGGCGAAGAACCTGTTCCTGTGGAGCGGCCGCAGCTGGGTGCGCAAGGGCATCGAGGCCTGGTACACGGTACTGATCGAGGCGCTGTGGCCGAAGCACCGGATCATCGAGGTCTACGCCAACATCGCCGAGTTCGGCGACGGCGTGTACGGCGCGCAGGCGGCCGCGCGCACCTACTTCCACAAGGACGCCGACCGCCTCACGCCGGCGCAAGCCGCGCGCATGGCGGCGGTGCTGCCGAGCCCGCGCCGCTACAGCATCGCCCGGCCTGGTCCCTACGTGCAGCGCCGCGCCAATGCGATCCAGCGACAGATGCGGTACATCGGCGGCAGCGGCTACCTCAAGCAGATCGATTGAACGCGGACGGGGTAATCCGGCTGGATGAACCGCTACTATTCCGCCATGGATCGGGATCGCCTTACTGTTGTCGTCGCCGCCTATAACGAGGCCGACAGCCTGCCGCTGCTGCAGCCGCGCATTGCCGCGGTGCTCGATGGCATGGCCGTCGGGCAGGGCGTGGACAGTCAGGTGCTCTACATCGACGACGGCAGCAGCGACGCGACCTGGGCCGTGCTGCAGGAACTGGCCGCGGCCGACCGGTGCATCGCATTGCTGCGGCTGTCGCGCAATTTCGGCAAGGAACTGGCGTTGACGGCGGGACTGGACCGGATCGAAGCCGGCGCCGCGCTGATCCTGGATGCCGATGGTCAAGACCCGCCGGAGCTGATTCCGCAGTTCGTCGCCAAATGGCGCGAAGGCTACGACGACGTCCACGGCACGCGCTTGGAACGCGAGGGCGAGGGCTGGCTCAAGCGCACCACCGCGCACGCGTTCTACCGGGTGATCGGGCGCTTGTCGAAGACGCCGATTCCGGCCGACACCGGCGATTTCCGCCTGCTCTCGCCGCGTGCGCTGGCGGGGCTGCAACAGCTGCGCGAGCGGCATCGCTTCATGAAGGGCCTGTTCGGCTGGGTCGGCTACAACCGCGTCGCGGTGCCGTACCACCGTGAGCCGCGCGCGGCCGGCCGCAGCAAGTTCAATTTCTGGCGGCTGTGGAACCTGGCGCTGGAAGGCATCACCAGCTTCACGACCGCGCCGCTGCGGCTGGCGACCTACCTGGGCCTGCTGACCGCGCTGGTGGCCTTCGGCTACGGGCTGTGGGTGATCGTCAAGGCGCTGATCTGGAGCGACCCGGTCGCCGGCTGGCCGACGATGATGGCGGTGATCCTGTTCCTCGGTGGCGTGCAGCTGATCGCCCTGGGCGTGATCGGCGAGTACCTGGGCCGGCTCTATGACGAGTCCAAGCAGCGCCCGCTGTACCTTGTCGACAGTTGGCAACCGGCGGCTGGAGTATCCTCGACCCGGACCCCAGCAGAAGGAGACGGCCATGCGCACCGTACGGCAACTGCTCGAAGCGAAAGCGCCTGAGGTCTTTGCGATCGGCCCGGACGTGCCGGTGATCGATGCGATCCGGTTGATGGCCGAGAAACGGATCGGCGCGGTACTGGTGATCGAGGGCGGACGTCTGATCGGCATCCTGTCCGAGCGCGATTACGCCCGCAAGATCGTGCTGCAGGGGCGCTCCTCAGCCGATACGCCGGTGCGCACGATCATGACCGCGGACGTGATCAGCGTCGGTCTCGACGACAGCGCCGACCAGTGCATGCAGATCGTCACCAACCAGCGCATCCGCCATCTGCCGGTACTGGACAAGGGGCAGGTGCTGGGCGTGGTCTCGATCGGCGACCTGGTCAAAGCGGTGATCGAGGACCAGCAACTGGAACTGGATCAGTTGCAGCAGTACATCCGCCACGCATAGGCGCAGGCTCAGGCCGGCGGAAGCACCTGCGCCATCACCGCAACGTAATGGCAGACGCTGCCGGCGACCACGAACAGGTGCCAGATCGCGTGCGAGTAGGGTAGCGATGGTCGGTGGTAGAACACCGTGCCCAGCGTGTAGAACAGGCCGCCGGCGAACAACCAGCCGACGGTCCAGCCATCCAGTGCGCCCAGCAGCGGCTTGATCGCGACGATCACCAGCCAGCCCATGGCGATGTAGATCGCGGTCGAGAGCAGCTTGAAGCGGCCGGTGAAGAACAGCTTGAACACGATGCCGGCGAAGGCGAGCAGCCAGATCGCCGCGAACAACCCCCAGCCCCACGGCCCACGCAGGCCGATCAGGGTGAAGGGGGTGTAGGTGCCGGCAATCAGCAGATAAATCGCGCAGTGGTCGAACACCTTCAGCCGTGCCTTGGCGATCGGATGCTGGATGGCGTGGTACAGCGTCGAGGCCAGGTAAAGCAGCAGCAGGCAGATGCCGAACACGATCGCCCCGGCCAGCTGCCAGCCGTCGCCGTACAACGCCGCCAGGGTGATCAGCACCGCGCCGCCGGCCAGCGCCGCGGTCGCGCCGACGCCGTGCGTGAGTGCGTTGACCAGTTCCTCGCGCACCGACGCCGCCGGTTGCAACTGGAGGGGGGCGGAGCCTGCGCCGTGTTCGCCGCTGGAGCGTGCCGTGTTCATCGTCGCAGCATCCTAGCGCAAGCTGGAGCAAATGCGCTGCATCGGCGCTGGCTTGTCCGCAAGGTGACGGCTGACACGCTTCGATGACTGCATCGTCTGCGCCGGAGTGAATCAGCGTTGCGTGCGCAACTCAGCCTAAGTGACGCATGGCGAACCACGCCAGCAGCCCCAGCTGCAAGGTCACGATGCACCAGAAGGCCTTGCGGAAGCCGCGCTTGACGGTCTTGTGCCGGAATACGCGCATCGCCACGAACGCGCCCGGCGAGCCGCCGCACAGCGCCAGGCCCAGCAGTACGCGTTCGGGCACGCGCCGGCGTCTGCCGCCGGCGATCGCCTTGTCGTAGCCGTAGACCGCCGCCGTGGCGGCATTGAGCAGCAACAGACAGATCAGCCAGGCCGGCACGCTCAGTCGACAGCCACCGCGTGGGCGTGCTCGCGGGTGGCGAGGAACTGCACGCCCGGTGCGCGTTCCTGCGCGAGCTGCAGGTTGACGCGGGTCGGGGCCAGGTAGACCAGCTGGCCGGCGGCATCGAGCGAGAGATTCATCGCGTTCTTGTCACGGAACTCCTCGAGCTTCTTGCCATCGTTGCAGCGGATCCAGCGTGCAGTGGCGACGGCAACCTGCTCGAAGCTGGCATCGACGCCGTACTCGTCCTTGAGGCGATAGGCGACCACGTCGAACTGCAACACGCCGACCGCGCCGAGGATCAGGTCGTTGCTCATCAGCGGGCGGAAGAACTGCGTGGCGCCTTCTTCCGACAGCTGCGCCAGGCCCTTCTGCAGCTGCTTGAGCTTGAGCGGGTCGCGCAGGCGCGCGCGGCGGAACAGCTCGGGGGCGAAGTTGGGGATGCCGGTGAACGACAACGCCTCGCCCTCGGTGAAGCTGTCACCGATCGAGATCGTGCCGTGGTTGTGGATGCCGATCACGTCGCCGGAATAGGCGCTCTCGGCGATCTCACGATCACTAGCCATGAAGGTAAGCGCGTTGGCGAGCTTCACTTCCTTGCCTGTGCGGGAGTGGAAGGCCTTCATCCCGGCGCTGAACTTGCCCGAGCAGATGCGCATGAACGCGACACGGTCGCGGTGCTGCGGATCCATGTTGGCCTGGATCTTGAAGACGAAGCCGGTGAGCTTGGTTTCCGTCGGTGCCACCTCGCGCGTGGTCGTCGCGCGCGGCCTTGGCGACGGGGCGTGCTCGACGAAGAAATCGAGCAACAGCTGCACGCCGAAGTTGTTCACTGCCGAGCCGAACGATACCGGTGTCTGCTGGCCGGCCAGGTACTTGGCCTTGTCGAACGGATGCGAGGCGCCCTGCACCAGTTCCAGTTCGTCGCGCACCTCGCGCAATGCCTCGGCGCCGATGCGGGCCTCCAGCGCCGGATCGTCGATCGAGGCGAAGATGGTCGAATCCTGGCGGGTGAAATTGCGGCCCGGCTCGAACAGGTGCACCTCGCCGGTGACCAGGTGCACGACACCCTTCAAACGCGAGCCCATGCCGATTGGCCAGGTGATCGGCGCGCACTGGATGCCCAGCACGCTTTCGACCTCGTCCAGCAGGTCGATGGGATTCTTGCCCTCGCGATCGAGCTTGTTGATGAAGGTCATGATCGGCGTGTCGCGCAGGCGGCACACCTCCATCAGCTTGATCGTGCGCTCCTCGACGCCCTTGGCGACGTCGATCACCATCAGTGCCGAGTCGACCGCGGTGAGCACACGGTAGGTGTCCTCGCCGAAGTCGGCGTGGCCGGGGGTGTCGAGCAGGTTGACGATGCGGTCCTCGTACGGGAACTGCATCACCGAGCTGGTCACCGAGATGCCGCGCTCCTTTTCCAGCGCCATCCAGTCGGACGTCGCATGGCGCGCGGCCTTGCGGCCCTTGACCGAGCCGGCCATCTGGATGGCGCCGCCGAACAGCAGCAGCTTTTCGGTCAGCGTGGTCTTGCCGGCGTCGGGGTGCGAGATGATCGCGAACGTGCGGCGGCGGGCGGCTTCGAGGGAAACGTCGGACATGGACGGCGGGCGCGCGGGCGGGTCTTGCGACTGACGCGCAATCATGGAAACGGGAAGGGGCGTGATTATACGGGTTGCGGACGCCGTCCCGGGCCAGGTGGCCCGGAGCGGCTGTCAAGGCCCGGCACCGATCCGCAGCGGCCCCGCCGGGCCGCTCATCTTGAACGGGATCGACTCCAGCCGCATGCCGCGGTTGACCTGCACCGCGAAGTGCAGGTGCGGCCCGGTGGTGAAGCCGGTGTTGCCGGACAGGCCGATCTGCTGGCCGGCGCGCACGCGCTGGCCCAGGCGCACCAGCGCGCCGTCGGCCTTGAGGTGCGCGTACAAGGTCATGCTGCCGTCGTCGTGCAGGATGCGCACGAAGTTGGCGCGACCGCCGTATTTCTCGAGGTTGAGCCCGGCCTTGTCGAAGTCCGACTCGACCTGCATCACCACGCCGTCGCGCGCGGCCAGCACCGGTGTGCCGATCTGCGCGGCGAAGTCGACCGCGTAGCGGTTCTGTGAGTCGCTGTGGCTGAACTGGCCGCCGTAACCCTGGTCGATGCGGAAGCTGCGCTGCTGCAATGGCAGCAGGTAGTCGACATTGCGCGGGCGCGCGCTGGGGTCGCCGGGCAGGCTGTCCATGTGCAGCTCGAAGTCGCCGCCACGACCGGGGTCTTCGGTGCTGAGCACGGCGACCAGGGTGCTGCCGCGCGGCGCCACGGTGGTGCGCGCCGGCAGCCGCGGTTCGCCCGTGATGTTGTTGGCGCGACTGAAATCGAGCTGGACCTCGATCGGCCCGGACAGGCGGTTGTCGGCCCAGGCCAGGTAGCGGTCGCCGTCGTTTTCGATGCGCAGCTGCGCGATCGCGCTGGGCTCGCTGTACACCGGGATGACCTTGATCTCCGACGGCGGTGCAGCGTCGGGGACGTGATCGCCGTAGTGGGTGATACCGCTGCGGTCGGTCCAGCGGTAGACCTTGGCGGCGCCGGCCGTGAACGCGGTGGCCACCAGGGCCACCGCGCACGAGACCAGCAGCGCGATGCGGAGCCTGTCTGCCATCGGCTTAACCGGCGCAGCCCGGGGCCAGGCCGAGCACGCGCGCGACTTCGGCCAGGTCGAACGCGGTCACCGCTTTGTCGTCATGCACGGCAAACAGCGCGCCGTCCGGGAACTGCGCGGTGGTGGCGGCATGCAACGCAACGCCGTCGGTGTGCGCGGTGAACTCGCCCTGGAAGCTGCCGCGGGGCTGCAGCGTGGTGCGATCGAACAGATGGAAGATCGTCAGCGGCGCCAGCTGGTCGACAGCGACCCAGTAGCCGCCGCCATTGGCGCAGGTCCATAACGCTACGCCTTCGGCTTCGGCGCCGAAGCTGTCCTGCGGCAGGCTGCGGCCGGTGTGCTTGCCGCTGAAGGTGTATTCGCGCAGGGTCGATTCGTGGCGGCGACCTTGGTCGGAAGTGCTTTCGTCGGCAATCAGCAGGCGGTCGTTGCTGGCGTCGCCGGCAATCGATTCGACCATGCGCAGCGCCGAGGCCTCGCCGGTGTCGCCGAATGAACCCGCGTAGTGCGCACGCAGGTGGCCTTGCTGGTCGAACTGCACGCGGTAGCGGCGCACGCGCTGGTCGAGTTCGTGCAACGGCGGCACCTGGTCGAACTGCTTGCCGTACATGAAGCTGTCGGTGACATACAGCTCCAGTTCGCCCGGCTCGGTTTCGGTCAGCCATACGCCGTAGGGGCTGCGCAGTTCGGCCTCGCCGAAGCTGCCGAGCGCGGTGAAGTCCGGCAGGGCGAACACCTGCACGCGGTGGTTGTCGCGCTCGACCACGAACAGGTGGTCGCCGTACACCGCCAGGCCGTTGGGGCGATTGAACTGGCCCGGGGCGCTGCCTTCGCCACCGACTTCACGCAGGCGCTCGCCGCTGTCGGCGTCGAACACCACCAGCTTGTGGCTCGATTTGGCGCTGGCGATCAGCCAGGTGTGGCCGTCCTCGGTCGGCCAGGTGGTGAGCGAGTCGAGCTCGTCCTGCGGGCTTTCCTTCGAGACGTAGCGTTCGACCACGGTCTTCACCGCGGGGCCGGCGGCAGGCGAGGGGGTTGGGATTTGGGTGGGGCCGGGCGGGGAGGTGGCACAGGCGGTCAGCAGTACCGCCAGGGCGGGGGCAAGGAGTCGTTTGTCCATGGAGGCGGAGTGTATTCGGGCCCTGCGGCCTTTGTGAGGTCGCGGTGCGGTCTAAATAATAAATCGCTATATGCGGATGAAGCGATTGACACGCGCCGCGTGGCGCTGGCAGACTGCGGCCATCCATCGAGACCGGCTGAGGGACAGGCCCTTTGAAGCCGGGGCAACCCAGCGCAGCGCAAGCGGCGCGAAGGTGCCAATTCCTGCGGCAGGCGTGCTCCCCAGAGGAGCAGCCGGGTCGGAAGATGGTTGCAATCTGCGCCCCGGCGCGGATGCGACTCGCAGGCTCGATGGCCCCGTCACTTCGGATGTCCGCCATGAGCTTCGCCCACACCCCCGCCGTCGAGTTCGCCGTGTTCGATCGCGGCGATGCCCTCGCCACGCCGTCCGCGCTCGCCTCCCACCCTGACGCAGCCAGCATTCGCGGTGCCAGTGCGCGCGGCGAGTTCACGTTCGACCTCGAGCTGCGCCACGCCGGTCGCCAGCGCATCACGCTGCGCTACGAGACCCAGGGCGATCCGGCGTTGCCGGCGGTGTTCGTCGCCGGCGGCATTTCCGCGCACCGGCACCTGTGCGCGAACGATGCCTCCACGCAGGCGGGTTGGTGGGAGTCGCAGGTCGGGTCCGGTCGTGCGCTCGACCCGGCGCGCCATCACCTGATTGCCTTCGACTGGATCGGCGCCGACGGCACGCTCGATGCGCCGCTCGATCCGTCCGACCAGGCCGATGCGATCGTGGCATTGCTCGATGCGCTGCGCATCCCGCGGCTGGCGGCCTTCGTCGGTTGCTCGTACGGGGCGATGGTCGGCCTGCAGTTCGCGGCGCGCTACCCCGCGCGCGTGGGCGAGCTGGTCGCGATCAGCGGCACCCATCGCGCGCACCCCTATGCCAGCGCCTGGCGCGCGCTGCAGCGTCGCGCGGTCGCGCTCGGTGCGTTGCAGTGCGACGAGACCCACGGCCTGGCGTTGGCGCGGCAGCTGGCGATCCTGAGCTACCGCACGCCGGAAGAATTCGCCGCCCGCTTCGGCGCCGCCCAGGTCAGCGACGGCCGCGTGCGCGTGGCCGCCGAGGACTACCTCGACCATTGCGGTGCGCAGTACGTCGCACGCACGCCGACCACGGCCTACCTGCGCCTGTCGGAGTCGATCGACCTGCAGCAGCTCGACCCCAGCGTCATCCGCGTGCCGGTGACCGTGGTCGCCGTGGCCGAGGACCGGCTGGTGCCGGTGTCCGATGCCTACGACCTGGTCGAGCGCCTGCGCGGCGAGACGCGCCTGCGCGTGCTGCGCTCGCTGTACGGCCACGACGCCTTCCTCAAGGAGGAGGCCGAGGTCGCCACCGTCCTGCGCGAGGCGCTGACCGACTGTACGCAGGTGGCGGCATGAGCACCGACAACGGAGTGACCGACGTGAGCAAGCCTTTGAACAACCCCGCTACCCGCAACACCTGCACCGCCGCGGTGCGCGCCGGCATCGACCGCGACACCGCCTACGGCGCGGTCACGCCGCCGATCGTGCTGTCGTCCAACTTCAGCTTCGCCGGCTTCAACGACAAGCGCACCTACGACTACACCCGCAGTGGCAACCCGACCCGCGACCTGCTCGGCGAGGCGCTGGCCGAACTGGAAGGCGGTGCCGGCGGGGTGATCACCGCCACCGGCATGGCCGCGATCACGCTGGTGCTGCACGCCTTCCTCAAGCCCGGCGACCGCATCGTCGTGCCGCACGATGGCTACGGTGGCAGCTGGCGGCTGTTCAACGCGCTCGCCGCCAAGGGCGCGTTCGAGCTGATCACCGCCGACCTCACCGATCCGCGCTCGCTGACCGAAGCCCTGCTGACCAAGCCGGCGGTGGTCTGGATCGAGACCCCGTCCAACCCGCTGCTGCGCGTCACCGACCTGCGTTTCGTGATCGAGGCCGCGCACGCGCAGGGCGCGTTGGCGGTGGTCGACAACACCTTCCTGTCGCCGGCCCTGCAGCAGCCGATCGCGTTCGGTGCCGATCTGGTGGTGCACTCGACCACCAAGTACATCAATGGCCACAGCGACGTGGTCGGCGGCGCGGTGGTCGCGCGCAGCGCCGAACACCATCAGCAGCTGACGTGGTGGGCGAACGCGCTTGGTCTGACCGGCTCGCCGTTCGACAGCTTCCTGACGCTGCGCGGCCTGCGCACGCTCGATGCGCGCCTGCGCGTGCACCAGGAGAACACGCTGGCATTGGCAGCCTTGCTCGATGCGCATCCGGCGGTACGCACGGTGCATTACCCCGGGCTGGAGTCGCACCCGGGCCACGCGCTGGCGGCGCGTCAGCAACGCGGTTTCGGCGCCATGCTCAGCGTGGAGATCGACGGCGGCGAAGACGCGGTGCGCGCCTTCCTCGACGGCCTGCAGTGCTTCACCTTGGCCGAGTCGCTCGGTGGTGTCGAAAGCCTGGTCGCGCACCCGGCAACGATGACGCACGCGGCGATGTCGGCCGAAGCGCGCGCCGCTGCCGGGATCGGCGACGGCCTGCTGCGCCTGTCGGTGGGCATCGAGCACGTCGATGATCTGGTCGCCGATATCGCCGCCGCGCTGGAACGCGCGCAGGCCGTGGTCGACCACGCCAAACGCGCGTCGAAATGAGCGCGCTGGCCGCGGCGGTCGAACCTGCGCGCAGCGCCGCGGCGGCGGTGGTGCCGGCGCGGATCGCGCTGCTTGGCACCGGCACCGTCGGCAGCGCAGTGCTGACGCGGTTGTCTGCCTGGAGTGGTTTGCCGCTCGGCAAGCGCCTGTCGCTGGTGCATGTGGCCAATTCGCGCCAGGCCGCGAGCGACCGCTCCGGGCTGGCGCCTGACGAGGCCGGCCAGCGCCTGATGCTGGCGCCGCAGTCCAGTTCGCTCGATGCGATCGAGGCCGCGTTGCGCGGTGTCGGCCCGCGCATCGTCATCGACGCCACCGCCAGCGAGGCCGTGGCCGAGCGCCACGCGCACTGGCTCGCGCAGGGCATCCACGTCGTTACCGCCTGCAAGATCGGGCAGGGCACGTCGTTGTCGCGCTGGCGCTCGATTCGCGTTGCCGCCGCGGCCGGCGATACCGGTTACGGCGACAGCGCCACGGTCGGTGCCGGTCTGCCGTTGCTGCGGTCCTTGCGCGAGCTGCAGGCCGGCGGCGACCGCATCCACGCCATTGCCGGCGTGCTGTCGGGCTCGCTGGCCTGGCTGTTCAATCATTACGACGGCATGCGGCCGTTCTCGGCGCTGGTGCGGCAGGCGCGCGATGCCGGCTACACCGAGCCGGACCCGCGCGACGACCTGTCCGGCGAGGACGTGCGGCGCAAGCTGCTGATCCTGGCGCGCGCGGCTGGCGTCGAACTCGAGGCGGCCGATGTCGACGTGACCTCGCTGGTGCCGGCGGAGCTGGCGATCCTGTCCCGCGACGGCGTCGATGCCGCGCTGCCCGCGCTCGACGCGCCGCTGCGCGAGCGCTACGCCGCTGCCTACAAGCGTGGCGAGCGGTTGCGTTTCATCGCGCGCCTGCAGGACGGCCGCGCGCGCGTCGGCCTGGAGTCGCTGCCGGCCGATCACCCACTCGCCGGCGGTGCCGGCACCGACAACCGCGTCGCGATCTGGTCCGACCGCTACCGTGAGCAGCCGCTGCTGATCCAGGGTCCGGGTGCCGGCGCCGAGGTCACCGCCGCCGGTCTGCTCGACGATGTGCTGCGCATCGCCGGCCGCCGTTAACCCTGGTGGTCGAGACGTAGATCGAAAGTCGAAGCGCCATGCTGGCGCATTCATGTTTGTTGATGGCGCAGTCGCCTCCTCGTGCCGGCAGCGTTGGCCTGTCGATACCACCTGACCCGGCAAGTTGTCGGGTCGGGTCGGTCCAGTAAGATCGGATTTCCGGGGGTCGTGACAGGGGGCAAGGGTGAGCGTTGCGATGAGTCCGTCGGCTGATGCCGACCACGTGCTGCGCATTGCGCTGCTCGAGGACGATGCCGTCCTGCGCGAGCGCATCCTGCTGCCAGGGCTGGCCAGTTACGGATTCGCTGCGACCGGCATGGAGACTGCAGCAAGTCTGCACCGTCATCTGGCCGCGGCGCGGTTTGACATCGTCGTACTCGATGTCGGTTTGCCCGATGCCGATGGTTTCAGCGTGGCGCGCGAGATCCGCGTCGGTTTTCCGGACATCGGTATCGTCATGCTCACCGGGCGTGGCGACACGATCGACCGCGTGCGTGGCCTGAGCCAGGGTGCCGATGCCTACCTGGCCAAGCCGGTCGAGATCGACCTGCTGGCGGCCACCTTGCACAGCCTCGCGCGCCGCATGCGCGGCGTGACCGTGGCCCACGCGCCGAAGCATTGGCGCCTTGACAGCAACGGCTGGTGCCTGTTGTCGCCGTCCGGGTGCAGCGTGGCCCTGACCAAGACCGAGCGGCGCGTGGTCGAGGCTTTGATCGAACGCGCCGGGCAGCTGGTCGGCCGTAATGCCCTGATCGCGGCGTTGACCAGCAACGTCTACGAGTTCGATCCGCATCGGCTGGATTCACTGCTCTACCGCCTGCGCCGCAAGGTCGCCGATGCGTGCGGCGAGTCGCTGCCGTTGACGGCTGTCCACGGCGAAGGTTACGTGCTCAACGACGCGCACTGACCGGCGCGCGAAGCGCCGCGGCGCTCAGCCGGTGGTGACAGGCCCGGTCGTCGACGCCTGCGCCAATGGCAGGTGGATGCGGAACACGCTGCCCAGGCCGGGCGTGCTCTCCACCGCGATATCGCCGCCGACGACTTTCACCAGGTCGTGGACCACCGACAGGCCCAGGCCGGTGCCGCCCTTGGCGGTCTTGGTGCTGAAGAACGGTTCGAAGATGCGCAGCCGGACGGTTTCGTCCATGCCCTGGCCGTTGTCGGCCAGGGCGATCTCGACGAGGTCGTTGCCGATAGGTGACAACGACACCTCGAAGATTCCTGTTTCGGGCATGGCGTCGCGCGCATTGGCGGCGATGTTGAGGATCATCAGCTCGAACTCGCTGCGGTCCAGGCGCACCGGCAACGGGCGGGCATCGCCCGCCAGCTTGATCTGCACGCCAGGCGGGAACAGCTGGCGCAGCATCGAGCGCATCTCGACGAAGGCCTGTACCGCGTCGAAGGTTTCGATCTTGAGGGCATCGTTACGGCTGAAGCTCAGCAGCTTGCGCGTGATGGTCATGCCGCGTCCGGCGGCTTCCTCCACGCCCTGCAATGCCTCGTCGAGCGCAGCGAGCTTTTCGGCGTGACTGTCCATGTCCTGCACGCGGTGGCGATGTGCCGAGAAGCCGAGGATCACGGCGAGGATGTTGCTGAAATCGTGGGAAATACCACTGGCTAGTCGGCCACTGGCTTCGAGCTTCTGTGCCTGGATCAACTGCGATTGGGTGCGTTCGCGCTCGGCCATCTCATGCTGCAGTTCGCGGCCACGCGCATTGGACTCATCCAGACTTTCGCGCAATGCGGTGATGGTGCGATCCAGCACCAGCGTGACCAGCAGGTAGCCGAACAGCACCGAGAACAGGTGGCTGTACGCCACCGCTACGGGTTTCCCGGCCGCCATCAACCGGTATGCGTCGACCGCGAAGCCGCTCGCGGCCACCGCCAGCAACGCGATGAAGATCACCCACAGCGCACGCCGGCCGAGCACCAGGCCGCCGATGATCAGCATCAGGAACTGGTCGATCTGGTTCATCGCCAGCGCCTGGAAACCCATCAGCAGGTGGTTCACTCCCTGCATGGTCAACAGCGCGCACAGGTACAACATCACGGCGGCGCGGAAACGGCCGCGGCGGATCATCGCCACGCAGACCAGGGCCAGTGCCGCCATGCCCATGGCCAGCAGCATCAAGGTGCGGCCGCCGGTCGGGTCGCCGCCGGTGGCAAGGAAGTAGGTCCAGCTGGCGGGGATCGACAGGCCCAGCAACAGGAACAGCGACTGCAGGATGGGGGCGTTGCGGCGATCGACGGGGTCGGCAATGGGTGCGTTGCGCAGCCAGCGCAGGAAGGCGGTCCACATCATTCGATGGCTCGATTGAGCTGCCGTGCCGGCACGTCCTGCACGGTATCGGCACGGAATCGTGACGCAGGACGCATTGCGACAGATATGGACGGCAAAGGTCGAATCTTGACGGTGAGTGTTAGGTGAGTATTCGGTGAGATCGCGAGCGTGACAACCCCGGCGGTCGCGCCTTAGGTTCCGTTTGTCCTGCCGCAACGAAATATTCCTGCAACACGTCGTCCGGCAGACGGCGCCGCCCAAACGGGGGCGGCTCTCACAAACACCTGCATCCGATGCAGCGGCAACGGTCGTTTTCGATCGTTTTGGGCCGACGGGCGTCGTTTGCTCTCGAAAAACCGGAACAGGGCGGAGGGGTAGCGATGAACAAGATTTTCAGCCGGGTGTGGAGCCAGGCCAAGCAGGCGATGGTGGTGACCTCGGAACTGGCCTCGACCGGCGGCAAGAAGGAAGGTCGTCGGCGCCTGGCAGACGCGACGCTGGGCGCAACGGTGCTGGCGTTCGGCTTTGCGGCGCTGGCCCCTCCCGTGCAGGCGCAGCAGCTGGTGATCGAGCGCGACGGCAATGCCTGCTTTGTCCGCGCGACGGCTGAAGGTGCGACCCGGCAGATCGATTGCGCCGTGTTCGACCAGGCCAGTGCCGGTACCGACAGCGTCGGCGCGCGCGATGCCGGCCCCATGGCCGTGGCCGGCAACGGCTACTTCCAGGCCGACGGCGCCGGCGACGGCAGCGACGACGCCTCGGTGTCGGGCGCGGGCGCGATCGCCATCGGCAGCGGCGCCAAGACGCAAGCCTGGAACAGCGCCGAGCTGGGCGAGTCGTTCGAGGCCGAGGGCGCGATCGCGGTGGGCAAGAACGCCGTCGCCGAGGGGTATCAATCGATGGCCATGGGCAAGAACGCCCACGGCTGGGCGAATGCCAGCACCGCCATCGGCGGTGACGCCAACGCGTTCGGCATCGGCAGCACGGCCGTGGGCCAGAACAGCCTCGGCTATGGCCATTCCAGCGTGGCAGTGGGCCAGTCGGCGATGAGCCTCGGTTTCGGCAATACCGCCGTCGGCGCTTCGGCCGATGCGACTGCCGACCAGGCAGCCACCGCAATCGGCGCGATCAGCGAGGCCCGCGGCAACGGCTCGACCGCCGTCGGCGGCATGGCGATCGCGGCCGGTGACGGCAGCCTGGCCGCAGGCTTCGACGCCCAGGCCGGCGGCTACGAGTCGGTCGCGATCGGCGGCCGTGCGCGCGTCGGCCTGGGTGATTCCGGTGTCGGCATCGGCGCCAATGCCGTGGCCCTTGGCCAAGGGGCCGTGGGCATCGGCAAGAACAGCCTGGCCAACGGCGCCAATGCCGTGGCCACCGGCCGCAATGCGGCGGCCAACAGCGAAGGCGCCATCGCGATCGGTGGCAGCGACTGGACCGACCTCGACGGCGACGGCATGCCCGATGTCGGTGAGGCAACCCTGGCCGAAGGCGTGAATGCGATCGCTGTCGGCGGCCTGGCCGGTGCCAGCGGCGACAACGCGCAGGCCATCGGCTACAGCGCGCAGGCGCTGGCGGCCAACGCCACGGCCAATGGTGCGATGAGCATGGCCGGCGGCGAAAACAGCACCGCGACCGGTGCCAACAGCGTCGCCAACGGCATCGACAGCAGCGCCTACGGTGCGCAGAGCGATGCGGAAGGCGATTACTCGACGGCGATCGGCAGCAGCAGCCTGGCGCTGGGCGAGGGTTCGCAAGCGGTCGGTGCCGGCGCCAACGCGCTGGGCAGCTTCAGCACGGCGAGCGGTTACGGCAGCATCGCCGGCGACGTGGGCAGCACCTCGTACGGCTACAACGCTTCCTCCTCCGACGATTACGCGACCGCGCTGGGCTCCTTCGCCCGGGCCACCGGCGTGCAGTCGGTGGCGGTAGGCCATCAGTCCGTCGCCGGTCTACTCGGCACCGCGACGGGCGGTTACGCCAATGCCGCCGGCGTCGGCTCGTCGGCCTACGGCTACGGCACCACCACCCAGGGCGACCACACGGTCGCCGTCGGCGGCGCCGCGGATCCGGTCCTGCTGATGACCGGCGGCGGGTTCCCGAGCGGCTCCCTGGTTGGCACTGCGGCACGCGGCATGGGCGCCAACGCCTTCGGTTCGGCGGCCCTCGCGCAAGGCATCCAGGCTACGGCGGTCGGCTCCGGCAGCAACTCGGTCGGGCGCATGAGCACGGCGGTGGGTTCGATCAGCAACGCCGTGGCCGATTACGCGACGGCGGTCGGCGTGCGCAGCATCGTCGACGGCATGTACGGCGTCGGCCTGGGTTACGCCAGCGACGTGTCGGCGATGCACGGCATCGCGGTGGGGACCGGCGCCAACGTCCAGGGCCTGGGCGGCATCGCGATGGGCGTGAGCTCAGCGGTGCTTGGCCGTGCCAGCACCGCGATCGGCGCTGGTGCCCGCGCGGAGGGCGAGCACGCCATCGCCAACGGCACCAATGCGGTCGCCAAGAGCGACGGCGCCATCGCCATCGGCGGCACCGACGGCACCGCGAAGACCACGGCCGAAGGCACCGACGCGATCGCGCTCGGCAGCCAGGCCAACGCGGACGGCGACAACGCACAGGCGCTCGGTGCGCAGGCACAGGCGCTGGCGGCCAACGCCACCGCGGTCGGCGCGATGAGCCTGGCCGCCGGCGAGAACAGCACCGCGACCGGTGCCAACAGCGTCGCCAACGGCATCGACAGCAGCGCCTACGGCTACCAGGCCAATGCCGTCGGTGATTACTCGCAGGCCATCGGCGGCAGCAGCTTGGCCCTGGGCGAGGGCTCGCAGGCGGTCGGCACCGGCGCCAACGCGATTGGCAACTACAGCAGCGCCAGCGGCTACGGCAGCGTGGCCCGGGGCAACAACAGCGTCGCCAACGGCGCGCAGGCCCAGGCATTGGGCTTGAACAGCATCGCGACCGGTTACAACAGCACGTCCAGCGGCGCCAACAGCGTCGCTATGGGAAAGACCAGCACCAGCAGCGGCGCCAACAGCGTCGCAGTCGGCGCCGACAGCACGTCCAAGGGCGCCTTCAGCGCGTCGCTGGGCATGTTGGCGACCGCCAACGGTGCCTACTCCACCGCGCTGGGCGGCCTGAGCCTCGCCGACGGCTGGCAGAGCAGCGCGCTGGGCAATGGCTCGTGGGCCAAGGGCATGTATTCCACCGCCGTGGGTTCGGCCAGCACGGCGGACATGATGGCCACCGCGGTGGGCACCTTCAGCCAAGCCAGCTTCGCCTCCACCGCGATCGGCCTCCGCTCGGTGGCCGGCTTCATCACCCTCGATGCCGACGGCAACCCGGTCGCGGCCGGCGCCGGCACGGCGCTGGGCAACAGCGCCGTCGCGCTGGGCCATAACGGCACGGCGCTGGGCATGAACACCCTGGCCGGCCGCGACGCCAACAGCACCACCAATGCCGACAACACCACCGCGGTGGGCACCGAAGCCTGGGCGACCGAGGACGGCGCCAGCGTGCTGGGCTACAACAGCTACGCGCAGGCGGTGAACTCGACGGTGCTTGGCTCCAACACATGGGTCACCAAGGAAGCGACCAACTCCGTCGCGCTGGGGTCCGGCACGCTCGCCGATCGCGCCAACACGGTGTCGGTGGGCGCGTCGGCCGACTGGACCGATGCGGCCGGCGTGGTGCATGCGGCCATCGATCGCCAGATCACCAACGTCGCCGCCGGCACCGAGGCGACGGACGCGGTCAACAAGGCGCAACTCGACGAACTGGCCGACAGCGTCGGCGATGCCAACGACTACTTCGCGGCCAGTGGGGCGGGCGACGGTAGCGACCTCGCTGTCGCATCGGGCGACCACGCCATCGCCATCGGGGCAGACGCCACTGCCGCAGGTGCCGAGAGCATCGCCAACGGCCATGGCGCCAGCGCCAGCGGTGCATCGTCCACTGCCGTGGGCGGCGGTTATGTCGACTGGATGGGTCAGACGGTGTCGACCGAAGCCAGTGGCAACAACAGCGCCGCCTTCGGTGCCGGGGCACGTTCGCTCGGGGCGGATTCGGTCGCCCTCGGCGCCGGCTCGACCGCGAATGGCCGGAACTCGCTGGCGACGGGCATGCGCAGCGTCGCCCAGGGCGACTACAGCACCGCGACGGGCAGCTTTGCCACCGCGCTGGGCCGCGGCTCGCTGGCCAGCGGCTACAACTCGCGGACCGACGGTGCTTCGGCCATGGCGATGGGCGAATCGTCGCGTGCCTTCGGCGACGCCAGCGTCGCGGTCGGTGGCGTGCTGGTCGGCGACGGTATCCCGCAGGGCACCCGCGCCAGTGGCTTCGCCACCAGCGCATTCGGTGCCGCGGCACAGGCCACCGCGATAGGTGCCACCGCAATCGGTGCGCGCGCCTCGGTCCGCGGCGAGTTCAGTACCGCGATCGGTACGCTGAGCAGTGCCTCGGCCGATGACAGCGTCGCGCTGGGTGCAGGCTCGATCGCCGACCGCGATGGAACGGTGTCGGTCGGCGCGGTCGACGCGGAACGCCAGATCACCAACGTCGCCGCCGGCACCGAGGCGACGGACGCGGTCAACAAGGCGCAGCTCGACGAAGTCGCCGACTACGTGTCGGTCAATGGCCTCGGCGACGGCAGCGATACCGCAGTGGCCATTGGCGACAACGCGAGTGCGGTGGGTCCGAACGCAGTGGCGGGTGGCATCGAAAGCAGCGCCTCCGGCTACCAGAGCTATGCCGCAGGCGACTACTCGACCGCGATCGGCAGCAGCAGCCTGGCACTGGGCGAGGGCTCGCAGGCGGTCGGCACCGGTGCCAACGCGATCGGCAATCGCGCCAATGCCAGCGGCTACGGCGCGGTCGCCAACGGCAACGATTCCATCGCGATGGGCAGCAACAGCTTCGCCAAGGGCAACAACTCCACTGCCATCGGCAACGGCGCCAACGTGCAGCACAACAATGGGCTGGCGATCGGCTACAACGCCACTGTGCAGGGCGTGGGCAGCGTTGCGGTTGGCAACCTGGCGGTGACCAACGGCCCGCTGTCGGCGAGCTTCGGCATGTTCGCCCTGGCCAACGGGCGCGAGGCCACCGCCATCGGTTCGGCCGCGGGCGCCGAGGGCTGGGCCGCGACCGCGGTCGGCTCGAGCGCCTGGGCCGGCGACGCGTTCGCCTCGGCGTTCGGCACCTACAGCCAGGCCGAGGCGTTCGGCACCGCGCTGGGCATCCGCACCATCGCCGGCATCGGCGGCACGGCGGTCGGCGCCGACGCCAGGACCGGTAAAGACGGCACCGCGGTCGGCGGCAACGCCCGCGCGGGCGGGGCCACCAGCCTGGCGCTCGGCAACAACGCGCTGGCCGGCATCGATGCCAACAGCACCAGCAACGGCGACCACACCACCGCCGTCGGCGGCGAGGCGTGGGCGACCGAAGACGGCGCCAGCGTGCTGGGTTACAACAGCTATGCGCAGGCGGTGAACTCGACTGTGCTCGGTTCCAACGCGTGGACGACGAAGGAAGCGACCAACAGCGTGTCGCTCGGCGCCGGTTCGCTGGCCGATCGCGCCAACACCGTGTCGGTGGGTGCGGCGCAGGAATGGACCGACGCCGCCGGCGTGGTGCATGCAGCCAACGACCGCCAGATCGCCAACGTCGCTGCCGGCACCGAAGCCACCGACGCGGTCAACAAGGGTCAGCTGGACGAACTGGCCGACAACGTCAGCGATGCCAGCCATTACCTTGCCGTCAACGGCGCCGGCGACGGCAGCGACGATGCCATCGCCACCGGCGAGCTCGCGACCGCGGTCGGCAGCAGCAGTCTGGCGCAGGGTGACAGGTCCTCTGCGTTCGGTAGCGGTGCGAAAGCACTGGGAACCGATGCCATCGCGATCGGCAACGCGCAGGCAGTCGAGGGCTCGGTTGCCATCGGCAACATGGCGGCGGCCGACGGCATCTATTCCGTCGCCAATGGCTACTACGCCCATGTCTATGAGGGCGTGATCGGCGGCGTTGCCGTCGGAGCCGCGACATTCGTAGGCGGCAACCTGGGCACGGCGGTCGGCTTCTCGGCGGTGGCCAACACTGCGGAGGGTGCTACCGCGATCGGCGCGTTCGCCACGGCCAAGGCGGACAACGCCACGTCCGTGGGCGCGTACTCGACCAATTACCGCGAGAACACGTTCTCGGTGGGTTCGGACGACAACCAGCGCCAGATCACCAACGTCGCCGCGGGCACCGAAGCCACCGATGCGGTGAACAAGTACCAACTCGATGACGCCGTGCGTTACACCCAGGTCGATGGTGCCGGCTACGGTGACGACGACGCGAGTGCTTCGGGCGAGCATGCCATCGCCATCGGCGCCAGCAGTGTGGCTTCCGGTGTCGAGAGCAGCGCGCTGGGCTTCCAGAGCAGTGCCGTCGGCGATCATTCGCAGGCGATTGGTGGCAGCAGCCTGGCGCTGGGCCTGGGTTCGTCAGCGCTGGGCACCGGTGCCAATGCGCTCGGCGACTACAGCATCGCCAATGGCTACGGCAGCGTGGCCAACGCCGAGTCCGGCACGGCCATCGGCGGTGCTTCTGTCTCGTGGGACGGTCAGTTGACCAGCACCGTGGCGCAGGGCGAAGGCAGCACCGCGGTGGGCGCGGGGGCGCAGGCCATCCACGACCGAGCGGTGGCGATCGGCTCGATGAGCGTGGCCGCCGGCATCAATGCCACCGCAGTGGGCCCGGCGGCCACCACGGCCGGCGCCTACGCCACCGCGATCGGCTTCGGCGCGAAAGCCGACAACATCGCGGCCACCGCGATGGGTGCCGGCGCCTACGCCAACGGCCTGGCAGCCACGGCCGTCGGCAACGGTTCCTATGCCGTGCGCGAGTCCTCGGCGTTCGGTAGGGGCGCGCGGGCGAGTTCGGGCAATGCCGTCGCGATGGGCACGGGCGCCAACGCCAGCGGTGCCGCGAGCATCGCGATCGGCGGCCAGGCGTCGTTCTTCAGGTCGTCGACGACCGCGTCGGGCTTCCACAGCACCGCGGTGGGTTCGAGCGCGTTTGCGACCCAGACCGACACGGTCGCGGTGGGCGTCAACAGCGAGGCGACCGCCGAGCAGGGCACGACCGTGGGCGTGGAGAGCGCGGCCACAGGCGTGGCATCGACCGCATTGGGCTACAACACCTACGCCAAGGCTGATGGCACGCTGGCCCTGGGCAGCAATGCCTGGGCGCACAATGTCAACAGCACCGCGATCGGCCTGCAGAGTTCGGCGCAGGCGGATAACAGCGTGGCGCTGGGTGCGCAATCGTTGGCCGACCGTAGCAACAGCGTGTCGGTGGGCGCGGCGCAAGCCTGGACCGATGCCTACGGCAACGTGCATGCGGCGAACACCCGCCAGATCACCAACGTCGCCGCGGGCACGGAAGCGACGGACGCGGTGAACAAGGCCCAGCTCGACGCGGTGGCCGGCAACGCCAGCGATGCCAGCCACTACTTCAAGGCCAGCGGCAAGGAAGACGGTAGCGACGACGCACAGATCAACGGCCAGGGTGCAATCGCAGCCGGTGCCAATGCGGTCGCTGGCGCCAACGGCGCCACGGCGGTCGGTGCCAACAGCCAGGCCGGCAAGATCAGCGCCTCGGCCTACGGCAGCAATGCCAAGGCCGCCGAGACCAACGCCACCGCGCTGGGCGCCAACACGCAGGCGCTGGCCTCGACCTCGACCGCGGTCGGCTCCAATGCCCAGGCCCGTGCCACGGCGGCGACGGCGCTCGGCTTCGACGCCCGCGTCAACGACGGCGCGGTGGACGGCACCGCCGTCGGCGCGCGCAGCAAGGTCAGCGCCAGCAACGCCGTGGCATTGGGTGCGGGCTCGATCGCCGATCGCGCCAGCACCGTGTCGGTCGGTGCGGCCGGCAAGGAGCGCCAGATCGCCAACGTCGCCGCCGGTAGCGCCAACACCGATGCGGTCAACGTCGGCCAGTTGAATGCGGCCGTCGGTGAAGTCGGCGAAGAGTTGGCCACTGCGGTGAAGTACGACGACGAAGAGAAGTCATCGATCACCCTGGCGGGTGAGGACGGCACGGTGATCGGCAACGTCGCCGACGGTGCTCTGACCGCGGACAGTACCGTTGCGGTTAATGGCCGCCAGCTGTTCCAGGTCGGCGATGCCACCGCGCAGATGCTCGGCGGCGGTGCGTCGATGGGACCGAACGGGATGGTCGGCCCGGTGTACGGCATCCAGGGCGGCAGCTACTACAACGTCGGCGACGCGCTGGGTGCGCTCGACGGTGCGGTGGACAGCCTCAACAGCCGTGTCGGCCAGCTCGAGCAGAAGCCGGGCAATGGCAACGGTAATAGCAACGGCAACGGCAACGGCAACGGCGGAAAGGGCAAGGGCCTGGCGGTCGATGCCACGGCCGTCGCCGTGGACAGCGGCACGGTGGTCGGCAGCGACACCGCGATCGAAGCGGTGGCCACCGACGCGGTTGCAGTCGCTGCCGAGGCCAATGTCACGGCCACGTCCGATGCCGCGATGGGTGAGGGCGCTTCGGCGACGGCGGAAGGCGCGGTCGCAGTGGATCAGGGCTCGCTGGCCAGCGAGGCCAACACCGTGCCGGCGGGTGCTGCTGGCAACCAGCGTCGCGCCGCCAGCGTCGCTGCCGGCGTCAATGCAGCCGATGCCGCCAACGTCGGTCAGGCACAGGCGGTCGATGCCGAGACGCTGGCCTCGGCCAACGCCTACACCGACACCACCGCGACGCAGACGCTGACCCGCGCCAACAGCTACACCGACAGCCGCTACCAGGCACTGAGCGATGAGTTCAGCGGCCTGCGCGACGAACTGGGCTACCGCCTCGGCCAGCAGGACGAGCGCATGGACCGTCAGGGTGCGATGAGCGCGGCAATGATGAACATGTCGATCAACGCCGCCAACAGCCGCAGCCCGCGCGGCCGCGTCGCGGTCGGTGCCGGTTGGCAGAACGGCGAGAGCGCGTTGTCGGTGGGCTACTCCAAGTCGATCGGTGAGCGTGCCTCGATCAGCATCGGCGGTGCCTTCAGCAGCGACGACAAGTCCGCCGGTGTCGGCTTCGGTGTCGATCTGTGACGCATGGATGCATCGTCGATTGCGATGCGTGCCGATCCTTCTGTCGTGCGCAGGTGTCTGTCACCTGCGCACGTTCGGAACGGTGAAGTGGCGGTCGGCAGCGATCCAGCAGGACAAGCCCAACTACTGCAATACCAACGTCGTTAACAGCGAAGGCGCCGGGGTGCTCGCTCCCCCGAAGCACCCCGGCGCCTTCGCCCACTTTGTATTCCCTGGGAGAGAGAAATGAAAAAAAGCACCCGTATCCTCAGCACCGGCGCATTGGCCACGGCCGTGATCGCCGCCTTGTCCGCCTTCGCGTCGGGCTACACCACCAGCCCGATCGTCTCGTCGACGGCCAGCGTGGGCGCGGCGACCGGTTCCTCTGCCGCCCAAGGCACGTCGCCCGGCACCAAGGTCATGCTTGCCAGCACGCCGCAGCAGACCAACTTCAACCGCTTCATTGTCAAGTACAAGGACGGCGCCGTCGCACAGCGCAGCCAGTCGGCCGCGCTGAGTGCATTGAATGCCGCCGCCACCCGCGCCGGCGTCGCCGGCATGAAGGCCGGTGCCAACGGCGTCAGCACGGCATTGACCCTGCAGCATGTGCGCAAGCTGGCGATCGGTGCCGACGTGATCCGTTTGTCGCGCGGCCTGAACCAGACCGAGGCCGACGCACTGCTGGCGCAGCTGCGCAGCGACCCGGCCGTGCAGTACGCGCAGCCGGACTACATCAAGTACCGCTCCGACTTCATCCCCAACGACAACCGTTTCGACCTGCAATGGCACTACACCAATGCGGCCAGCGGCATCCGCGCGCCGAAGGCGTGGGATACCTCGACCGGTGAAGGCGTGGTGGTGGCGGTGCTGGACACCGGCTACGTCGACCACAGCGACCTCGACGCCAACATCGTCCCCGGCTACGACTTCATCGCCGCGTACGGCCAGGACGCCAACAACCCCGACATCGCCGGCGACGGTGACGGCCGTGATGCTGATGCGCACGACACCGGCGACTGGACCGACGCCTCCATGCCGTGGTGCGGCCGCAACAGCAGCAGCTCGTTCCATGGCACCCACGTCGCCGGCACGGTTGCGGCGGTCACCAACAACGGGATCGGCGTGGCCGGCGTGGCCTTCAATGCCAAGGTGCAGCCGGTGCGCGTACTCGGCCATTGCGGTGGCTTTACCTCGGACATCGCCGACGCGATCACCTGGGCTTCCGGTGGTACCGTCGCGGGCGCGCCGGACAACAGCGCCAATCACGCCGAAGTGCTGAACCTGAGCCTGGGTGGCTCCGGTTCCTGCGGCAACGACACGGTGACCCAGGCTGCCGTCGACGGCGCCATCAGCCGCGGCGTGACCGTGGTCGTGGCCGCCGGCAACTCCAACGCCGATGCGGCCAACTTCTCGCCGGCCAGCTGCAAGGGCGTGATCACGGTCGGTGCCAACGGCGTCGACGGTGCCAAGTCGTGGTTCTCCAACTACGGCCCGACCGTCAGCGTCACCGCCCCAGGCGGCAACGCCACCAGCGGCGATGCACCGGACAATGCGTGGATCTGGTCGCTGGGCAACCGCGGCACCAAGGCGCCGATCGCCGGACCCGAGGGCGAGGCGCTGATCGGCAACATCGGCACCTCGATGGCCAGCCCGCACGTGGCCGGTATCGTCGCCTTGATGCAGAGCGCCGCCGTGGCTGCGGGCAACCCGGCGCTGACCCCGGCGCAGGTGCGCACCATCCTGCGCCAGACCGCCAAGCCGTTCACCGTGCTGCCGCCGTCGAGCACGCCGATGGGCGCGGGCATCGTCGATGCCGCCGCCGCCGTCGCGGCCGCCAGCCAGCCGGTGCCGACGGATGAGCCGTCGGTGCTGCTGGTCAACCGCCAGGCCATCAGCGGCCAGACCGGCGCCGCCGGCGACAGCCTGCTGTACATGATCAACGTGCCGGCCGGCACCAGGAGCCTGAACCTGCGCAGCTACGGCGGCACCGGTGACGTGTCGCTGTATGTGTCCCACGAAGTGATTCCGACCACGGTGCTGTACGGCCGCAAGTCGGCCAAGACCGGCAACGCCGAGGCGGTGGTCATCACCAACCCGGCGCAGGGCACCTGGTACCTGCGCGTGGCCGGCGAGAAGGCGTTCGCCAATGTCTCGGTGATGGGCCTGTACTGATCGTTTGATCGACCGGTACGTCGGCAAGCAGAAGGGAGGCGGGGAAACCCGCCTCCTTTTTTGGTGACGCGGTTCCGGTTGGCGGCTGCGGGTGATGAAGAGGCTCGGGTAGAGTGCAAGCGCAAGCCAGCACTGTTCCTCCCCCGTCCGTGCAGGAAGTCGACGCAATGGCCTTTCCGCTTGATGACACCCCCCGTATCACCCTGCTCGAGGACGACGCCGAGCTGCGCGAGGACATCCTCCTGCCGGGACTGACCCACTACGGATTCCACGCCGTCGGCGTGGGGACGGCATCGGCGCTGTACGAAACCCTGCAGACGAATGCCCCCGACATCGTGGTGCTGGACGTCGGCCTGCCCGATGCGGACGGCTTCAGCGTGGCGCAAGCGGTGCGCGCCCTGTTGCCGCGCATCGGCATCATCATGCTCACCGGTCATGGCGAGACCTCCGACCAGGTGCGCGGCCTGAGCCACGGCGCCGATGCCTACCTGGTCAAGCCGGCGCAGGTCGAGTTGCTGGCCGCGACGGTACACAGCCTGCTGCGCAGGTTGCGCGGTCGTGCCGCGCCGGTGCCGACCAAACGCTGGCATTTCGATGCCAAGGACTGGTGCCTGATTTCGCCGATGGGGCGCACGGTGGCGCTGAGCAAGACCGAGCAGCGGGTGATGAGTTGCCTGGCGTCATCGTTGGGCCAGCTGGTGACGCGCGAGCAACTGGTCGCGGCGGTGGCCGACAACGTGCACGACTACGACCCGCACCGGATCGAATCCCTGATCCACCGCCTGCGCCGGAAAGTCGCCAGCCAGTGCGGCGAGTCGCTGCCGCTCACCGCCGTCCACGGCAAGGGCTACGTGCTGGACGACGAGCGTCGGCCGGCCGATTGAAACCTGCGCACTGCGCGCCCCGTGGCGCGATCAAGTGTCACCGGGTGGTGCCATCAATGGCAGGCGGACACGGAATGCGGTGCCTTGCCCCACGGTGCTGCGCACCTGGATATCGCCACCGGCGACGTGTACCAGGTCGCGGATGACCGAGAGCCCGAGTCCCGTTCCTTCCATCGCCGACTTGGTGCTGAAGAACGGCTCGAAGATGCGCTGCTGCACGTCTTCGTCCATGCCGTGACCGGTGTCCGACAGCGTGATTTCGACGGCTTCGTCGGTAGCCGCGCCGAGCTGGATATGGAAGCGTCCACCCTCGGGCATGGCATCGCGCGCGTTGGCGGCGATGTTGAGGATCAGCATCTCGAATTCGCTGCGATCGATCCGGACATGGAGCGGATCGGCTCCAACCAGCACTTCGACACGCACTGATCGTGGAAACAGCTGCCGCAGCATCGGTTGCAGCTCAGTGAGAACCTGTCCGGCATTGAAAACCTGCGGGTTGGCCAGGTCGTGGCGACTGAAGGAAAGCAGTTTGCGGGTGATGGCGGCGCCACGTGTCGCGGCCACTTCGACGCCGTTGAGCGCCTTCGCGAACGCGGCATCGCGCGCGTCGTGGTTCTCGATGTCCGGAATGTCATGGCGTTGCCCGGCATAACCGAGGATCACATCGAGGATGTTGTTGAAATCATGCGATATGCCGCTGGCGAGGCGACCGCTGGCTTCCAGCTTCTGGGCGTGGATCAGCTGTGCCTGCGCGCGTTCGCGCTCGGCCATCTCGTGCTGCAGTTCGCGGCCGCGTGCATTGGATTCGAACAGGCTTTCGCGCAGCGCCGCTACTGAACGGTCGAGAACGATGGTGATGAGCGCATAACTGATCACCACTGCCGGCAGATTGACCAGGGCAACGCCCACCGGCACGCCGCTATCGAGCGCACGGTTCACGTTGACAGCGAATCCGGTCGCGAACACTGCCATCAGCAGGCCGAATGTGATCCACAACGCGCGTCGCCCCAGCACCAGTCCACTGATGACCAGGGTCAGCATCGTGGGCGCCGGATCGATCAGCTGTGACAGCACGCCGACCCTGAAAAACACGATCTCCAGTGAGATCAGCTGCAGCGCGAGGAACAGCATGATCGCCGGCTTGAACCGGCCATGCCGGATCAGGGCGATGCTGACCAGGGCCAGTGCGGCGACCAGCATGTCCATCGCGAAGATGAACATCCTGGCCTCGTTGATTTCGCCGCCGCTGGCGAGGCGCCAGGCCCAGTTCGCCGGCAACAGCACGCCATAGCACAGCAACAGGAGCTGCATGACCGGCGCGTTGCGGCGATCGATCCCATCGGCGATCGGGGCGTTGTGCAGCCAACGGACGGCGCTGTTCCAGACGTTCAAAGGCACCTCGATGCTGGGCGCCTGGTGTCAGGCGATCACGTCGAAAGTGTTCGCCCGGCCGGCTGGGTCGGCCCGGCCGGAGGTGAGCACATGGTGAGTATTGAATGAGCGAGACGTGCGTGACAACACGCGTCACCCCCGCTTAGTTTCGCTTGCGCCAGCTGACGTCGCGTTTCAGATAGTGACCCGGTACGGCGGCCAGGCATCTGCCCAGGGTGGGGGAGGTGCCGAACAAATCAACTGCATCCGATGCAGCGGCAACGGTCGTTTTCGATCGTTTTGGGCCGACGGGCGTCGTTTGCTCTCGAACAATCGAATCAGGGCGGAGGGGTGTGGATGAACAAGATTTTCAGCTGGGTGTGGAGCAAGGCGCTGCAGCAGATGGTGGTCGCCTCGGAGCTGGCATCGGCGGGCGGCAAGCAGGGCGGCCGACGCCGCCTCGACATGGCGTTCGGCGTGGCCACCCTGACGATGTGCTTCGCGCTAGCCCCTCCACCTGCCGTGGGCGCCGAGACCGCTGAAGCGCTCGCGACGCCGGTCCAGGCAACCTGCGCGGTTGACCCGGCCGGCACCGAGTCGGGCCAGGCGAGCCCGGCCGATTGCGACGCCGCTGCCGCGACCACCGCCGCCACGCCGCTGCCCGACGACGCCCCCTACATCCAGATCACCCCGCCCGAAGACCTGCCGTGGACGCCGGAAATCGAAGGCCCGGTCGATGCCATGGCCAGTGGTAACAACGCCATGGCGATCGGTTCCGGTGCCAAGTCGGTGGGCGACAACGGCGTCGCGGTCGGCAACAGCAGCTGGGCGGAAATGAACTCGGCCACCGCCGTCGGCACCGAGAGCATCGCCTACGGCGTCGGTTCCAGTGCGTTCGGCCAGGGTGCGATGGCATTCGGTGATGCCAGCGTTGCGCTGGGCCAGAGCGCAGGTGCGTTCGGCTTCGGCAACACCGCGGTCGGCGCCTCGGCGGAAGCCTCGGCCGAGCAGGCCGCGACCGCGATCGGCGCGCTCAGCAGTGCCGCGGCCATGGGCTCGACCGCGATCGGCGGCATGGCCGAGGCCTATGGCGAGGGCAGCCTGGTCGGCGGCTTCGGCAGCGGCGCCAACGGCGAGGCCGGCGTGGCGCTGGGTGCGCGCTCGCGCGCGGTGATGGGTGACTTCGGTGTCGCCGTCGGTGGTTACAGCCATGCTGTCGGCCAGGGTGCCGTCGGCGTGGGCAGCAACAGCCTGGCCTATGGCCAGCACGCCGTGGCCACCGGCTACAACGCCGCTGCGACCGGCGATGGCACGGTCGCGGTCGGTGGCAGCGAGTGGACCGATCTCGACGGCGACGGCGCGCCGGATGTGGGCGAGGCCACCTTCGCCGAAGGCGCGGGCGCGATCGCGGTCGGCAGCCTGGCCGGGGCGAGTGGCAACGGCGCCCAGGCCGTCGGCAGCAACGCCCAGGCGCTGGCCAACAACGCCACCGCCAGCGGCGCGATGAGTGTGGCCGCGGGCGAGTCCAGCACCGCGACCGGCGCCAACAGTGTGGCCAATGGCCTCGAAAGCAGCGCTTACGGCGCCAACAGCTACGCCGATGCCGACCATTCCACGGCGGTCGGCAGCGGCAGCCTGGCCTTGGGTGCGGGTGCTTCCGCGCTGGGCGCGGGCACCAACGCGCTGGGTGAACGGTCCACGGCCGCCGGTTACGGCAGCGTCGCCAGTGGCAAGTCGAGCGTCGCCATCGGTGACGCGGTGCAGGCCAACGGCGCCTCCAGCCTAGCCCTGGGCAACAGTGCCAAAGCCGGATCGGACAATTCGATCGCCCAGGGCGGGCTGAGCCAGGTTGGCACGGGATCCAGCGGTGCCATCGCGATAGGCACCCTGGCTGGGGTGGGCAACAACGCCTTGAACTCGGTCGCGATCGGCGCCTTGGCTAGTGTCGACTCCGGCGCGCAGAACGCCATAGCCATGGGCACCTGGACCACGGTGGCCAACGATTTCAGCGTCGGCATTGGCAGCATCTTTGCCGGCTGGGTCGACAACGGCATCGTCATCCGCAATTCGTTCGTGGGCGGCGCCGCGGCGGTCGGTCTGGGCGCCGGCGTCTGGGCGAAAGGTGAGCGCAGTGTCGCGCTGGGTGCGCTGAGCACGGCCGAGGCCGCCAATTCTGTCGCGCTAGGCTTCAACTCATTGGCTGATCGCGAGAACACCGTGTCGGTGGGTCGCGCCGGGGCGGAACGCCAGATCACCAATGTCGCCGCCGGCACGCAAGCCACCGACGCGGTCAACAAGGACCAGCTCGACGACGCCACGCGTTACGTCAAAGCCAACGGTGCTGGCGATGGCAGTGACGATGCCGTGGCCGCGGGCGAATACGCCACCGCCACCGGCGCCAACGCCGTCGCCAACGGTGTCGAGAGCAGCGCTTACGGCGCCAACAGCTACGCCGATGCTGACCATTCGACGGCGATGGGCAGCGGCAGTCTGGCGCTGGGTGAAGGTGCGTCGGCGATCGGCAGTGGCGCCAACGCGCTTGGCACCGAGAGTGTCGCCAGCGGCTACGGAAGCGTGGCTTCGGGCGAGTGGTCGGTGGCGCAAGGCAGCAACAGCCAGGCGCTGGGCGAGGCCTCGATCGCGATGGGCGCGCAAAGCACCGCCAGCGGCGTCGACAGCATCGGCATTGGTGCTGGCAGCAATGCAGCGGGCGACCTCAGTACCGCCACCGGCACGTTGAGCCATGCCGGTGATTTCGGTGCCACCGCGTTTGGTCACAGTGCCTGGGCGGCCGGTCCGCTCTCGCTCGCGCTGGGCGCCGGCTCCACCTCGCTGGGCGAGGGCGGTGTCGCGATTGGCACCGGCAGCTACGTCGGCACCGCTGCCTTCCAGGGCATTGCCATTGGCGGTGGCGTGTCCGCCTACGGCAAGCTTTCGATCGCAATGGGTACCCAATGGACCACTGCGGGCGCCGACAGCTCGATCGCGATCGGCGGCACCAAGGCCTGCACCGGCTTCATGTGCATCGAGGAGAACACCGCGGCCTGGGGCATCAACAGCGTCGCGCTGGGGGCGGGGTCGCAGGCTCAGGCGGACGGTGCCACTGCACTGGGCAGCGGTTCCGGAGCAGGTGGGATCGATTCGATCGCGGTCGGCATGGACGCGAAGGCGTGGAACAACAACTCCACCGCCATCGGCGCCCGCACATTTGCGATGGGCGACAACTCGGTTGCGCTCGGCGCCGATTCGGTCACCTCGCGTGCCAACACGGTGACGGTGGGCAGCGAGTGGACCGGCATGAACCGCCAGATCACCGGCGTGGCGGAGGGCACCGAGGCCAACGACGCGGTGAACAAGGGGCAGCTGGATGAGCTGGCCGACAGCGTCGGCGATGCCAGCCACTACTTCGCCGCCGATGGCGCAGAAGATGGCAGCGATGAAGCCGTGGCGACAGGCGAGCATGCCACAGCGGCGGGTGCCAACAGTGTCGCCAAAGGCGTCGAAAGCAGCGCGGTCGGTTACCAGAGCAATGCCGAAGGCGATTACTCCACGGCGATGGGCAGCGGCAGCCTGGCGGCAGGCACGGGCAGCTCGGCGGTCGGGGCTGGCGCCAATGCGGTGGGCGATTACAGCGTCGCCAACGGTTACGGCAGCGTTGCCAGCGGTCAAGGTTCCCTGGCGCAGGGAGAAAGCAGCCAGGCGATCGGCGAGGCCGCGATTTCGATCGGTGCACAAAGTGTCGTCAGTGGTTTCAACGGTGTCGGCATCGGTGCGGGTGCTCAGGCGGGCGATCTCGGCACCGCGACCGGTGGATTGAGCAACGCCGGCGGTTTCGGTTCCAGTGCCTATGGTTTCAATGCACAGGCATTGGGAGATCTTTCGATGGCGCTGGGTACCGACTCGCGCGCGGACGGCGCGGCGTCCATTGCCATCGGCCTGCAGACCAATCCGTGGGGGGCCGGCGGCGAGCGCAGTGTCGCGATCGGTGGCATGACCACGGCCTCGGGTTTCGGCAGCGTGGCGATGGGGCCGCTCAGCCATGCCGACGGCGCCAGTTCGGTGGCGATCGGCAGCACGGTGCATTGCGAGGGCATCTGCTTCGAGCAGAACACCGGTGCCTGGGGCGCCAACAGCGTCGCCGTCGGTGCCGGCGCCAGTGCGCAGACCGACCTCAGCCTCGCGCTGGGTGCCCGCTCGGGCGTTTACAGCGAAAACTCGGTGGCACTGGGTGCGGACTCGGTGGCGGCGCGCGACAACAGCGTCGCGGTCGGCAATGAATTCACCGGCGCCACCCGCCAGATCACCGGCGTCGCCGCCGGCACCGAAGCCACCGACGCGGTCAACAAGGGCCAGCTTGACGAACTGGCCGACAGCGTCGGCGATGCCAATCACTACTTCGCCGCCAACGGCGCCGGTGACGGCAGCGACGACGCGATCGCCTCGGGCGAGCACGCCACCGCGGCCGGCGCCAACAGCGTCGCCAGCGGTGTCGAGAGCAGCGTGATCGGCTACCAAAGCAATGCGGTCGGCGATTACTCGCAGGCGATCGGTAGCGGCAGCCTGGCGCTGGGCGAGGGATCCTCGGCGATCGGTACCGGTGCCAATGCCATCGGCGACTACAGCAGCGCCAGTGGCTACGGCGCGGCCGCCACCGGCGGGCAGTCGATCGCGATCGGTAGCAACAGCGCCAGCGCTGGCGCCGACTCCATCGCCATCGGTCACGACAGCCGCACCCAGCACGGCGGCGGCATCGCGATCGGTGCCGGCAGTCTGTCGCAAGGCCTCGGTGCCACTGCCATGGGCCTGCAGGCGCAGGCTTCCGGCCTGGCGGCCACGGCGGTCGGCTTCGGTGCCTGGGCCATCGGCCGTGAAGCCACCGCGTACGGCACCTTTGCCTACGCCGAAGGCTGGCAGTCGACCGCCCTCGGCGTCCGATCCACCGCCGGCTTCTTCTCCACCGCCATCGGCAGTCTCAGCCAGGCCGCCGAGGTCGCCACCGCGGTGGGTCAAGGCACCATTGCCGACATCGCCGGCGCCGGCTTCGGCGTGCAGGCACGGGCCGGCATGTTCGGTGTCGCACTGGGCAACAACGCCGGCACCGGCGAAGGCGGCGTGGCTGTCGGTTTCAACGCGCTGGCCGGGCAGGACGGCAACAGCACGACCGAGGCGAAGTACGCCACCGCCATCGGCAACGAGGCCTGGGCCACCGAGGACGGCGCCAGCGTGGTTGGTTACAACAGCTACGCGCAGGCGGTGAACTCGACCGTGCTCGGCTCCAACGCGTGGACGACGAAGGAGGCGACCAACTCCGTGGTGCTGGGCGCAGGTTCGCTGGCCGATCGTGCCAATACGGTGTCGGTGGGTGCGGCGCAGGACTGGACCGACGCCGCCGGTGTGGTGCACGCCGCTATCGATCGCCAGATCACCAACGTCGCGGCCGGTACCGAGGCGACGGACGCGGTGAACAAGGCCCAGCTCGACGCGGTGGCCGGTAACGCCAGCGATGCCAGCCACTACTTCAAGGCCAGCGGCAAGGAGGACGGCAGCGACGACGCGCAGATCAGCGGCCAGGGTGCGCTAGCCGCCGGTGCCAATGCGGTCGCTGGCGCCAACGGTGCCACGGCGGTCGGTGCCAACAGCCAGGCCGGCAAGATCAGCGCCTCGGCCTACGGCAGCAATGCCAAGGCCGCCGAGACCAACGCCACCGCGCTGGGCGCCAACACGCAGGCGCTGGCCTCGACCTCGACCGCGGTCGGCTCCAATGCCCAGGCCCGTGCCACGGCGGCGACGGCGCTCGGCTTCGACGCCCGCGTCAACGACGGCGCGGTGGACGGCACCGCCGTCGGCGCGCGCAGCAAGGTCAGCGCCAGCAACGCCGTGGCATTGGGTGCGGGCTCGATCGCCGATCGCGCCAGCACCGTGTCGGTCGGTGCGGCCGGCAAGGAGCGCCAGATCGCCAACGTCGCCGCCGGTAGCGCCAACACCGATGCGGTCAACGTCGGCCAGTTGAATGCGGCCGTCGGTGAAGTCGGCGAAGAGTTGGCCACTGCGGTGAAGTACGACGACGAAGAGAAGTCATCGATCACCCTGGCGGGTGAGGACGGCACGGTGATCGGCAACGTCGCCGACGGTGCGCTGACCGCGGACAGTACCGATGCGGTTAATGGCCGCCAGCTGTTCCAGGTCGGCGATGCCACCGCGCAGATGCTCGGCGGCGGTGCGTCGATGGGACCGAACGGGATGGTCGGCCCGGTGTACGGCATCCAGGGCGGCAGCTACTACAACGTCGGCGACGCGCTGGGTGCGCTCGACGGTGCGGTGGACAGCCTCAACAGCCGTGTCGGCCAGCTCGAGCAGAAGCCGGGCAATGGCAACGGTAATAGCAACGGCAACGGCAACGGCAACGGCGGAAAGGGCAAGGGCCTGGCGGTCGATGCCACGGCCGTCGCCGTGGACAGCGGCACGGTGGTCGGCAGCGACACCGCGATCGAAGCGGTGGCCACCGACGCGGTTGCAGTCGCTGCCGAGGCCAATGTCACGGCCACGTCCGATGCCGCGATGGGTGAGGGCGCTTCGGCGACGGCGGAAGGCGCGGTCGCAGTGGATCAGGGCTCGCTGGCCAGCGAGGCCAACACCGTGCCGGCGGGTGCTGCTGGCAACCAGCGTCGCGCCGCCAGCGTCGCTGCCGGCGTCAATGCAGCCGATGCCGCCAACGTCGGTCAGGCACAGGCGGTCGATGCCGAGACGCTGGCCTCGGCCAACGCCTACACCGACACCACCGCGACGCAGACGCTGACCCGCGCCAACAGCTACACCGACAGCCGCTACCAGGCACTGAGCGATGAGTTCAGCGGCCTGCGCGACGAACTGGGCTACCGCCTCGGCCAGCAGGACGAGCGCATGGACCGTCAGGGTGCGATGAGCGCGGCAATGATGAACATGTCGATCAACGCCGCCAACAGCCGCAGCCCGCGCGGCCGCGTCGCGGTCGGTGCCGGTTGGCAGAACGGCGAGAGCGCGTTGTCGGTGGGCTACTCCAAGTCGATCGGTGAGCGTGCCTCGATCAGCATCGGCGGTGCCTTCAGCAGCGACGACAAGTCCGCCGGTGTCGGCTTCGGTGTCGATCTGTAACCCCGGCACGGCCGTCGTGCCGCGGTGTCGTCGCGATCCGTCGTGTGCAGGTACTCCGCCTGCACGCGACGTGGGACCGATCTGCCGACGGCAGCGGCGGCGCAGGCCACCACCCCGCAACAACCACCCGTGTTGAAAAGCGAAGGGCGGCGGGACTGGTTCCCCCGAAGCGGCACCGTCGTCCTTCGCCCAACTTTGTATTTCCTTGGGAGAGAGAAATGAAAAAGAGCACTCGCATCGTCTGCACCAGCACGCTGGCCACGGCCGTCGTCGCGGCCCTGTCGGCCTTCGCCTCGGGTTACTTCACCGACACCACGCCGTGGCCGAGTTCGGGCCTGAGCGCCGTCACCGGTTCCGCGGCGCCGTTCGCAGTGGGTAACAAGGTCCTGCTCGGCAGCAAGCCGGCGCAGGCCCGCTTCGACCGCTTCATCGTCAAGTACCACGACGGCGCCGTCGCGCAGCGCAGCACCGCCGCGCTGATCAACACCGTCAACGCCGCGGCCACACGCGCCGGCGTCGCCGGCATGAAGACCACGGCCAATGGCACCAGCACCGTGCTGGGGCTGCAGCACATGCGCAAGCTGGCGACCGGCGCCGACCTGATTCGCCTGTCGCGCCAGCTTGACCAGGCTGAGACCAATGCACTGCTCGAGCAACTGCGCGCCGACCCGGCGGTCAAATACGCGCAGCCGGACTTCATCAAGCAGCGCGCCGACTTCACCCCCAACGATCCGCGCCTCGACCTGCAGTGGCACTACACCCACCCGAGCGCCGGCATCAGCGCACCGGCCGCGTGGGACACCACCGCCGGTGAAGGCGCAGTAGTAGCGGTGCTCGACACCGGCTACCTCGACCACGCCGACCTCAACGCCAACATCGTCGCCGGCTATGACTTCATCATTGATACCGAAGTCGCCGGTGACGGCGACGGCCGCGATGCCGATGCGCACGACACCGGCGACTGGGTGGGTGGTGGTCGCAGCTCGTTTCACGGCACCCACGTCGCCGGCACCGTCGGTGCGGTGACCAACAACGGCCTTGCCCTGGCCGGCGTCGCGTTCGGCGCCAAGGTGCAGCCGGTGCGCGTGCTCGGCCACGGTGGCGGTTACACCTCCGACATTGCCGACGCGATCACGTGGGCCTCGGGCGGCAGCGTCGACGGCGTGCCGGACAACACCACGCCGGCCGAAGTGCTGAATCTGAGCCTCGGCGGTAGCGGTTCGTGCAGCCAGGACTCGGTCACCCAGGAAGCCATCGACGGCGCGGTCAGCCGCGGCGTGACCGTGGTGGTCGCCGCCGGCAACGACAACGACGATGCCGCGTTCCATTCGCCGGCCAGCTGCAAGGGCGTGATCACGGTCGGCGCCAGTGGCATCGACGGTGCGCGTTCGTACTTCTCCAACTACGGTGCCAGCGTCAGCGTGACCGCTCCAGGCGGCAATGCCACCAGCGGTTCCGATCCCAACGACCGCTGGATCTGGTCGCTCGGCAACAGCGGCACCACCACCCCGGTGGCCAGCCCGGACGGCGACCGCATGGTCGGCATGATCGGCACCTCGATGGCCAGCCCGCACGTGGCCGGCGTGGTCGCGCTGATGCAGTCCGCCGCGGTCGCCGCCGGCCGGCCAGCGCTGACCCCGGCGCAGGTCAAGACGATCCTGCGCAATACGGCCAAGCCGTTCACGGTGGCGCCACCGGTGAGCAAGCCGCAGGGCCCCGGCATCGTCAACGCCGCCGCGGCGGTGGAAGCGGCCACGCAGGACATCCCGGTCGATCAGGGTGAGCTGCTGAGCAACCGCGTGGCATTGGCCGGCCAGACCGGCGCCGCCGGTGACGCCAAGCTGTACAAGATTGTCGTGCCGGCCGGCAAGACCAGCCTCAACCTGCGCACCTACGGCGGCACTGGCAACGTCTCGATCTACGTCGGCTACGAGCGCATGCCGTCGGCGACCAGCTTCGACCGCAAGTCGGCCAAGCCGGGCAACAGCGAGGCGGTGGTGATCACCAACCCGGTTGCGGGCACGTACTACCTGAGCGTGGTCGGCGAGACCGCCTTCGCCAACGTCTCGGTGATGGGGCTGTACTGAGCTTGCTTGCAATCAGCGTTGCGAAAAGGAGGCGGGGCAACCCGCCTCCTTTTTTTGTGGACGAATCAACGCGTCAACGCCAGGTCGGCGATCAGCGCCGCATTGAATCGCTGCGGCGCCTCGACTTGCGGCGAGTGTCCGAGATCATCGAAGGCCACCAGCTTGGCATCGGGGATGGTTTGTGCGGCACGCCGGCCGAGAATGGGGTAGTCGCCCAAACGCTGGCGCAGCTCGGGCGATGCGCGATCACGGCCGATCGCGGTGCGGTCGCGCTGGCCGATGAACAAGGTGGTCGGCACGCGCAGCTGCGGAAACTCGTGCACGACCGGCTGGGTGAACACCATGTCCGACGTCAGTGCCTGATTCCAGGCCACGCGTTCGCGGCCCGGGCCGGCGTACAGGCCGGCGAGCATCCGTACCCAGCGGTCGTATTCGGGCTTCCAGTCGCCACCGTAATAGACCTCACGCTGGTAGCGCTTGATCGACTCGAAGCTCGTCTTCAGTTCGTTGGTGTAGTTGGCATCGACGCTGGCCCAGGGCACGCCCAGAGCCTTCCAGTCCTCCAGCCCGATCGGATTGACCAGCGCCAGCCGCTCCACCTGCTGCGGGTACATCAGTGCGTAGCGCGCAGCGAGCATGCCGCCCATCGAATGGCCGACCAGACTGGCACGCTCGATGCCCAGCGATTGCAGCAACCCACGCGTGTTGGCGGCGAGCTGTTGCAGGCTGTACTGGTAATGCGCCGGCTTGCTCGACTTGCAGAAGCCGATCTGGTCCGGTGCGATCACGCGGTAGCCGGCCTCGGCGAGCGCCGCGATCGTCGTCTCCCAGGTGGCCGCGCAGAAGTTCTTGCCGTGCAGCAACACCACGGTGCGGCCGTTGGGCCGCCGCGCGGCGACGTCCAGGTAGGCCATCTGCAGCGCATCGCCTTGCGAGGTCAGCGCGAACCGCTGTACCGGGTGCGGGTAGTCGAAACCCTCCAGCTCCATCCCGTAGGCGGAGTCGGATGCGGCATCGCCGGTGGGCGGCGCCGAGCCGGCCAGTAACGGCCAGGCGAACAGGCCCGCGGTCAGGCTGGCCAGGATCAAACGACGCATCGGCGCCTCCGTGCAGTGGGGAGAGTCCCACCATACCCATCAGCGAGGCGTAGCGTGCGAGGCCGTCACGATCCGGCCGTATCGGCAAGGAACGGCGTCGATGGAGAGACGGCGCCCATCAGACGCCAATAAAAAGGCGCCGATCCACGCGGGACCGGCGCCGGGGTAAACGCGCCTGTTTACTTCAGGGCGTTGCTGATGGCGTTGACCAGGGTGCCGGTGGAATCGTCACCGCTGAACTCCCAGAAGAACGCGCCGCCCAGGTTCTGAGCTTTCACGTAGCTCATCTTCTCGGTGACCATCTCGGGCGTGTCGTAGCTCCAGAAGGTGTTGCCGTCGTACTTCCAGGTGGCGCGGGCGTTGGTGTCGGTGTGGATGGTGCCGGGCTTGTTCTTCAGGACCTTGTAGTCCTCGTTGCCCGCTTCGTACGTGGCCGGTGCGGGGCTGCCGCTCTGGTAGAGGCCGTTGTTGACGTTGGCCACGTTGGTCCAGCCACGACCGTAGAAGCCGATGCCCAGGTTGAGTTTGGACGCCGGCACGCCACGGCTCAGGAACGCCTCCAGCGCATCATTTGTGTTGTAGAGCTTCTGGTCGCCCGTGGACGGATCGTTGGGCGAGTCGAACAGCGCCGAGTGATGGTTGGTCTGCGGGTCCCACGTACCGTGGAAGTCGTAGGTCATCACGTTGATGTAATCCAGGTACTGCGCATACGCGGCTGGATCGGTGACGCGGATCTTGTCGATGCCGGCGCCGGAGGCGATGGTCAGCAGCAGGCCGGGACGCACTGCATCGAGCTGGCGGCGGAACTCGGCCATCAACGCGGTGAAGTTGGCGTTGTCCTCCGGTTTGCCACAGGTCAGGCCGCAGGCGACGGGGTACTCCCAGTCGATGTCGATGCCATCGAACACGCCCACCGCTGCGCCTGGGCCACCGGCGTTGTCGGTGATCGGCAGGTTGCCGCGGATGTAGGCGTCGATGCACGAGCTGACGAAGGCGACGCGGTTCTCCGGGCGTGCGGCGGCGGAGAAATTGCGCGACCAGGTCCAGCCGCCGAGCGAGATCAACACCTTCAGGCCCGGATGCTTGGCCTTGAGCTGCTTGAGCTGGTTCCAGTTGCCGCGCAGCGGCTGGTCCCAGGTGTCGGCCGCGCCACTGACGCTTTCGCCGGCGCCGAACGACTTGCTGTAATCGGCGAAAGCATCGCCGCCGACGCCGGTGTTCGGGTCGGAAGCCTGCGTCACGCCCACTTCGCAGCGGTTGTTGCGGACGTTGCCGAAGGCGTAGTTGATGTGGGTGAGTTTGGATGCCGAGCCGCTGGTGTCGATGTTCTTGACCCGGTAGTTGCGGCCGTAGATGCCCCACTGGGTGAAGTAACCGATCACGCGCTTGTTGCCACCACCGCCACCAGACTGCGTGGTCGCGCTGACCGCACCGCTTTGTGCCGAGGCATTGGCGGGGCTGGCGTTGTCACGCGCGCGTACCGTGTAGGAGTAGGTCGTGCTCGCGGCGAGGCTATTGTTGGTGTAGCTGGTGCCGGTTGGCGAGGCGATCAGGCTGCCGTTGCGGTACACGTCGTAGCCGGCCACGCCGGTGCCGCCGGTGTTGTCGGTGGAGGCGTTCCAGCTCAGCGCGATGCTGCTGGACGACAGTGCGGTGGCTGCCAGCCCGGACGGCACACTGGGCGGCGTGGTATCGGTCGGAGGCGTGCCGTTGACGGTGATGCTGACCGTGGCCGACGTCGTCGCGGCGCCCTGGTTGTCGGTGGCGATGGCCTTGAAGATGTGGCTGCCGGCGGTGGCGTTGCTCCAGGTCGCCGCGTACGGCGCACTGGTATCGACGCCGAGCGAGGCGCTGCCGCGGAAGAATTCGACCTGGGCGATGCTGCCGTCGGCGTCGCTGGCATTGGCGGTGACGGCGATGCTGCTGCCGGCGCTATAGCTGCCGCCGTTGGTCGGCGAGGTCAGGGCAACGGTCGGCGCTTGGTTGGTGGCGCCGTTGACGGTGACGGTGACCGTGGCTGACGTCGTCGCGGCGCCCTGGTTGTCGGTGGCGACGGCCTTGAAGGTCTGGCTGCCGGCGGTGGCGTTGTTCCAGGTCACGCTGTACGGCGCACTGGTGTCGACGCCGAGCGAGGCGGTGCCGTGGAAGAACTCGACCTGGGCGATGTTGCCGTCGGCGTCGCTGGCGTTGGCGCTGACGGCGATGTTGCTGCCGGCACTGAAGCTGGCGCCGTTGCTGGGCGCGGTCACGGCCACGGTCGGTGACTGGTTGCCGCCGCCGGTGCCGCAGGCACCCAGGTCGGTGTACCAGCCGCAGCTCGGGCAGTGCGTGGGCGGCGCGTTCCAGATCTGGATCTGCGCCTGGTACAGGCGATTCTGGTAGACGAGCTTGTCGCCGGGGTTGTAGATCGTGGACGCACTCCACGCCGGCACTGCGGCGCACGACGCGCTCTGCGCGTGGGCCAGTTGCAGCGACGAGGCCGCCAGCAGGCACGACAGCCATAGCGTCGACCTGGCCCTTCTTGTGATCAGCCTTTGCATCAGTCTTCCCTCCCGTTGTGATTCACATCACGTGTGCCGTTCCGCCTGTTGGCGGCCGGTTCCTTTCCCCTGATTCGATGCTGGTACCTGAGGCGGTTCGGTCCGGTGCGCCATCGCTGTGGTTGGCGGTCTGCGGCGCGGTACCGTGCGGCTGTAGATCGCGCCCCGCTTCCTGTCGAAGGAAGCTTCGTTCGTACAGTTGCGGTCTTCGCCACCTGTTACGTGTCCTGTATTGACAACGTTGTCAGTCAGTGGCGAGTAAATTTGCGCCAGCAGTCACAAATCGGAGGCGGCATCACGCCGATCGTCGGCAACGCAACGGCCTTCACAGCCGTTGAATGCCCCGATCACGCTTGCGCAGTGACGGACTGCAGGCGGTGTGTCCGATAGGACAGGGCGAGACAGTGGAGGTCACCGCCGAGCCGTTTTGCACGGCGAAAGCGGGAAGCAAGGCGGCCGTGCGAGGCCGCTGCCCTCAATGCGACTGCTTGCTGTCGCGCAGTTTGCGCACCGTGGAGGCGTCCACCGCGGCCGTCTGCCCGCCATAGCGTTGGCGCAGCCAGCTGCTCAGGGCGACGACCTCGGCATCGTCCAGGTCGGCGGCAAAGCCGGGCATGTCCTGCATCCGCGCCAGGCCGGGGAAGTCGTGCTCGGGCAGGCCGTCGAGGATGGCGACGATCAGGTTGTGCGGGTCGGCATCGCGCACGCTGCTGTTCTCGCGCAGGCTCACTGCCACGTTCGGCACGCCTTCGCCGTCGCGGCCGTGACAGCCGGCACACAGGGCGAGGTAGTGGCGCTGGCCCGGGCTGTCCGCGGCGACGCCGGTCGGCATGGCGACGGACTTGGGTGCGGCGGGCTGATCACCGAGCAGGTAGGTGGTCATCGCGCTCAGGTCGGCGGCGTTGAGCCGGCTGGTCGACAGGTTCACCACCATCAGCATCTCGTCGGACGCCACCGCGCGTGCACTGATGCCGGTGCCCAGGTAGCTGTGCAGCATCGCCGCGTCCCAGCCGCGCGCGGCCAGGCCCGGTGGGCTGATGTCGGGCGTGGCGTAGCGGCCGAGTTGCTTGTTGCCGGCCAATGGCCGATCGCGATCGACCTGGCCGAGGGCGCCGCGCGGGCTGTGGCATTCGCCGCAGTGGCCGAGCGTTTCGACCAGGTAGCGCCCGCGCTGCCAGGCCGGCGAGGCGCCCTGCGAGGCGGACCGGGCTTCGGCGCCGGCGAAGAGCAGGTTCCAGCCGTGCAGGACGGTGCGGATGTTGGCGGGGAAGGCGACGCTGTTTTTCTTGTTGTCCTGGCGCACCGCCGGCTGGTTCATCAGGTAGGCGTAGATCGCATCGCTGTCTGCGCGTGCGATGTGCTTGTAGGACACGTACGGCATCGCCGGGTACAGCTGATGGCCGTCGCGTGCTTCGCCTTTCGTCAGCGCGTGGAAGAAGTCGTCGGCGGTGTAGCGGCCGATGCCGGTATCCGGGTCGGGCGTGACGTTGGTGCCGTGGATGGTGCCGAACTGGGTCGGCATCGGCACGCCGCCGGCGTACGGCGCACCACCCGTGGCGGTGTGGCAGGCGGCGCAGTCGGCCGCGGCGGCGAGGTAACGGCCGCGTTCGAGTTGTTCGGGGGTGGCCTGGACCTGCTGCACCGGGCCGCGGTTCGACCACCAGCGCGAGATCCAGCCGATCAGCAACAGCACCAGCGCGAGTACCAGCACGATCAGCACCAGCCAGGCGAGCACCCGCTTCCAGTGGCCGCGGCCTGTCTTGAAGCGGCTCATCGCGCGCCCTCCTTGACCAGCCCCGGTGTCTTCAGCACCAGCTCCTTCACCGCCTGGTAGTAGCGAACGTAGCCGGTGCAGCGGCACAGGTGCGGATTGAGCGCCTGCGTGATCGTTGCCTCGACATCGTCTTTCGCGACCGGCGTCTTGGTCAGAGTTTCAAGCAGCACCGTCGCCGCATTGACGAAACCGGGCGTGCAGTAGCCGCACTGGAAGCTGAAGTGGTCGAGGAACGCCTGCTGCACCGGCGACAGTTCGACCAGTTGCCCGCTCTCGTCACGTTTGGCGTGGCCTTCGACGGTGCGGATGCGCTTGCCGTCGAAGTAGTGCGCGCCGGTGATGCAGCTACGCACTTCGCGCGGGCCACGCTCGTCGTCGACGATCACGGTGCAGGCCCGGCACACGCCCTGGCCACAGCCGAAACGCGTGCCAGTCAGGCCCAGGTACTCGTAGAGCACATCGACCAGCATCATGTCCTCGGGCACGTCCAGTGGACCGTGCGCCCGGCCGTTGATCTGCAGCGTCAGCGGCCGCGTTCTGCTCGGCGATGCGCTCATGCCGCTTGCTCCTCGGCGCGGTTCTTGGGCTCGACGCGGCCGGTGGCCAGCGCGGCAAGCACCTTCTCCGGTGTCACCGGCAATTCGCGGAAACGCAGGCCGGTGGCGTGGGCGATGCCGTTCACGATCGCCGGCACCACCGCGATCATCACCACCTCGGCCATGCCCTTGGGTGGATCGGTGTCGGACAGCGCCGGCAGCACCTCGCCGGTCTGCGCCCACACCGCGACATCGCGTGCGCGCGGCAGGGTGTAGCGGTTGAAGTTCCAGGTGCCGTCGCCGGGTCCGTCCTCGTACAGCGGCAGGTACTCGTGCAGCGCGTGGCCGATGCCCATCGCCAGACCGCCCTGCAACTGCCCGGACACCAGCTCGGGCACGATCGGGTTGCCGCACTCGAGCACCGAGTGGTGGTTGAGCAGTTCGACCTGGCCGTTGGCGGTGTCGACCGCGACCTCGGCGATCGTGCCGATCGCGCTGTAGTAGACGACGCCGGCGTTGTTGCGTTGGGTCGGCGGGTAATCCACGCGGGTGCGCTCGATCATGCGATAGCCGTTGGCGGTCGGCATGCCTTTGCCGGTGGTGTTGCCATCGCCCCAGCGCAGGGCGATGCCGTCCAGTGGCAGGCGCGCGTCATCGCCGTCGAGCGGGAAATCGGCCTCGGCCCATTGCCAGCGGTTGAAGGTGTGCACGATCGCGCCGGTGGCCAGACCGAGTTCGAAGGCCTTGGCGACGAGCTGTTCGAGCGGCAGCGCACTCAAGCCACCGGCGGTGAGCTTGCCGTCGACCCAGCGTGCTTCCTCGCGACGCACCGACAACGGCGCCAGCTGACCGCCGCCGAAGCCCTGGCTCCAGATCGCGAGTGCCGCCGGCCACAGGCCCTGGGTGAACAACAGCCGCGCCGCCTCGCGCGTGGCGTGGGAGAAGAAATACGCCGAGTTGCTGGCGCTACTCGGGCTCACCACGTTCGGTGTCCAGCGCGGGTTGCCGACATTGCGGTCCTGTTCGGCCTGCTGCATCAGCCACGGGTCGCCGGTGGCGATCATCGGCAGCTCCGGCCAGTCGCTCTCGCCCGTACGCACCTCGTCGGCCGGGCGGCCCAGCCACGGGATGCAGGCCGCGGCCTGGCTGGTGGCCATGCCGGTGCCCATTTCCACGCCGATATGGCGCAGCAGCAACTGGCCGTCCTTCGACAGGGATACTTCGGCGAACGCGGCCTCGGCGCCGGTGCCGAAGTCCTTCTGCACGCAGCCGAAGCCGACGCCGTAGCGCTTGCCGGGATGCGCGGTCTCGTACGCGTTCTTGCGCTGGTCGCGATCGCGCCACAGCGGGTGCGCCCGGCATTTCGCGAGCACCTCGTCGGCGCGCTGCACGCCGCCGGGGATCGCGCCTTGGGTGTTCTTCATGCCCGAGGTGAACACGTTGCGCTGGCGCAGCTCGATCGGGTCGATCTGCAGTTCGGCGGCGACCTCGTCGACCAGCATCTCGGTCGCGCCCATGCTCTGCAGGGTGCCGTAGCCGCGCGCCGAACCGGCATCGAGCGCGCGCGAGGCAACCACGGTGCTCGCCAAATCACTGCGCGGAAAGTAGTAGATCGACTGCGCCGCGGTCGCCGCGACCAGGCACACCGACGGCGAGAAATTCTGGCGGCCGCCGCCGTCGCCGACCATGTCGCCCTGGAACACCTCGAACTTGCCGCTCTTGCGGTCGACGGCGATGCGGTAGTGGATGCGGAAACTGTGGCGCTTGAGGCTGGCCTGGAACTGCTCGTAACGGTCGTTGGCCAGCCGCACCGGGCGGCCGTCGCCGTAGAGGCCGGCCATCAGCGCGTAGAACGGGAACGGGTTGTGGTCCTTGGAGCCGTAACCGACCGTGTAGCACGGGTGCAGCACCAGCCGCTTCACGCCGAGCTTGCTGGCAGCGAGCATCTTCGCACCGGCCTCGGCGACTTCCTGCGGCGACTGCGTGGCCGAGACCAGGTGCAGCGTGGCGGTGGCGGCGTCGAACCAGGCGTTCCCGTTGTCGGGTTCGAGCGCAGCGGTGTCGATCGATTGCGAGAAGTACTCGCGCTGCAGCACCAGTTGGCCGTCGCCGGGTGCGTCCAGCGCCGCGGCGATCTCGCCCGCGTACGCCGCGCCTTGCGCGTCGAGTCCACCTCGCGGATTGGCCTGCGGCCATTGCGGCCGCTTCTTGCTGTAGCTCAGCGGGTACAGCGGTGTGTCCTTGAGGCTGGAATAGACGTCGTCGTCGAACGCGGTAGCACCGCCGACGCGGACGTAACGGAACGCGGCCCAGGGGTCGCGTTCGAGCAGGCCGGTCTGGCCGCCCCAGCGGATCAGGTCGTCACGGAACTTGAGCGCGGTCTTGGCGCTGCGGAAACGGGCGAAGTCGTGCCACACCAGCAGCGCGACCGCGTGGCCGAGGTAGGCCGGCGTCTTGCCTTCCGGCAGCAGCATGTCTTCGCCATAGAACGGCGGGAACTGCACAGCGTCGCGCTGCAGGTCGGCGGCGGTGACGATGCGGTCGGGCTGGAGTCCGTCGCCGAGGATCGACAAGTCAAAACCGGCGTAGGCCTGGTCCGCCTTGGTCGTCCGCAACAGCATCGCGTGCGATTGTTGTTGCGGCCAACCGGGCAGGTCGCGGGCGCGCATGTCGAAACTGAAAAGCTTCTCGCCGGTGACCTTGGCGGTGGCGTCGGTGCGGTAGCGGATCTTGCCGGTTTTCGCGTCCCACGGCAGTGGACGCAGGCGTTCTTTCTCGAACAAGGCGGCCAGCGCGGCGTTGCCGGGCGTGGCGATGTACACCGAAATGCCCGCGACCACGCTGCATTTGAGGAAGTCGCGACGACTCAAGCGGGCTGGCATGGGCAAGCGCTCCGGCGGGCCTGAACGGATAGTACCCACAGTCCCGGTAGCGCATGTCTGCGGCGCGTGATCGCCCGTGCCGGTAGGGCCGAAGCGGCCGCGCCGCAGGCGGAGAGCGGACTTCATCGTCAATGCCAGAAACGGGAAGCGTCGCGTCCCGTGCGCAGCGCCAGGCACGCGCCGCTGCCGCCCAGCGGGGCTCAGCGACGCGGTCGCACCCTCAGCACTCGATGACGTTGACCGCCAGGCCGCCGCGCGAGGTTTCCTTGTACTTGTCCTGCATGTCGCGGCCGGTGTCGCGCATGGTCTTGATGACCTTGTCGAGGCTGACCTTGTGCTTGCCGTCGCCGCGCATCGCCATGCGGCTGGCGTTGATCGCCTTGACCGAGCCCATCGCGTTGCGCTCGATGCACGGGATCTGCACCAGGCCGCCGATCGGATCGCAGGTCAGGCCGAGGTTGTGCTCCATGCCGATCTCGGCGGCGTTCTCGATCTGACTGACCGAACCACCGATCGCGGCGGTCAGGCCGGCTGCTGCCATCGAACAGGCCACACCGACCTCGCCCTGGCAGCCGACTTCGGCGCCGGAGATCGAGGCGTTTTCCTTGTAGAGGATGCCGACTGCGGCCGCGGTCAGCAGGAAATTGCGCACACCCTGCGCGCTGGCGCCGGGGCAGAAGCGGTCGTAGTAGTGCAGCACCGAGGGAATGATGCCGGCCGCGCCATTGGTCGGCGCGGTGACGACGCGACCGCCGGCGGCGTTCTCCTCGTTGACCGCCAACGCGTACAGGTTGACCCAGTCGAGCGTGGTCAACGGATCACGCATCGCCGCCTCGGGTTTGGTGGACAGTTCGGCATACAGCGCCGGTGCGCGCCGCGACACGTGCAGGCCGCCGGGCAGCGTGCCCTTCTCGCGGATGCCGCGGTTGACGCAGGCCTGCATCGCCGTCCAGATCTCGTCGAGGCCGCTGTCGATCTCCTCGCGCGTGCGCCAGACCTGCTCGTTGGCGTACATCAGCTCGGCGATGCTCAGGCCGCTGGCCTTGCACTGCGCGATCAGTTCGTCGCCGGAATGGAACGGGTAGGGCAGTTGCGTCTCGTCGGCGACGATGCGGTCTTCGGCCGCTTCGTCCTGGTTGACCACGAAGCCACCGCCGACCGAGTAATAGTCACGCGTGGCGATCACGTGGCCGTCGGCGTCGAAGGCGGTGAAACGCATGCCGTTGGTGTGAAACGGCAGCTTCTGCCGCTTGTTCATGATCAGGTCGTGCTTTTCGTCGAAGCCGATCTCGTGCTGCCCGAACAGGCGGATGCGCTTCTCGCTGCGGATGCGTTCGAGCGCGGCGGGGATGATGTCCGGGTCGATCTGATTAGGCATGTGGCCTTCCAGGCCCATCAGCACCGCCTTGTCGGTGCCGTGACCACGGCCGGTCAGGGCCAGCGAGCCGAACACCTCGGCGCGCACGCGGACGGTGCGTTGCAGGTCATTGCCCTCGCCGGTGCCGCCCTCGATCAACCAGCGCTGGATGAAACGCGCCGCGGCGCGCATCGGACCGACGGTGTGCGAGGAACTCGGTCCGATACCGATCTTGAACAGGTCGAAACTGCTGACAGCCACGTGTTGCTCCGACGGATGAGAGGCCCCATGGCGGCTGGCTTTGGGGCGATGCCGTTATTCTACGCGCGCCCTCGGGCTCGTTCCCGCCATACCGTGGCGCATTGCCGATGCCACTCCGATGCCGATGCCATGTCTCATCTGAAGCTGTTCCAGCGCGACGACTGCCACCTCTGCGATCTGGCCCTGGAAGTGCTGGCCAACGCGCGTTCGCCGGATTTCGAGAGCGTCTTCATCGACGACGACGATGCGCTGGAAGCGCGTTACGGCATCCGCGTGCCGGTGCTGCGCGACGAGGCGCGGGGCGTGGAGCTGGATTGGCCGTTCGATGTGGACGCGCTGGGGCGATTCCTGGCGCGCTGAATTCGCTCGGCACCGACGTCCTGACAGCAGGACGGCGCACTCCGGGCGCGCCGTCTTGCGTGGGCCGGGGCAGCGATCACTTCGCCGGGGCGAAGACGACCTTGGTGCTCACCGCCACTTCGTTCGGGATCAGGCCAGTGTCCGCCCAATCGCCGCTGCCGACGCCGAAGTCCAGGCGCTTGACCGTGGCCTTGCCGCTCAGCACCGGTTGCGTGCCCGGGGTCCAGGTGAAGGTCAGGGTGACCGGCTTGCTGACGCCGCGCAGGCTCAACGTGCCGTCGGCGGCGTACTGGTTGCCGCCGAGGCTGCGGAACCTGCTGGCGGTGTAGCGCGCCTGCGGGAACTTGGCGACGCTGAAGAATGCGCTGCCCTTGAGTTCGCTGTCGCGGTCGTTGTTGGCGGTGGTCACGCCGGCCAGCGGGATGGTCACGTCGAGCTTGGACGCGGCCAGTTGCTGCGGGTCGAAGCTGAACCTGGTGGCGAAGCTCGGGAAGCGACCGCTGAACACCTCGCCTTCGTACTGGGTGGCGAAGGTCAGGCTGGAACCGGGCGCCTGCACGTAGTCGGCAGCGAAGGCCGGTGCAGTGAAGGCCAGGGCAGCGGCGAGCAACAGGGGCTTGAACGACATCAGCGAATCTCCGAAGCGGTGACAGAGGGGGCAACAGCGCTGCGATCGCGACGTCCCGGCAACATGCGGGTCAGCGTGGCGTCGCGCTGGAACAGGTGGTGGTAAAACGCGGCGCCGGCGTGCACCGCGACCAGCGCGACCAGCATCCAGAACAGCCATTCGTGGGTGTCACGCAGCAGCGGTTGCAGTTCCTGGCTGGGTGCGGCGAGCTTGGGCAGCTTGAACAGGCCGAACCAGCGCAGCGGGCGCAGTCCGCTGACCGAGTCGTACAGCCAGCCCGACAGCGGCACCGCGAACACCATCGCGTACAGCAGCCAGTGGGTGACCGTGGCGATGCGCTCCTGCCAGCGCGGCGTGCCCGCCACCGGCTGCGGCGCGCCGGCATACGCGCGCCACAGCAGGCGCAGCAGCACCAGCGCGAGCACGGTCAGGCCGGTCGACTTGTGCAGGTCGTAGACCCAGAAATAGCGCGGCGACTTGGGCAGCTCGACCATGACCAGGCCGACCACGGCCATGATCAGGATCAGCAGCACGGTCAGCCAATGCAGCAACTGGCTGATCGTGCCCCAGCGGTCGGCGGTGTTCCTCAGGGTCATGGTGTCGGTTCCGGTGCGGGCGATGGGGTGTTCTGGGAAGCGGGGTCGGGCGGCGGAATCGGTTCGCCTGCCGGTTCGGCCGGTATCAGCGGCGGGCGTGCGTCGTCCGTCTCATCGTCGGGTCCGTTGCGGCTGCGCACCGCCTCGGCCTCGATGCGCAGCTCGACGCAGTCGCCGATCACGTTCTTCCAGGCGTCGATGCCGAAGTCGCTGCGACTGATCGTCGCGGTCGCCGAAAACCCCGCGGTACGGCGGAACGGCGGCAACGGGTGACGCTTGATCGCGTTGAGGGTGACGTCCAGGCACAGCGGCCGCGTCACGCCGCGCAGGCGGAGATCGCCGCAGACCCGGGCCCGGTCGGCCGCGACTGGCTCGACCGCGGTTGAAACAAAATGCGCCTCGGGATGGTGCTCGCCATCGAGCAGGTTGGCGGCCAGCGCGGCGGTGTTCCACTTGGTATCGCCCAGGTCGAGCCGCTGCAACGGCACGCGCACGTCGAGCCGCGCGCTGCGCCAGTCGTCGCGGTCGAACACCAGCACGCCGCTGCTGCCCGACACCGTGCCCAGCGCCTTGGAGAAGCCGGCGTGTTCGATCGCGAACAGCACGCGCGTGTGCACCGGGTCCAGGGTGTAGGTGTCTGCCGCGGCGACCGCGGAGAACGGCAGCCAGGCGGCGAGGGCGGCAGCGGCGGCGCGAGGCCAGGGCATCGAACAGGGCTCCACAGCAGGGCGAGGTCGGGACGATTCTAGGCGCAGGCGGGTGAACCCACCGGCTGCCGTTTGCAACGGAACGTTGCGCACCGCACGGGAACCCCGGATGCAGGCGCCGACTTGCGCCGCAAGGCGCTGATCGCCGAGCCTAGTGGCTGGGGACGGAACTGGCCGGAGAAGGACGCCATGCTGGCAAGAGGGATCGTGCTGCTGTTGCTTGCGCTCTCGGTGGGGTGGCCGGCGTATGCGGGTCTGCCGGAAACGCCGCGCCCGCGCCAGCTGACCGTGGCCGACGGGCTGCCCTCCAACCGAATCAACGGCATCACCGAGGACCACAACGGCTACCTGTGGATCGCCACCAGCGACGGCCTGGCCCGTTACGACGGCATAGGCTTCCGCATCTGGCGCGCCGAGGACGGTCTGCGCGACAACTTCGTCTGGGCGGTCCACGTGGACGCGCGCAACCGCGTATGGGCCGGCACCAGCCAGGCCGGGTTGGCGATGCTCGATGTCGACCGCAAACAGTTCCGCTTCTTTGATCGCAGCAACACGCCGGCGATGGGCAGCGACACCGTCTGGTCGATTGCGTCGACGCCGGATGCGGCGCTGTGGTTCGGTACGGCATCCGGCGGCTTGCACCGGCTCGCTGCGGACGGCGCGGTCACCCGCTACATGCCCCGTGCCGGCGACCCGCGCAGCCTGCCGAGCGCCGAGATCGGGCAACTCGTGGTGGCGCCCGACGGCGCCCTGTGGATCGGCACCAAGGCCGGCGTGGCGCGCTGGACCGGTCGCGATTTCGAGCGCGTCCCCGAGTCGGCGCTGAGCGCTTCGGCGATCAACGGCATCACCGTCGAGTCCGATGGCACGCTGTGGTTCGGCACGCCGCGCGGGGTGGCCGTGCGCCGTCCCAGTGGTGGTTATGCCGCCACGCCGTGGGCCGATGCCGGCATGACCGACACGATCCTGCACGTGCTGCTGCGCGATCGCAGCGGTCAGTACTGGTTCGATATTCCGCAGGGACTGGGCCGCGACAACGACGGCGTGCTCGGCGTGGTGCCGCTGTACAGCGAGGTCTCGCAAGGCCTGGTGCGCCCGGCCTGGGTCGGTGCGTACCAGGACCGCGAAGGCGGCTTGTGGTTCGCCAGCTACACCAGCGGCCTGTGGTATCTGCCGGTGCACTGGCGGCAATTCGCCGTGTTGTCACGTCGCGTCGACGACCCGGCGTCGCTGGCCAATGCCCATGTCCGCGGCATCGCCCCGGCGGCCAACGGCGACATGTGGCTGGTGGGCAGCGGCGGCGTGCTCGACCGACTCGACCCCGAAACCGGCACGGTCCGGCATGTCGCCCGCGATATCGGCGACGGCTACGTCCTGGCCAATGTCCTGGAGGACCGCAGCGGTGCGGTCTGGGTGAGTTTCGTCGACGGCCTGGCCCGGGTCGATCCGGCCAGCGGGCGTGTCGAGCGCTGGGCCGCGGGCAGTGCCCAGGATGCGCCACCGAGCGGCGAGAGCATGCTCGCTGAAACCGGCGACGGTCTGATCTGGCTGGCCGAGGAGCGCGGCATCGTGCAGGCGCGCGACACGGACGGACACGTACGCGAATCGTTGAGTGCCGGCGACGGCCGGGGCCTGCCCAAGGGCCTCTTCATCGAGCAGATCGGCCGCGGACCGGATGGGTCGTTGTGGGTGGCCGGGTCGCAGGGCGTGTCGATGTGGAACGCCGGCGCGCGCCGTTTCGAGGCGGTGCCCGGTGCCTCAGCCCGGCACACCCACGGCTTCGCAATCGAAAATGAAAAGCGAGTGTGGCTGGCGCGGCTGGGTGTGTTGGAAGCCTACCGCTGGGACGGTGCCTCGTTGCAGCCGGAATCGGGCGTGGACACACGTCAGGGCCTGCCCCTGATCGCGCCGAGTGGCGTCACGATCGATCGCACGGGCGTGCTCTGGGTCAGCAGCGTGCGCGGCCTGATCCGGGTCGATCCGGCCGGCAAGTCGGTACGCATCTACGGAGTGCGCGATGGCCTGCCCAGCCAGGAGTTCGACACCAGGCCGGTGCCGCGGCCGAGTGACGGCCGCATCCTGGTCGGTAGCCCGGAAGGGCTGGTGCTGTTCGATCCGGCGGTGGTGCGTCCGGGCACACAGACGCCGCACCTGATCATCGAAAGCGTCGACGCGCGCCGCCAGGACCGGCGGGTGCCGTTCTTTCCCGGACGCCCGTTCCGCATCGAGCACGACGACCGCGACCTGCGCATCGTCGCGCGCCTGCTGTCGTTCAACGACGCGCGCAATCACGTCTACCGCTTTCGCCTGAACGGCTACGACGACGACTGGGTCGAGGTCGGCGCCAGCGGCGAGCGCGTGTTCTCGCAGCTCAAGCCGGGTGACTACCGTCTGCAGGTGTCGGCGCGCACTGCCGACAACGTCTGGTCCGCGGCGCAGGCGGTCGCGTTCACCGTGGCGCCGCCGTGGTGGCAGACCTGGCCGGCGATCGTCGGTTTCATGGGTCTGGCGCTGCTGCTGGTGTGGTGGCTGGCCGATGCCTACCGCATGCGCCTCAAGCGCAAGCATGCCTGGCAGCTGGCGCAACACGAGCGCGAGATCGCCAAGCAGGCCTCGCTGGCCAAGACCCAGTTCCTGGCCACGCTGGGTCACGAGGTGCGCACGCCGATGACCGGTGTGCTCGGCATGAGCGAGTTGCTGCTCGACACGCCGCTCGACCCGCAGCAGCGTGGCTACACCGAGTCGATCCGCCGCGCCGGTCAGCACCTGCTGCGGCTGGTCAACGACGCGCTCGACCTGGCGCGGATCGAGTCGGGCAAGCTCGAATTGACCGAACAGCCGTTCGACCTGCGCGCGCTGGTCGAGGAGGCCGCCGGGCTGATGGCGCCTCTGGCGCGCCAGCGCGGCCTGGCCTTCAGCGTCGACATCGCGGCGGATGCGCCGCACGGCCTGCGCGGCGACGGCAGCCGCGTTTGCCAGATCCTGCTCAACCTGCTCGGCAACGCGATCAAGTTCACCGAGCACGGCTCGGTCAGTCTGCGGGTTGGCGCGTTGACACCCCAAGGCGTGCACTTCGAGATCGTCGACACCGGCCCGGGCCTCAACGAGGAGCAGAAGACGCGCCTGTTCCGTCGTTTCGAGCAGGCCGAAGGCGCACGCACCTCGGCGCGCTACGGCGGCAGCGGCCTTGGCCTGGCGATCTGCCAGGAACTGGCCGCGGCGATGGACGGCCAGATCCGTGTCGACAGCACCCCCGGCGAAGGTGCGTGCTTCGTGGTCGACTTGCCGCTGCCGGCCGCACCGGTGCCGTCGCGGCAGGTGGTGGAGGTCGACTTCGCATCGCGGCGCAGGTCGTTGGCGTTGTTGCTGGTCGAGGACGACCCGACCGTGGCCGAGGTCATCGCCGGCCTGTTGCGCGCGCAGGGGCACCACGTCACCCACGTCGGCCATGCCTTGGCGGCGCTGACCGAAGCGGCGACCGCCTCGTTCGACGCGGCCCTGCTCGACCTCGACCTGCCGGGCCTGGATGGCCTGGCACTGGCGCGGCAACTGCGCGCGCAGGGTTTCGAGCGGCCGCTGCTGGCGATCACCGCGCGTGCCGATGCCGACGCCGAACCGCAGGCGATGGCCGCGGGGTTCCACGGTTTCCTGCGCAAGCCGGTGACCGGCGCGATGCTGGCGGGGTTGCTGGAAGGCGCGGGCGGCCGCCCCTAGGCGAGACGGCCGCAGATCATAGAGCTCAGCGGGCGCTGAGCTCGTGCACCGCCGCGACCAGCGCGGCGACGTGGTCGGGGCTCATGTCCGGCGACATGCCATGGCCGAGGTTGAACACGTGGCCCTCGCGCGAGCCGCCGTTGCCGGCGGCGTAGCTGTCGAGCGCACGGCCGACTTCGCGACGGATCGCCTCTGGCTGCGCGTACAGGGTGACCGGGTCGAGGTTGCCCTGGATCGCGACGCGGCCGCCGGTGCGGCGTGCGGCATCGCCCAGCTCGACAGTCCAGTCGACGCCGACGCCTTCGGCGCCGCTGGCGGCGAGTTCTTCCAGGTAGGCGCCGTTGCCCTTGCCGAACAGGATCAACGGTGCGCTGTTGTCACCGTCACCGCGCGGCAGCTCCTGGGCAATGCGGTTGAGGTAACGCAGCGAGAACTCGCGGTACATCGCCGGTGACAGCACGCCGCCCCAGGTATCGAACACCTGCAACGCCTGCGCGCCGGCCAGGCGCTGCGCGTTGAGGTAGGCGATCACCGCATCGGTGACGACCTCGAGCAGCCGGTGCATCGCCGCCGGCTCGTTGAGCGCCAGTGACTTCACCTTGGAATAGTTGTCGCTGCCGCCGCCCTCGATCATGTAGCAGGCCAGTGTCCACGGGCTGCCGGAGAAGCCGATCAGCGGCACAGTGTTGTCGAGCTCGCGGCGGATCGTGCGCACCGCGTCCATCACATAACGCAGCTCGGTCTCCATGTCCGGCACGGCGAGGCGGGCGATGTCGGCGGCCGAGCGCACCGGGCGCTCGAACTTCGGGCCTTCGCCCTCGACGAAATACAGCCCCAGGCCCATCGCGTCGGGCACGGTGAGGATGTCGGAGAACAGGATCGCCGCGTCGAGCGGAAAGCGGCGCAGCGGCTGCAGGGTGACCTCGCAGGCCAGCTCCGGGTTCTTCGCCATCGCCAGGAAGCTGCCGGCCGCGGCGCGGGTGGCGCGGTATTCCGGCAGGTAGCGGCCGGCCTGGCGCATCAGCCACACCGGCGTCCTGTCGACACTCTCGCGGCGCAGGGCGCGCAGGAAGCGATCGTTCTTGAGGGCGGATACGGACGTCGGCGGAGCGGGGGCTGCGGTCATTCGGGATCCTCGCGCGCGTGGGGCGCAAACTGGGGGCGGCATTATCGCCGTTGGCGCCCGCCGGAGCAGCGGGCCAGGCCGGCACGGGCGCACCGGTGTGTTTCATCCGGCATGCGACCGCTATTTCGGGGACTCGCTGCCCTGCGCGAACATCAGCTGGAAACCCCGTTTGAGCTGCAGATCGCGGGCGTGTTCGAGCGCGCTGAACGCGCTGTCGCGGTCGAGGAACTGCTCGCGCCGCAACGTGCTGCGGCCGCCGATCTGGCCCGACTCGCGCACCAGCGTCCACCCGCCCAGCAGGTCGGGTTGCAGCATCAGTTGCACGAAGCGCGGAGCCTCGCGGCCGTCGGGCCGTTGTTGCAGGAGCAGTCGCATCGACAGGAATTGTACGGGAGCCGGGGCTCCTGCCGCGTCGCAGCGCTTGCTCGTCCCGACGGACCCGGCTGGGGCTTGCTTCTCCCCTCGTGGCGACTACAGGCAGTGCAAGGCTGGGAAGGTGCCCGAAGTGCGGAGAGGGGGCTTCAGCCCGCAGCCAGCGCCGCGATCACGGCGTCGTCGGCGACCCCGGAGACCACCCGCGCCGCGCCCGCTTTGTCCCACAGCACGAAGCGCAGGCCGGCGGCGTCGGCTTTCTTGTCCAGGCGCATGCGCGCGAGCAGGGCCTGTGCATCAAGCCCGGCCGGGATCGTGGTCGGCAGCCCGAACCGCTGCAGCAGCGCGGTCAGGCGCTGGGCATCGGCCACCGGAGCCCGTCCCAGCGCGGCCGACAGCCGCGTCGCCAGCACCATTCCGACCGCGACCGCCTCGCCGTGGTTGAGGCCGCCGCCGTGGGTGCCGGCATAGCCCTGCTCGGTCTCGATCGCATGACCGAAGGTGTGGCCGAAGTTGAGCATGGCGCGGTCGCCGTGCTCGTAGGGATCGCGCGCGACCACCTCGGCCTTGTACGTGCAGCTGCGCGCGATGGCCTCGGCCAGCGTCGCGTCGTCGCGGGCGAGGAGGGCATCGGCGTGCGCTTCCAGCCAATCGAGGAACGTCGCATCGAAGATCGCGCCGTACTTGACCACCTCGGCCAGGCCGGCGCGCAGTTCGCGATCGGGCAGGCTGCGCAGCGCGGCGGTGTCGGCGATCACCGCGCGCGGCGGGTGGAACGCGCCGACCAGGTTCTTGCCCGCCGGCAGATCGACCGCGGTCTTGCCGCCGACCGAGGAGTCGACCATGGCCAGCAGCGTGGTCGGCAGCTGCACGCAGTCGATGCCGCGCATCCAGCAGGCCGCCACGAAGCCGGCGAGGTCGCCGACCACGCCGCCGCCGAGCGCCAGCACGGTGGCATCGCGGGTCGCACCCAGCGCGGACAGGGCGTCCAGGCACTGCGTGAAGCGCACCAGGGTCTTTTCCTGTTCGCCGGCCGGAATCACGAAACGCGTCAGGGCCAGTCCCGGCCGCGCCTCGCGCAGCGCGCCTTCGACGCGATCGGCGTACAGCGGCGCGACGTTCTCGTCGCTGACCAGCAGGGCATGGCGGCCGCGCACGTACTGGGCGATGCGCGGCCCGTCCGCCAGCAGCTGCGGGCCGATGCTGATGGTGTAGCTGGCCACGCCTTCGACTTCGACCCGCCGCAGTGCGTTCATGCCGTCACCCCGCTGCGCTGCCAATGCGATTCCAGGAGATGGGCGAGCCGCAGCGCCGCATCGGCCGCGCTGATTTGATCGGTGTCGAAGCTCAAGTCGGCGACCTCGGCATAGAGCGGTGCGCGCAGGATGGCCAACTCACGCAGTACCTGCTCGCGGTCACCGCGGGCGAGCAGCGGCCGGGTGCGGTCACGGGCCAGGCGCTCGAGTTGTTGTTCGACGCTCACCTGCAGGTGCACCACGAAGCCACGCTCGCGCAGCAGCCGGCGGTTGTCGGCGTCGAGCACCGCGCCGCCGCCGGTGGCGAGCAGCACGCCGTCGCCGGCCAGCACCTCGGCCAGGGCCGCGCGCTCGCGGTCGCGGAAGCCGGCCTCGCCCTCGCACTCGAAGATGGTCGCCACGCTGGCGCCGCTGCGCTGTTCGATCTCGCGGTCGGCGTCGGCCAGGTGCAGGCCGAAACGCTCGGCCAAGTGCCGGCCGATGCAGGTTTTTCCGGCGCCCATCGGGCCGATCAGGATCAGGTTGCTGGCGGGGTTCATGAGGGGATTGTAGCCAGCCACGCCGCCGCCGGCGGTGCTTGCGTGGCCTTAACGAGACGCGGGGTACGGTCGCGATTCCGGTGGCCTGCCCCGATGGCATGCCGCTTGCCGGAGTCAGCCGTTCACCAGCCCGGGAGAATCACCATGTCGGTAGCCAAGGTCATCGAACTGAACGCCTCGTCGAAGACGAGCATGGAAGACGCGGTCAAGACCGGTCTCAAGAAATGCGCCGAGTCGGTCAAGAACATCAAGGGCGCGTGGGTCAACGAACTCAAGGTCGTCACCGACGACAACGGCAATGTCACCGAGTGGCGGGTGAACCTGAAAGTCAGTTTTGTCGTGCAGTGACGGCGCTGCATGCCTTCAAGGCGATAGGCAAGGCGGCGCTAATGCCAAAGGGCGCCGCTGCGCATCCAGGTGCAGCGTGCGTTCGGCCAGCGTCGGCAGGCACTCCAGCGAGTGCCGGCTGACGCGTTCGAACAACTGCACGAAACGCTCCAACTGCGGCCTGGTCATGGCCCGGCGTTGCGGTTGCGCGGCCTGCAGCGACTGTTCCTGCTGCCAGCGCCAGGCCGGTACGACCTCGAAGCCCGGTGCCTGCAACCACAGCAGCCGGTCCAGTCGCGCCCACAGCGCCGGATAGTCGCGGCCCAGTGCTTCGTTGCAGTGGTGCCGCCAGCGGCCGTCGCCGTCCTCGTCGCGCTCGAGTGCGTTGATCGGTTCGATCAGTGCAGGGCCAGCCTGCGGCGGCGTCTTCAGGAACCAGCCCTCGAACAGCACCAGCTCGACGGCGCGCACGTGCGGCCAGCGTGACGGTGGCAGGCGCGTGTCGGCGAGCTTGTCGAAGCGCGGCAGCCGTGTCGGCCGCCCCGCACGCAGGGCGTCGAGCACCTCGCAGGCCAGCGCCACCTCGTGCGTGCCCGGTGGCCCGCGTGTGGCCAGCAGCGGATGGGTCGTGCGCGCCAGCCGTTGCCGTTCGCGCCGTCCCAGGTAGAAATCGTCCACCGACAGCGTCGCCACGGCCAGTCCGCGCGTGCGGGCGAGGGCCGCGACCTGCGCCGCCAGCGTCGACTTGCCGCTGCCCTGCACGCCACCGATCGCATAGATGCGGCTGCCGTGGGCGAGTGCGTCGTCGAGCACGCGGCCGACGACATCGGCGGCGTAGCCGGTCGTGACACAGGGATGCGGCCGTGGCGACATCGGCCCACAATAGCGCAATGACCACGACCGCCCCGCCGCTTGCGCAAGCCCTCGCTACGTTCGCCCAGTTGTTCGAGGAAGCGCACGCCGCCGGCGAGCCCGACCCGACCGCGATGACGCTCGCCACCGCCACGCTCGACGCGCGGCCATCGGCCCGCACGGTGCTGCTCAAGGCCCACGATGCGCGCGGTTTCGTTTTCTATACCCATCTCGACGGCCGCAAGGGCCGCGAGTTGCAGGCCAATCCGCATGCGGCCCTGCTGTTCCACTGGCCGCGCGTGCGCCAGGGCGTGCAGGTGCGCATCGAGGGCGCGGTGGAAATCGTCTCCGACGCGGAGGCCGATGCCTACTTCGCCACGCGCCCGCGTGGCAGCCAGTTGGGCGCATGGGCGTCGAAACAATCCGAGACGCTGGACGCGCGCGAGACGTTCGAGCAGCGCTACGCCCAGGCCGAGCGAGAGTTCGACGGCCGCGACGTACTGCGCCCACCGCGCTGGACTGGCCTGCGCGTGCGGCCGCAGGCGATCGAGTTCTGGTACGGCGCCAGCTTCCGCCTGCACGAGCGCCAGCTTTACGAATGCGACGTGGCGGGCGAGTGGCACAAGCGGATGTTGTTTCCGTGAACGGCCGGGAATCGGGTGCCGGGAATCGGGTGCCGGAAAAACGGCAGGCCGCTTCAATCGATTCTCCATTCCCGATTCCCCATTCACGGCTTTCGGGCCCGCAACGCATCGTCTGCCTCACCGAGGAACCGACCGAGACGCTGTACGCGCTTGGCGAGCAGCACCGCATCGTCGGCATCAGCGGTTTCACCGTGCGTCCGGCGATCGCGCGCAAGCAGAAGCCGAAGGTCAGCGCCTTCACCAGCGCCAAGATCGGCGAGATCCTCAAGCTGCAACCGGATTTCGTGATCGGCTTCTCCGACATCCAGGCGGAGATCGCGGCCGAGTTGATCAAGCACGGCGTCGAGGTCTGGATCAGCAACCACCGCAGCGTCGCCGGCATCCTCGACTACATCCGCCGGCTCGGCGCGCTGGTCGGCGTAGCCGACAAGGCCAATGCCTATGCCGATGAATTGCAGCGCGGCCTCGACGCGGTCGCGCTCGCGGCGGCCGCTCTGCCGTGCCGGCCCAAGGTCTATTTCGAGGAATGGGACGAGCCGCTGATCAGCGGCATCGGCTGGGTCGCCGAGCTGGTGCGTATCGCCGGTGGCGATGACGTGTTCCCGGAACGCGCGGCCGAGCCGCTGGCCAAGCAGCGCATCCTCGAAGACCCGGACGAGGTGGTCCGGCGCGCACCGGATATCATCCTGGGTTCGTGGTGCGGGAAGAAGTTCCGCCCCGACAAGGTGGCCGCACGACCGGGCTGGGACGCGATTCCGGCGGTGCGCGCGGGCGAACTGCACGAGATCAAATCGCCGATCATCCTGCAGCCCGGACCGGCGGCACTGACCGAGGGCGTGCACGAGATCGCGGCGATCGTGCAGGCTTGGGCGCAGCGTGCGCGTTGAGCCAGCAGCGGCTCAGCGTGGAAAAAACTCGCGGCTGAACTGCATCGTCGAAGCCGCGCCGCCGTCGCGGACGATGGCGAGGTCGAAGCGCAGGGTTTCCGGCGGCGAAATCGCCACTGTGCCGACGTAGTCGAGCAACCCGCCGCTGCGCAGCTCGCGCAGCTCGATCGCGTGGCGACGACCGCGCAGGTCGGTGGCGGTGGCGGTGATCCGCGCCGGCAGCGACACCTCCTGCGCCTCGGGCCCTTGCCGCACCGCGACCAGCAGCATCACCGTAGTGTCGGCACGGGCGATGTCGTACTGGCGGGCTATCGCCGGGCTCAGGGTCGAGGTCTGCATCACGCTGGCGCGGATGCTGACGTCGCCGATGCGGGTGACCGCCTCCTGCTGTGCGGATGCGGACGTGGCCACCGGCGTCGAGGCCTCACGGCTGCAGGCGGTGGTCAGGGCCAGCAGCAGGCTCAGTGCGGCAAGGGGAAGGCGCATGGCATCGGCTCCTGAAAGCTCAATCGTTGGCGGCGGACAGTTGCCGGCCGCGTTCGGTGGCTGCCGCGATGGCACGGTCGACCAGGGCGCGAAAGCCGCCGGTCTCGAAGGACTCGACCGCGGCCTGGGTGGTGCCGCCGGGCGAAGTCACGCGCGTGCGCAGCACGTCGGCGGGTTCGTCGAGTTGGGTCAGCATGGTTGCCGCACCGAGCAGGGTCTGCTGGACCAGGGCACGGGCGGCCTGCGGCGGCAAGCCCTGGGCGATGCCGGCGGCCTGCATCGCCTCGGCCAGCAGGAACAGGTAGGCCGGGCCGCTGCCGGACACCGCGGTGACCGCGTCCATCTGCGCTTCGTCGTCGATCCACACCGTCGGCCCGACCGCATCGAGCAGGGCCGCGGCCTGGTCGCGTTGCGCGGTGTCGGTGCGGGGATTGGCATACAGGCCGGTGATGCCGACACCGAGCAGCGCCGGTGTGTTCGGCATCGCCCGCACCACCGCCAGCCCGCCGCCGAGCCAGCGCTCCAACTGCGTGACGGTGATGCCGGCTGCGATCGAGATCACGACCGGGCGCTGTGCCTGCGCGAGCGTGGCCAGCTCGGTACACACCGCGCGCATGACCTGTGGTTTGACCGCGAGCAGCCAGACGGCGGCGCCTTGCGCGGCGGCGGCGGCCTGGTCGAAGCCGGCGACGCCGAAATCGCGGTGCAGGCCGTCGCGCAGGGCGACGACCGGCTCGGCGACGCGGATCGCGGTGGCGTCGCGGCTGCGCGCGACGAGGCCGCCGATCAGGCTGCGCGCCATGTTGCCGCCGCCAATGAAGGCGATGGCACCGGCAATGGGCAATGGGGAATCGGGAATCGTCATGGTGTCCGCGGCGCAGAGAGGTTCGTGGAAAAGGATAGCCAGTGCAGCGTTGTCTCCGAAGGGGGCGGCTTCTACGGCTCCCCATTCCCCATTCCCGATTCCCGGCGTTTCCGGGCGCCGAACAAGGCGGTGCCGATACGGACCATGGTCGCACCTTCGGCGATCGCGATCGCGTAGTCGTCGCTCATGCCCATCGACAGCGTGTCGAGCTGCGGGTGGTCGGTGCGCAGGGCATCGAACAGGGCACGGGTGCGGCGGAAGGCATCGCGGCGCTGCTCGGGTTCGGGGTACGGGGTCGGGATCACCATCAGTCCGCGCAGCCGCAGCCGCGGCTCGACGGCGATGGTCTTGGCCAGCGCAATCACCTCGTGCGGCTGGCAACCGTGTTTGCTGGCCTCATCGTCGATGTTGACCTGGACCAGCACGTTCAACGGCGCCTGGTCGTCGCGGCGGTGCCGGGCCAGGGCTGCCACCAGCTTGGCGCGGTCGAGCGTGTGCACCCAGTCGAACAGCTCGGCGGCTTCCTTGGCCTTGTTCGACTGCAGGTGGCCGATCAGGTGCCACTCCAGGTCCAGCCCGGTCAGGGCAGTGCGCTTGCCGGCGGCTTCCTGGACGTAGTTCTCGCCGAACGCGCGCTGGCCGGCCGCGGCCAATTCCGCGACGGCCGTCGCATCCTGGGTCTTGCTCACCGCGAGCAGGCGCGGCGCTGGCCGTCCGGCCGCCACCGCCGCGTTGTCTAGCTGGCGCAAGATGTCGTGCAAAGCGCGTGCGCGCACGTCTCAAATCCTGTCGAAAAGGCTGGAAAAGTAACAAGGTGTGGGGGCTATACTGCCGCCAGGGGCTATTCCGTTCCAGTCGCAGTGCAGGGGAGCACGCATGGATATCGCCGAACTTCTGGCGTTTTCAGTCAAGAACAAAGCATCCGACCTGCATCTCTCGGCCGGCCTGCCGCCGATGATCCGCGTCGACGGCGACGTGCGCCGCATCAACATTCCGGCGCTCGACCACAAGCAGGTGCACGCGCTGGTCTACGACATCATGTCGGACAAGCAGCGCCGCGATTACGAAGAATTCCTCGAGGTCGACTTCTCGTTCGAGATCCCGGGCCTGGCGCGCTTCCGCGTCAACGCGTTCAACCAGAACCGCGGTGCCGGCGCGGTGTTCCGTACCATTCCGTCCGAAGTCCTCTCGCTCGAGGACCTGGGCTGCCCGCGCATCTTCAAGGAACTGATCGAGCAGCCGCAGGGCCTGATCCTGGTGACCGGCCCGACCGGTTCGGGCAAGTCGACCACGCTGGCGGCGATGATCGACCACATCAACAAGAACGAGTACGGCCACATCCTCTCGGTCGAAGACCCGATCGAGTTCGTGCACACCTCGCAGAAGTGCCTGATCAACCAGCGCGAAGTGCACCGTGATACCCACGGCTTCAACGAAGCACTGCGCTCGGCGCTGCGCGAAGACCCCGACTACATCCTGGTCGGCGAGTTGCGCGACCTGGAGACCATCCGCCTGGCGTTGACCGCCGCGGAAACCGGCCACCTGGTGTTCGGCACCCTGCACACCTCCTCGGCGGCGAAGACCGTCGACCGCATCATCGACGTGTTCCCGGCCGGCGAGAAGCCGATGGTGCGCTCGATGCTGTCCGAATCGCTGCGCGCGGTGATTTCGCAGGCGCTGCTGAAGAAGGTCGGCGGCGGCCGCACCGCGGCGTGGGAGATCATGGTTGGCATCCCGGCGATCCGTAACCTGATCCGCGAGGACAAGGTCGCGCAGATGTACTCGTCGATCCAGACCGGCCAGAACTACGGAATGATGACGCTCGACCAGCACCTGCAAGACCTGGTCAAGCGCGGCCTGATCCTGCGGCCGCAGGCGCGCGAGTACGCCAGGGACAAGCGCCTGTTCGATTGACCGCCTTGTTTTAGTTCGTCATAGCCGCGCAGGTCGGGGAGGCCGGCGGCAGGGGAGTACGCATGAACACCAGCACCACGGGCAGCAGCATCGATTTCACCTCGTTCCTCAAGCTGATGGCGCACCAGCGCGCCTCGGACTTGTTCATCACCGCCGGCATGCCGCCGTCGATGAAGGTGCACGGCAAGCTCTCGCCGATCACACAGAATCCGCTGACGCCGCAGCAGAGCCGCGACCTCGTCCTCAACGTGATGACGCCGCAGCAGCGCGAGGAGTTCGAGAAGACCCACGAGTGCAACTTCGCGATCGGCGTGTCCGGCATCGGCCGCTTCCGCGTGTCGTGCTTCTACCAGCGCAACCAGGTTGGCATGGTGCTGCGCCGGATCGAGACCAAGATCCCCACCGTCGAAGAACTCAACCTGCCGCCGATCATCAAGACGCTGGCGATGACCAAGCGCGGCATCATCATCTTCGTCGGTGCCACCGGTACCGGCAAGTCGACCTCGCTGGCGGCGATGATCGGCTACCGCAACTTCAACTCGACCGGCCACATCATCACCATCGAGGACCCGATCGAGTTCGTGCACAAGCACGAAGGCTGCATCATCACCCAGCGCGAGGTCGGCATCGACACCGACAGCTGGGACGCTGCACTGAAGAACACCCTGCGCCAAGCGCCGGACGTGATCATGATCGGCGAGGTGCGCACCCGCGAGGGCATGGACCACGCCATCGCCTTCGCCGAAACCGGTCACCTGGTGCTGTGCACGCTGCACGCCAACAACGCCAACCAGGCGATGGACCGCATCATCAACTTCTTCCCGGAAGACCGCCGCAACCAGTTGCTGATGGACCTTTCCCTGAACCTCAAGGGCGTGGTCGCGCAGCAGCTGATCCCGACCCCGGACGGCAAGGCCCGTCGTGTCGCCATGGAAATCCTGCTCGGCACGCCGCTGGTGCAGGACTACATCCGCGACGGCGAGATCCACAAGATCAAGGAAGTGATGAAGGAGTCGGTGCAGCTGGGCATGAAGACCTTCGACCAGGCCCTGTTCGAGCTGTACCAGGCCGGCGAGATCAGCTACGAGGACGCGCTGCGTTACGCCGACTCGCAGAATGAGGTGCGCCTGCGCATCAAGCTCGCCCAGGGCGGCGACGCGAAGACGCTGGCACAGGGTCTCGACGGCGTCGAGGTCGCCGAAGTGCGCTGATTGCGCTGAATTACGCTACCGCGTGACGCAGAAAGCCGGGCTATGCCCGGCTTTTTTGTGCCCGTCGTGTCGTCCATCGTGACGCATCGTTCACGGGCAGCCGGCATCCTGTGCGCCAGCGGCAATCCGTGACCTTGTACACGTTTGCGCGCCCGGCCCGTGATGACCAGGCCCGGTCAGGTGGGTTGCCGATCCGAATGTCGCGCTCCCATGGAGGGAGAAATGCGTTTCAGGACGCCGACCATCGCCTGCCTGCTCGCCCTGACCGCCGCTCCGGCTCACGGGCAGGACACCGCGGAAAGCCTCAGGGGCGAGATCGAGGTGCTGAAGCGCAGCTTGCAGTCGCTGGAAGCGCGGTTGCAGGCCATCGAGCCGACGCCGTTCGCCGCAACCACGGCACCCGCCCCGGCGCCGGGTAAGCCGTCCACGGCGGCCGTGGCATCAGTCGCACCGCAGGTGACCGCCGGTGCGTCGCCGGCGGTCACCGAGGTGCCTGGGGTGCTGCCATCACTGCTGCCCGATCGCGAGTCGGTCGCCGATCCTTCTTCGGCGGCATCGCGTGTCGACAACAGCGCCTCGCCGACCGACCCCGAACTGAAAGGCTTTTTCGCCATTCCCGGCACCGAATCCATGATCCGCATCGGTGGCTATGCCAAGCTCGATGCGATCTACGACTCGCGCAAGCTGGGTGACCAGGACCAGTTCATCACCGCGGCCATCCCGGTGTCGTCGGCACCCGGCAGCGACGTCACCAACTTCAACCTGCACGCCAAGCAGACGCGTTTCAGTTTCGAGGCGCGTCGGCAGCTCCCTCGCGGCAACCTGCGCTTCTATCTGGAAAACGACTTCTTCGGCGGCAGCGACGGCTACGAATTCCGCCTGCGCCACGCCTACGGCCAGCTTGGCAATACCTATGCCGGTTATGGCTATTCGATGTTCATGGACGCCGATGCACTGCCGGACACCCTCGACTTCGAAGGCCCGGGCAGTGCGCCGTACCTGCTGGTCGCGGGCATCCATCACAGCTTCGAGTTTGGCAAGGGCAACAGCCTGACCCTGGCGGTCGAAAATCCGGAAACGCAGATCGCTGCCGCCGAAGACGAAACCAGCACCAACCGCATGCCCGACGTGGCCGCCACGGCGCGCATCGAGCGCGACTGGGGGCATCTGCAGCTGAGTGGCCTGCTGCGCCGCTTGAGCTACATCAAGGACGACAGCAAGCGCCATGACTATGCAGGCGGCGTGTCGTTCACCGGTTCCGCCGCGGCCGGCGAGCAGGACCTGCTGCTGTTCGGCGCCAACTGGGGCGAAGGCATCGCCCGCTACATCGCTGATATCGGCGGCTCCGGTCTGGACGCTGCGATCGATGCCAACGGCGACCTGCGGGCGCTTACCAGTTATGGCGGTTTCTTCGGCTACACCCATTACTGGAACCAGGAGTGGCGCTCCAACCTGGTCTACGGCTACCTGCACCTGGACGACGAGGTGTTCCTGTCGGCCGACACCTTCCGCCGCAGCCAGTACGGCGCGCTCAACCTGATCTGGAGCCCGGCGCCGTCGTGGACGATGGGCATGGAGCTGCTCTACGGCCAATACCAGCAGCAGGACGGCCGCGACGGCGACGCGCTGCGCCTGCAGGGCAGCCTGCAATACAACTTCATCAAGTAGCCATATCGCGGCCCGCGTCCGCAGACCGCTGGAACGAACGCCTCCCACCGTTTTCAGGAGATCGCAGTCATGGCGCAACAAGGCAAGAAAATCGGCGTGGTAGCAGCCACGTTCCTGGTCGCCGGCAACATGATGGGATCGGGCGTGTTCCTGCTGCCGTCGAGCCTGGCCAAGATCGGTACCGCCTCGATCTGGGGCTGGTTGATCACCACCGCCGGCGCGTTGTTGCTGGCGTTCGTGTTCGCCAAGCTTGGCAAGCTCGCGCCCAAGGCCGGTGGCCCCTATGCCTACGCGCGCGACTCGTTCGGTCCGTACATGGGCTTCCAGACCAATACCATTTACTGGTTTGCCAACTGGATCGGCAACGTCGCCATCCCGATCGCGGCGGTAGGTTATTTCAGCTATTTCATCCCGGCGCTGTCGGAACCCTGGGTCCGCTGCATCGCGGTGCTCGCCCTGATCTGGCTGCTGACCTTCGCCAACGTGATCGGTCCGCATTTTGTCACCAAGGTCCAGACGGTGACGACCAGCTTCGCGCTGATACCGATCCTGGGCATCGCGGTTTTCGGCTGGTTCTTCTTCAAGCCGGAGGTCTTCGAAGGCGCCTACAACGTGTCCGGCCAGTCGAACTTCGGCGCGATCTCCAGCGCGGCGGCGTTGACCTTGTGGGCCTTCATCGGTGTCGAGTCGGCATCGGTCACCGCCGGCGTGGTCGAGAACCCGGAGAAGAACGTCGCCCGCGCAACACTGGCCGGCGTGGCCTTGGCCGCGGTGTGCTACATCGCCAGTTCGGCGGTGATCATGGGCATGGTGCCCAACGCTGACCTGCAGCACTCCGATGCGCCGTTCGCGCTGGCTGCCGCCAACGCCGTCGGTGGTTGGGGCGGTGCGGTGGTCAGCCTGTGCGCGACCATCGGCGCCGCCGGTTCGCTGGGTGGCTGGATCCTGCTGACCGCGCAGAGCGCCAAGGCCGCGGCCGACGACGACCTGTTCCCGGCGGTGTTCCGCAAGGCCAATGCCGATGACGTTCCGGTCAAGGGCATCCTGATCGTGGCTGTGCTGATGTCGATCGCGGTATTGATCACGGCCAGTTCGGAGACGGCCTCGGCGCAGTTCGACGTGATCACCTCGGCGGCGGTGATCCTGACCGTGCTGCCTTACATCTACTCGGCGGTGGCCTGCTACTTCGTGGTCGAGGAGTCGCACACCATGGTCCACACCGGTGCGTTCTGGGTGCTGACCAGCGTCACGGTGGTTTATTGCCTGTGGGCGATCTTCGGTTCGAGCGGCGCGATCGTGAAGTACGCGTTCCTGTTCGTGCTGTTCATCACCGTGTTCTATCCGTTCTTCAGTGAGCAGCGTCGCCAGGCGCGCCGGCTCAAGAAAGCGTGACGCCTCCGGCCCGGCCGCCGAACCCTCCCAATTTTCCTCTGGCGGCCGGGCTTTCACTTTCGTGTGAAGTTTCAAAGGAGTTCCCCCATGTACTACAAGGCACTCGACTACCCGATCGTCGTCATCGATGCGGATTACGACTCCCCCCGCATTGGCGGCATCCTGATCCGAGCGTTGGCCGATGAGTTGCGTGCGCAGAACCATCGCGTTCTCAGCGGCCTGACCCTGGACGATGCCCGTGCAGGCGCACGCACCTACGTCGCCGCCTCGGCAGTGCTGATATCGATCGATGGCACCGAGAACGAGCCGCAACAGTTCCAGAAACTATTCGCGTTCCTGCAGGAACAGTCGGCGCGGCGTGCCAACCTGCCGGTGTTCCTGTACGGCGAGCGCCGCACGATCGAGCAGGTGCCGAGCAAGCTGCTCAAGTTCGTGCACGGCTACATCTTCCTGTTCGAGGACACCAAGAGCTTCATCGCCCGCCAGGTGATGCGCGCTGCCGACGAGTACATGCAGCAACTGCTGCCGCCGTTCTTCAAGGCGCTGATCAAGCACGCGGCCGAGTCGAACTACTCCTGGCATACGCCCGGCCATGCCGGCGGCGTGGCCTTCACCAAGTCGGCGGTCGGTCGCGCGTTCCATCAGTTCTATGGTGAAAATACGCTGCGCAGCGACCTGTCGATATCGGTGCCGGAACTGGGCTCGCTGCTCGACCACAGCGGCCCGATCAAGGCCGCCGAAGCCGAGGCCGCGCAGAACTTCGGTGCCGACCACACCTTCTTCGTCACCAACGGCACCTCGACCGCCAACAAGATCGTCTGGCACGGCACGGTCGGGCGCGGCGACGTGGTGTTCGTCGACCGCAATTGCCACAAGTCGCTGCTGCATGCGCTGGTCATGACCGGCGGCGTACCGGTGTACTTCACCCCCAGTCGCAACGCCCACGGCATCATTGGTCCGATCAGCCTGGACCAGTTCTCGCCCGAGGCGCTGCAGGCCCGGATCGACGCCAATCCGCTGGCAAGCAAGGCGCATAAGAAAGGCGCCAAGCCGCGGATCGCGGTGGTCACCAACTCGACCTACGACGGTCTTTGCTACAACGCCGAAACGATCGCCCACAACATCGGCAACGCGGTCGATTTCCTGCATTTCGACGAAGCCTGGTACGCCTACGCCGCCTTCCATCCGTTCTACGAGAACCATTACGGCATGGCCAAGGGCAAGCCGCGCGAGCAGGAGGCCATCATCTTCGCCACCCATTCGACGCACAAGCTGCTGGCGGCGTTCTCGCAGGCCTCGATGATCCATGCGCGCGACAGCCGCACGCGCTCGCTTGACGCGGAGCGCTTCAATGAATCGTTCATGATGCACACCTCGACCAGTCCGCTGTACAGCGTGATTGCCTCGTGCGACATCGCCTCGAAGATGATGGAGGGCGCGGCCGGGCAGTCGCTGGTGCAGGAGATGCAGGACGAGGCGATCGCATTCCGCCGCGCAATGGCCCATGTCGAGAGTGAACTGGGTCGCGACGACTGGTGGTTCAAGGTATGGCAGCCCGATCGCGTCACCGCGGCGCTCGATGGCGGCCAGAGCATGGCGCCGGTGGTGGCCAAGCAGCCTGACTGGTACCTGCGGCCGAACGCCGCCTGGCACGGCTTCGGCGATCTCGCCGACGACTACGTGCTGATCGATCCGATCAAGGTCACCCTGGTCACGCCGGGCCTGTCGATGGACGGCGAGATGCACAAAACCGGCATCCCGGCGGCGGTGCTCAGCAAGTTCCTGTGGACGCGCGGCATCGTGGTCGAGAAGACCAACCTGTATTCGTTCCTGATCCTGTTCTCGATGGGCATCACCAAGGGCAAGTGGAGCACGCTGGTGACCGAGCTGATGGGCTTCAAGCAGCTCTACGACCGCAATGCACCGCTGAGCCAGGCCCTGCCGGAGCTGGCCGAGGACAACCCGCAGGCCTATGCCGATACCGGCCTGCGCGACTTGTGCGACGGTCTGCATGCATTCAATGCCGAATACCGCGTGGCCCAGGTGATGCGCGAGATGTACGTCGATCTGCCCGAGCCGGTGATGACGCCGGCCGAAGCCTACGATCATCTGGTGCGCGGCCAGGTCGAGCGGGTCCGCATCGACGAGCTCAGCGGCCGCATCGCCGCGACCATGCTGGTGCCGTACCCGCCGGGCATCCCGACCATCATGCCCGGCGAGCGTTTCGGCGATCAGAAGGAGCCGATCATCGAGTCACTGCGCATCGCCAAGGCGCAGAACGAGCGCTTCCCCGGCTTCGAGTCGGACGTGCACGGCCTGATCGTCGAGCGCGACGCGAAGGGCCCGCGTTACGTGGTCGAGGTGCTCAAGGTCTGATGCGGCCGAGCGGTGGCCGCCTGCGGGCGGCCTGCCGCGTCTGTAAGGCAGAGGGGATACCACACGGCATGCAGATGGACACGAAGCGCGAGCAGGGGCTGCTGAAGCTGTCGATCGCGGTGACGCTGCTGGTCGGTGTGATCGGCGTTGCCAGTGGCCTGCTGATCGGTTCGCAGGCGATCGTGTTCGACGGCATGTACAGCCTGGTCGACGTGGTGCTGACGGTTGCCGCGCTGGCGGTGTCGCGGCTGGTCGCGCGCGAGGGCAGCCACCGTTTCCAGTACGGCTACTGGCACCTGGAGCCGATGGTGGAGGCCTTTGGCGGGGCGATACTGGCATTGGCCTGTGTCTATGCGGCGGTCAACGCGGTTGACGGTCTGTTGAGCGGTGGCCATGAGGTTTCCTACGACTTCGGCGCGGCCTGGGCCGCGGTGCTGAGCGCGGTCGGCCTGGCCATGGCGGTGTACATGAAGCGGCGGTCACGCGAGCTGCAGTCGGGCCTGCTCGCGCTGGATGCGCGCAGCTGGCTGGTCAGTGGATTGCTCAGCCTGGCGCTGCTGGTGGGCTTCGTGATCGCAGTGGCGATCGAAGGCTCGGCGTGGTCGGCGTGGGTGCCCTATGTCGACTCGGCGGTGTTGCTGGTGATCGCCCTGGCGATGCTGCCGGTGCCGGTGGCGGCGATGTGGGGGCCGATGCGCGAGGTACTGCAGGTCGCACCCGACGAGCTCGACCGCAAGGTGCAGGCCGTGATGGACGCGGTGATCGCCGAGCGCGGCTTCCTTGAATACACCAGCCACGTCGCCAAGATCGGTCGCGCCCGCTTCGTCGAAATCCACATCTTGGTGCCGCCGGATTACCACATCGGATCGATCGCCAACGCCGATGCCATCCGCGACGACATCGCCCATCGCCTCGGCGCGCACGGCCCGCAGTTCTGGCTGACCGTCGACTTCACCGCCGACCGGGCCTGGACATGAGCGCCGCCGCGCCGCGCAAGCTCGGTCTGGCCATGGCGACCATGCTGGTCGCCGGCAACATGATCGGCACCGGCGTGTTCCTGCTGCCGGCCAACCTGGCCACGGTCGGCAGCATCTCGCTGTTCGGCTGGATCGTCGCCACCACCGGCGCGGTCGCACTGGGCCTGGTGTTCGCGCGGCTCGGCCAGCTCGATCCGCAACCCGGTGGGCCGTACGCGTACGCGCGTGACACCTTCGGCCCGTACATCGGGTTTGCCAGCAACTACTCGTACTGGTTCGGCAACTGGATCGGCAACATCGCGATCGCGCTGGTGGTGACTGGCTACCTCAGCCGGCTGGTGCCGGGCCTGGACGGGCCGTATGCACGGGTGCTGTTCACGCTGCTGGTGATCTGGGTGTTGACCCTGGCCAACGCACGCGGCGCACGCTGGGTCGGCGCGCTGGAGGCCTGGACGCTGTCGCTGGCCTTGATCCCGATCCTGTTCATCGCCGTCGCCGGCTGGTGGTGGTTCGACCCGGCGCTGTTCCGTGCCGGCTGGAACGTCAGCGGCCTGGGCGACTTCGATGCAATTTCGCGCAGCGCCTCGATCGCGTTGTGGGCGTTCATGGGCGTGGAGAGTGCGTCGGTGTCGGCCGGGGTGATCGACAACCCGCGCCGCAATATCCCGCTGGCGACGCTGCTGGGCCTGGCCGTATCGGCGGTGGTCTACGTCGCCTGCTCGACGGTGATCATGGGCATGCTGCCGATGGAGACGCTGAAGAACTCCTCGGCGCCGTTCGCCGAGGCCGGCCGCATCATGATCGGCGAGTGGGGCGTGTGGATCGTCGGCCTCTGCGCCGTGCTCAAGTCGGTGGGCGCGCTCGGCGGCTGGATGCTATTGGTCGGACAGTCGGCACAGGCGGCGGCGAAAGACGGGTTGTTCCCGCGCGTGTTCGGCCGCCTCAACCGCCACGGCATGCCCGGTGCAGGTCTGATCATCGTCGCGGTGCTGATGAGTGCGGTGTTGCTGGTGACGGTCTCGCCGACGCTGGCCGGGCAGTTCGACCAACTCACCAACATTGCGGTGCTGCTGACCATTCCGCCGTACCTGTTCTCGGCGGTGACGCTGTGGCGGGTGAGTCTGGACCGCGGAGAGTGCGGCGGCCTGCGCTGGGGCAGTTTTCTCGCCGGCGGTGCCGCCACGGTCTATTGCCTGTGGGCGTTGATCGGCGCCGAGCCCAGTCTGCTGGCGCATGCGGTGGTCCTGCTGCTGCTCAGCGCGCCGCTGTACCCGTTCTTCATGCAGCGGGTGCGAACGGTGGTGCAACCACGCCCGCCGGCGGACGATGGGGTTTCTCCATGACCTGTTCACGGGCTTGCACCCTGCTCGGATGTTGCCTCGCCGTGGCGTGGCCCGTCTTCGCCCAGGAACCGCTGAGCTTCGACGACGCGCTGCTGCGTTTGCAGCAACGCAACGAAAAACTGGCGGCGGCGGGTCACGCGGTCGACCAGGCCCGCGCCGAGGCCGGGGTCGCCCGCAGCCGGCGCTGGCCGACGCTGAACGTGGAAGCGCAGGCACTGCGTTGGGACGACCCGCTGGTGCTGGAGTTCAGCGACACCCAAATCTCGCTGCCCGATCTGCCGATCGCATTGCCGCCGCTGCCGCTGCCGACCACGCGTCTGGAGATCGACAGGCAGGACTACCGCAGCGTGCTGGCCACGGCCAAGCAGCCGCTTTACGCCGGCGGCCGCATCCAGGCCGGCATCCGCGCGGCCGATGCGGCGGTGGCCGCCGCGCAAGCGCAGCAACTGGGCGAGCAGGGCGGGTTGATGCTGGAACTGGTGCAGCGTTATTTCGGCCAGCGCCTGGCCGATCAGGCGGTGCTGGTGCGGCAGGCCACGCGCGACAGCCTCGGCCGCCACCTCGACGACGCACGCAAGCTCGAACGCGAAGGGCAAATCGCCCGCGCCGAACGCCTGCGTGCCGAAGTCGCGTGGGCCGAAGCCCAGCGCGAACTCGGCGATGCACAACGACAGGCCGAGATGGCGCGCTCGGCGCTGGCGGTATTGCTGGCGAGCGAACAGGGCTTCGATCCGAGCACGCCGATCCCGCAGGCACCGGCGCCGCAATCTCTGGCCCAGCTCAAGCAGCGTGCGCTGGAGAGCAACCCGCAGCTGACCCGCGTCGCCCAGGAGCGGGTGCGTGCCGAACAGGGCGTGCGCGCCGTGCGTGGCGAGTTCGCCCCGACTATCGGCCTGCTGGCGTTGAGCCGTCTCTACAGTCGCGACCCGATTCTGCAGGAGCCGGACTGGGCGATCGGCGTGAGTCTGGACTGGCCGCTGTTCGACGGCTTCCAGCGCAACCACAAATTGCAGGGCGCACGTGCCCAGCTCGATCGGGTCGAGTCGTTGCAGGCCGCCGGACGCCGTGATGTCGAGCTGCTGGTCGAGCAGCGCCATCAACAGCTGCTCAACGCGCACGAGCAACTGCAGTCGTACCAGACCACGCGCGCCCTGGCCGAGGAGAGCCTGCGCGCGCAACGCATCGCCTTTGCCGAAGGCTTCGCCACCTCGCTGGATGTCGTCGATGCCGAGCTGGCCCTGTCGCGCCTGCGCCTGGGCATCCTGTCGACCCGCTACCAGGCGGTGGTGGCGCAGGCGGGCCTGTACGAGGCCAGCGGCGAGAGCGGGCGCATCCGTGAATTCGTCAGGGCGGCACCGGCCGCCGAGGGAGATGGGGATGTCCACTGACAGTGACAAGCGCACCGGCCTGCGGTTGCTGCTGGTCATCGCCGCGTTGGCCGTGATCGGCGTGCTGGTGTGGTGGCTGCGCCCGGGCGAGCCGTTGCTGCAGGGGCAGGTCGAAGCCACCCAGGTCAACGTCGGCGCCAAGGTGCCGGGCCGTATCGACACGGTGCTGGTGCGCGAGGGCGCTGCGGTCAAGAAAGGCCAGGTGCTGGCGACGCTGGCGACGCCGGAGATCCAGGCCAAGGCCAGCCAGGCCGATGCCGTGGTCGCGGCCGCGCGCGCGCTGGAAGACAAGGCCAAGAACGGTGCGCAGCCGCAGGACATCGATGCTGCACGCATGCAGTGGCAGGCCGCCGAACGCGGCGCCGACCTCGCGCAGGTGACCTATGCGCGGGTGCAGCGGTTGTACAACGAGGGCGTGCTGCCGCAGCAGAAGCGCGACGAGGCGTTCGCCCAGGCCAAGGCCACGCGCGCACAGGCCGATGCCGCCAATGCGGTGTATCGCAAGGCGCACGACGGCGCCCGTCCGGAGGATCTGCGCGCGGCGCAGGCGCAACTGGCGCAGGCCGAAGGCGGCCGCAACGAGGTGCAGGCCTACCTCGACGAGCGCCAGGTGCGTGCGCCGATCGCCGGCGAGGTCAGCACGCGCGTGCTCGAACCCGGCGAAGTGGCCGCTGCCGGCGCGCCGATCGTGGTGATCGCCGACCTGTCCGACCTGTGGGTGAGCTTCAATCTGCGCGAGGACCGCCTGGCCGGTGCACGTATCGGCCGCGAGTTCGAGGCGCAGGTGCCGGCGTTGAAGAAAAGCGGCGTGCGCATGCGCATCGACTACCTGGCGCCTCTGGCTGACTTCGCCACCTGGCGCTCCTCGCGCGACCTCGGTGGTTTCGACCTGCGCACGTTCGAGCTGCGTGCCCGGCCGCTGCAGCCGGTGCCTGGCCTGCGACCCGGCATGAGCGTACTGCTGCCGGCGTCGACACTGGCCAGCGACGACTGAGATGGCGGTCGCTGCGGCCAGCGCATCGCGGATGCAGTGTGCAGGTCTGGGCGCGGTGTGGCGGCGCGAGTGCGCGCGCATGTTCGCCGACCGTCGCAGCCGCCTGCTGCTGGTGGTGTTTCCGTTGGCGAGCTGGCTGTTGCTGCTGTGGCTGTTCTGGCCGCGCGTGCCGCACGACCTGCCGATCGCCGTGCTGGATGCCGATGGCAGCGCGTTGTCGCGGCAACTCACGCGCGCCATCGACGCCACGCCCTCGATCCGCGTCGCTTACGCGGTGACCGACCAGGGCGGAGGTCGCGATCTGGTACTGCGTGGCCAGGCCTATGCGGTGCTGGCGATTCCGGCGGGGCTGGAAGCCTCGGTGCTGCGCGGCGATCCCGATCCGGTGCAGCTGTTCTACAACACGCAGCTGCTGACCGCCGGCAACCTGGTCGCACGCGATGCCCGGCTCGCGGCCGGCACGCTGTCGGTGACGCTGGCGGCCGGGCGGCGTGCCTTGCAGGGCGAGAACACCCGTCTGGCGGTCGCCGCCGCCAATCCGATCGGCACCGAGTTGCATCCGTTGTTCAACCCTTCGATGGACTACGCACGTTTTCTCGGCCTGACGTTGGTCGCGGCCCTGTTGCATATCTTCGCGGTGGTGGCCGGTGCCGATGCCTGCGGTCGCGAGCTGCGTGAACGCACGGCGGGCGCATGGTTCGAAGCATCGGGCCGGTCCGCCTTTGTGGCGCTGGCCGGCAAGCTGGCGCCGTATGCGCTGTGGTTCGCGGCGCTCGGCAGCGCGGTGTTGCTGACGTCGATGGCGCTGCTGCGGATCGAGATGGCCGGCAGCGTCGTGTTGCTGTTGCTGGGATGGTGCGTGTTCGGCATCGCCAGCCTGGGGCTGGGGGCGTTCCTGATCGGCTGCACGGCCAATCTGCGCATGGCCACCAGCATCGCCAGCCTGATCATCAGCCCGGCCTTGGCGTTCTCGGGGCTCACGTTTCCGGCGTGGTCGATGCCGGTGATGATCAAACTGTGGTCGGCCCTGTTGCCGCTGACCCATTACCTGACCCTGCACGTGCAGCAGGTTTCGATGGGCGCGGGCGCGGCCAATGCGTGGCTGCAGATGCTGCCGTTGCTGGCCTTCGCGGTGCTGCCGTTCGTGCTGCTGCCACGCTGGCAGCGCTTGTTGTCGCAGCCTGCGTACTGGGGGCGGGCGTGAGCCGGACGCGCACGAGCGGGGTGATGACGGCCGCACGCGACGAATGGCGGCGCCTGGCCACCGACGTGGGCGCGCTGCTGGTGCTGCTCGGCGGCGTGCTGTTCTATGCCCTGTTCTATCCCACGCCGTACCTGCACCAGGTAGCGCGTGATCTGCCGTTGGTGGTGGTCGATGGCGATCGCAGCGCGTTGTCGCGGCAGTTGATCCGCATGGCCGATGCCAGCGACCAGCTGCAGGTGATGGCGGTGCTCACCGAGCGCGGCGAGGCCGAACGTTGGCTGCGCGACGGCCGCGCCCATGCGCTGCTGGTGGTGCCGCGCGAGTTCGAGCGTAAAGCCCTGCGCGGCGAGGCACAGACCGTGGGCGCCTACGGCAATGTCGCGTACTTCCTGGTGTATTCGCAGGCCGCCGAAGGGCTCAGTCAGGCGATCGGCAGCTTGAACGCGGGCGTTGTGATGCAGCGTTTGCAGCTGCAAGGCGCGCCGGCCTCGTCGTTGATGGCACAGCGTGACCCGCTGCCGCTGATCCCGCGGCCTTTGTTCAATCCCGGTAACGGCTATGGCAACTACGTGGTGCCGGCGGTGCTGGTGTTGATCCTGCAGCAGACGATGCTGATCGGCATCGGTCTGCTCGGACGTGCGCCCATCGCGGCTCGCGACGCCATCGTCGCCGATATTGCCGGCCGCAGCCTGGTGTATGTGCTGCTGCAGACGGCCTATCTGCTGTTCTTCCTCGGTGTTGTCTACGGCCTGTACGGCTTTCCACGGCATGGGGCCTGGTGGACGTTGCTCGTCTTCATGCTGCCGTTTCAGTTTGCGGTCGCGTTGCTGGGACGCGTGCTGGTCAATATCTTCCCGACTCGCGAGTTCGCGCTGCAGGCGCTGCTGTTCACATCGATGCCTGCGGTGTTCCTGTCCGGCTTCTCCTGGCCGCGCGAGGCGATGCCGGCGCCGTTGTGGTGGCTGTCGCACTGCCTGCCGAGCACGCCGGCCATCGACGGCTTCGTGCGCATCAACCAGATGGGGGCGAGCCTGCAGCAGGCTGGCCATGCCTGGGCCCTGCTGTGGGCGCAGGTGCTGGTGTTCGCGGCCATCGTCGCCTGGCAGGAGTCACGGCGCAGCGCCCGCGAGGGTTTGTCTGGTGGTGATTCCGCCTTGTCTGTGCTGCCCGATAGCCTGAACTAGCCGCGTAGAGCTAGGGGCCGCGTCGCCAAGGCGGGTCGAGCACGAGGATGCGTGCGTAGGCCGGGCAGCTTTCGCGATGCGCGCCGGCCAGGTAGCCCAGGCTCATCAGGAACTCGCCGGTGATCTCGCCGCCGGTGAAGTGGAAGGTCCGCTTGAACAGTTTGACCCAGGCTGCCTTGTCGCGCGGTTGCCCATCGAGCACGTGATGTGCGTCCAGCCATTTCGCAAAGCCGCCATGCGTGTCGCGCAGTTGCCGGATGACCTGGGCATTGTGGATCGCCGCATCCACCTTGAGCCGGTTGCGGATGATGCCGGCGTCGGCGAGCAATCGTGCGCGGTCAGCCTCGCCGTACGCGGCCACCCGGTCGACGTCGAAGCCGTCGTAGGCGCGACGGAAACCCTCACGCTTGCGCAGCATCGTCTCCCAGCTCAGCCCGGCCTGGTTGATCTCCAGCAGCAGGCGCTCGAACAGCACGGCCTCGTCGCGCTGCGGGACGCCGTATTCGTGGTCGTGGTATGGGCCGTGCAATGGATGGCCCGGCGCGGAGTCGCAGTAACCCGACATCGGCCGGTCACCGCGCCTTGGGCGTGGCGTACTGCGACAAGCCCAGCACGTCCAGGCCCTGCTCGAAACGGATGTCGACCGGGATCTTCGCGTCCTTGAGCCGGGCCAGGTCGCCGGCCAGTTCGGGCTTGATCACGCCCAATGCCTCGGTCATGCGCTTGGCTTGCGCATAGTCGCCGTCGCCCTGCACGGTCAGCAACTTGGCGCTGAGCGTGTTCATCGCGGTACGCATCTTCTCGAAATCGACGCGGTACTTGCCACTCGACGCGTCGCGGGTGAACGCGCCCTGCTCGGCGAAGAAGTTGAAGCGCAGCATGTTGGCCTTGCCGTGTGCGTCGGCCGTGCCAAAGCGCACCGAGCGCAGGATGCCGGCGAGGAAGGTGACGTAGCTGTCCATCAGCTTGGCCTTGTCGAGTTCGCCCTGCTGGCTGAGCGCATCGATCATGTACAGGCCGAGGATGTCGGCCTTGCCTTCCTCGAAGCTCGACGAATACTCCTTCAGCGCCTCGTCTACCGTGCCCTTGCCATCAATCCCGCTTTTATCAAGCACGTTCTTGATGCCCAGGCCGTGCGCGACCTCGTGGAACATCGTGTTTCCAAAGAACGCATCGAAGGTGACGTGCTGGAGCTGGTCGTCGGCGATCAGCTGTTTCGCGATCGGCATCAGGATCGCGTCGAACTTGGCCTGCATGACGTTTTCCAGCTGCAGCCGGCGCGTGCCTTTCCTCAGTTGCACCTCCTCGTCGTTCGGCAGGTTGATGGCGATGGTCTTGGCGCCAACGTTGGCATCACCAGCGTAGTAGACGACTTGGTAGGCGTTGAGGTCGGCATCGGAGCCAGGGATCTCGGCCTTGTACTTCGCGTCGACCGGCAGGCCCTGCTGCAACGCCGGCAGGAACTTGGCGAAGCGTGCCAGCTTCTGGCTCCATTCGATGTCCTTGATCAGCACCAGGCCCTCGTAGGCGGCCTTGTAGCCGTAAAGCTGGTCCTCGTAGGTTTCGATCGGGCCGATCACGATGTCGACCGGGTTGGACTTCATGTCCATCCACGCCAGGTCGCTGGCGCGGAAGTCGTCGCTCAGCAGTGCGTCGGCGCGCATCGTGAGGTAATTGGCGAACGACTTGTCGGCGCTGAGTGCCGCCGCTTCGCGCAGCAGGGTGGCGGCGCGCTCGAGTGGCGCCCGGTAGGCTTTGTGGTAGGGCACCGTGATCAGCTTGCCGGCACTGTCGCGGCGCAGCAGGGTGTAGTTGGAGGTCTTGTCGGGCAACGCGGCCACCTCGAACTCGGCCTTGTTCATGTCGCTCGGGTAGAAGGGACCGCCGGCCGGGCGCGGGCCGATGCCGTCGATGAGCGGCGCATCCTCGTTGAGCCGGTCCCAGGGGCCGAAATTGATCTCCACCAGTGCACGCGTGGCGTCGTCGGGCGCGCGGGCGAGCAGGGTGGCACGGTCGCCGCTCCAGGACTGCTGCCAGTAGATCGCGTTCATCACGTCGCTGGCTTCGACCAGCTTGGCGATCATGCGCCGGCCTTGCTCATCGAAGCGCGACAGGTCGGCCTTCAGCGGCACCACCGCGTAATCGCCGGCATGGGCGGCAGCGTAGCCGGCGGTGCCGCTCTTCGCGGCCTCGCTGGTTGCGGGGACGTTCGACTCGGGGGCCTTCTGCTGGCAGGCGCCAAGGGCGAGAACGGCCAGGCAGGCAAGGCCGAGCGTGCGGAGCTTGAGTGTGGCCATGGCCTTGGTACGCAAAGTTGGGGCAAGCCGCCATCCTACGCCCGCGCGGCTGCGGCCCGCGATGCGGGATGGCGCGATAGAATGCGGCCCATGCCCGTGATGCCCACTCCCCTCGCCAACCAGCTGCTGATCGCGTTGCCGGCTTTGGCCGACACCAACTTCTCGCGCAGCGTCGCGCTGATCTGCCAGCACGACGACGACGGCGCGATGGGCGTCGTGGTGAATCGCCCGTCCGAGTACACGCTCGGCGAAGTGTTTGGACAGATGGGCATCGAGGGCGGCGACGAAACGCTGCGCGCCCAGATCGTCCTCGCCGGTGGCCCGGTCCACCCCGAACGCGGTTTCGTGCTGCACGATGGCGGCCTGCAGTGGGATTCGACCCTTGCGATCACCGACGCGCTGTTCCTGACCACCTCGCGCGACATCCTCGAGGCCATGGCCAAGGGCGAGGGGCCGCAGAACGCGGTGGTCGCACTTGGTTGCGCCGGCTGGGGCTCGGGCCAGCTCGAGCATGAGCTGACCGAGAACGACTGGTTGACCGCACCGGCCGATTCCGAATTGTTGTTCGAGTTGCCACTGGAGTCCCGCTGGCAAGCCGCGGCCGGCCGCATCGGCGTCGATTTCGCCCATCTGGCCGACTACGCCGGACACGCGTGATGACGTCGTCGGGCCCTGACTCCAAGATCCGGCGCGATGGCACCGTGCTCGGCTTCGATGTCGGCGCGCGCCGCATCGGCGTCGCGGTCGGCAGTGCCTTCGGCCACAGCGCCCGCGCGCTGGCGGTGGTCGACGTGCACGGCCACGGCCCCGACTGGGGCGCGATCGACCGCCTGTGCAAGGAGTGGCGCCCAGACGGCCTGATCGTCGGCGACCCGATGACGCTCGACGGCGGCGACCAGCCGATCCGCCAGCGCGCCCACGCCTTCGCGCATGAACTGCATGTGCGTTACCAGCTGCCCGTGGTCCTCGTCGACGAGCGCTCCAGCTCGGTCGAGGCCGCGCACCGTTTTGCCGCCGACCGTGCCGAAGGCCGCAAGCGCCGGCGCGATGCCGAAGCGCTCGATGCGGTCGCTGCGGCGGTCATCGTCGAACGCTGGCTGGCTGCCCCCGACGACGCCACCGAACTCTCCGACCTCCCCGCCGCATGAATTCCACGCATTCCGCCTTGCCGCGCCATCTGCTGACCCTGGATGGCCTTCCCGAAACTGCGCTCAGCGCACTGCTGATCCGCGCCCAGGCCTTCGCCGAAGGGCATTACGATCGCCGCGCACTCGATGGCATCGCGGTGTGCACGCTGTTCTTTGAGCCTTCGACACGCACCCGCATGAGCTTCCAGCTGGCCGCGCAGCGGCTGGGCGCCGACGTGCTCAACTTCGACGCCTCGACCTCGTCGACGCGCAAGGGCGAGACCGCGCTGGACACGCTGAAAAACCTCGAGGCCATGGGCGTGCGCGGTTTCGTGGTCCGCCACCACGAGGACGGTGCGGTGGCGGCGCTGGCCGGGCACGTCAATCCCGGCACGGTGCTGGTCAACGCCGGCGACGGCCGCAGCGCGCACCCGACCCAGGGCCTGCTCGACATGCTCACCTTGCGTCAGGCCAAGGGCGCGGACTTCTCCCGGCTCAAGGTGCTGATCGTCGGCGACGTCAGACACTCGCGGGTCGCGCGCTCGGACCTGCAGGCGCTGCGAACGCTTGGTGCCGGTGAAATCCGCGTCTGCGGCCCTGCGGCGCTGTTGCCCACGGATGCCACGTTGCAAGGCTGCGTGGTATCGCAAGATTTCGATGCCGCGCTCGAAGGCGTCGACGCGGTGATGATGCTGCGCCTGCAGCGCGAGCGCATGGACGAGGGCTTGGTCACCTCGCTCGACGACTACCACCGCGACTACGGGCTGACCGCCGCGCGTCTGCGGCGTGCCGCGGCCGATGCGGTGGTGATGCACCCCGGGCCGATCAATCGCGGCGTCGAGATCACCGACGAGGTGGCCGACGGCCCGCAGTCGTTGATCCTGACCCAGGTGCGCAATGGCGTCGCCGCGCGCATGGCGGTGCTGGAGGCACTGCTGCGGGGGTGAAGCGGGCATGCGGTGAGGCGGACGCCCGCCCATCCTTCGACTTCGCTGCGCTACGCTCAGGACGAACGGTGCCGGGTGACGAACCTCTCACCGTCCGCAGCAGCTCACCGCTTCTGCGCAAACACCCACGCCCACAATTCAGGCGTTGCATAGGCTGGGTCCCAGGCGTTGTGCCCGGCTTCGGCGAACTCGGTGTAACGCACCTCGCCGCCGACACGGCGCAAGGCCTCGACCATGTGCCGGGATTGATCGGGGGTGATCACCTCGTCGCGGCCGCCATGGAAAATCCACATCGGCAGGTGCTGCAGCCGTTGCGCCGCGGCGGCGAAGGGGTCGGGCGCCGTGGCGACGCCTTCCACCACCAGCGGTTCGTGCACGTTCGACTGGGTGATTCCGCCGCACACCGGCACCAGCGCGGCAAAGCGCAGCGGTTGCGCCAGTGCGAGTTCGTACACGCCGTAACCACCGCGCGAAATGCCGGTCAGGGCAATGCGATCGGGGTCGCCACCGAACTCGCGCACGCTGGCATCCAGTGCGGCCAGCGCCAGGCGCGTGTTGCCACCGCTCCACGATTGCCCCGGCGGGGTCTGCGGAAACACGACCAGTGCCGGGAAATCGGCACGATGGCGACGCAGGTACGGCCCGAGCCCGACCTGTGTCTGCAGGATGTTGTCGTCGCCGCGCTCACCGGAACCGTGCAGGAACACGATCACCGGCGGATGCCGGCCGCCCGCGGCCTGCGACGGCACGAACACCTGATACCGATGCAGCATGCCGTCGAGCTGAAGTTGTCGGGCGACGAATTCACCGGCCTCGGCACGCTGCGGTCGATGCGCGCAAGCGCTGATCAGCAGGACAACGGCAATCATCACGACCGCAGTCAGCGGGCGCCTTGGGCGCGGATGTGGCATCGGTGGGCTCCGTGCGGGCGGATGCTCATCATTCCGCGCGATGTGCGCGTTGTCCAACCCGGCGCAACGGGCCGACGCAGCAGGAGCTACGCCGCAATCAGCGCAACAGGATCAGTGTCGCCAGTCCGAGGAAACTGAGGAAGCCGAGCGTGTCGGTCATCGCCGTGAGGATGACGCCGCCGGCCAGGGCCGGATCGAGGTTGAGGCGTTTGAGCGTCAGTGGCGCCAGCACGCCGGTCAGCGCGGCGACGCAGAAGTTGATCGTCAGCGCGCTGCCGATCACCAGGCCCAGGCGCGGATCGTGGAACCACAGCCAGGCAACCCCGCCGACGATGCTGCCGAGCATCAGGCCGTTGCTCAGCGCGACGCGGATTTCCTTCCACAGCAGCGTGCGCACGTTGGAAGCGCCAACCTGGCCCAACGCCAGGCCGCGCACCATCAGCGCCAGCACCTGGGTGCCGGCGTTGCCGCCCATGCCGGCGACGATCGGCATCAACACCGCCAGCGCGACGATCTTCTCGATCGTGTCCTCGAACTGGCCGACCACGCTCGAGGCAATGAACGCGGTGACCATGTTGACCGCCAGCCACACCACGCGCCGGCGCACCGCGCGCGGCACCGGGCTGAACATGTCGTCGTCCTCGTCCAGGCCGGCGGCGCTCAGCGCCTGGTGCTCGGCCTGGTCGCGGATGATGTCGACGACGTCGTCGATGGTGATGCGGCCGAGCAGGATGTTGTTCTCGTCGACCACCGGCGCGCTGAGCCAGTCGTGGTCGGAGAACTGGCGGGCAACCTCGTTGGCCGACTCGTCGACGTCGATCGCCGCCTGCTCATCGTCGATCAGCTTGTTGATCGGCGTGCCCGGCTCGTGGGTGAGCAGGGCGGCCAGCGCGATGCGGCCGAGGTACTGGTGGCGGCGGCTGACCACGTACAGGTGGTCGGTGTGCTCGGGCAACTCGCCGCGCAGGCGCAGGTAGCGCAGCACCACGTCGATGGTGGTGTCGGCGCGCACCGTCACCACGTCGGGATTCATCAGGCGGCCGGCGGTGTCCTCCGGGTACGACAGCACCTGCTCGAGCCGCTCGCGGTTCTCGCGATCCATCGACTTGAGCACTTCGTCGATGACCGTGTCGGGCAGGTCCTCGACCAGGTCGGCAAGGTCGTCGATGTCGAGGTCTTCGACGGCGGCGACGATCTCGTCGGTGTCCATGTCGGCGAGCAGGCCCTCGCGCACCTCGTCGCCGACGTGGACCAGCACCTCGCCGTCGTCCTCGGCGTCGACCAGGCCCCACACCACCGTGCGCTTGGCCGGTGGCAGCGATTCGAGCAGGTTGCCGATCTCGGCCGGCGACAGGGTGTTGACCAGCCGCCGCACCGGCCCGAGCCGGCCGCTGTCGAGCGCATCGGAGAGCAGACGCAGCTGTCGCGCGGTCTTGTCGTGGCGGACGGCTTCGGCCATGCGGCGCTCCGTGGGCGGGCTCACGAAAACCGCCGGGGCGGTTCTCGACGGGGAGCCGCAGCCGCCGCCGGGATTCGGCAACGACGGATGCGACCGGCATCAAGCGTTCATGCGGGCATTATCGCCGTTGCCGACGGCACTGCACACCCTCATTCGCGTGCGGCGGCGCGTGATCGGGCCGGCGCGCAGCGAGGGGCGGATGAAATCGCGCTAAGGAAACGCCTGCGCCAGCAACCAGCGCTCGATCTCGGTGCGGTCGCGCGCGCGCAGCAACGCCGGCGCACGCGCCTGCAAGGTGGCGAGGTCGCAACCGCGGATGGTGCGGCGCAGTTCCAGCAGGGTCGAGGGGTGCAGGCTGAACTCGTTGAGCCCCAGTGCCAGCAGTAGCGGCGCGAAACGGCTGTCGCCGGCCATCTCGCCGCAGACCGCAATCGGCTTGTCACGCGCCTTCGCCAGCCGGATCACGTCGCGGATCAGTCGCAGCACGGCCGGATGCAACGGCGTGTAGATCTCGCCCAGAGCCTCGTTGTTGCGGTCGGCGGCGAGCAGGTACTGGACCAGGTCGTTGGTGCCGATCGAGAGAAAGTCGACGCTGCCGATGAAGCCGGGCAGGGCGATCGCGGCAGCCGGAACCTCGATCATCGCGCCGAGCGGCACCTTGTCGGCGATCTCGTGGCCTTGCGCCCGCAATTCGCCGGCCAGGTGCTTGAGCAGGGCGCGCACCGTGAGAATTTCCTCGCGCGAGCTGACCATCGGCAGCAGGATCCGCAGCGGACCGTAACCGGACGCGCGCAGCAGCGCCCGCAGCTGGGTGTCGAGCAGTCCGTCGCGCGCCAGCGACAGGCGCACGCCGCGCAGGCCCAAGGCCGGGTTGGGCTCGTCGCGCAGGGCCAGGCCGGTGCGATCGGCCTTGTCGGCACCCAGGTCGAGGGTGCGGATTGTCACCGAGCGCCCGGTCATGCCGAGCACGACGTCGCGGTAGGCGCGGAACTGCTCGTCCTCGTCGGGCAGCTCGTTGCGCTGCAGGAACAGGAACTCGGTGCGGTACAGGCCGATGCCGGCCGCGCCGAGCGCGTGCGCCTCGGCCACGTCCTCGCGCGACTCGGCATTGGCGTAGAGCTTGATGTCGACGCCGTCGACGGTGCGCGTGGGTTCGCGGCGCAGGCGGTGCAGTTGCTTGCGCTCGCGCGCCAGCTCGCGCACGCGGGCGCGGTGCGTGCGCAGATCGGTGGCATCGGGCTCCAGCACCACCAGGCCGCTGCTGCCGTCCACGGCCAGCACGTCGCCGTCGTTGACCTTCTGCAGTGCCAGCGTGGCGCTGACCACCAGCGGCAGGTGCAGGCTGCGCGCGAGGATCGCACTGTGCGACAGCGCGCTGCCGGTGGTGGTGACGATCGCGACCACGCCCTGCGCCTGCAGCTGTGCCAGTTCCGCCGGGGCGACGTTGTCGGCCACCAGAATCTCGCCGGCGACGCCGTGCATGCCGGCGTCGTGGCGGTGCAGGGCGGAGTGGATGCGGCTGATGACCTGGTCGATGTCCTCGACGCGACTGCGGAAATACGGGTCATCCATCGTCTCGAACACCGAGGCGATGCGATCGCGCTGCAGCCGCAGCGCGTAGTCGGCCGAATAGCGGCCGGTGCGGATCAGTTCGTCGAGGCCGTGCAGCAGCTCGGGGTCATCGAGCAGCAGGGTGTGCAGGTCGAGGAATTCGCCGACCTCGTGCGCCAGCGCGCCGTGCAGGCGCTCGCGCAGGGCGTGCATCTCGACGCGGACGCTGTGGATGGCCGCATGCAGGCGCGCCAGCTCGGTATCGACGGCGTTCGGGGCGATGCGTTCTTCGACGACTTCCAGCGCATGCGGCAGCCGGACCCGGGCGCGACCGAGCGCGCTGCCGCGCGATGCGCCGTGTCCGTGGAATTCCTGCCTCATGCGCGCCGTCCGCTCAGCTGTCTTCGTCGAAGCGACGGTCGAACAGCGCGATCACCGCTTCGGCCGCGCTCGCCTCGTCCTCGCCCTCGACCCGCAGCTTGAGTGGCGTGCCCTGGCCGGCGGCGAGCAGCATCACGCCCATGATGCTCTTGGCATTGACCTCGCGGCCCTTGGCGGTGAGCGTGGCGCTGCTGCGGAAGGCCGACAGCAGCTGCACGAGTTTGGCCGTGGCCCGCGCGTGCAGGCCGAGGCGGTTGGGGACGGTCAGTTCGCGTTCGATCATCGCCAGGTCCTCGGGGCCATTTCCTGATGCATCCGTTTCATGCGCAATCCGTCATGCCTCATCCAATATCACGCCGTTGCGCGCGCCGGCGGCGGCCACCGCGGGCAGCTCGTCCAGGGCCAGGTCGGCGTAGTTCATCACCCGCAGCAGCATCGGCAGGCTCAGTGCCGACACCCGCCGCACCGGCGTGCCCAGCCGCGCCACCTTGGCAGCCAGGTTGCTGGGCGTGGCGCCATACAGATCGGTCAACACCAGCACGCCCTGGCCGTCGTCGACGCGGCGCAGCGCCGCGCTGGCCAACGGCAGCAGGGCATCGGGGTCGCCGTCGAACGGAACCTCCAGCGCCTCGGTGCGCAGCGGCAGTGGGCTCATGAGGCGATTGGCCACCGCGACCAGCGCGTTGCCAATGCCTTCGTGGGTGATGAGGAGGATGCCGACGGCCATGGCGTCAAATTAACAGAGCCAGGTGACGGCCTGAAAGCGGCGTGATGCACCCAACCGCGCATGCACGGCAAAGCGGCCCGCGTGGACGGGCCGCTCATTGCACCGGGGAGGGCCGAAACGCGTCAGTGCGGCGGCGTGGTCTCGTCCTTGGGCGGCGTCTGCGTGCCTTCGGCCGGGGGCGGCGTGGTGGGGGCGCCGGTTTCCGGCGTCTGCGCCGGAGGCGTGGTGGTGTCGGCAGGCGGCGGCGTCTGCGTGTCAGGCGGCGGTGTTTCGGCGGCCGGCGGGGCGATCTCGGTCTGCGACTTGTCACAGCCGCCGAGCAGGCCGAGGCCGGCAGCGGCCAGGGCGAGGGTCAGGATGCGGGAAAGAGTTGAACTCATGGGTCCTCCGGTAGCGGGGCGTGCAGGTCAAGCAGGCAAGGTATGCCGGTAAGGTGTGCCGGCCGAGGGCATGGCCTCGCTCAGTAATGGCCTCGCTCAGTACTTGCTGTCGCTGCTGCGGTGGTGGCTGGTGTCGTATTCGACTTCGGACAGGTTGCCGTCGCCGTTCTTGTCAGCCTTGTCGAAGTGTTTGGCGAGCTGCGCGTCCGCCAGCGCCTCGTCCTTGCTCAGCGCGCCGTCGGCGTTGACGTCGAGGTCGCGGAAGCTCCGTGACGTGGGAGCAACCCGTGGTGTCGCCCGCCGGCGGCGGATTGGCCGGCGGCGGCTCGGTACGTTGCGCCAGGGCCGACGGCGCCGTCAGTACGGCGGAAAGGGCGAGCAGTGGCAGCCAGGGGCTGCGGGCGTGGGCTTTCATAGGGAGCGGTCTCCATGGAAGGACGTGCGCTGCTTGCAACGCAGTCCGACCGTACCCGGGTGCGTGCAAGCCCCATGCAAGCTTCATGGAAAAATTTCGTGAGACGACGCCGTCTTGGCGCACGAAGTTACGCCCAGTTCACGCGCAGCGTTGCAAACGTGAGCTCAGTCCAGCTCGCGGTGGTGCACCGCGACTTCGTCCCAGCCCTGCTCGCGCGCGTGCTCGGCCAGTCGCTCGGCCAGGTACACCGAGCGGTGGCGGCCGCCGGTGCAACCGAAGGCGATGGTGGCGTAGCTGCGGGTGCTGTCGGTGTGCAGCCGCGGCAGCCAGGTGTCGAGGAACTGGCTGATCTGCGCGACGAACAGGTTCACGTCGGCCTGTGTTTCCAGATACTCGCGGATGGCGGCGTCGCGGCCCGACAGCGGCCGCAATACCGGATCCCAATGCGGGTTGGGCAGGGCGCGTGCATCGAACACGAAATCGGCATCGGCCGGCACGCCGCGACGGTAGGCGAACGACTCGAACAGCAACGACATGCCGGCATCACCACCGAGGCCGAATTCGGTGATCACCTGGCGGCGCAACTGGTGCACATTGAGGTCGCTGGTGTCGACCACGGCATCGGCGATCTGGCGCAGCGGCTTGAGCACCTGCCGCTCCAGCGAGATCGCGTCGGCCAGGCCGAGGCCGAGCTGGCTCAACGGGTGGCGGCGGCGGGTGTCGGCATAACGCTTGAGCAGGGCGTCGTCGCGCGCATCGAAGAACACCAGGCGCGGATCGAAGCCGAGCGCGCCAACCGCGGACAGCCACTCGGGAATATTGCTCAGGTCGCTGTGGCGATTGCGCACGTCGATGCTGACCGCCAGCTTCGTCGGCGCGCCGTCGTCGGCGTGGACCACGCTCTTGACGAACGCCGGCAACAGTTCCGCCGGCAGGTTGTCGACGCAGTAGAAGCCGAGGTCTTCGAAGGTCTTCAACGCCACCGACTTGCCCGAGCCGGACATGCCGCTGACGATGACCAGGGTGGGGACGGCGACCTGGCTCATGCTTCGCCACGCTCGAGGAAGTTGCTGTGGCGGGCAATGAACGCCGCGGCCGGGTCCAGGCCTTTCATGCGCAGGCTGTGCAGGCGCGTGGCGGCTTCGGTCAGTACCGCCAGGTTGCGGCCGGGCATCACCGGCAGGGTGATCATCGGCACATCGAGGTCGAGCACGCGGCGCGAGCCGCTGTCGCCGGTGAGGCGCTCGATGCCGGTCGGCAGCGGTTCGGTCATGGGTCGGGTCAGGTGCACGATCAGGCGCAGGTACTTGTTGTTCTTGACTGCCGTGTCGCCGAACATCTGGCGGATGTTGAGCACGCCCAGGCCGCGCACCTCGAGCAGGTCCTGGATCATTTCCGGGCAGGTGCCGTCGAGCACGTCGGGCGCGATCTGGGTGAACTCGGGAGCATCGTCGGCGACCAGGCGGTGACCGCGCGTGACCAGTTCCAGCGCCAGCTCGCTCTTGCCCGAGCCGGATTCACCGGTGATCAGCACGCCGATCGAGTAGATCTCCATGAACACGCCGTGCAGGGTCACCCGCGGCGCCAGCGTGCGCGCCAGGTGGTACTGCAGGTGGTTGAGCAGCTCGTGGCCGCGCCGCGGCGACACCCACAACGGCGTGTCGCTTTCCTCTGCGGCGATGCGCAGGTCCTCGGGGCAGGGCTGGTCCTTGCTGATCACCAGCGCCAACGGACGGAACTGGATGATCTTCTCGATCGTCTCCCAGCGCAGCCGCGAGTCCAGTGCATCGAGCCAGGACAATTCCTCGGTGCCGAGGATCTGCACCTTGTTGGGGTAGATCGCGTTGAGGTAGCCGGCCAACGACGGTCGCCGTGCCACGGTGTTGACCGATTCGAGCATGCGGCGCTCGCCACGCTGTCCGGCCAGCCAGCGCAGGGCGAGGCGATCGCGTTGCTGCTCGTACAGTTCACCTGCACTGATGCTCGTGGTCATGCGGGCCTCAGCGCTGGAGCTGGCAAGCGGTATCGGTGGAACGGTTCACGGCGGCGGCGCGATTCCCGGGCATGCCGGGAATCGCGGCCGGATCCGCATGGGGCAACGAGCGGAGCGGCATCGTGGACGGGATGGTCGGACGGATCAGCCGAATTCGCCACTGCGCACGGCGCTCTCGCCGCGGTGATGGTCGATGCGCTTGCTGCGGTACTCCTTGAGCAGGCGGTCGAGCTTGTCGGCAAGCAGGTCGATCGCGGCGTACATGTCGATCGCGGCGGCGTCGGCATGCAACGTGGCCCCGGCGATGGTGACCGTGGCCTTGGCGCGATGGTCGGGCTTGTCGAGACTGAGTTGGGTGCGTACATCGAAAGGTTGATCGAAATGCCGTTGCAGCCGCGCCAGCTTGGATTCGACGTAGTCACGCAGTGCCGGAGTGACTTCGATCTGCTGGCCGTAGGTCTCGATACGCATCGGATACCTCCTTACGTCGCAACGGGAGGACAGCATCTCACGCTCAGCGGACGGTGCAAGGGGGTGGCGCGATGGCGGCGCATGAATGCGGCGGAAGGCCTTGATCGGACAAGCGTTTGGAGCGATGCCGGGTCGGCGCCGCGAAACGCGGAGTCAGCCCATCCGGACCCGGTCCTGCGATGACGGAATGCTCATCGCCTCGCGGTACTTGGCCACGGTGCGCCGCGCCACCGGTACGCCGGTGGCCTTGAGGGTTTCCGCCAGACGCGCGTCGGACAACGGCTTGCGCGGGTTCTCGGCCTCGATCAGGCGACGGATCATGGCCTGAATCGCGGTGCTGGAGGCCTCGCCGCCGGCGCCGGTGTCGATGCCGGAGGCGAAGAACGCGCGCAGCGGCACGGTGCCGCGCGGCGTGCGCGCGTACTTGCGGGCGATCGCGCGTGAGACGGTGGATTCGTGCAGGCCGACCTCGCCGGCGACCTCGCGCAGGGTCAGCGGCCGCAGCGCACTGTCGCCGAATTCGAGGAACGCCGCCTGCTGCTTGAGCAGGCAGCGCGCGACCTTGAGCAGGGTGTCGCCGCGCGCCTCCAGGCTCTTGAGCAGCCAGCGCGCTTCCTGCAGGTGGCCGCGCAGGTAGCTGGCATCGCTGGCGCTGGCGTGGCGGATCATGCCTTCGTAACCGCGGTGGATGGAGATGCGCGGGCGCATGCCGTCGGCCAGGGCGACCCGCCACAGGCCGTGCTGGCGCCAGATCACCACGTCCGGGGCGACGTAGGTGTCGGTGGCGATCGCGCCGATCTGCGCGCCCGGGCGCGGGTCGAGCGAGCGCAGCAGGTGCACCGAGGTCTCGACCTCGGCGTGGTCCAGCTTCAGCTCGGCGGCCAGGCCGGCGACGCCGATCTTGGGCAGGCGCTCCAGCGGGCCGTTGGCGAGCTGGTAGGCCAGCGCCTTGCCGGCGGTGTCGTCCGGCAGCGGCGACAATTGCAGGCGCAGGCACTCGCCGAGCGAGCGCGCGCCGATGCCGACTGGGTCAAAGCGTTGCACCTGGTGCAGGACGGTGTGGATCTCGTCCTCGCCGACATCGATGGCCGTGCCCAGCGAGGCGGCGATCGCCGCCAGCGGTTCGCGCAGGTAGCCGTCATCGTCGATGGCCTCGATCACCGCCACGCCGATCAGGCGGTCGCGCGGCGACAGCGGGCTCAGATGCAGCTGCCAGAGCAGGTGGTCGTGCAGGGTATCGGCTTCGGCGACCTGCTCGGCGATCGGCGTGTCATCGTCGTGGTCGGACGGGCCGATGCGCTCGTACCAGGGCTCGCCGTCGTTGCTGCCCCAATCGGCCTCCGGCGGCAGGTGTTCGGGCTCGACGGCGGTGGTCTGGCCGTTGACCGCCTCGCCGTTGCCGACCTCGATGGTCGACTCGGTCCAGTCCAGCAGCGGGTTGCTTTCCACCGCGGTGGCGAGTTCGGCTTCCAGTTCCACCGATGACAACTGCAGCAGACGGATCGCCTGACGCAACTGCGGCGTCATCACCAGCTGTTGTCCGAGCGCGGCTTGAAGGCGAGGTTTCATCATCGAAAGCTAACGCGACCTGGGAAGATCGACGGCCGCAATGCGTTTCGCCTGGTGCGGGGCGCACCCTACCTTTCACTCCATGAAAGGTTACAGCCGGAAGGTTTCACCCAGATAAACGCGACGGACGTCGGGATTGGAGAGCAGCGCGTCCGGAGCCCCCTGCGCGAGCACGCCACCTTCATTGAGGATATACGCCCGGTCGCAAATACCCAAGGTTTCACGTACGTTGTGATCGGTGATCAGCACACCAATGCCGCGATTCTTGAGGTGGCGCACGATTCGCTGGATCTCGCCGACCGAAATCGGGTCGACGCCGGCGAAGGGTTCGTCGAGCAGCATCAACCGCGGCTTGGCCGCCAGCGCGCGGGCGATCTCGACGCGGCGGCGCTCGCCGCCGGACAGGCTGGCACCGATCTGGTCGGCGACGTGGGTGACCTGCAGCTCGTCCATCAGGCTGGCCAGTTCGCGTTCGCGGCCGGCCTTGTCGAGGTCCTCACGCAGCTCCAGCACCAGCCGGATGTTGTCGGCGACGCTGAGCTTGCGGAACACCGACGGCTCCTGCGGCAGGTAGCCGACGCCGTACTTGGCGCGCGCGTACATCGGTTCGGAGGTGATGTCCTTGCCGTCGAGCACGATCTGGCCGGCATCGGCCGGCACCAGGCCGACGATCATGTAGAAGCAGGTGGTCTTGCCGGCGCCGTTGGGGCCGAGCAGGCCGACCACTTCGCCGGCATCGAGGGTCAGGCCAAAGTCCTTGACCACCTCGCGCGCACGGTAGGCCTTGCGCAGCCCCTGGGCGACCAGCATCAGCCGCCTCCCTGCGCGTTCTTGGGCATGATCCGCACCTTGACCCGGCCGGCGTTGGGGCCGCCGCCCTGCACCTGGCCGGTCTTCATGTTGTAGACGACGCGTTGGCCGGCGATCGAGCCGCTCGGCTGCTGGATGTCGACGCCGCCGGTGAACACCACGACCTCGGCCTTGAGGTCGTAGTCGATCTTGTTGGCGACCGCCGTCATCGGCTTGCCGTCGTCGAGCTCCTGTTTCATCTTGGCCGGGCCGCCGGTCAGCACCGCGCGCACCGGTTCGCCGCCGCTGGTGGTGATCACGGCCTGGCTCGAGCGGATGTCGAGCGTGCCTTGGGTGATGATCACGCCGCCACTGAGCGTGGTCGGACGGCTGTCGTCCATCGAGTAGTCGGTGCTGCCGGCATCGATGTCCATCGGCTTGTTGCGGTCGCTCGAACGCGCCAGCACGGTGGCGGGCGCCGCGACCAGCAGCAGCGCGAGCAGACTAGCGGGCAGAGCGTTCATAGCGGACCTTGACGTCGGATTTGATTTGCACGCGCTTGGCAGCCAGATCGGCTTCGAGGCCGCGGCCGTTCAGTATAAAGCCCGGCTCGGTGACGGTTACCGCCACAGCCGAGGTCGCGCGCTTGGCGTCCGGGAATACGTTCAGCTGCTCGCTCGCCACCTTCACCGGCTTGCCGTCGGCGTTGGTGCTGTCGGCCCGGACCTGGCCGCGCAGGCGCAGCTCCTCGCCCTTGGCGCTGACCCAGCCGGTCTGCGCGCGCACTTCCCAAGGGCTGGCCTGGCTGCCGGCCGCGGTGGGAATCACGAACAGCGGCGTGGTGATGTCCATGGTCTTCACGTCCGGGTCGCGCTCGAGCCGCGGCGCGCGCAGGGTGAAGGATTCCTGGCCCTGCTCGTCGAGCGCGACGATCTCGAAGTCGCTGAGCACGTAGTCGGGACGTTTCGCGATCGGGCCGGAGGGCGCGTCCTTGACCCGCTGTGACCACAGCGCCCAGCCGCTGAGTGCGGCACCGATCAGCAGCAGCACGGTGACGATGCCGCGCCAGCTCATGCAGTGCCCTCGACGCGCGTGCCTTCGACGCGGGTGACATCGGCCAGCAGGGCTTCGGCGTGGCCCTGCGCGGCCAGCAGCAGGTCGCAGAACTCGCGCGCGGCACCGTGGCCGGCACGCGCACCGGTGCGCCAGTGCACGCGCTCGCCGACCCAGCGGTGGGCATCGATCGGCGCCACGGCCAGGCCGACCTGCAGCATCACCCGCAGGTCGGGCAGGTCGTCGCCCATGAACGCGACCTCATCGAGGCCGATACCGAGCCGCGCGGCGATGTCGTGCACGCAGGCGAGCTTGTCGGCGACGGCGGTGTGCACTTCGCTCAGGCCGAGCTCGGCGCCGCGGCGCTGCGCGATCGTGCTGGCGCGCGCGGTCACCAGCGCGACTGCGATCCCGGCCTTGCGCAGCAGCACCAGGCCCTGGCCGTCGTGGACGTGGAAGGCCTTGAGTTCGCGGCCTTCGCTGTCGAAGAACAGGCGACCGTCGGTCAGCGTGCCGTCGACGTCGAAGCAGGCCAGGCGGATGCGCGCGGCGCGCTCGCGGATGTCGGCGGGGTAGTCGTTGAGGTGGCTGTAGGGCATGTCGGCGGGCGGCATCGGGCGATCACACCACCCGTGCGCGCAACAAGTCATGAATGTTGAGGGCACCGACCACGCGCTGTTCAGCGTCAACGACCAGCAGGCCGCTGATCTTGTGCGCCTCCATCAGCTGCGCGGCCTCGACCGCGAGCGCGTCGGAGCCGATGGTCTTGGGTGCGCGCGTCATCACCTCGACGATGCGCGTGTTGCGCAGGTCGACGCGGTCGTCGTCGAGGGTGCGGCGCAGGTCGCCGTCGGTGTACAGGCCGAGCAGGCGGCCGTCGTCGTCGACCACGGCGGTCATGCCCAGGCGCTTGCGGCTCATTTCCACCAGCGCTTCGCTGACGCTGGCGTCGGCGCCGACCCGCGGCACGTCGTCGCCGGCGTGCATGACATCGCTGATGTGCAGCAGCAGGCGCCTGCCGAGCGCGCCGGCCGGGTGCGAGCGGGCGAAGTCGTCGGCGGTGAAGCCGCGCGCCTCGAGCAACGCGACCGCGAGTGCATCGCCCATCGCCAGCGAGGCGGTGGTGCTGGAGGTCGGGGCCAGGTCGAGCGGGCAGGCCTCGGCCGGCACGCTGACGTCCAGGTGCACGTCGGCCTCACGCGCCAGCGACGAGAGGGGGCGGCCGGTCATCGCGATCAGCGGGTTGCCCTGGCGCTTGAGCACTGGCAGCAGCAGCAGGATCTCGTCGCTCTCGCCCGAGTAGGACAGTGCCAGCACCACGTCGGCGTCGGTGATCATGCCCAGGTCGCCGTGCGCGGCCTCGCCGGGATGCACGTAGAACGCCGGGGTGCCGGTCGAGGCCAGGGTCGCGGCGATCTTGCGGGCGATGTGGCCGGACTTGCCCATGCCGGTGCAGACCACGCGCCCGCGCGCGGCCAACATCAGGTCGCAGGCGGCGCTGAACTCGCCGTCGATGCGCGCGGCCACGGCCACCAGCGCCTGGGCCTCGATCCCGAGCACGCGGCGGCCGCTGGCGGCCAGGCCGGTCGCGGTCGACGGGCTGGGGTCGGCTGAGGTGAGTCGATCGGGGTTGGGGATGCTTGCCATTTCGGACCGGGGGCCTTTCCGCTAGGCTAATCCATCAATTCTATGCGGTTCATCCGCCAAAAGCCCGTCAACGTCGGGCTCCCGCTCACCCGCGTGACCGTGCGCAGTCGTCAGATCGCCCGGCCCGCATGAACTTCCGAGGCCTGTGTGAATCCCGAGACCATCCGCCACTTGATCGAACAGGGCCTGCCCGGCGCCCGCGCTGACGTGCGTGGCGACGACGGCGTGCACTTCGAGGCCACTGTCGTGGCCGAGGCGTTCCGCGGCAAGCTGCCGCTGGCCCGCCATCGCCTGGTCTACGCCACGCTGGGCGAACGCATGGGTGGCGAGATCCACGCGCTCGCGCTCAAGACCCTGACCCCCGAAGAAGCCGCCTGAGTCCAAGTCCCCATGCAGAAGATTGTTGTCGAAGGCGGCGCCGCGCTGAACGGCGAGGTACAGATTTCCGGTGCCAAGAACGCGGTATTGCCGATCCTGTGCGCGACCCTGCTGGCCGATGCGCCGGTGGCGATCACCAATGTGCCGCACCTGCACGACGTGGTGACCACGGCCAAGCTGCTGGCCGAGCTCGGTGCCGGCATCACCATCGACGAGGGCACGATCGCCAAGGGCAGTGCGATCACCGTCGACCCGACCACGGTGCACAGCCAGGTCGCGCCGTACGAACTGGTCAAGACCATGCGCGCCTCGGTGCTGGTGCTGGGGCCGTTGCTGGCCAAGTACGGCAGCGCCGAAGTGTCGCTGCCGGGCGGCTGCGCGATCGGTTCGCGCCCGGTCGACCAGCACATCAAGGGCCTGCAGGCGCTCGGCGCCGAGATCACGGTCGAGAACGGCTACATCAAGGCGCACCGCAACGGTCGCTTGAAGGGCGCGCGCTTCGTGTTCGACGTGGTCAGCGTCACCGGCACCGAGAACGTGCTGATGGCAGCGGTGCTCGCCGAAGGCACCAGCGTGCTCGAGAACGCGGCAATGGAGCCGGAAGTGGTCGACCTGGCCGACTGCCTCAACGCGCTCGGCGCGAACATCGAACATGCCGGCAGCGGCCGCATCGTCGTGCACGGCGTCGAACGCCTGCATGGCGGCACCCACGACGTGCTGCCCGACCGCATCGAGACCGGCACCTTCCTGGTCGCCGCGGCCATGACCGGCGGCCGCGTCACCGTGCGCCGTGCGCGCCCGGACACGCTCGACGCGGTGCTCGACAAGCTGCGCGACGCCGGCGCCGAAATCAGCGTCGACGGCGACCGCATCACCCTCGACATGCACGGCCGCCGGCCGCGCGCGGTCGACCTCACCACCGCGCCGCACCCGGCGTTCCCGACCGACATGCAGGCGCAGTTCATGGCGCTCAACAGCATTGCCGAGGGCGTCGGCGTGATCAACGAGACGATCTTCGAGAACCGCTTCATGCACGTGCAGGAACTGCAGCGCCTGGGCGCCGACATCCGTGTCGAAGGCCACACCGCGATCGTGCGCGGCGTCGAGCGCTTGAGCGGTGCGCCGGTGATGGCCACCGACCTGCGCGCATCGGCGTCGCTGATCCTTGCCGGCCTGGTCGCCAACGGCACCACCACCATCGATCGCATCTACCACCTCGACCGCGGCTACGAAAACATCGAGGAGAAGCTGTCGGCGTTGGGTGCGAACATCCGTCGCATCTCTGGATGAGTACTCGCCCGATGAGCCCGAAGCCGCGCAGCCGCTTTACCCTGCGACGCAAATTCCTGCTGGGCTTCGTCGTGCTGTTGCTTGGTGCGATCGCCTGGCTGCACTTCACCGGTGCCGCCGGCACCAGCGGCATTGCCAGCCAGGACATGGACTGGGACGGCGACGGCGCCGTCACCCGACACGAAGTGCTGCAGTCGCTGTATGCCGTGGTCGTCGAGAAAACCACGCAGGGGCAGCGCGAATGTCGCGCCTACACCTGGCGCCGCGACGGCGGCACCATCCGCGTCGACTGCAGGACGACGCCGGCGTCCGCCGCAGATACCAAGAAAGACGCCGGCAAATAAGCCGGGAAACAAGAAAGCCCCGCTGCGGCGGGGCTTTCCGTTGGGTCGCGTGGTGCCGGTTGTGCAGCGGCTCAGCGCACCGCCTGCACCTTGAGGTCGATCGCGTCCTGGCCCTTGTCGCGCTGCAGGATGCGCGCCGGCACCGGCATGCCGTCGACCACCCAGGCGATGGTCTGTTTGTTGCCGTTGGTGCTGACCACCTTGGTTGCCTGCTGTGGCTTGCCGGCGACGGTGATCTGCTCCTTGCCGGCGACGGCGTAGCTCAGCTGCTTGACGCGGCCGTCCTCGACCATGCGGTAGTTCAGCGGCTTGCCGGCGGCGACGTCGCGCACCAGCGCCAGGTTGATCAGCAGCGCGTCCATGTCGCCGGCCTGCAGCTTGATCGGGCCGGCGCGGTCGGGCTTGACGTCGCCGGACCAGCTGGCCACGCCGCGGGCCCAGTCGTAGGTGGCATTCTTGTTCTGCTTCTTGGTCAGCACCTTGGAGCTGTCGTTGCCGGACAGCGGTCGCCACTGGCCGCCCTTTTCCTCGAACACGGTCGACTGCTGCAGTTCGGCCAGTGGGCTGGACACGGCGAGGCTGTACTTCCAGCGGTTGGCGCCGTCGGCGACCAGGGTCATGCGGCCGTTGCCCTGCATGCCCATGTAGCTGGCCTGGTAGTCGGCGGAAAACGGCTTGACCGCCAGCGCCGGTGCGCTGATCGCGGCCAGCAGCAGGGCGAGGGCAGCACGCGCGCGGATCGGGGAGGTATTGGCCATCACTGGGCTCCTTTGTAGTCGACCAGTCGCAGGTCGAACGTGTCTTCACCGTTGTCGCGTTGCAGGATCCGCACCGGCGTCGGCACGCCGTCGACCACCCACACTACGGTCTCGTCGTTGCCGCCGCTCTGCACGCGGCTGACCCGCATCGCACTGAAACTCATGCCGTCGACGACCGTGCCCTCCAGCTCGGGAGCGACGGCGTACTGGTAGTCGCGCGCGCGGCCGTTGTCGACGAAGCGGTAGTGCAGGGTCTGGCCGGGCTGGGCGTCGCGCACGATCGCCAGGTTGATCAGCAGCCCGCTCATGTCGCCGTCCTTCAGCGGCACCGGCGAACGGCGGTTCTTCTTGACGTCGCCGGTCCAGCGCGCGGTACGCGTGGACCAGTCGTAGGTGCCGGTCATCTCCTTGCCCATGAACACGGCCTTGCGCACCGTGCTCTGGCTCAGTGGCCGGTAGGCATTGCCGACGGTGTCGAACACCGTGCTCTGCTGGGCGTTGACGCCGGCCAGCCCGACCAGGCCGCGGGTGCCGCGCATGCCCAGGTCGACGCGCCAGCGCGTGCCATCGCCGTGGACCACCTGCATGGTGGCCTCGCCGAGGACCTTGCCGTCCTTGAAGACCTGGTAATTGGCGACGAAGGGCTCCAGGGCCGCCGCCGGGGCGGCAAAGGCCGCGCCGAGCAAGAAGACGCCCATGACCGGGAAAACCTGCTTCATCGAACCTCGACTGCGCAACGGAAGGTGTGAACCGGCATGTTAAGCCGAAGCAGCGCCGTCGTCGGCCTGCAGATCACCGGCGGAATCTAAGCGCAGCGGGGTAAATAACGGATGACCGTCGGCCATGACCGTTGCACCGCGTTCAGCCAGGCGGCCGGAAACGGCCAGGCGAAGGGTCGCGATCAGCAGCGGGTGCTCCACGGCCAGCACCCGCGCCGCCAGGGATTCGGCATCGTCACCGGCCAACACCGGCACGACCGCCTGTGCAATCACCGCGCCGGCATCGAGTTCGGGAGTGACGAAATGAACGCTGGCGCCGTGCTCGCGCTCGCCCGCCGCCAAGGCGCGTGCATGCGTGCGCAGGCCGCGGAACCTGGGCAGCAGCGACGGGTGGATGTTGAGCAGGCGTCCGCGCAGGCCGGCGATGAAGGCCTCGCCAAGGATGCGCATGTAGCCGGCGCAGAGCACCCAGTCCGGTTGCCGCTCGGCCACCGCCGCGGCCAGAACGGCGTCGAACGCGTCGCGATCGGCGTAATCCCGGGCGTCGGCGCTCCAGCGCAGGGCCGCCGGCACGCGTTGCAGCGCCGGTGCCCCGGGCTTGTCGGAAAACACCCCGACGATCTCGGCGTCGAGTTGCCCGGCCGCGATCGCATCGAGCACCGCCTGCAGGTTGCTGCCGCGGCCCGAGGCCAGCACCGCGATGCGCCGCATCGGCTCAGCCAATGCGGACGCGTTCGTTGTCGGCGCGCTTGACCACCTGGCCGATCGCGCGGTGCGCCAGGCCGAGGCGGTCGAGGTCGGCGTTGACCGCGGTGACATCGTTCGGCGACACCACCAGCACGAAGCCGACGCCGCAGTTGAAGGTGCGCCACATCTCGTCGTTCGGTACCGCGCCTTCGCGCTGCAGCCAGTCGAACACGGGCGGCAGCACGATTGCCGACGCCTCGATGTCGAGGCCGAGGCCGTCCGGGATCACGCGGATGATGTTCTCGGTGAGACCGCCGCCGGTGATGTGGGCCATGGCACTGATTCCACCCTGTGCGCCATCGTGCTTGCCGAGCAATTCCAGGATCGGCTTCACGTACAGCGCGGTCGGGGCCATCAGGGCGTCGATCAGCTTGGTGCCTCCGACCTCGACATCGGCCGGGCGGCCGGCGCGGTCGTAGATGCGGCGGATCAGCGAATAGCCGTTGGAGTGCGGGCCGCTGGAGGCGATGCCGATCAGCACGTCGCCGGCGCGTACCTTGGCGCCGTCGAGCAGCTTGGATTTCTCCACCGCCGCCACGCAGAAGCCGGCCAGGTCGTACTCGCCCGGCGGGTACATGTCCGGCATCTCGGCGGTTTCACCACCGATCAGCGCGCAACCCGACAGTTCGCAACCCTTGGCGATGCCGCCGACCACGGCCACGGTGGTGTCGACATCGAGCTTGCCGGTGGCGAAGTAGTCGAGGAAGAACAGCGGCTCGGCGCCCTGCACCAACACGTCGTTGACGCACATGCCGACCAGGTCGATGCCGATGGTGTCGTGACGGTTGAGCTGCTGCGCCAGCTTGAGCTTGGTGCCGACACCGTCGGTGCCGGAGACCAGCACCGGTTCCTTGTACTTGTTGGACAGGTCGAACAGCGCGCCGAACCCGCCCAGCCCGCCCATCACCTCGGGACGGAAGCTGCGCTTGACCAGCGGCTTGATGCGCTCGACGACTTCGTTGCCGGCGTCGATATCGACCCCTGCGTCACGGTAGGTCAGCGGAGTGGGGGCAGAGGGGGTGGGAGCGGTCACGGCGGCCTCGGCGGTCGCGGAAGGAGTGAGTCGGCGATTTTACCAGCCGCAGCGGTCGCGAATGGACGTGCCGACGCCACTACGGCACCATTTCGCCCATTACGCATCTCCAGGGACAGCGATGGTTCGGGCAATCCGCACGAGAACACTGCACTCCAAGCTCTGCGCGCTGGGCCTGTTGGCGCTGCTGTGGGTGAGCTTTGCGGCCCCCGCGCAGCGCGTCGAGGGCGACCGGGCCAAGGCCGAGGGCATCTATTCGGCTGAAGTCCAGGTCAATGGCCAGGGCGAGGGTGAGCGCAACGGCGCGTTCGCGCGGGCGCTGGCGCAGGTGTTGGGCAAGCTGTCGGGCGACCGCGGCGCCGCCTCGCGCCCGGGTGTCGGCCAGGAGCTGCGCCGCGCCAAGGACTACGTCGAGGGCTACGACTACCGCCAGGACGAAGGCCTCGGCGCTGGCGGCGCGCCGAGCTTCCGCACCACGCTGGTGGTGCGTTTCGACGAGGAGGGCGTCAACGGCCTGGCCTCGACCCTGGGCATTCCGGTGTGGCCGCAACCGCGGCCCAAGCCGGTGCTGTGGCTGGCCATCGACGACGGCAGCGGCCCGCGCCTGGTCGGTTTGCCGCAGGTCAACGCGGCGCGCGCGGCGCTCAATCGTGCGGTCGAGCGCGGCTACAAGCTGGGTCTGCCGACCGGCAATGCCGCCGAACAGGCCGCGGTCGGGGCGATCTGGCGCGGCGACAGCGCCGCGGTCGCGCGCGCCTCGTCGCGCTACAGCCCGCCGATGCAGCTGATCGGCAAGCTCTACCGGGACAAGGCCGGCTGGAAAGGCGACTGGACCTTCGTCGACGGCGGCAAGGTGCTGTCGAGCTGGTCCAACACCGGTGCCGATGCGCGCCTGGTGATGGCCTCCGGTGCCGACGGCGCCGCCGATGCGCTGACCCGGCGCTACGCCAAGCGCAGTGCCGCCGGCCCGGCTGGCAGCTACCGCGTCACTGTCACCGGCATCGACAGCAGCGATGACTTCATCCGCCTGGCCGGTTACCTGCAGAAGCTGGCCGTGGTGCGCAAGGTCACGCCGGTGCGGGCGACGCCGCAAGGCCTCGAATACGAACTGGACCTGATCAGCGGTCTGGCCGGTTTCAACCGCATGGTCAGCGGCGGCAACGTCCTGGAGCCGCTGGAGGGCCTGGAAGGCCAGCCACCGGTGTATGTGCTGCACTGATGGAGACAAGAATGGATTCGTTGGACGAGATCGCGCGCTTCCTGCGTCGGTTGCAATGGGCTGCGCTCGGGCTCGGTGCCTGCTGGCTGCTGTGGCTGCTGGCGCCCATCCTGACCCCGTTCGTGGTGGCCTTGCTGCTGGGTTGGCTCGGCGATCCGCTGGTCGACCGCCTGCAGCGCTCCGGTCGCTCACGCAACGTCGCGGTGACCCTGGTGTTCACCCTGATGGCGATGCTGGTGTTGCTGGCACTGGCGGTGCTGGTGCCGCTGATCGAGCGCCAGATCTCGACCCTGGTGACGTCGCTGCCGCGATATCGCGACTGGCTCATGGGCACCGCGTTGCCTTGGGTCGAGATGCGCACCGGCTACGAGATCACCAACTGGCTTGACCTCAACCATCTGGTGCAACTGGTGCGCGACAACTGGGAGCGTGCCGGCGGCTTCGCCACCACGTTGCTCGGCTACCTGTCGCGCTCCAGCTTCGCGGTGATCGGCCTGGTTGCCAATGTCGCCCTGTTGCCGGTGATCGCGTTCTTCTTCCTGCGCGACTGGGACCTGATCGTCGAGCGCGTGGCTTCCCTGATCCCGCGCGATCACCTGCCCACGGCCAGCCTGCTGGCGCGCGAATCCAGCGACGTGCTTGGTGCGTTCCTGCGCGGCCAGTTCCTGGTGATGCTGGTGCTGGGCGTGATGTACGGCCTCGGCCTGTGGGCGGTCGGGCTCGACCTGGGCATCCTGATCGGCCTGATCGCCGGCCTGCTGACCTTCGTGCCGTACCTCGGCCCGGCCAGCGGCATCATCCTGGGCGTGATCGCCGCGCTGGTGCAGTACGGCGACTGGCAACACGTCGCCGGAGTGCTGGTGGTGTTCGGCGTCGGCCAGGTCATCGAGAGCTACGTGCTGACGCCCAAGCTGGTCGGAGACCGCATCGGCCTGCACCCGGTGGCGGTGATCTTCGCGGTGCTGGCCGGCGGCCAACTGTTCGGCTTCCTCGGCATGCTGTTGGCGTTGCCGGTGGCGGCGGTGGCCAACGTGCTGCTGCGCTATGCACAGGAGCGCTACCGCCACAGCAGGCTCTACGTCGGCGAGCATCCCGGAGCGCCTGATCCGCTGGCCGATCCGCATCTGGCGCCGCCGGTGGAGCCCAAGTCGGAGTGAGGTTGCAGTGAGTGTTCCGCAGCTGCCGCTGTCACTGCGTTATCCGCCGGACCAGCGACTCGATACCTTTGTCGGCGCGCCGCCCGGCGCGCTCGCGCAATTGCGTGCGCTGGCGACGCGGTCCGGTGGCGACAACGTGTACCTGGCCGGTCCGGCCGGCGTCGGCAAGACCCATCTGCTGCTGGCGACCTGCGCCGCGGCCGAGTCCGCCGGCCGGCGTGCCGCCTACTTGCCACTGATCGCGGCGGCGGGGCGTCTGCGCGAAGCCCTGGAGGCGCTGGAAGGCAACGATCTGCTCGCACTCGACGGCCTCGATGCGATTGCCGGTGACCGCGAGGACGAGGTCGCGTTGTTCGACGCCCACAACCGCGCCCGCCAGGCCGGCGCTACCCTGGTCTACGCGGCGCGGGATATTCCCGACGCGATCGGCCTGGGCCTGCCCGACCTGCGCTCGCGCCTGGGGCAGTGCACGCGCATCACGTTGCTCGCGCTCGACGACGACGGTCGCGGCGAAGTGCTGCGCCAACGGGCGCAGCGACGCGGGCTGATTCTCGAAGCGGCCGCACTGGATTGGCTGCTCAGGCGCGTCGATCGCGACCTGGCCGGCCTCACTGCGTTGCTCGACCAGCTCGATCGCGCCTCTCTGGCGGCGCAGCGGCGGATCACGGTGCCATTCCTGCGACAGACGCTTGGCGCGGACTGAACGGGTGCGCGGCACGCACGTTTACGGACAGAAGTAAAAGCAGAGCCTGTTTTCGCGGGAATGACGTTCGATGTTCTGGGAAGTCGACGAAACCCGTTGCTGGAGTCGTCGGATCGTTCAGGACTGGGAATCGCGCAGCTCCGCATCCAGCGTCGCCAACCGCTGCGGCGTGCCGACGTCGGTCCAGCGGCCGCGGTGGTGCTCGCCGGTGATGCGGTCGTCGGGCATCAACGCCTTGAGGATCGGCGCGAGCCGGAAACGCGGCGGATCGCCGTTGGCACCGGGCTCCTCCCCGGCGATGTCGCGCCAGTGCGCCAGCAGCTGCGGTCGGTAGACGCCGAGTCCGGCGTAGGTCAGCCGGTTCGCACCGTCGGCGCGCACGTAACCGTCGCCATCCAGCGCGAAGTCGCCGTGGGTAGCGTGCTCGGGGCGGTCGACCATGACCAGGTGCGCCAGACCCTCGGGCTCGTGCGGCAGTCGCGCGAAGTCGTAGTCGGTCCAGATATCGCCGTTGACCAGCAGAAACGGGTCCGGACCCAGCAGCGGCAGCGCGTGCAGCATGCCGCCGCCGGTTTCCAGCGGCGTCGGCCCCTCGAAGGAGTAGTGCAGGCGCAGTCCCCACGGTGCGCCGTCGCCGAGGGTCTGCGGAAACTGCTCGGCCAGCCAGCTGGTGTTGATCACGACCTCGTGCACGCCGAGCGCGGCCAGTTTTTCCAGGTGCCAGACGATCAGCGGCTTGCCGCCGGCGACCAGCAACGGCTTGGGGGTGTGATGGGTCAACGGTCGCATGCGCTCGCCGAGGCCGGCGGCGAAGATCAGGGCTTTCAAACGAGACTCCGATGGTTGTCTGCGGCTGTCACCCCGAGCGCAGCGAGGGGCGATGAGGCCCGCTTGCGAGCCACTGCCTCGCGGGCTGAAGAGCGCCCTTGTGCTATGCGCAAGGGCCGGGAGTATCGCAACAAAAGCAGGTCCCTCACTGTGTTCGGGACGGCAAGACAAGGATCGCCGGGCGGATGCGCGCATCGAGCAGATCGCGCAACGGTGACAGCTCCGGGTAGCGCGGCAGCATTTCGTCCAGGTAGGCGATGAAGCGCGGTGCGTCGGGCAGGTACTTGGACTTGCCGTCGCGGTAGTGCAGGCGCGCGAAGATTCCGAGGATCTTCAGGTGGCGCTGCACGCCGAGCCAGTCGGCATCGCGGCGGAATGCGTCCAGCGGTGGCACCGGTAGGCCGGCCGCCGCGGCGCGCGCGTGGTAACGCGCCAGCCAGCTGTCGACGCGCGCCAGCGGCCAGCTCAGGAACGCGTCCTTGAACAGGCTGATCGGGTCGTAGGCGATCGGACCGATCACGCAGTCCTGGAAATCGAGTACCGCCGGGCCGTCGGCAACATGCCCGCCTGGAGCCGGCATCAGGTTGCGCGGCATGAAGTCGCGGTGGGTCAGCACACGCGGCTGCGCCAGCGCGTTGTCCATCAGCCGGCGCTGCACCAGTTGCAGCTGTTCGGCTTCCTCGCAATCCAGCGCCAGGCCGAGGTGGCGGCGCAGGAACCATTCCTCGAACACACCGGCGTCGCGCTGCAGCAGGGCCTCACCGAATTCGCCCATGCCGGGCGGTGGCGCGATTGCCTGCAGGCGCAGCAGCTGTTCGATCGCGGCATCGAAATGCGCGTCGGCGTTGTCGGCGTCGAGGATCTGGGCGAGCGTCGGGCCGCCGAGGTCTTCGAGCAGTAGAAATCCGGCCTCGACGTCCTGCACCAGCACCTGCGGCACGCGCACGCCGCCTTTATCCAGTAATTCGTGCATGCGCAGCCACGGCCGCACGTCCTCCAGGTCCGGCGGCGAATCCATGACGATCACGCTGGCGGGCGTCGGGCCGCCTGCGGCGGGGTGCGCGCGCCAGTAGCTGCGGAAACCGGCATCGACGGACGCACGCTGCAATTGCAACGCGGCATCACCGGTTGCGGCGCACGCCCAGGCCAGGCGCGCGGCGTCGCGGTCGATGGATTCAACGGGGTGGGGCATGCAGTCTCCGCGCGGCGTCGGCCGCAGGCGCACAGGGTAGCGGCCCGGTGCGCGTCGGGGAATGCAGGGTGCGGAGTGTCGGAACGCCGTCAGTCCGGTCGGCCCGGACTGACGGGAATTGTTCAGGCGGCGACGGCTTCGCGCTCCAGCGACGCCAGCCATTCGTCGTCGGAGCCGTCGGCCACGCCCTCGAACAGGAACGTCGACAGGTAGCGCTCGCCGGTGTCGGGCAGCACCGCCAGCAGCACCGAGCCTTCCGGCGCGCGCTCGGCCACATTCAGCGCCGCGGCCACGGTGGCGCCAGCGGAAATGCCGACAAACACGCCTTCCTCGGCGGCCAGCCGGCGCGCGGTGTCGCGCGCGAGCACGTCATCGACCGGCAGCACCTCGTCGGCGATGGTGCGGCTGAGCACGGCCGGCAGGAAGTCCGGGGTCCAGCCCTGGATCTTGTGCGGCTGCCACTCCTTGCCCGACAGCAGTGCGGCGCCGGCCGGCTCGCTGGCGATGACCTTGAGGTCGGGGCGGGCGAGCTTGAGCACCTCGCCGGCCCCCGTAATCGTGCCGCCGGTGCCCCAGCCGCTGACGAAGTAGTCCAGGCGTTTGCCGGCGAAGTCGCGCAGGATTTCCGGGCCGGTGGTGCTGCGGTGATAGGCCGGATTGGCCTCGTTCTCGAATTGGCGAGCGAGGAACCAGCCGTGCTTCCCGGCCAGCTCGGCCGCCTTGCGCACCATGCCGCTGCCACGCTCGGCGGCTGGGGTCAGGATCACCTTGGCGCCGTACGCGCGCATCAGCTTGCGGCGCTCGACCGAGAACGTTTCGGTCATCACCGCGACGAACGGATAACCGCGTGCGGCGGCGACCAGCGCCAGGGCGATGCCGGTGTTGCCGGAGGTCGCTTCTACTATGGTCTGGCCGGGCTTGAGCAGGCCGCGGCGTTCGGCATCGAGCACGATCGCCAGCGCCAGACGGTCCTTGACCGAACCGCCAGGGTTGAACGCCTCGACCTTGGCGTAGAGCGTGACGTGCGCCGGTGCGATGCGGTGGAGTTTGACGATTGGCGTACTGCCGATGGTGTCGAGGATGCTGTCGTAGAGGGCCATGGTCGTACTCCGGGTCGGAATGGCTGGGTGTATGTCGTCATCCCCGCGAAGGCGGGGACGAGGTACCGCTGCTTGCGAGCCATAGGCTCGCGCGGCGCAGAGCGCCATTGGGCTGTGCCCGATGGCCGGGGATCGGAGATCCAGCGTCTGGGCGGCTAACCAAAGGCGCTGGGTTCCCGCCTTCGCGGGAATGACACGGTCTGGGAGGTGGTGGCAGTCGATACGTCATGCCGCTTCGGCCAGCGTCGTCGCTGCACCCAGCGGCTTGTCGCCGAACCAATGCAGTGTCTCCGCCAACGCCGCCACCTCGCCGACGATCAACAGTGCCGGCGACTGCACCGCGTGCACCCGCGCGCGTTCGCCCAGCTGCGCCAGCGTGCCAGTGATGACGCGCTGCTGCGCACGCGAGCCGTTCTCGACCAGCGCGAACGGTGTCGACGCGGCGCGGCCGTGCGCGATCAGCTTCGCGCTCAATGCGTCCAGCCCGGCCACGCCCATGTAGAACGCCAGCGTCTGCCGTTCGGCGGCAAGCGCGCGCCAGTCGAGCGTGTCGGACGAGTCCTTGCAGTGCGCGGTGACGAAACGCACCGACTGCGCGTGCTCGCGGTGGGTCAGCGGCACGCCGGCGTAGGCGGCGCAGGCCACCGCGGCGGTGATGCCGGGCACCACCTCGTAGCCGATGCCGTGTGCATGCAGCACTTCCAGCTCCTCGCCACCGCGGCCGAACACGAACGGGTCGCCGCCCTTGAGCCGCACCACGCGCTTGCCGGCGCGGGCGTGTTCGAGCATCAGCGCGTGGATCTGCGCCTGCGTGGTGTGGTGGTCCGATACCTGGTTGGAGCCAGCGACCTGCTTGCCGACCGCGATGCGCTGCGCGTCGCGGCGCACGAGCTGCAGCACCTCGGCGCTGACCAGGCGGTCGTGCAGGATCACGTCGGCCTCGTTGAGCACGCGCAGGGCGCGCAGGGTCAGCAGGCCGGGATCGCCCGGGCCGGCACCGACCAGCGCGACCGAGCCCGGCGCCGGCGCCGCGCCGTCGTCGGCCAGCGCCACGGCGAGGGCGCGCTCTGCCGCCAGCGTCTGGCCCTGTCGCAGCAACTGCGGCAGCGGGCCGGCGAGCAGGCGTTCGAAGAAACGCCGGCGCTCGCCGAGTTGCGGATAGCGCTGGCGGATGCGTTTGCGCTCGCGGGTGAGCAGCTCGGCCAGGGCGCCGAGCGATTCGTCGAGCTGTACTTCCAGTTGCTCGCGCAGGTGCCGTGCCAGCATCGGCGCGCCGCCGCCGCTGGAAATGGCGATCTGCAGCGGGCCGCGCTCGATCCGCGCCGGCACGTGGATGCTGGAGGCCTGCGCGTCGTCGACGACATTGATCCACACCCGCCGTGCCTCGCCGGCGACGGCGACAGCGCGGTTGATGGCCTCGTCGTCGGTGGCGGCGATGGCCAGCCAGACGTCGTCGAGCCAGTGCGGCTCGAATCCACCGTCGAGGTGCTCGACCCGGCCGGCTTCGACCAATCGCGCCAGCTCCGGATTCAGCCGCGGCGCCCCGACGCGGACCTGGGCCCCGGCTTCCAGCAGCGCCGCGACCTTGCGCTGCGCCACGCCGCCGCCGCCGACCACCAGCACGGCGCGGCCGCGCAGGTCGGCGAAGACGGGGAACAGGGGACTTGCAGCCGGCGGGCTGGCCATGGCGTGTGAACGTGGGTGTCGGGCGGTACCGTGAACCTAGCGAGCGGCCGGCGGCCACGGAAATGACGCCCCCGCCTGGCGATATGCCCGATAGGAATGACGTGGCGCCGGGCTGGACACGGCGGCGATGGCGGGGTAGTTTTCATCCATCCCTTTATTCGTATTGAGCGATATATATGAAGCGCGCCTGTTGCCGGATGCCGCTGAACCCGGCCGTCCACATCCGCACGCCCGCATCGCCATCGCCACGGATCGTCCCGCCATGACCCTTACCCAACTGCGCTACCTGGTCGCGATCGCCGACTCCGGGCTCAACATCACCCTGGCCGCCGAGCGCGTGCACGCGACCCAGCCGGGCCTGTCCAAGCAGCTCAAGCAGCTCGAGGACGAGCTCGGCTTCCAGTTGTTCACCCGCAAGGGCCGCAGCCTGGAAGCGGTCGCGCCGGCCGGCGAGCGCGTGCTCGCGCATGCGCGCCGCATCCTCGACGAGGCCAGCAACATCCGCGCCTATGCCGCCAACGAGCGCGGCCAGCACAGCGGCCGGCTGGTCCTGGCCACCACCCACACCCAGGCGCGTTACGTGCTGCCGACGGTGATCGCCGCGGTCAAGCGCGACTTCCCGCAGGTCAGCGTGCACCTGCAGGCCGCGGCCGACGGCGAGGTGCTGGAGCAACTGGTCCACGGCCACGCCGACCTTGCCGTGATCAGCACCGCCGGCGCCGCGCCCGAAGGCGGTGTCGCGGTGCCGCTGTACCGCTGGCGTCGCATCGTGCTGGTGCCGCGTTCGCACCCGCTGGCGTCGCTGGATCGCGCGCCGACCCTGGCCGAACTCGCCGCGCAGCCGCTGGTCAGCTACGAGTCCTCGACCCGCGCCGAGTCCTCGCTGCGCCGCGCCTTCCTCGCCGGCGGCGTCGAGCCGCAGCTGGCGATGACCGCGCGTGATGCCGACCTGATCAAGACCTACGTGCGCGCCGGCCTCGGCGTCGGCGTGCTCGCCGAGATGGCGGTCGGTATCCGCGACGACGACCTCAAGGCGTTGCCGGCACCGGCCGCGTTGCCCGAGTGCATCACCTGGGCGGTGATCCCGCGTGCGCGGGTGCTGCGCGAGTACGCACTGGCGTTGCTGCACGGCATCGCGCCGCAGCTGGACCGACGCGACCTGCGCCGCGTGCTGGAAGGCAACCTCGAGGCGAGCTGGCCGCCGGCGCCGAGCTGGCATGAGCTGAGCCAGCCGATCACGACGTGAGCGCCGCCGCTCAATCCTTCGGCAGCACCAGCAACCAGTCGACAAATGCCTGTGCGGCGGGCCGCAGGCGGCGGTGCGCCGGGTACACCGCGTAATAGCCCCAGCGGGCGGTCAGGGCCGGGCCTGGCAGGCGTAGCAAGCGGCCGTCGGCGAGGTAAGGCACGACGATGCGCGCGCGCGCCAGGGCGACGCCGAGGCCGTGCGCGGCCGCGTTCATCGCATCGGTGGTGTCGCTGAAGCTGTGGCGCTCGTCGAGTCGCGCGCCGTGCACGTTGGCGGCGCGGAACCAGTCGTGCCAGCCCTGGCGCGCGTGGTCGGAGATCAGCGGCAGGCGCGCGATGTGCGCGGCCTCGGTGATGTCGCGCACACCGGGGTATGACGGCGAGATCACCGGGAACAGGGCGTCGTCCATCAGGAAGTGTGCGGTCAGTCCCGGCCAATGCCCCGGGCCGTGGCGGATGCCCAGGTCGGGGCCGCCCTCGTCGAAACGGGTCAGGGCGATCTCGGTGTCGACGCTCAGCCGCAGCTGCGGGTGCGTCGCGGTGAAGTCGGGCAGGCGCGGCAGCAGCCAGGTGTAGGCCAGCGAGTGCAGGGTGGTGACACGCACGCGGTCGTTGTCCTCGCGCGCGGCGTGCAGGCTGCGCAGCACGCCATCGACATCGGCCAGCGCGCTGCCGGCGGCGTCCGCCAGTTGCCGGCCTTCGGCGGTGAGCGCGACGCCGCGGGCGTGACGCTGGAACAGGGCCACGCCCAGGCGCGCCTCGAGCTTGCGCACGTGGTGGCTGACCGCGCTGGCGGTCAGGTGCAGTTCTTCCGCCGCGTGGGCGAAGTTCTGGTGGCGGGCGGCGGATTCGAACGCCGTCAGTGCCGGGAGCCAGTCCGCGCGCAGGGCCATGTCGAGCCTCAAATCTGGTTTGTGCCTGTCAGCGAAAGTATGCGCTTGTCTGGGCTGCAGGCGACCCCAGAATGTGCATCTGGCAAAAGCCAGATTGTCGAAAGCGGCCGGTCGCCGCGGAGGAGTGGGGCGATGGGGCAATGGCAAGGCACGAAGGAGCTGTCTGCGGTGCAGGCGCTGCCGGTCGACGAATGGTCGCCGATCCAGGTCGGTCAGGGCTGCACGCGCCGCGACCTGCCGTCGGTGCGCGGTGTGCGCGTCTGGGTCGTCGACATGGCGCCCGGTGCGCAGTGGCCGAGCATCGATCACCACGAAACCGGCGAGTCGTACTACGTCATCAGCGGTGAGGTGATCGAGGGCGACGCCCGCTACGGCGCCGGCACCTACGTCTCCTTCGCCCCCGACAGCCGCCACCAGCCACGCACCGAAACCGGCGTGCGGCTGATCGGCCTCAACCTGGGCACCGCGGCCTTTCTCGCCGCCGGCGGCAGCTCTGAATCGATCACGCACTGCTACCACCCCACCCAGGGCTGACCCGACGCCGGGTTGGTTCGACATCCTCCCCCACGAGGTTCCAATGAACAGTGTTGCCAGCGCCACCCTTTCCGACACGCGCGAGCGCGGCTGGATGACCCCGCTCGAACTGGCCGTGCTCGGCGCCATCTGGGGCGCCTCGTTTCTGTTCATGCGGGTATCGGCCCGCGACTTCGGCGCGATCCCGCTGGTCGAGGTGCGGCTGGCGCTGGGCTCGCTGGTGCTGCTGCCGTTCCTGTGGCGTGCGCGCGCGCAGTTTCCGGCCAGGCTGTGGCCGAAGATCGCGCTGATCGGCGCGATCAATTCGGCGGTGCCGTTCGTATTGTTCGCCTGGGCCGCGCAACGTGCGCCGGCCGGCATCGGTGCGATCGCCAATGCGATGACGGTGCTGTTCACCGCGCTGGTCGGCTTCCTGTTCTTCGGCGAGAAGATCGGCGCACGCCGCGCGATCGCGTTGCTGGCCGGCTTTGCCGGCGTGGTGGTGCTGGCCAGCGGCAAGACCGCCGGTGCCAGCGTCGGCTGGGCAGTGGCGGCGGGTGCGGCGGCCGCGTTCCTGTACGGCATCGGCATCAACCTGGTGCGCCGTCACCTGACCGGCCTGCCGCCGGCGGCGGTGGCCTCGGCCACGCTGGGTACCTCGGCCTTGCTGACACTGCCGTTCGCGCTGGCGAACTGGCCGACGCAGGCGATCCCCGCTGCATCGTGGTTCTCCGCGGCGATGCTCGGGGTGCTCTGCACCGGCCTGGCCTTCGTCATGTACTACCGCCTGATCGCCCGCATTGGCGCCAGTCGTGCTTCGACCGTGACCTACCTGGTCCCGGTGTTCGGCGTGGCCTGGGCCTGGATGCTGCTGGACGAGCCGTTGACGCTGACGATGGGCATTGCCGGCGCGCTGATCCTCGGCAGCGTCGCGTTGAGCCAGCGAGTGGGAAAGTAAGCCATGGACGATGAGGCCGCAGTGCAGAAGCGCGTCGTCTTCGACTTCGAGATCGAGTTCAGCAACGGCGGCGGCCTGAAAGGCCGGGACTTCCGCCTCGACCTGCATCCCGATGAGCGCGGGGGCGACGACATCGACGATGCCGCGCTCGCGGCTTACATCGTCCGTGACCTGCGCCTGTTGATGGTTGGCCAGGTGCGCATCGACAACAAACGCATCATCGTCGAGGCGCACAAGCGCCCGCGCATCGAACCGATCGCGTTTGATGACGAGGTGGCAGCGCTGCTGGTGGCCGCCGACCTGCCGGTCGCCGATCTTGGCGGGACGGCCTCGCCGGCGCACCTGTTCGGCCTGCGCCGCAACGGCGTGCTGGTCGGCGTGGTCGGTCTCGAGCATTACGGGCGTGTCGCGCTGCTGCGCTCGCTGGCGGTGGCCGGTGCACGTCGCCATGGCGGTAGCGGCGGCGAGCTGCTGCGCCATGCCGAGAACTGGGCGGCGCGTTCGGGCGTGCAGCAGTTGTACCTGCTGACCACGACGGCGGCGGGTTTCTTCGCCCGTCACGGCTATCGCGACTGCATGCGTGACGCGGCGCCGGAGGCGATTGCCGCCACCGCGCAATTCGCCGGACTGTGCCCGGCGTCATCGGCGTTCATGCACAGGACGCTGGTTACGAGCGATCCGGGCGCTGCTGATCAGATTCGCGGTCAGGCTCCGGCAGAGGTCCGGTAGTGCTCCGCCATGTGCTCCACGAAGGCCCGGACCTTGAGCGACAAATGTCTTGAATGCGGGTACACGGCGTAATAGTGGCGTGCGCCCAACGTGTGGCTCGGCAGTATCCGGATCAATCGGCCGCGCGCGAGATCGGTTTCCACCGTCTTGAGGGTGAAGGCGGCGATGCCCAGGCCGGCCATCACAGCCGCATGCAGGGCCACGATCGTGTCGACCTTGAGCCACGTGTTGATCGCGATGCGTACCGAGTCGCCACGCGCCGGAACGAGGGTGAGTTCGCGCGCGGCATTACGCGTCGAATAGTTAAGGAAACGATGCCGGCCAAGCTCGGACGCCCTGCGCGGAAGCCCGTGCCGGGTTATGTAGGCGGGCGCTGCGACCAGGACCAGGTCCGACACCGCGAGCGTCCTGGTGACCAGCGAGGTATCTGCCAATGGTTCGCTGATGCGCAGGGCGACATCGAACCGGTTGCCGATCAGGTCGACGAAACGGTCATCGCAGGACAGATCGATGCGAACGTCCGGATAGCGCTTCTGGAACGCGGGAAGCCAGTTCTCGAGTTCCAGTGTGCCAATCGCCAAGGGAGCACTGATCCGCAAGATCCCGCTCGGCTGCTTGCCTTCTTCGGCGATGGCGTACATGGCGTGGTCGACGCGATCGAGTATCTCCACGAACAAGGCAAGGCAACGCTCGCCGGTGCCGGTCAGTGTCAGGTTGCGCGTGTTGCGGTTGATCAGGCGCGCACCGAGCTCCGTCTCCAACTGCTTGATCTGACGGGACACCGACGAGTGGGTGGTGTCCAGGCGTTCGGCGGCGGCGGAAAAGCCATTGGCCTCCACCACCGCCCGAAACGCCCGCATGGCCTGAAGTTTGTCCATGCAGCCTCAGCGCCAGTGCACGCCGCGCAGGGCGAATGAGGTGGGGTTATCGCAGCGGCAGCGACACGATCTGCGAAACAGTAAGCACATCGCCAAAGGTGTCCTCGATCTCCGCAAGGGAGGATCGGTGCAGTGTGTCCTGGTCAATGGTATCGCCATTCGCGCGGGTGATGGTGCGGGTAGCCGATGCATCGGATGCGACGATCACCTGCAAGCCATTGGGCACGGCGTCGCGGGCGGCGCCGGCCACGCAGGCATGTGTCATCAGCCCGGCGATGATCACCGTCTTGATATGGACGGTCTTGAGTTGCTCGGCCAGATCGGTGCCGGCGAACACGCTGACTGTCTGCTTCTGTACCACGGCATCGCCCGGCCGCGGTTGCATGTCTGGATGAAACTTTACCGTCTCGCCGTCGATTGCAAATACCGGCGAGCCGGCCGGCGCCACGTGCTGCACGTGATACACGGGGATGTCGGCCTTGTCCGCGAATGTAATCAGACGTCGGGTGTTGGCCAGTGCAGCAGCGCCATCCGAAATCGGCATCGCACCGGTGAAGTACTCGTTCTGGAAATCAATCACGATGAGCGCGGTCGCCTTCGGGTCGATGTGATCGGCTATAACGGCGCCCGCCATCGAACGGATGGTCGGGTGTGGGCCAGACGTGCTGGCGCCAGCGATGCTGGTTGCGGTGATGGCAAGCGCGGCAATGAGACTGGGGACGATCTTCATGATGCAGCTCTCTGCAGTAGTGTCGGGGCGCGCAGGATAGGAGGCCGGTCGTGCACGAACCACGCCGGAGCGGTTACAGGTCCTGTGCGCGAATCGCACAGACGCCTGCTGCGGATGTGCCGATAAGCGAACAGACTGTCCCGGCCCGTGCCCCCACGCGGAGTTCGCCCATGAACATTGTCCTGATTGGCGCCACCGGCGTTGTCGGCTCGGCCTGCTCAACGAAGGCCGTCGGCGCCGACGGCGACGCGCTCGAAACAGTCGGGTGACGGCTCAGCCGCTCAGCCGTTGGATCAGCGCCATCGCCGCGGCCGGGTTGCGCTCCTTCGCGGCGCTGATGAAATAGACGAACACGTCGCGGTGCGCAGCCGTCGGCATGGCCGGCGGCGCCAGCCGGGACAGGTCGTCGGGCTCGCCACCGTGCGCCCAGAGCTTGGCGCGTGCGACCCATTGCGCCAGGGCATCGCCGCTGTAGCCGGTCGCGATAGTGCTGTGTGAGCGCATCAGCCGCGCATAGACGAAGTCGGCGGTGACATCGGCGAACGACGGGTAGTCCATCGAGTCAGTGAACACCGTGGCCATGCCGTGCTGGCGCGCGAGCGCGAGGTAGTCGGCATCGACGAAGGCCGGGTCGCGCACGTCCAGCACATGGCGCTGGACGCGAGCATCCAGCGTCTTCGGCAATAGATCCAGGAACGCGGAGAAATCGTCGCGGTCAATCCGTAGGCCGGCATCGAACTGCCACACGATCGGCCCAAGGCGATCGCCGAGCGCGGCGATGCCGCCGAGAAAATCGTCGACCTGGCCGCCGGTTTTGGCAAGCGAGCGCGACTGCATGATCCGCATCGGCGCCTTGGCCGAGAACACGAAACCGGCCGGAGTCTCCGCGGCCCACTTGGCGTAGGTGGCCGGCTTCTGCGCGCCGTAGTAGGTGCCGTTGATCTCGATGCTGGTGAGCTGACGGCTGGCGAACTCCAGCTCGCGCCGCTGTACCAGGCCCTTGGGGTAGAAGTTGTCGCGCCACGGCGCGTAAGTCCAACCGCCGATGCCGACGCGGATGCCGTCAATGGGCTGGGGAGCATTGGAGAACAGGTCCATCGATCAGTCCTTTGTGCTTCCCTTTGTTTACGGAAACCCGATGCGCGGCACAACCAGTCGATCATGGCGGGGCATCGCGGTGGCTCAGGGTCGGGATCACGGTGCTGCCCTGCCGTGGTGAGCTGCAGGCATGGCAGTGTCCTGCGGCGGGAGCGGTGCAAGAATAACGTGGTCAGGTTAAGACGCAGTCGCTGCGGCACAATGGCCCGTAGCTACCAGAGGAAGACGGACATGGCGCATTACACCGGCGGTTGTCATTGCGGACGCGTGGCTTTCGAGGTTGATGGCGAGATCGAGCAGGTGCTCGACTGCAATTGTTCGCTGTGCCTCAAGCGTGGCGGCCTGCTGTGGTTCGTGCCACGCGAGGCATTCACGCTGAAGACGCCGGAGTCGAACCACGGCACCTACCGCTTCAACACGCACCGGCTTGCACACCATTTCTGCCCCGAGTGCGGCGTCGCCTCCTTCAGCGAGGGCAGCAAGCCCGACGGTTCGCCGATGGTCGCGATCAACGTGCGCAGCCTCGACGGCATCGATCTTGGCACGTTGCAGGTGGTGCCATTCGATGGACGCAGCAGGTAACTCGATCGCTCTCTCCGTCATTCCCGCATAGGCGGGGATCCAGAGGCTTTGCTTCTCTCGCGAGCGACAGCAACGCTCCTGGATCCCCGCCTTAGCGGGGTGACGCAGTAGCAAAGGCACTGGATCTGACGATCCCCGGCCATCACGCATGGCGCGATGGCGCTCAGTGCCGCGCGAGCCAATGGCTCGCAAAGCGGCTCTTCGCCCCCCGCCTTAGCGGGGGGATGACGATCTGACAAAGCCACGCGCCTTGTGCGTGGGTCAGATCGTCACTTGATCGGCTCGTCCAGCATCATCTCGCGGACGAAGCGCACCGGCGGCGCGCCGTAGGACAGCACCTGATCGTGGTAGGCCTTGGAGTTGAACTTGTCGCCCAGCTTGGCTTCCACCGCCTTGCGCATGTCGAAGAACTCCTGTGCGCCGACGAAGTAGGTCGGCAGCTGCGCCGAACTCAGCTGCGCGCGCACCCACTTGCCGGCAGCTTCGCGCTCCTGCTGGAACGCCTGCTGGGTCATCAGTTCCATCGCCTGCTCGCGCGTCCAGTTGTCGACGTGCACGCCCTGGTCGAGGATCGCGTTGGCGATCGTGCGCAGGTAGAACTTCAGCTGCACCAGGCGGAACAGCGGGTCGTTGTCCAGGTAGCCGGCGTCGGCGAGCATATCCTCGGTGTAGACCGCCCAGCCTTCGGCGAACAGGCCCGAGCGCAGCACCGAGCGCAGCGTCGAATGCGACTTCACCGAATGCGCGCCTTCCAGATAATGCCCCGGCATCGCCTCGTGGATCGACAGCAGGTGGATCATGCGGTCGTTGTACTCGCGCAGGAACGAATCGACCTGTTCCTTGGACCAGTCGTCCGGGATCGGCGAGATCGCGTAGTAGGTGTCCAGGCCCTTGTCGAGCGGGCCGGGCGAGTCGCAATAAGCCACCGCCACGCCGCGCTGGAACTCCGGCATCAGGATGATCTTGACCGGGTCGTTCGGCACGGTGACCAGGTCGTGCTTGCGGGTGAACTCGGTCGCGTCGGCCAGGGTCTGCTTGGCGAAATCGACCACCTGATCGCGCGCCGGCTTGTCGGCATAGGCCAGCTCCAGCGCGGCCTCGATCGCCTTCTGCTGCTGCGCAGGCTGAGGGCTGGTCGGAAGTTCCGGCGCATTCGGCTTGTCCTTGAGCACCGTCTGCGCGATGGCGTACATCTCGTCGCGCACGCGCTTGAGTTCGGATTCGGCGCGCTGCTTGATCTCCGCGCGCGACAGCGACGAGTTCAACGAGAACTGCAGCTTCTCGTCATACAAGGTCTGGCCGATGCGGAAGTTGCCCTTGGCATTGGGCACCAGGGTCTTGTCGAGCCACTCCTGCTGCTCGGCCACGGCCTTGCGCAGGCCGGCCACGGCGGCGTCGAGCTGCTTGCGCTCCTCGCCCTTGAGCTGGCCGGCGTTGGGCACGATGAAGGTGTCGATCAGGCTGAGCACGCCGGCGTTCTGCTTGGCGACGGTTTCGGCGTGAATCTTCGGCACACGCGCCGGGTCGAGGTTCTCGCGCATCTGCGCGTAGATCGCCGGGATCTTCTGCATGCGCGCGGTCGCCGACTTCAGCCGCTGCGGCATCGGCGCGAAGTCGCGCGCCATCAGGTTGTAGATCGCGCCACCGGCCAGGCCGCTGTACACCTGCGGATCCCACGCCCAGCCCTGCAAGGTCTCGATGTTCCAGATATCGCCGCGCAGCTGGTTGCGCAGGATCGCCGCATCGATCTGGTTCTCGCGCGAGAGCTTGCCGGTGTCGATCGCGTCGAGCTCGCCCTGCAGCTTCTTGCTGAAGTCGACCAGCTTCTGCCGGCCGGCGGCGCTGAGGTCGTCGACCTCGCGGTCGTAGTCGTGCTTGCCAATCTGGGTGGCGGCGATCGGGTTGAGCTGCAGCCAGCCGTCGAGCCAGCGCTGCGAGAGTTCGGTGAGGCTGGCGTCGAGCGCCGGGTCCGACGCGGCGGTCGTGGTCGCCGAAGGTTCGGCGGCGGTCGGGGCAGGCGTCGTCTGCGGCTGGCAGGCGGCGAGGCTGACGCCGAGCACGGCGATGGCAAGCAGGGAGGGGCGCAACGAACGCATGGCAGATCTCGAAACAGGCGGCAGGCCGCGACCCTGCGAGGATATCGTCTCGCCCGCCCTGGCCGCATGGGCCGTTGGTTGAGTCCGGCGGCGATTGTTCTTGCCGATCTTGTCCGACTGTCTTGTCAAAGACCGCGTCGGCCGCGGCATGCCGTCAGGCAATGCGCTGCGGATGGCTGTACACGTTCAGCGAATCGCCACGGGCGAAGGCAGCCAGGGTCAGTCCGGCGCGGTCGGCGGTGCGGATCGCCAGGTCGGTCGGCGCCGAGATCGCCACGACCAGGCCAATGCCGGCGGTCGCGGCCTTGTGCACGATTTCGTAGGAGGCGCGCGAGGTGATCACCAGGAAGCCGCTGTCGGGGCGAATCGCCGGGTCGTGGCTGGCGAGCGCGCCGATCAGTTTATCCAGCGCGTTGTGGCGGCCGACGTCCTCGCGCACCAGCAGCCCACCAGCGTGAGCGAAGCCGGCGGCGTGCACGCCGCCGCTGAGCGCGTTCAAGGGCTGCTGCTGCGCCAGTGCCGTGAGTGCATCGCGAATGCGCTCTGTCGACACGGCCGGTGATGCGCCCACGTTCGGCACCGGTCGCATCGCTGCCTGCAGCGATTCGATGCCACACAGGCCGCAGCCGCTGCGTCCTTCCAGACCACGGCGTCGCGCCTGCAGTGCATCGAAGCGGGCCTGCGGGATCGCCGCGTGCAGGGCGATGCCGTCATCCACGTGCACGGTATCGACCAGGCGGAACTCCTCGCGCGCGGCGACGATGCCCTCGCTGAGGGCGAAGCCCAGCGCGAAGTCTTCCAGTGATTCGGGCGTGGCCATCATCACCGCGAACGGCTCGCCGTTGTAGAGCAGCGCGACCGGCGCCTCGACGATCACGCGGTCGTCGTGCTCGCTGTGTGCCGCGCCACGGATGCGCAGCGTTCGCACCGCGCGCAAGGCATCGTTCACGTCTTCGTTCACGTCGTCCGACATAGCTGCTTGCCCTTGTCGGTCAGCCACAGCCGCTGGAGCTCGCCGTCACGGCGTTGCTCGACCAGATCGAGGCCGTCGTAGCGCGGGTCGGTGCCCAGCGCGGTCAGCAGGCGCTGCAGCTCGCTCACGCCCAGTCCGAGCCGCTTGGCGATGCGGTGGAGCGACTGGCCGTCTTCCTGCGCCAGCAACCGCAGCAGGGCCAGCGCCGTTTCATCGCTCATCGGCGCTGCTGCGGGTCAGGCGCACCGGGATCGCCTTCGATGCCGGCGTGCGCGCGCGTTCGGCGTGGTGGCCAAGCGGCACCAGCGCATTGGTTTCGGGGAAGTAACTGGCCAGGCAGCCCGGCGGGATGTCGTACTCGACCAGGCGAAAGCCGCGCACGCTGCGTTCGCCGTCGTCCCAGACCGAGGTGATGTCGACCTGCTCGCCGTCGCGCAGCCCCAGGCATTGCAGGTCGTGCGCGCTGATGAAGCAGACCTTGCGCAGCCCGTGCACGCCGCGGTAGCGGTCGTCGAAGCCGTACACGGTGGTGTTGTACTGGTCGTGCGAGCGCACCGTCATCAACTGTAGGAGCGGCTTTAGCCGCGAGCTTTCATTGCCTTCAGGAGGTGAACTCGCGGCTAAAGCCGCTCCTACGGGATGCGCCAGGGGGTGCACGTAGAACGTTGCCTTGCCGCTGGCGGTCGGGAACACGCGCTCGCGGCCCGGGTGGTGCAGGTGGAACCCGCCGGGTACGCGCACCCGCGCATTGAAATCCTCGAAGCCGTCGATCACCTGCGCGATGCGCGCGCGGACGCGGTCGTAATCCTCGATCAACCACCGCCACGGCGTCTTGCTGCGCGGCAACGTCGCCGCGGCCAGGCACGCGACGATGGCCGGTTCCGACAGCAGCTGCGTCGAGGCTGGCGGGTTCATGCCCGACGACAGGTGCACCATGCTCATCGAATCCTCGACCGTCACCGCCTGCGGCCCGCCGGTTTGCAGATCGATCTCGGTGCGGCCCAGACACGGCAGGATCAGTGCGTCGCGGCCGTGTACCAGGTGCGAGCGGTTGAGCTTGGTGCTGACGTGCACGGTCAGCGCACAGCGGCGCAGCGCCTCGTGCACCTGCGCGCTGTCGGGCGTGGCCGCGGCGAAGTTGCCGCCCATCGCGAAGAACACCGTGGCACGGCCGTCGCGCATCGCCTCGATCGCGGCGATGGTGTCGTAGCCGGGCGCGCGCGGCGGCTGGAAGTCGAAGGCCACACCGAGCTTGTCGAGAAAGGCCGGCGCGGGCTGCTCGTAGATGCCCATCGTGCGGTCGCCCTGCACGTTGGAATGGCCGCGCACCGGGCAGGGGCCGGCACCTGGCTTGCCGATGTTGCCGCGCAACAGCAGCAGATTGGCCAGCATCTGGATGGTGGCGACGCTGCGCGGGTGCTGGGTGATGCCCATGCCCCAGCACAGGATCGTGGCGCGGCTGTCGATGTAGGTCTGCGCGACACGCTCAAGCTGCTCGCGGCCCAGGCCCGATTCGCGCTCCAGCTCGCTCCACGGCGTCGCGCGCAGTGCCTCGGCGAAGGCGTCGAAGCCGCGCGTGTGGGCGGCGATGAACATTCTGTCCAAGGTCGGGCGATCGACGGCGTCGCGTTCGACCACGACCTTGGCCAGCGCCGTCGCCACGGCGAGGTCGCCGCCGATGCGTGGCTGCAGGTAGTCCGAGGTGATCTGCGTGCTGCTGCCGCCGAGCATCTCGGCCGGCGATTGCGGGTTGGCGAAGCGCTCCAGGCCGCGCTCGCGCAGCGGGTTGAAGGCGACGATGCGGCAGCCGCGCCTGGCGGCATTGCGCAACTCGCCGAGCATGCGCGGGTGGTTGGTGCCGGGGTTCTGGCCGAAGATGAAGATCGCGTCGGCGTGCTCAAAGTCCTCCAGTGTGACCGAGCCCTTGCCGCTGCCGAGCTGCTCGGTCAACGCCACACCCGACGGCTCGTGGCACATGTTCGAGCAGTCGGGCAGGTTGTTGGTGCCGTATTCGCGCACGAACAACTGGTAGAGGAAGGCGGCCTCGTTGGAGGTGCGGCCGGAGGTGTAGAAGATCGCTTCGTCCGGCGAGGCCAGCGCCTTCAATGCCGCGGCGATCCGGGCGAACGCCTCGTCCCAGCCGATCGGCACGTAGCGGTCGCTGGCGGCATCAAAGGCCATCGGCTCGGTGAGGCGGCCCTGCACTTCGAGAGTGTGGTCGTCCAGCGCGGCCAGCCAGCTCACCGTGTGCTCGGCGAAGAACTCGCGCGTCACGCGTTTGGAAGTGGCCTCGTTGGCCACCGCCTTGACCCCGTTCTCGCAGAACTCGAAGGTCGAGTGCGGGTTGCGGTCGGGCCAGGCGCAGCCCGGGCAGTCGAAGCCTTTGGGCTGGTTGGCGCGCAGCAGGGTGTTGGCGCCCTTGAGCAGCACCTCCTGCTCGCGCAGCGCCTGCCAGGAGCTCTTCAGCGCATCCCAACCGCCGGCGGGCTTGTCGTAGCGGTGGACGGTCTTGTCGTCGGACATGGCGATGGCAGCGGTGCGTCAGCCGCCATGATAGGCCGATCGCATGGGCTTAGAACCGACGGTTATGTGGGCATGGCCGCCGGTCAGTTGCCGCGTCGCTATTGCAATGCACAAATAGCCGGGTCGCCGTTTGGCGGCGCCAGCCCACTGCCCGCGTGATTCCGTCGCATCGCCAGAACCTGTGTCGCAGCCACCGCCGAATGCCCGGCGCCCGCTGCCTGTGTCGTCTCGCGACAACTGCTGCCTGACACCCTCGTTCTGTAACCATCACGCCCGAAGTCCTGCCGCCATGATCCGCTCCGCCCGCGACACCACCGTGGACGCCCTTCCCGCATCCGCCACCGAAGCCCGCCGCCTGCGCTGGCTGCAGATCGCCGGTCGCTATCCGTGTACGCCGCGGGCGATGCCCTGCCTGGGCTGAGCCTGCTCTCCGTTCATCCGTTCGGATCGGCACGCGCGTCGAAGCCACGCCGGCTTTGCGTCTGTCTCCCTCCCACGTGACTGGACTCGGTGTGCGCCGCGAGGCGTGCCGTTCCGGACGGACCTTTCTTTTCTTTCCGTTTCTCTCCCCCGGAGTTGCCCGATGTCGTCCTTCGTTGCTTCGTTGTCTCCCGCCGGCGCGCAGCGCCGGGTGCGTTACCGACGTCTGAGCCTGGCCCTGGCGGCCGTGCTGACCGCGCCGCTGGCGGCCGAGGCCGATGCGTCCGCCGATGACGCCGCCGCGGCCGATGCCGGCGTCACCCTCGATGCCGTGCAGGTCACCGGCACCCACCTCAAGCGCAGCGACGAGGCCGGCGTGAATCCGGTACTGGTGCTCGACCGCGCGCAGATCGAGCAAAGCGGCAAGGTCACCGTCGCCGACCTGCTGCGCAGCCTCACCGTCAACAGCGGTAACAGCTTCAACGAGCAGTACACCGGCAGCTTCGCCAACGGCTCGGCCGGTGTATCACTGCGCGGCCTGAGCCAGAAGAACACGCTGGTGCTGGTCAACGGCCAGCGCGTGGCCGCGTATGGCTTCGCCCAGAACACCCAGGACAACTTCGTCGACCTCAATGCGTTGCCGTTGGGCGCAGTCGAGCGCGTGGAGATCCTCAAGGACGGCGCGTCGGCGTTGTACGGCTCCGATGCAATCGCTGGCGTGGTCAACATCCTCTTGCGTCGCAAGATCGAAGGCGTCGAGCTCGATGCCAGTTACGGTGCGGCCACCGAAGGCGGCACCGACCAGACCACCGTGGGCGTGCGCGCCGGTCGCGGCGACCCCGACCGCGACGGCTACAGCGTGCGTTTCAGCCTCGACGTGTTCAACCGCGATCGCCTCGACGCCGACGAGCGCGACCTCACCCGCGACGGCGACTACCGCGATCAGCCCGGTGGGCGCCTGGCCGGCTGGTCGACGCAGGGCGGTGCCTACCTGCGCAATCCGCGCGCGCCGGTGCATTTCGATCCGTGCCAGCCGGGCACGACGCTGCGGCCGTACGCCGACTTCGGCAGCCCGCTGCCGGGCGACGCCTGCGCGTTCAACACGCAGCCGTTCCGCACCCTGCTGCCGGCGACCGAGCGTTACCAGGCGTCACTGGCCGGTGATGTCTGGTTCAACGACAACGTGCAGGGCTTTGCCGAGCTGCTGTACAGCCACGGCCACAACGGCACCTACTTCGGCGCGCCGCTGACGGTCGGTCCGGGCCTGCGCGCGTACGACGCCAGCACCGGCGGTCTGGTCGACATTCCGGTGGTGCTGCCGCTCGGCAACCCGTCCAATCCGTATGCGACGCCGGCGCCGTTCGAGTACACCTTCCTCGACCTCGGCGCGCGCTACAAGATCAACCAGTCGCAGTTCAGTCGCGCGCTGTTCGGCCTGCGTGGCCGCGGCGAGGTCTGGGACTGGGAGGTCGCGGGCAACTACTCGGAAAGCGTGCAGCGCGAGTTCACCCGCAACTTCGTCAACCGCTACGTGTTCCAGCAGATCCTCGCCGACGGCAGCTACGACTTCCTCGATCCGGCCAGTACGCCGGGGTCGCTGGACGCGCTGCGCCTGGCCACGCGTCGGCCCGGTTCGTACCACCTGGCCTCGGTCAACGCCAAGGTGTCCGGTTTCCCGTGGCAGCTGTGGGCCGGTGATGTCGGCGTCGCCGCCGGTGTCGAATTCCGCCACGAGTCGCAGAACGCCGGCACCAGCCCGCAGGTGCTGTCGGGCACCGAGCTGCGCCCGGCGATAAACCTGATCGACGGCGAGCGTAACGTCTCGGCGGCGTTCGTCGAGTTCAGCCTGAAGCCGGCCGAGCAGGTCGAAGTGCAGCTGGCCGGACGCGGCGACCACTACGACGACTTCGGCAGTGCGTTCTCGCCCAAGCTTGGCGTGCGCTGGCAGCCCTCCGACGCCTGGCTGGTGCGGTTCAACGCCTCGCGCGGCTTCCGCGCGCCGTCGTTCCCGGAGAACGCGCAGAGCACCACGATCAGCTACGGCTCGGTGATCGACCCTTACGATCCGGTGCAGCCCGGCAGTTCGCGCGGCGTCACGGTGCTGCGCGCGGGCAACCCCGACCTCAAGCCGGAGCGCTCCAGCAACCTCAACCTCGGCGTGCTGTGGTCGCCCGATGCCGACAGCAGCCTCGGTATCGATCTGTACCGCATTGAGCAGAAGGACCTGATCAGCCCCGACAACGTGCAGGCGATCGTCTCCAACCCCGACCTGTACCCGGACCGGGTGACGCGCGACGCGCAGGGCCGCCTGCAGCTGGTCGAGAACCGTTACGCCAACCAGGGCACGCTGACCACCACCGGCTTCGACCTGGAGGGCCGCAAGGTCTGGCATGCCGGCGACGCCGACTGGACGTTGGATGGCACCTGGACGCGCCTGCTCAGCTACGAGCAGCCACAGGTCGCCGGCGAAGCTGCGCGGGAAGGCGCCGGCGGCAACCGTTTCGGCGCGCTGCCGAAATGGCGCGGCATCACCTCGCTGGGCTATGCGCGCGGCGACTGGAGCGCGCAGCTGTCATGGCGTTACATCGGTGGCTACACGCAGCAGGTGGTGACGGCGAGCAGCAACCCGGGATTGGCGACGAACATCGACGACAGCAACCGCTTCGACCTGTACGTCGGTTACGAAGGTCTGCGCGACACCACGCTGTACCTGTCGGTGCAGAACCTGGCCGACGCCGATCCGCCGTTCGATCCGGCCGGCGGTGCATTGCCGTACGACATCAGCCAATACGACGCGCTCGGCCGCTTCGTCACGGTCGGGGTCAAGTACGTGTTCTGATCGACGCGGCATCCGCGCCGTCCGCCCCGGTGGCGCGGGTGCCGTGCCCACGGCTGGTCGTGGCCGACGGCGTGATGGCATAGTCGCCTCCGATCCTTGGACAGGAAAGGCGATGCGAAATCCGACCGTGGCCGTCATGGCCCTTGTGGTGGTTGCCGCGTTGACGGCGTGCGGCGGCGGCAGCCCGCAGCAGGCGATGGAGTCGGCCGGCTCCGGCGCGGCTGCGCCGGTGGCGCATCGCCCCGGGGCGATGCTGGCGTACGAGCACCATGCGCAGGTCGCGTTGCCGGCCGAACGCATCGTGCAGCGCCTGCAGCAGGTACAGGCCGCCTGCAACGACAACCGCTTCGGGGCCTGCACGGTGCTCGACGTGAGCCAGCAGGGCGGTGACCATCCCAGTGCGAGCCTGAGCGTGCGCGTCGTTCCGGCCGGGGTCGATCCGCTGATCGCGCTGGCCGGCAAGGACGGCGAGATCGGCAGTCGTCGCACCCACGCCGAGGATCTGGCTGTGGTCGTGCGCGACAACAACCTGGCGCAGCAACGGCTGCAGAACGAGCGCACGCAGTTGCTCGCGTTCCAGCAGCGCCGTGACCTGGCGGTGGCCGACATGATCGCGTTGTCGCAGCAGCTGGCGCAGGTCGAGGCGCAACTGCAGGCCGCCGAGCAGGAGGGCGCGCAGCACCGCCTGCGCATCGACACGCAGAAACTCACGATCCGTTTTGAACCTCCGCGTGGGCAGAGCGGACGCAGCGAGATCGGCCAGGCCGTGCGCGATTTCGGCCGCACCCTGTCCGCGGGCACCGCCTGGACGATCCGCGCGGCGGCGTTCCTGATTCCGGTGGCGGCGGTGCTGCTGATCGTGGTGCTGGTGATCCGGCGCCTGCGTCGCCGTCGTGGAGGGCGCTGACATGCGGCGCCTGGCCATGTTGTCGCTCGCGCTGTTGGCCGCGCCGGTGTTCGCCGGGCCATGCCCGCCCGCAGGCTGGACCAGCGAATCACTGGCGACGCTGAAGCAGTCGCAATTCGTGCTGCCCGATACGGCGGCGCAGCCGACCCTGGCGTTGGGCCTGCTCGAATGTCTCGGCGATCCCGATCCCACCCTGCGCGACGGCATTGCTTACGACGCACTGGCAGCGTGGATGCGCAAGGGTGAGTTGCCCGTGGAAACGCTGCGCACCGTGCGCGATCGCCTGTACGCGACGCTCGCCCAGCCGGACAAGAACGGCCTGCGCTGGCCGTTTGCTGCGCTGGTGCTGGCCGAGGTCGCGCGCACTGACCGCATCGCGCCGTGGATGACGCCGGCCGAGCGCGCCACGATGGTGTTGCGCGCGGTGACCTATGTCGAATCAGTGCGCGACTACCGCGGCTACGACCCGCGCGAAGGCTGGCGCCACGGCGTCGCCCACGGCGCCGACTGGCTGATGCAGCTGACCCTGAACCCGGCGCTGGACGTGCCACAGCTGTCGCGCGTGGTCGAGGCGGCCGCCGCCCAAGCCGTGCCGAAAGCCGGTCACGCCTACGTCTTCGGTGAGCCACAACGGCTGGCCGCGCCGGTGCTGTATGCGGCGCAACGCGGCCTGTACGACGAGGCCGGCTGGACCGCCTGGTTCGCCGCACTGGTGCCGCGCCTGGGCGACCCCGCGCTGGCCTGGCGCGACAGCGCCTGGCTGGCACGGCGCCACGATCTGATTGCCTTCCTGCAGGCGGTCTACGTCGAGGCCGACAACTCCGACGACGCGCGCCTGAAGGTGCTGTTGCCGGGCGTGGTCGCCGCGCTCAAGACGATGCCCTGAGGCCTAAGGTCAGTCGTCGCTCTCGAACTCGACCAGCACGTCGAGATCGAACGCCAGCGCTTCCACCGCCTCGCGCACCTTGTTGGCGGTGGACAGGTTGGGGGCCTCGATTTCCAACTCGTGCGTGCCCGGGCCGCGGTCGTCGGGCAGGCCGGCCGAACTGGAATCGGCGTCGTCCATGCGCGGCATCAGGTCGGCGACTTCTTCGACGTGCTCGATACCGTCGATGCTGACCAGCAGGTTGCCGATGGCGCGGGCATCGTCATCGCTGCCGGTCACGCGCAAGCGCAGCAGGGGCATGGCGCTACCACCTTTCTGTGTGGGATGACACGAGGCTATGCAGCGCCGGGCTAAGGCGGCGTGATGGCGGATACGGCCTGCCTCTCGACGTCATTGCGATGGAGTAGGGTGTCAGCATGGATACGACCATCCCTGTCGGCATCACCTTGCGTCCGCTCGAGCGCGGCGACCTGCATTTCGTTCATGTGCTCAACAACAACCGCAGCGTGATGGGCTACTGGTTCGAGGAGCCGTACGAATCCTTCGTCGAGCTGGAAGAGCTCTATCGCAAGCACATCCACGACCAGTCCGAGCGCCGCTTCATCGTCGAGGACGGCGGCCACGAGCGCGTCGGCCTGGTCGAGCTGGTCGAGATCGATCACCTGCACCGGCGCGCCGAATTCCTGATCATGATCTCGCCCGAGCAGCAGGGCCGCGGCTACGCCAAGGCCGCCACCCGGCTGGCGATCCATTACGCCTTCCGCGTGCTCAACCTGTACAAGCTGTACCTGCTGGTCGACGTCGACAACGTGCGCGCGATCCGCATCTACGAGGATGCTGGTTTCCAGCGTGAGGGCGTGCTGATCGACGAGTTCTTCAGCGACGGCCGCTACCACGACGTGGTGCGGATGTGCCTGTTCCAGCATCAGGTGCTGGGGCGTGGTAGCGATCCGGATTGAGGCGTCGCACAGCCGCGTAGGATGGGTTGAGCCGGAGGCGAAACCCATCGTTGCCATGATGGAATGGCTGTCCCCGTTGGCCTGCGTTGATGGGTTTCGCTTCGCCCTACCCATCCTACGTGCTTGCATGTCTAGACTATGGCCGCGCGGTTATGGACTTAGCCCCCAATTGTTCTCGTAGCGGGCGAGCGGCTCACGGTTGAGCTTGGCAAAGGACACGTCCCTGTTGTGTGGGTCTTTTCTGGTGGGGAGAGGCTTATTGCCGAACTCTCTTGCGACCGAGAAAGGAACTACCCAGGAGCGAACGGCGACATTGACTGGTAAGAACAGAAAAACAAGCCAGTCACACTCAAGCCGCTCATCAAAGATGAACCAGCTGCCGGCTTTCCAACTGGCTGTCTCGCTGCGGGTTTTGACGCTTACACGCACCAGCCCCTGGCCGGACTCGACCGCGAGGTCATAGCCGGTCCAGCCATCGGGCATTTTTGATGCGGGCTTGCCGGCAAAGGTGAACTGGCTGAGCGCGTAGTGCTCGCCCGCGTCTCCCAACATCTTTGTGGTGACGTTGCCTCCGGCTGCCGACATGTTTGCTCCTTGGCCAAACTGCACAAACGACACAGGATCGGCCGTGCTCCGGTCGAAGCCGGCGACCTTACTTGCGTGCCTTCTTCCCCTTCGCTGACGGTGCCTTCTGGGCCTGCGCTGGTGCCACCGGCGGCGCCCGCGTCGGCAACGGCACGTTGCATAGATCGATATGCCCGGCCATGTGCTTGTACCAGTCGTCGCGGCGGTTGCGGCGTGCTTCGACCAGTTCGGCGAACGCCGGCGTGCCGGTGCGCAGCACCTCGATCGCGGTGCGCTCCTTCTTCGGCACGTCGGCGGCCAGGCGGATCGCCTGGATCGGGGTGCGTTGCGTGGGCTGCACGTAGAAACCGAGCGGGCCGGTGCCGCGCGGCAGCACCGACAGCAGCTCGATGCCCTGGACGACGCGGCCGACTACGGTGATGTTGCGGTCAAGCTGGCGCGGTGACTGGCCGGTGACGACATACAGTTCGGTGCCGTTGCTGGAATCGGCGGCGACGTCGCGGCCGGCGCCGACGGTGCCGTAGCAATGCGCCATCCAGGCGGTCTTGGCGGCGGGGTCGCGCGCGGCGGGGAAACCGTCGACGAAGCCGACCTCCGGCGCCCAGCCGTCCGCATCGGGCAGCCGGTCGAACACCAGGCCGTCGCTCTTGCGCGCGAACTCGGCCGGCAGCTTGGCCTTGGCGCCGCGGCCGAGCGGCTTGCGGTCCTTGTCGTCCTCGGCCGGGTCGCCCCATTGCACGACGAAGTTGTCCTGCGAGCGGTTGATGCTCAGGCCGTTCCAGTAGCCGCTCTTGGCCAGGGCGCGGATGTTGGCGACATGGGCCGGCGCGAACGCCGGGGCCAGTTCGATGACGACGCGGCCGTTGGCCAGATCCAGGTACAGCGTGTTCTTCGGGTCGAGCGTGCGCCAGTCACCGGCTTGGGTGGCGTCGAGGATTTCCTGCATCGAACGCAGCTTGGCTGCAGGCGTCGCAGGATCCTGGCCGCCGGCATGAGCGGCGGAAAAGGCGATCAGCAGGGCGGGTGACAACAGGACGGACGACCACAGGCGTGGTTTCGACACGGCGGAATTCCCCAGGCGGATGATCGGGCGATTCTGGCCCAGCGCCGCGGCGACGACCAGTCCGGCCTGCGTGCGGGATCACAGGCGAGCGCCGTCGCCGCCGTGCCTGGTGTTGCCTGCGGTCCGGGCGACCTTGCGCGCCGTCTTGGTGGCGGCCTTCTTGGCGGCTTTGCGGGCCGTCTTCTTCGCGATCTTTTTGGCCGGGCGCTTGGCGGCTTTCTTCACGGTTTTCTTGGCCGTCTTGCGGGTGGTTTTACGCACGGTCTTGCTGGCGGTCTTCTTGGTCGCTTTCCTGGCGGCCTTGCTGACCGTTTTCTTTGCGACCTTCGTGGTCGCCTTCCTGGCGGTTTTTTTCGTGCTCTTGCGGGCGGTCTTGCTGGTTTTCTTCGCCGTCTTGCTGGCACCACGGCCCGATCCGGACTTCTTGCCGCCGCCGTCGCGCTTGTTGACCGTGGCCCAGGCGATGCGCTCGGCGTCCTCTTCCGAGCGGCCCTGTTCGCGCTCGCTGTCTTCGATGTGTTCGGCCTGGCGTTTTTGCTTCTCGGTGTAGGCGGATTTGTCGCCGCGTGGCATGTCGGGTCTCCTCGCTGCGAGGGATATCGCTGCGCGGGTCGTCTTAGCAGGTCGGGGGTCGACGCCATGAAAATGCAGGGCGGATGACTAATGGCAGGGTCGGTATATCGAAGTTAGTACTACCTTGGCGTCGAGACAGCCAGACCCGCCATGACCGACCTCGACAGCCACCTGCGGAAATTCCAGAAGGAACTCAGCGCCGGCACCGTGTCGCTGGCGTTGCTGGCCGTGCTGGGCGCCGCCAAGGAGCCGATGTACGGCTACCAGATCGCCAAGCGGCTGGAGCGCGAGGGCGAAGGCGTGCTCAGCGGCAAGCAAAGCGCGCTGTATCCGGTGCTGCGCAACCTCAGCGCGGCCGGCCTGCTCGACAGCCACGTCGAGCCCTCCCTGTCCGGCCCACCGCGCCGCTACTACCGCATCACCGACGCAGGCCGCGAGGTCCTGCGCGAATGGAGCGCCGCCTGGCGCGCCACCCGTGATTCCGTCGATTCCGTCCTTGAAGGACTGCCCAAATGAACGCGTCGAACACTTTCAACGCTGCCCTGCCGACCACGATCCCCGACTACCTCGAACGGCTGCGCAAGTCGCTGGCCGGCGCCGATCCGGCGCTGGTGCAGGACGCGCTGTACGACGCCGAGGAGTACCTGCGCTCGGAGCTGGCAGAGAATCCCGGCAAGAGCGAGGCCGAGGTGATCGCCGCGGTCGCCGGCAGTTACGGTGCCCCAGACGAGGTCGCCGACATCTACCGCGACACCGAGGTGACGGTGCAGACCGCACTGCGGCCGCCGCCGCCGCGGCCACGCGAATCCCTGCTGGGCCGATTCTTCGGTGTCGCCGCCGAACCGCGCACCTATGCCGCGCTGTTCTACATGTTGCTGTCGCTGGCGACCGGCATCTTCTACTTCACCTGGGTGGTGTTCGGCATCAGCTTCTCGGCGGGCATGTCGGTGCTGATCGTCGGCATTCCGGTGTTGATCCTGTACTTCGGCTCGGTGCGGATCCTGTCGTTGGTCGAGGGCCGCATCGTCGAGGTCATGCTCGGCGAGCGCATGCCGCGGCGACCGCTGTACAGCGAGCGCGGCAAGCCGTGGCTGGAGCGGATCAAGGACATGTTCATCGACCCGCGCACCTGGTCGACGCAGCTGTATTTCCTGCTGATGCTGCCGCTGGGTGTCGCCTACTTCGTGCTGGCGGTGATCGGCCTGAGCCTCTCTCTGTCGCTGATTGTCGCGCCGGTGGCGCTGCTGTTCGGCGCGTCCGGGTATTTCGAGCTGGACGGCATCAACCTGGTCATGCAGCACCAGCCCTGGGCCTGGCCGCTGGTCTTCATCGCCGGCGTGCTGCTGTTGTTCTGCACCTTGCATGTGGCACGCGCCATCGGCGCGCTGCACGGCCAGCTGGCCAAGCACATGCTGGTGAAATCGGCCCAGTACTACTGAGCCGACGGCCGGCGCGATGCGCGGCAGGAATGCGGCCGGGTTAACAGTACCGTCGCGCCGCCTGGCCTACCTTGCGGACGCGGGAAGTTTGCCGCGCTCATCCAAGGAGAAAGGGCATGCGTCGTATCCGGATCTTGGCAGTGGCTTTGGCGGTAGGTGTGATGGCAGCCGCGTCGTTCAGTGCGATGGCGAACTGGCAGGGCACCTGGAGGTACTACGACGAGGAAGGCGCGCTGGTCGGTTCGTGGACTGCCGGTTGCGGTGCGGCCGACGGCCGTTGGGGCGTGGCGACTGGCAACAGGGTGTTCATCCAGGGCTGCAATACCGCCACCGAGTAAGGGACGGTCTGGGTAACTGTCGAGAAGCCCCGCCGATTGGCGGGGCTTCTGGCTTCACGTCTATCGCCTCAGAAATCGAAAAGCTCGCCGAGCAGGTTCTTTTTCTTCTTGTACTTGTAATGGTCCGAATGTCCGCCGTGATGACCGCGCGTGTCGTATTGCGGCGGAGGCGGAGGGCTCTGGGGGCGTGGAGCGGCAGGCGGCGCGGCCTCGCTGGAGGCGCGCTCGATCAGCTTGTCCAGCTCGCCGCGGTCCAGCCAGACGCCGCGGCATTGCGGGCAATAGTCGATCTCGATGCCTTGGCGATCGGTCATCGCCAGTTTGACGTCGCGGCAGACGGGGCAATCCATCGGGAGTTCCTCAGGTTGAAGGACGGGAACCAAGAAGGTCTGGGCGTGACGCCGAAGAATCAAGCACCCGTGGTCGAGGCGGCCTCGGCATGGCGGGCGATGAAATCGCGCACCTGCGGATACACTTGGGTGCGCCAGCGGCGACCGCTGAAGATGCCGTAGTGACCGGCGCCGGGGACCGTGAGGTGTTCACGGTCGGCCTGGGCGATGCCACTGCACAGTGCGTGCGCGGCGCGGGTCTGGCCCTGGCCGGAGATGTCGTCGAGCTCGCCCTCGATGGTCAGCAGCGCGGTGCCGTGGATCTGCGACGGGTCGACGCGCTCGCCGTTGACCTCCCACAGCCCGCGCGGCAGCAGGTGCTCCTGGAACACGATGCGCACGGTGTCGAGGTAGTACTCGGCAGGCATGTCGAGCACAGCGTTGTACTCGTCGTAGAAGCGGCGGTGCGCGTCGGCGTCCTCGAGGTCGCCCTTGACCAGGTCCTGGTAGAAGTCCCAGTGCGACTGGAAGTGGCGCTCGGGGTTCATCGCCATGAAGCCACCGTGCTGCAGGAACCCCGGGTAGACGCGGCGGCCGTGGCCCGGGTAACTCGTCGGCACCGGGTGGATCAAATTGCCCTCGAACCACCACAGCGGCTTGTGCGTGGCCAGGTCGTTGACCGGGGTCGGGCTCTCGCGCGTGTCGATCGGTCCGCCCATCATCACCAGCGAGCGCGGCGTGGCCTCGCCACGCGCGGCCATCAGCGACACCGCCGCCAGTACCGGCACGGTCGGCTGGCACACGCTGATCACGTGCAGGGTGTCGGCGCCGATCAGGCGGATGAACTCCTCGATGTAGGCGACGTAGTCGTCCAGCGTGAACGCGCCTTCCTCGAGCGGCACCATGCGCGCATCGACCCAATCGGTGATGTAGACCTTGTGGTCGCGCAGCAGCGTCTTCACTGTGTCGCGTAGCAGCGTGCTGTGGTGGCCTGACAGCGGGGCGACCACCAGCACCGGCGGGTCGTTCTTGAGCTCGCGCAGGTTGCCGGCATCGTCGGCATAGCGCTTGAAGCGCAGCAACCGGCAGAACGGCTTGTGCAGCATCTCGCGTTCGACCACCGGGTAGGCGACGCCGTCGATCTCGAGTGAGTGGATGCCGAACTCGGGTTTTTCGTAATCCTTGCCGATGCGATACATCAGCTCGCAACCGGCGGCCAGCTGCGCGGCGCCGGGCGTGCTCGACAACCAGCTGCCGGGCGCGGAGAACATCTTGGCGCTCGCCTCGGCCCAGTAGGTCATCGGCGCCATCCAGGCGCGGCCGAGTTCGTGCATCTGGTAAAGAAACATTGCGTCGGAATCCATCTGGGCCCGCACGGGGCGACATGTTGCGGCGCAGCATAGCGGAAGGTGCCGGTGCCAACGTGAATCGGCAACAGGCCCCGTATGTGTGCCTTTCAGCCCAGCCGTTCGAGCGCGGCCAGGCCGTCGCGCCGATGCGGTGCCAGCCACAGGTGCGAACCGAGCGCGGTGAAGTCCAGCGCTTGCAGCCGCTGCCGGTAGAACTTCGCCGGCCGCCGCTTGAAGCCATCGTCGTCGCCGTCGGTCTCGTCCTCGCGGGTGTAGGTTTCGAGGAAGGCGACGCCGCCACACAACTCGGCCAAGGCCGGCAGGCCGCGGTCGAGTTCGCGCGTGTCCAGGTAATGCAGCACGTCGCTGCACACCAGCAGGTCGACCGGCGGGCACGGGCGCAGGTGCTCGAAGTCGCCGAACCGTGCGTAGCGCAGGTTGCGGCGCGCACCGTAGCGGTTGATCGCGTACTCGCTGCTGTCGAAACCCAGGTACTGCAGCTTGGGGCGCAGCTTCAGCAACGGCGCGCGCCAAGCGCCTTCGCCGCAACCGATGTCGAGCACGCTGCGGATCGGGCGCTCCAGGTGGTACTCGGCCGAAGCCACGGCCAAGGCGACCTTGCGCGCCAGCCGGGCCTTGCCGCCGATGGCGAGCTGCTTGAGCGCGGGATCGCGGTACCAGCGTTCGAAATAGGCGTGGTCGTACTGTTTGGAGATCATGAAAAATCCGTTCGCCCTGAGCGTAGCCGCGTAGCGGCGAAAGCCTGCTCTGAGCTTGTCGAAGGGTCGAAGGGCATGCCGTGACTGCCCGTGCTTCGACTTCGCGACGCTGCGCATCGCTACGCTCAACACGAACGGTGAAGGATAGGAGGGGGAACGTGGCATCCTATCGCGCTAAGACCTCATCATGCATCGAAGGGCCTCACCCGATGACCGCCTATCTCTGGACCAAGACCGCCCACCTCGTGTTCGTGATCGCGTGGATGGCCGCGGTGTTCTACCTGCCGCGGATCCTGGTCAACCTGGCCGAGGCCGGCAACGAACAGGCCGTGCGGGCGCGCCTGCTGCTGATGGGGCGGCGCCTGTACCGCTTCGGCCACATCATGTTCGGCTTCGCCTTCGTGCTCGGCCTGGTGCTGTGGTGGGGCTACAAGCTCGTGTCCGGTTTCCCGACGATGGTGGCGCCGGGCAGCGGCTGGCTGCACGCCAAGCTCGCCCTGGTCGCGCTGCTGCTGGCGTACTACATCGTCAGCGGGCGCTGGCTCAAGGGCGTCGAGGCCGGCCGCGCGCTGCCGTCGTCGAAGACGCTGCGCTGGTTCAACGAATTGCCCGTGCTGCTGCTGGTGGCGGTGGTTTACCTGGTGCTGGCCAAGCCGTTCTGACGCCACCGCCGGGGATGCACCCGGCGGGACTGCCGTTGATTCAACGCAGCCAGCCCTTGCGCTTGATGTAGATCAGCGGCAACAACGCGGCGACCAGGGTCAGCACGATCGACATCGCGAAACCGTGCTTCCAGCTCAGCTCGGGCATCACCGAGAAATTCATGCCGTAGAACGTGGCCACCAGGGTCGGCGGCAGGAACACCGCGGTGATGATGGTGAATACCTTCACGATCTGGTTCTGCTTGATGTTGAGCAGGCCGACCACCGAGTTCTGCAGATAGCGCACCTTGTCGTGCTCGAAGGCGGCGTGCTCCTTGACGCCGTTGACGTCGGCGATCAGTTCCTTGACCAGTCCCTGCAGGTCAGGATCCTTGCGCGGATCGACCTCGCCGTTGAGGTAGCGCACCACGCGTGCGAGTGCGAGCTGGCTTTCCAGGCAGTTCGAGATCAGCTCCTCGCTGTCGTTGAGCTCCAGCAGTGTTTCGGTGAGATCGCTGACGCCCAGTTCACGGCCGTCCGTGCCGGTCTCGTTGGACAGCCGTGCGATGGTGTCAGCGGTCTGCTCCAGCGCCTCGGCAATGGCTTCGATCACCTGACTGGTGCCGTCGTTGATTCCGGCCAGGATCATGCGCAATAGCGACTTGGCGTCAGTGGCCTGCTGCGGCCGCCGTGCCAGGCGCTGCATGGCGCGATTGAGCGGGGTGAACTCGGCAGTGTCGTGCAGGGTCACCAGCACGCGGTCGCCGAGCACGAAGGTGACCTTGTGGAACTCCGGCTCGCGGCGCTCGTCCATCGCCACGATCTCGGCGAACAGGTACAGGTACTCCTCGTCCTCGTGGACGCTGGTGTGCGCGAGCTGCGGATCGACGTTGTAACGGACGCGCAGTTCGGCCAGCGTGTCGGCATCGGACTGGCCGACGTCGATCCAGAGGAAGCCGCCTTCGACCGGCAGTTCGGCGATGCCGGCGCGGGTCTCGATCTTGTCGTGGTTGCGGTGGATGGAACGGATCATCGCGGGCTCCTCAATTCTTGTTCTTGTCTGCTGCAGTGGTATCGGCGGCTGTCTTCGCGTTCGGGGCGGCAGGTGCCTTCCGCACGGGCTCACCATGTGACGGCGAGGTTGAAGACGTCACCGTCTCGGTACCGCTCGGCATCGCGAAATGGATCGCCAGCAGGGCGCCGGACAACAGCAGGTACAGGATCACCACGGCGAGGATCACCTCGTTCTCCAGCCGCGACTTCTTCGCGGCGCTGCGTTCGCGCTTGATGTTCATGGGAAGTTTCCTGGAGTGCTCAGTTCGGTAGCAGGACGTTGAGGCCGACGGTCAGCCAGGGCGCGTGTTTCATGCCGTCCTGGTGGCCCAACATCAGATCGAGGCTGGCGCGGTCGTTGAGGGCGCGGCGCACGCCGAGTTGCGCGGTGAATCCGCCGCGGTGGTCGCCAAAGGCCTCGGCCAACAGCGTCCACTCCGCGGCGAGCACGTGCTCGATGCCAAGGCCGCCGGTCAGTGCGTCGGGGCCGTTGCGCGGTTCGCTCCAGCCCAGATTGGCGTGCAGCACGGTGCGTCGCTGCGGATCGAGCGCGACGCTGGCCGGGACGTTTAGCGCCCAGCCCTCGCCGTGGTTGTGCGCGCCGTTCCAGGTCGTGGCGAGCGAGACGCCGAGGCCCCAGTCGTGAGTGTCGAAGTCGCGCAACAGGTGCTTGAGCCCCAGGCTGGCAATCGGGCCGTGCGAGGGATGGGCGTACTGGCTGAGGCCGAGGCCGAATTCGGTACCGGCCAGGTTGCAGGCCGGCACCGCGGTGAGTTCCTGGCCGGGGGCATAGGCGCGCGCCCAGGCTTCGACCTGGCAGTGGCCGGCCGGCGTGATGGCTGCGTCATCGACGAGCAGACTGGCGCCTGCCCGTGCGTCGCCGACGGGTGTGGTGATCAACGCCATCACGATGGCGAACGGAAACTTCAAGGGCATTGGCAATCTCCGGACAAACGGAAATGCCAAAGACCTCCCTCTCGGGGTCTTTACCGAACCAGCGTTGCTTGTGTGGAGATTCGAGGCTCGAACCTGGCGGCTCGAACGATTCGGCTCCGTCCTGCGCGGACGGCGCCGACCTGGGACTTATCCAGACCTGATGCGTTCCGTCAGCGCGTGGGCTGCAGCGAAGGTCTAGATCGACTGTCCAAGGTGAGTGGCCTCTGGGCGGGTTGAGTGCGGCGCGCATGATCGACCCGTGCGCCGCCCGGGTCAACCCCAATGCGGATGTTTTTATTCAGAAGTTACGCGCGGCGCATGTCGATTGCGCCGCGCAGATGCTGCGCGGCTCAGCCTTGCTTGAATTTCTCGGGCTTCGGCAATTCCACCGGCACGCCGTTGCGATCGCAATCGCCGGCCTCGCACAACGTGGCGCGCAGCTGCGGCATCGCCTGCAGCAGAAAGTGGAAGATCGTGTTCTGTTCGACGCTGCCGCGCACCGCTTCGCTGCCGGGGCCACGCGCCCAGATGCCGACATCGTCGCCGCCGTGCGATTCGGCGCTGGTCGGGACCAGCGCTTCCTGCAGGAAATCCGGATGCTCCGTGTCGACCTTGCTCAGGTCGGGGCGGCCGTGCTCGGCCACCTGCGTGCCGCTGGCGTGGTGCGGGAAGCGCTTGGGGCCTTCCGGCTGTTGCGCACTGGCGCCGACGTAGCCAGGGCCGTTGCTGTAGTTGAGGGTGGTGTAGGGCAGGCCGAGCGCGTCGCGCGCGTATTGCGTGGGGTCGCCGTCCTCGCCGCTGCCACCGCGCACCTTGCCGAGCATCGGATTGCCACGCACCGGATAGCCGACGAAGCTCAGCGTGTGGGCGTGGTCGGCGGTGACCAGGATCAGGGTGTCGTCGGCGGAGGTGAGTTCGTTGGCGGCCTGCACCGCCTCGCTCAGCGCGATGGTGTCGGTGAGCGCGCGGTAGGCGTTGCCCTGGTGGTGGGCGTGGTCGATGCGGCCGCCTTCGACCAGCAGCACGTAGCCGTTCGGGTTCTTGTGCAGGCGCGTGATCGCGGCACGGGTCATCTCGGCCAGCGTCGGCTCGCCGGCGCCGTCCTGCGGCCGGTCGTGCGAGTACTGCATGTGGTCGGGCTCGAACAGCGCCAGCAACGGCGCATCGGCCGGTGCGGCGGCGAGCTGCTGGGCATTCCACGCATAGGCGCCGTTGGGGTGACGCTGCTTCCAGTCGGCGATCAGGTCGCGGCCGTCGAGGCGCTGGCCGACCTTGTCGTCGTACTCGGGGTCGCGCTGCTCGACCGTCATGAAGTTGCCGCGGCCGCCGCCCATCAGCACGTCGGGGCCATGACCGAACGGCGATTCGATCATCTGCCGGGCGATATCGGCGCAGCCGGCGGCCTTGGCGTCTTCGGGCAGGTCGGTGTCGTTCTCCCAGTTGCGGTCGGCCGAGTGGCTGAAGGTCGCGCCGGGCGTGGCGTGGGTGACGCGGGTGGTGGTGACCACGCCGGTGGCGAAGCCGCGGCTGGCGGCCAGCTCCCACAGGGTCAGGATCGGCGTGGCCTGGGCCTGCGCGCAATTGCCGCGCGCGGCCTGCTGACCGATGCTGAGCACGCCGGCACGGGTCTTCACGCCGGTCGCCATCGCGCTCATCGTGCCGGCCGAGTCGGGCGTCTGCGAGTCGGTGTTGTAGGTCTTGCTCAGCGCGGTCGCCGGGAAACGCTCCCAGCTCAGCCGGTTCTCCTCGCCCGGGCCGCCCTTGCGCTGGCCGTCGAGGATGCGCGCGGCGGCGACCGTGGTCAGGCTCATGCCGTCGCCGACGAACAGGATCACGTTCTTCGCCTTGCCGGCCATCGCGCCGCGCTGCGCGGCCTGGGCGGCGCCGTCGCGGAACCACCACGCCGGGGTTTCCGCGTCGGGGTGGCGGATCAGCGGCACGTCGACCTGCAGGGCGGAGCCAGTCGCATCGGTGCGCACCGGCGCGGTGCCGGCGCAGGCGCTGGCGAGCAGCGTGGTGGCGAGGGCGAGGGCGAGGCTGACGCTGGGCAGTCGTGACATCGGCAAGGCTTCAGATCGGGTAAACCGCGATTATGCCGTGTGTTATTGCAACCAATAGGACACCGGTGTTGCATTGACGGGGTCGTCGGCGCGTCCCGGCTCGGCTATCGTGCAAACTCGACAGAATAGGTAAACCCCTGAGGTCTCGATGAAGCTGGTTTCGGCCTGGTTGCGCATTCCGTTCTGGCAACGCGTGCTGGCGGGCTTCGTGCTCGGAGCCCTGGCGGGCTGGTTGTTCGGGCACTCGGCCGAGACCTGGTTCGGACCGCTCGGCACGATCTACGTCACCCTGATCAAGATGATCGCGGTGCCGCTGGTGTTCTTCGCGGTGATGAACGCGATCGGCAGCCTGCATGGGCAGAAATCGGTCGCCGCGCTTGGCGGCCGCACCTTCGTCTGGTTCGCCATCACCGCCGCGTTGGCGGTGGGGGTCGGCCTGCTCGTGGGCTGGGTGCTGCAACCTGGCAAAGGCCTCACCGGCCTGACCATGGCGCCGGACTACAGCGTGCGCCAGCTGCCATCGCCGTTGCAGGTACTGCTCGACGTGGTGCCGGGCAATCCGTTCAAGGCACTCAGTGAAGGCAAGATCCTGCAGGTGATCGTGTTCGCCGGCCTGGTCGGCTTCGCCCTGGTCAAGCTCGGCGAAAAAACCGCCGGCCTGCGCAAACTGGTCGGCGAGGCCAGCGACACGATGGTGCAGGTCACCCGCTTCGTGCTGGAAATGACCCCGCTGGGGACCTTCGGCCTGATCGCCTCGCTGGTCGGCGCCTACGGCTTCGAGAAGCTGCTGCCGCTGGGCACGTTCGTGTTCGCGCTGTACCTGGCCTGCGCGATCCATATCGTCTTCGTCTACGGCAGCCTGGTCGCGTTGCACGGGCTCAACCCGCTGAAGTTCTTCCGTGGCGCGGCGCCGGGCATGCAGGTGGCGTTCGTGGCCTCGTCGAGTTTCGCGGCGATGCCGGTGGCGATCCGCTCGGTCACCCACAACCTCGGCGTCGATCGCGACTACGCCGCGTTCGCGGTGCCACTGGGCGCCAGCATCAAGATGGACGGCTGCGGCGCGATCTATCCGGCGCTGACCTCGATGTTCGTCGCCCAGTACTTTGGCCTGCAGCTGGAGCCGAGCCAGTACTTCACCATCCTGATCGCGTCGGTGCTCGGCAGCTTCGGCACCGCCGGCGTGCCCGGCACTGCCATCGTGATGGTGACGCTGGTGCTGTCGGCAGCCGGCCTGCCGCTGGAAGGCATCGGCTATCTGGTCGCGATCGACCGCGTGCTCGACATGATGCGCACCATGACGAATGTGACGGGGCAGATGCTGGTGCCGGTGCTGGTGGCCAAGGAGACCGGCCTGCTCGACCGTGAGGTCTACGAGGCCGCATCCAGCAATGTCGGCATTGCCGAGGGCGAGCGGGCCGAGATCGGGCCGGTCAAGGACGTAGCCTGAGTGACCGCCGCTGGTGCCGACGCCATCGAGTTGCTCGAGCGCTTTCCCGGTGTCGACGACTACTGCCGGTTGCGTGTCGAGGCCGGCATGTCGGCACGTAGTGTCGAGGCCGCCGCGCGTGGCCTGCCCCATACGCTGTATGGCGTGAGCCTGCTGCACCAGGGCCGGGTGATCGGCATGGGCCGCATCATTGGCGATGGCGGCTGTTTCTTTACCGTGGTCGACATCGCCGTGGCACCGCAGCATCAGGGTCGTGGCCTGGGCAAGCGCATCATGACCACGCTCGATGCCTGGCTGCGCGCCAACGCGCCGGTGTCCTCGGTGGTGTCACTGGTCGCCGATGGCGACGCCAGGCACCTGTATGCCCAATACGGTTTTGTCGAGAGCGCACCATACGCGGTCAACATGGAGTACCGGGTCGGCCCTGCATCATCGTAGTGAGCTGCGGCATACTCCGGCGAACTCAACGGAAGGGGATGGCATGAGGCCGCTGGTCATTGCTTTGGGCATCGTGATGCTTGCGGGTTGCGCAATCACCCCGGTGATGCAGGATGATCCTTCACGCGCCGGCAATGTCGGCGTCACCGACATCACCCGCTTCGTACCAGCCAACGCGCGCATCGTGCTGGCCGAGAACGAAACCTTCCTGGTGGCGATCGACGACGCCGCCAACGCGCCTCCCGTCTATCCAGAAGCACTGCTGGCGCGCCAACTCCCGCCACGTACGGTCTGCCTGAGCGTCGGCATCGCCGAGGACGGGCAGGTCATCTCGTCCACACCGGTGGATCAATCGCCGGACTGCCCCGGCCCAGACGCCGTGGAAGCAGCATTCTTCGCTGCAGCGGCACAGGCAGTGCAGGGTTGGCGTTACGACCCGGCCCTGCGCTGTGTATTCCCGGACGCCATGACCAAGGCCGACGCCAATGCCAGTTGCAGCGGCGGTCGCGAAGTCGCGCAGGCGGTGAGCCTGGCCTATCGCTTTGTGTTCGAGCAGCGCGACGGGCGTGGCTCGGTGCGGATGTCGCAGTAAGCATCCGATGACCATCGGGGACATGCGGCACCGCGCGTTGTTGGTCGATTTCGACGGCGTGCTGCGGCATTGGCCCGACAACGACCATGCGATCGAGCGCGAGCATGGTCTGGAGGCCGGCGCGATCCGTCGGGTAGCGTTCGATCCAGACTTGCTGGCACGCGTCGTCTCGGGAGGTCTGTCGGATACGGCCTGGCGTAAGGCCATCGTCGACAGGTTGTCTGGGGATTACTCGGATGCCAACGTCCAAGTTGCGGTTGAGCAGTGGTCGCGTCCCGTGGGCGTGTTGGATGAGGACGTTCTGGCGTTGCTGATTCGAGCGCGGCGGCGCGTGCGCGTGGTGTTGGTCACGAATGCCTCGACGCGACTCGATGCGGACCTGCGTGCACTGCGGCTGGACAACACCTTCTACGCGGTGGTTAATTCCAGCCAGGTCGGCGTGGCCAAACCTGATCCGGCGTTCTTCGAGGTGGCCTTGTCACAAGCGGGAGTCGCTGCAGAGCGCGCGCTTTATGTCGACGATGCAATCACCAACGTCGCGGTCGCTCGCGAGCTTGGCATCACGTCGAAGGTTCATGATGATGCTGAATCGCTGCACGCCTTCCTGCTCGAGCATGGCGCACTCGTGATCGAGCCTTAGCGAGTCATAGCCTCGAGTACGACCACGACACCATGCGTCCGTCGCGGTACGGCATCACGCCGTGGAACGGGCGCGGGTCGTCGTCGAACACCAGCGGCAGGAAGTTGCGGTCACCTTCCCACATCGGCAGCTCATGCAGGCGCTCCAGTGGCACCCATTCCAGCGTTCCCTCCGGATTGCTGGCGAACGGCGTGCCGTGGAAGCGGGTGATCACGAACACGAAGCCGAGCCAGTCCTCGCCGTGCTTGCCGAAGCCGGGCCAGCTGATCGTGCCGCGCAGGGTCAGCTCCTCGCAGTCGATGCCGGCCTCCTCATGGATCTCGCGGCGCATGCCGGCGAGCACGTCCTCGTCCGGCTCGAGCTTGCCGCCGAGGCCGTTGTACTTGCCGACCTGGTGGTCGTCCGGGCGCGCGTTGCGGTGGACCATCAGCACCTCGCGGCCGTCGGGCGAGAGCACGTAGCCGAGCGTGGCGACGATCGGTGTGTACGGCATCAGCGCTTGTCTCCGCGCTGCTTGCTCAGTTGCGCGTCGAACGCTTTTTCAGCGCGCTCGGCGTAAGTGCTGCAGGTCATCGGCGACTTGTGCGGTGCCGCCGTATTGGCCGGCGTCCAGCCGCTGGCGTCGGGGTGTGGCGTCAGCAGCAGGTCACAGGGCAGCGTGCGCACGGCGGCGAAGCCGCGGCGGTAGTCGTCGACGATGTGCGGGTAGCGCGGGTTGTCGATCAGCTGGTAGTCCGGCGCGCTGAGGCTGTCGGTGTAGGCGATGCGCAGCGGCTTGCCATCCTTCCGGTCAGTCCAGGTCCAGCTGATGCTGCCGGGTGTGTGCGCCGGGGTGAAGTGCGCGGTGAAGTGCAGGCCGCCGAGCTCAACCGTTTCGCCATCCATGACCAGGCGATCGACGCGCGGCGCCGGATACAGCAGGCCGTCGCCGTAATGCAGGTCGTTGCTGCCGCCGCGCGCCAGCAATGCGGCCGATTCGGCGTTGCTGAGCAACTGCGCACCGGTGGCGCGTTGCACTGCCGCCAGCGGGCCGGCGTGGTCGGCGTGGGCGTGGCTGTGCAGGATCAGCTTGAGTTCGGAGGGGGCGATGCCGAGTTCGCGCATCCGCGTGAGCAGCATGTCCGCGGCCTGCGGCATGCCGCCATCGATCAGCACCGCGCCGGCGTCGGTCTTGATCAACAGTGCGCTGAGACCCTCGGTGCCGATGTACCAGCTGCGGTCCGCGATCGCGAACGGTGCGACCGGTTGCCGCCAACTGTCGCGCACTTCGTACGCCTGCAACTGCGGCAGCACGGGTTCGGCGGCGTGGACGGGCGCGGGGCTGGCGATGGTGGCAGCGACCAGCAGGGCGACCGCGAGGGCAGGTGTACGCAGCGACAGCATCGGCAACGGCTCGCACAGGGCGGCACAGTGTCGGCGATCCATGCCGATGCGGCCAGTCTCGCGGAATGCAGATGCGGCAGGTGCAGCCGCGCGGCTCAGAGCCGCGGCAGCGTGGTGCGCCGGTACACCAGCCTGACCGCCACCAGCGCGACCGGGATTGGTAGCAGCAGACCAATGATCGCCAGCCAGGTCGGGTGCGGCACTTTCATGATCATGCCGACCACGCCCGACATCACCACCAGTGCGACCAGCAGCGCGGCTGCGGTCTGATGGCGCGCGATCCGGGCGGCGGCCAGTGCGCCGACGAAGCTGCCGAGTGTCCACGCCAGCGCCAGCATGGCCTTGCCCGCGAACGGCATCGCCGCGACGAACTTGGCGAACGCGGCCTCGTGCACCGGGTTCAACGGGTCGAGTCCGGCCGGTGGTGGGTAGAAGCGGTGGCCGACGGCTTCCACGGCCACGATCACGGCGATCGCGACCACTACGCCGACCAGCATGCCCAGGATCGTTCGCCCCATCGGTGGTCTCTCCCGCTGTCGTAGTGCGGGAGCATCGCGCGTGCCGCGGGATGCGACAAGCGCCCATGCGTGCGCATAATCGGGAGCCGCCATGGAGAACTGCATGACCGCTCCCGCTCCCCGCCTGCTGGCCTTCGCCGGCGCCTTGCGCCAGGGCTCCTACAACCGCCGCCTGATCCACGTGCTGGCTGACGGTGCCCGCACCGCCGGCGCGCAGGTGACCCTGATCGAATTGCGCGACTACCCGTTGCCGGTCTACGACGGCGACATCGAGGCCGCGGGCATGCCCGACGCGGTGCGCGCGCTGCAGCAGCTGATGCGCGAGCACGACGGCCTGCTGATCAGCACGCCCGAATACAACGGCTCGATGCCGGCGCTGGTGAAGAACACCCTGGACTGGATCTCGCGGCCGACGGCCGACGGCCGCTCCGGCGTGGCCCTGTTCCAGGACAAGGTGGCCGGGATCGTTTCCGCTTCACCGGGACCGCTGGGCGGGCTGCGGTCGCTGCTGGTGCTGCGCGACGCGCTGGCCAAGCTCGGCCTGATCGTGGTGCCGCAGCAGGTCGCGGTCGGCCAGGCGGCCGACAAGCTCACCGATTACGGCGTGCTCAACGATGACCGCATGAAAACCAATGTGCATGGCGTCGCCGCGGCGGTGGTCAGGCACGTCACGATGCGGGTGGGAGTGGCGGCATGAGCGGACAACAGCGCGAACTGAACCTGCGGTTCCTGGCCGAGCCGACCGACGTCAATTACGGTGGCAAGGTCCACGGCGGCATGGTGATGAAGTGGATCGACCAGGCCGGCTACGCCGCCGCGGTCGGCTGGAGTGGCAAGTACAGCGTCACCGTCGCGGTCGGCGGCATCCGCTTCGTCGCCCCGATCCGGATCTCCGACCTGGTCACCGTCCACACCAAGCTGGTGCATACCGGTACCACCAGCATGCACTTTGCCGTCGACGTGAAGGCGCGCGACCCCATGGAGGACCCGACCGAGGACCGGCTGTGCACGCACTGCGTGATCGTGTTCGTCGCCCTCGATGCGGTCGAAGGCAAGCCGACGCCGGTGCCGGTGTGGACGCCGGTCAACGACGATGACAAGCACCTGGCCGAGTACGCACTCAAGGTGATGGAGCTGAGCAAGGGCATCGAGCAAACGGTCGAGCGCCTCGCCGCGCTCAATGACGGTGCTTGAACCGGGCCCTGAAACGACGCAGGCCGCCTTGCGGCGGCCTGGGCGGGTGGCGATGACGCGACGGCTCAGATGCCGTCGACGCGCCGCGCCTGCATGAACTTGTTGCTCCAGTAGCCGGTGTCCAGGCTCGACACCTGCACGTCCTTGCCACGGCTGGGCGCGTGCACGAAGCGGCCCTCGCCAACATAGATGCCGACGTGGTCGACGCGGCCTCGGCGGCCGAAGAACACCAGGTCGCCGGCGTTGAGCTTGGCGCGGTCGGTGACCAGCTCGCCGCTCTTGGCCATCTCGCGCGAGACGCGCGGCAGCTCGATGCCGAGCGCGTTGCGGAACACGTAACCGACCAGGCCGCTGCAGTCGAAGCCCTTGTCCGGGTCGGTGCCGCCCCAGCGGTACGGGGTGCCCAGCAGGGCCAGGGCGCGTTGCAACACGGTCTTGATCTTGCCCTGTTCGGCCGCCGGCAGACTGGCTGCCGCCACGGCATCGATGGCGCCCGGGGCGAGCAGGCGGTTGAGGTCGGTGGCGAGCAGCAGGGCGCGGTCGGACAGGTTCATCGACTCGGGCAGCATGGCCCGGGTCACCGGCGCCGGGGCGTCGGCGGAATCGCCGGCCAGCGAGGAGCTGGGCATCTGCTGCGCGAACGCAGGCAGGGCCAGGGCGGCCAGGGCGATTGCGAAAAAGAGACGGGAAACAGCCCGGGGCGGGCGGGAATAAGCAGCGGCGGCTGGGCGGCCTGAGCGGGGCGGGTTGAGCGTCACGCGGTCATCACGAAGTCGTCGACCGCGGGATCATGCCTGCCGAATGGGTAAGGCAGGTTCATATTTCGTTATTTATTCGTTAATCATGACGCGAAATGTCACAAATCCGGCGCCGCCTCATTTCAGCACGCGCTTGGCGCCGCTGTAGTGATCGCGCCAGTACGGGCCGTCGAGGTGGTCGAGGCGGACCGTGCCACCGCTGCTTGGTGCATGCACGAAGCGGCCTTCGCCGACGTAGATGCCGACGTGACTGACGTTGCCGGAGCTGCCGAAGAACACCAGGTCGGCGGCGGCCAGCCGCTCCGCGGCGATCTTCGGCCCCTGGAAGCCGGCCAGGTCGCGCGAGGTGCGCGGCAGGCGCAGGTCGAGCGTGTCGTGGTAGACGTAATTGACCAGCCCGCTGCAGTCGAAGCCGCCATCGGGGGTGTTGCCGCCGTAACGGTAGGGCGTGCCGACCAGGCTGATGGCGCGCATCAGCACGGCGTTGGCCGCGACCGGGTCCTGCGCTGCGACCACCGGCCATTGCCGGCCCGCAGGCGGCGACTGGCGCACGGCCTCGCGTCCGCCGCCGCAACCGACGAGAACGGCGCACAGCAGCGTCAGCAAAGGGAGGGCGCCGCGCGCTGGCGCGGGGGCGGGCTTGCCGGGATAATGCGCGGCCTTCGTCACGGCCGACAGCTTGGCCGTTCGCGTCGCCGGCGGCAACCCGTCGCTCCTTCCCTTGCTGCCCATCGGCGGCAACCAGCCGAGTCCTGCAATGAAAATCGAGAAAGATCGCGTTGTCCGCTTCCACTACACCGTGTCCGAGCAAGGCCAGGAGCCGCTCGAGAGCTCGGAAGGCCGCGATCCGCTGGCGATCCTGATCGGCCACGGCAACATCATCCCGGGCCTGGAAAAGGCGATGGACGGCCGCGAGGCCGGCGAGAAGTTCGAGGTCGACGTGGCCGCCGCCGATGCCTACGGCGTGCGCCAGGACGGCCTGACCCAGCGCGTGCCGAAGAAGCACTTCCAGGGTGCACGCCTGGAGCCGGGCATGCAGGCGGTGCTGCCGACCAACTTCGGTCCGCGCGCGGTGACCATCCAGAAGGTCGGCATGAGCGTGGTCGATGTCGACCTCAACCATCCGATGGCCGGCAAGGACCTGCACTTCGCGATCGAGTTGGTCGAGGTGCGCGAAGCCAGCGCGGAAGAGCTCGAGCACGGCCACGTGCACGGCGAGGGCGGCCACCAGCACTGAGTGCTGCGCCCCTGTGCGGTTGATGCGACGGCCCGCGCGAGCGGGCCGTCGCCGTTTGCGGCCGTGTCGGGTCGTCGCTGCCATCGTCGCCGCCAGCGGTCATGGCGATGCTGGTCAAGTCGCTTTTACTCGTCATTCCCGCGAAGGCGGGGCCTTTGGGCAGCCATCCGGTTGCCCAGGCGTGGAGGAGGTTGGCTGCGGGACCGGCTCCCGCCGGCCGCACGACACTGATCAATTACCCGATGCAATCGATGGTCGGCCGGTGTTCTACGACTGCGGTCTCGGCCTTCATCTATTGGCGGTGGCCGCCGATGCGGCGCGCGGCCGTGCCGGCCACGTAAACTGGCCGCCATGAAACAACACGAAGATGTGGTGATCGTCGGCGCCGGCGTAATCGGTCTGGCCAGTGCCTTGTCCCTGCTCGAAGCCGGTCGCCGGGTACGCGTGATCGACGCCGGCCGCATCGGCGGCGGCAGCTCGCACGGCAACTGCGGCACCATCACGCCGAGCCATGCCACGCCGCTGGCCGCCCCGGGGGTGATCGTCCAGGCGCTGCGTTGGATGCTGACGCCGGATGCGCCGCTGTACGTGCACCCCAAGCTCGATCCGCAGCTGTGGAGCTGGCTGCTGCGTTTCGCCGCGCGCTGCAACCAGCGCGACTGGCGCGCCAGCGCGCAGGCCAAGTCGGCCCTGCTCAACGATTCGCGCGCGCGCCTGGAGGGCTGGGTCGAGCGTTATGGCCTGGTCTGCGAATTCGACACGGCCGGCGTCGACTACGTGTTCCGCGACAGAAAGGCGTTCGAGAGCGGCCAGTTCGAACTCGACCTGCTGCGCGAGTTCGGCATCAACGTGGCGGTGCTCGACGGTGCCGCCTACGAGGCCCAGGACCCGGCGTTCAAGCCGGGCGTCGCCGGTGCGATCCGCTTCGATCACGACGCCGTGCTGCGCCCCGATCGCTATGTCGCCGAACTGGCGCGCACGGTGCGCGAGCGCGGCGGCGAGTTCACCGAGCAGTGCGCGCTGCGCAACCTCCGCTGCGATGCTGCTGGCGTCGAACTCGATACCAGCCTCGGCCCGCTGCACGCGCGCGAGGTCGTGGTGGCGCTGGGCGCGTGGACGCCGAAGCTGTCCGCCGCGATCGGCCTGCCGTCGCTGCAACGCGCCATGCAGCCCGGCAAGGGCTATTCGATCACCTACGACCGTCCGCCGGTGACGCCGCGTCGGCCGGTGGTGCTGCGCGAGCGCAAGGTCTGCGTGACGATGTGGGACAGCGGCTTCCGCCTCGGCAGCACCATGGAGTTTTCCGGTTACGACGAGAGCCTCAACCCGCGCCGGCTGGCGGCGCTGGAGCGCGGCGCCGCCGAGTACCTGCACCACCCGGTCGGCCCGGCCGAGCGCGAACGCTGGTACGGCTGGCGGCCGATGAGTGTCGACGACGTGCCGCTGATCGGCCGCGTGCCCGGCTGCGACGGTCTCTGGCTGGCCACCGGCCACGGCATGATGGGGGTGAGCATGAGCGCCGGTACCGGCCAACTGGTCGCCGACCTGATCAGCGGGCGTGCGACCGCCATCGACCCGCATCCCTACCGGCCGGAGCGTTTCGTGTGAGCACGCCGAGCGGCAAGCCCGATGCCAAGGCGCATTTCGACCTGGTCGTCATTGGTGGCGGCTCCGGTGGCCTGGCCGGCGCGTTCCGTGCGGCCGAGCACGGCGCGCGCGTGGCGCTGCTGGAGCCGCACCTGCTCGGCGGCACCTGCGTCAACGTCGGTTGCGTGCCGAAGAAGGCCATGTGGCTCGCCGCCGAGGCGGCCACCAGGCTGCAGTTCGCGCCGACCCTGGGTTTCCCGGTCGCGCCCGCGCCGCTCGACTGGGCCGAGTTCATCGTCCATCGCGAGCGCTACATCGCCAACATCCACGCCAGTTACCGCCGCCGTCTCGACGCGGCCGGCATCGCGGTGCTGCCGGCGTGGGCGCGATTGCTCGACGCGCGCACCGTCGAGTGCGAGAACGGTGTGCGCCTGCACGCCGATCGCATCCTGATCGCGACCGGCGGTCGTCCGCTGCGCCCGGCCATTGCCGGTGCCGAGCTGGGCGGCGTCTCCGACGACTTCTTCCAATGGCGTGCGGCACCGGCGCGCGTGGCCGTGGTCGGCGCCGGTTACATCGCAGTGGAACTGGCCGGGTTGTTGCAGGCGCTGGGCAGCCAGGTCGAACTGTTCGTGCGCGGCGACCGCCTGCTCAAGGAGTTCGACCACGAGCTGACCACGCAACTGGCCGAGGACTACCGCCAGTCCGGCGTGCGCCTGCATTTCGGCCATCACCTCACCGCGGTCGAAGCGGCCGGCGAGGGCGTGCGCCTGCGTGACGGCGATGGCGCGCTGGGCGAGCGTTTCGATGCGCTGCTGTTCGCGACCGGACGCCAGCCAAACAGCGACCGCCTGAATCTGGACGCGGCCGGCGTCGCCGTTGATGCGGCCGGCCATATCGTCGTCGACGAGCGCCACGCCACCAGCGTCGAGGACCTGTACGCGGTCGGTGACTGCACCGCCAACGCGGCGCTGACGCCGGTCGCGATCGCCGCCGCCCGCCGCTTGATGGACCGCCTCTACGGCGGACGTGAGGCCGTGCTCGACCAGCGCGACATCCCGACCGTGGTGTTCTCGCACCCGCCGATCGGCCAAGTCGGCTTGACCGAGGCGCAGGCGCGCGCCCTGCATGGTGATGCGCTCGTGCATGTCTACCGTGCCGGCTTCCGGCCGATGCTGTACGCGTTGGCCGACATGCCGCAGCGCAGTGTTTTCAAGCTGGTCTGCCTCGGTGACGAACGCCGCGTGATCGGCATCCACCTGATGGGCGAGGCCGCCGACGAGATCCTGCAGGGCTTCGCTGTAGCGCTCAAGCGCGGCATCACCCTCGACGACCTGCGCGACACGGTCGCAATCCACCCGACCAGCGCCGAAGAAGTGGTGCTGATGCGATGAATACTGTCATCCCGAGCGGAGCGAGGGATCTGCTTTTTTCAGTTGATGTCAGCGAAAGCAGATTCCTCACTGCGTTCGGAACGACAACGCCATGAGCATGGACATCTACACCCTGCACCGCGGCGATGCGCCGCTGTTGATCAGCCTGCCGCACGACGGCAGCGCCATCCCGCCGGAACTGGCCGCGCGCATGACGCCGGAAGCCCGGCGTGCGCCGGACACCGATTGGCACGTATCGCGCTTGTACGCGTTCGCGCGCGAACTGGGCGCCTCGATCATTGCCCCACGCCATTCGCGCTACGTCGTCGACCTCAATCGTCCGCCGGACGACACCTCGCTGTATCCGGGCCAGAACACCACCGGCCTGTGCCCGGCGGTGCGCTTCAGCGGTGATCCGGTGTACCTGGACGGCCAGGCGCCGAGGCCCGACGAGATCGCCAGCCGCGTCGAACGCTACTGGCGGCCGTACCACCATGCGCTGCGCGACGAGATCGAGCGCATCCAGGCCGCACACGGCCGGGTGGTACTGTGGGAAGGCCATTCGATCAAGGGCAGCGAGCTGCCGTTCCTGTTCGAAGGCCGCCTGCCGGACTTGAACCTCGGCACTTCGAGCGGCACCAGTTGCTCGCCCGCGCTGCAGTCGCGACTGCAAGCGGTGCTCGGCGGGCAGGGCGACTACGATTTCGTCGTCAACGGCCGCTTCAAGGGCGGCTACATCACCCGCCATTACGGCGCGCCGGCACAGGGCATTGGCGCGGTGCAACTGGAGATCAGCCAGCGCAACTACATGGACGAGGGCAGCTTCTCCTATGACGACACCAAGGCCGCGCGGCTGCAGGCGGTGATTTCACAATTGCTGCGGGCGGCCTTGGAGGGTGCGGCCCGCGGCGCATGAGCGACACGCGCGCGCTCAGTCAGACGCAGGCGCGCGCGCTGCATCTGGCCGCACAGGGCTTGCTGTTGCGGCCGCGGCGGCGGGCACGCAAGGCCGATGTGCTGGCCGCCATCGTGCGCATGCAGCTGCTGCAGATCGATTCGATCCATGTGGTCGCGCGCAGCCCCTACCTGGTGCTGTTCTCGCGCGTCGGCGCCTTTGCGCCGCAATGGCTGGACGAACTGCTCGCGCAGCGGGCGATCTTCGAAGTGTGGGCGCACGAGGCCTGCTTCGCGCCGATCGAGGACTACGTCCTGCACCACAGTGCTCCCGAGCGGCGTGCGCACCACTGGGCAATGCGCAATGCGCTGAAGCACCGCCACGAAATCAATCAGCTGCTCGCGCATGTGCGCAGCCGCGGCCCGGTGAAGGCATCCGACTTCGAGCGTGCTGCCGGCAGCAGCAATGGCTGGTGGGAGTGGAAGCAGGAAAAAATCTGGCTCGAGAGCGCTTTCGCACTGGGCGAGCTGATGGTGGCGCGGCGCGAGAACTTCCAGCGCGTCTACGATCTGGCCGAACGCGTGATCGGCGCGGTGCGCAGCGACTGGAACAGCACGCGATTGACGCAAGCGCAGGCATGGCGTGCCACCGTCCTGAAATCGGTGCATGCGCTCGGCATCACCCAGGCGCGCTGGATCGCCGATTACTACCGCAGCCGGCCGCGGCTGCGCGACGCTGATCTCGACGGTCTGGTCGCAGAAGGCATTTTGCTGCGCGTGCGTGTCAAGGGTTGGGACGTGCCGGGCTATGTCCACTGCGATTTGGCGCCGCTGCTTGCGCAGGCTGAGGCTGGCCGCCTGCGCGCGACTCACGCGACGCTGCTGTCGCCGTTCGATCCCATGGTGTGGGATCGCGAACGCGCCCGCGAGCTGTTTGGCTTCGACTACACCCTGGAGTGCTACACGCCGGAAGCCAAGCGCCGATACGGCTACTTCGTGCTGCCGATCCTGACGCGCGGCCGCCTGGTCGGGCGCCTGGACGCCAAGGCGCACCGTCGGCAGGGCGTGTTCGAGGTCAAGGCGCTGTACCTGGAGGAGGGCGTCGTGGCGAACGAGGTGCTGGCCGCGGACGTCGCCCGCGCCATCGACGACTGTGCGCGCTGGCATGGCACGCCCACGGTGGAGCTGGGGCGTTGCCGTCCCGCCGGGTTCACCAAACCCCTGAGGGCCGAACTCACTGCACTGCAACTAGACTAGCGTGCAGCGATCAGCAACGAGATCACCAAGGCGCCGATCAATGGCAAGGCGTTGAGCGCCAGTGCCGGTAGTGCGATCCGCCTGTTCTCGCCCCGTGCCAACGCGATGCCGGCCAGCACCATGCCACCCAGCCAGGCACCAAGGCTGATCAACACTGTGTATAGGAAGCAGTCTAGGCCCCAGGTACCGCACTGCCCTTCTGGCACCGCGGCCCATACGCCCAAATGGGCGATCAAGGGGCCAAACAGCAGGGCGCACCAGGACAGTGCGCCTAACCGGGCGCGACGTGGGAATTGCGTGGGGTCGGCGTTCGCTGCCCGGGAAGGCCCAGCAGGCATCACACCTCCAACGTCGCCAGATCGCCCTTGGTTTCCAGCCACTGCTTGCGGTCGCCAGCACGCTTCTTCGCCAGCAGCATGTCCATCAGCGAATGGGTGCCGGCGCTGTCGTCGACGGTCAGTTGCACCAGGCGGCGGGTGTCGGGGTGGATGGTCGACTCGCGTAGCTGCGAGGCGTTCATCTCGCCCAGGCCCTTGAAGCGGGTCACGTTGACCGCGCCACTGAAGCCTTTCTTGCGGTCGCCCTTCTCGCGCTCGATCTTCTCCAGCAGGATGCGTTTTTCTTCCTCGTCGAGTGCGTAGAACACCTGCTTGCCGACGTCGACGCGGAACAGCGGCGGCATCGCCACGAAGATGTGGCCGGCCGCGACCAGCGCCGGGAAATGCTTGAGGAACAACGCCGTCAGCAAGGTCGCGATGTGCAGGCCGTCGGAGTCGGCATCGGCCAGCACGATGACCTTGCCGTAGCGCAGGCCGCTGATGTCGTCCTTGCCCGGGTCGCAGCCTATCGCCACCGCCAGGTCATGCACTTCCTGCGAGGCAAGCACGCTGCCCGAGGCGACCTCCCAGGTGTTGAGGATCTTGCCGCGCAACGGCAGGATCGCCTGGAAGTCCTTGTCGCGGGCCTGGCGCGCGCTGCCGCCGGCGGAGTCGCCTTCGACCAGGAATAATTCGGTGCGCGACAAGTCCTGGCTGCTGCAGTCGGCGAGCTTGCCGGGCAGGGCCGGGCCCTGGGTGATCTTCTTGCGGGTGATCTGCTTCTCGGTCTTCAGGCGGGCCGAGGCGCGCTCGATCGCCAGCTGCGCGATCTTCTCGCCCATCTCGGTGTGCTGGTTGAGCCACAGCGAGAACGCATCGTGCGCGGCGCCTTCGACGAAGCCGGCGGCCTGGCGCGAACTCAGGCGCTCCTTGGTCTGGCCGCTGAACTGCGGGTCGGTCAGCTTGATGCTGAGCACGAAGGCGACGCGGTCCCAGACGTCTTCCGGCGCCAGCTTGACGCCGCGCGGCAGCAGGTTGCGGAAGTCGCAGAACTCGCGCAGCGCATCGGTGAAGCCGGTGCGCAGGCCGTTGACGTGGGTGCCGTGCTGCGCGGTCGGGATCAGGTTGACGTAGCTTTCCTGCACCAGCTCGCCGTCCGGGACCCAGGCCACCGCCCAGTCGGCGGTCTCGGTGTCCTTGCTCAACTTGCCGACGAACAAATCCGGCGGCAGCAACTCGCGTTCGGCTAGTTCGCCGCGCAGGTAGTCGCGCAGGCCGTCCTCGTAGTACCACTCCAGCCGCTCACCGCTGGCCACGTCGAACAGCTTCACGTTCAGGCCCGGGCACAGTACGGCCTTGGCGCGCAGCAAATGTTTCAGCGAGCGCAGGTTGAACTTGGCGGTGTCGAAGTACTTCGGGTCGGGCCAGAAGTGCACGCGCGTGCCGGTGTTCTTCTTGCCGACGTTGCCGACCACTTCCAGCGGGGTGGCGCGGTCGCCGTCGCGGAAGGTCATCCGGTACTCGTTGCCGTCGCGCTTGATGTAGACCTCGACCAGGGTCGACAGTGCATTGACCACACTGACGCCGACGCCGTGCAAACCGCCGGAGAAGGTGTAGTTCTTGTTGCTGAACTTGCCGCCCGCGTGCAGGCGCGTGAGGATCAGCTCGACGCCGGGGATCTTCTCCTCCGGGTGGATGTCGACCGGCATGCCGCGGCCGTCGTCGGACACCTCGCAGCTGCCGTCGGCGTGCAGGGTGACCTCGATGCTGCGCGCGTGCCCGGCCAGCGCCTCGTCGACTGCGTTGTCGATGACCTCCTGCGCCAGGTGGTTCGGGCGCGTGGTGTCGGTGTACATGCCGGGGCGGCGTTTGACCGGGTCCAGCCCGGAGAGGACTTCGATGTCGGCAGCGTTGTAGCGGGAACTCATTCGGTGCACGCAAGCGGGATACGAGCGGCGATGGTCGGCGGGCGGCGCCGGAAATTCAACCGCGGCGTTGCCCGGCGCGAGCGTGAAGGCGCGGCCACGGGCGCAAATGGGCGGCGGCCAGCCAGCCGGATGTGGCGGCGATGTTTGCCGGCACAGGCTTCCAGAGGCAGCGTCTGGCGCAAGGCGTGACTCCGGTCGCGGACATGTCCTGCGTGTGGTGCTGACGGCTTTGCCGGTTGAATTGCGGGCGGTGCGTCCGCAATTCTGTGACTGATGGCCGTTCGACCCCGGTGTTCAGGCGCGAGCAGGACGACGGGGGCTACGGTCGGCCCCGCCGCCGGGTGCCCAGTGGCACTGCGCCGTCGGTTCCGTTTCTGTCCCAGGAGGTCACCGTATGAATACCCGCACGCTTCTGCTCCCGAGCCTCATCGCTTCGATGCTGGCCGCGCCGCTGGCGTTCGCGCAGCAAGACACCGCGCAGGCCGCGGCGAAGGCCACGCAGCAGACAGCCGAGTCGGTCCAGGCCCAGGCTGCCCAGAAGGCCGCCGACGCCAAGGCCAAGCAGGCCGAGGAAGCCAAGGCCAAGGCGAAGAAGAAGGACAAGGCGTCCGCCCCGACCCGCGAACCGGAGGAAGAGGACGACCGCTGAGTCGCCTCCTGTTTACGTCATGACCAGCGCCCCGGCTTTGCCCGGGGCGCTGCTATTTCGGCGCAAGGCCCGTGCGGCAACGTTTTCAGGGTGTATCTGGCGATCGCGCCAATGCCGAAACGGACCGTTTTTGACACAGCGACGACTCGCCGCGAAGGGGCGCAGCCGGTAGACTATGGCTTTCCAGCGGTAGCAAAACCATGACTCCCCTGATTTTCGTCACCGGCGGCGTGGTGTCCTCGCTTGGCAAGGGCATTGCGGCAGCCTCGCTGGCGGCCATCCTCGAAGCGCGCGGCCTGCGCGTGACGATGATGAAGCTCGACCCCTACATCAACGTCGACCCGGGCACGATGAGCCCGTTCCAGCACGGTGAGGTCTACGTCACCGACGACGGCGCCGAGACCGACCTGGACCTGGGTCACTACGAGCGCTACCTGCGCACGCGCCTGTCCCGCAAGAACTCGATCACCACCGGCCGCATCTACGACAACGTGATCCGCAAGGAGCGCCGCGGCGACTACCTTGGCGGCACCGTGCAGGTGATCCCGCACATCACCGATGAGATCAAGCGCTGCATCATCGAGGCCACCGAAGGCTACGACGTGGCCCTGGTCGAGATCGGCGGCACTGTCGGCGACATCGAGTCGCTGCCGTTCCTGGAGGCGATCCGCCAGATCCGCAGCGAGCGCGGCCCCGAGGGCGCGCTGTTCATGCACCTGACCCTGGTGCCGTGGATCGCCGCGGCGGGCGAGCTGAAGACCAAGCCGACCCAGCACTCGGTGAAGGAGCTGCGCTCGATCGGTATCCAACCCGACGTGCTGCTGTGCCGCAGCGAGCAGCCGCTGCCCGACAGCGAGCGCCGCAAGATCGCGCTGTTCACCAACGTGCCCGAGCGCGCGGTGATCTCGGCGGTCGACCTCGACAACATCTACAAGATGCCGCGCCGCTTCCACGAGCAGGGCCTGGACGCGATCGTCCTCGACCGCCTGCGCATCCAGGCCGGCCCCGCCAACCTCGCCGAGTGGGACGAGGTGGTCGACGCCAGCGAGCACCCGGTCGACGAGGTTCGCATCGCGGTGGTCGGCAAGTACATCGACCACCAGGACGCCTACAAGTCGGTGGCCGAGGCGCTCAAGCACGGCGGCCTGCGCCAGCGCACCAAGGTCAAGCTGGTCTGGCTCGAGTCCAGCGACATCGAGCGTGAGGGCACCGCCGCACTGGACGGCATCGATGGCATCCTCGTGCCCGGCGGCTTCGGCGACCGCGGCTTCGAGGGCAAGGTGCTGACCGCCCAGTACGCGCGCGAGCACGGCATTCCCTATTTCGGCATCTGCTACGGCATGCAGGCGGCCGTGGTCGACACCGCCCGCCATCTGGCCGGCCTGGACGGCGCCAACAGCACCGAGAACGACAAGGCCAGCCCGCACCCGGTGATCGGCCTGATCACCGAATGGCGCACCGCCAGCGGCGAGCTCGAGCGCCGCGACGAGGGTTCCGACCTGGGCGGCACCATGCGCCTGGGCCTGCAGGAGCAGCGCCTCAAGCCCGGCACGCTGGCGCGCGAGCTGTACGGCAAGGACGTGGTCGGCGAGCGTCATCGCCACCGTTACGAGTTCAACAACCGCTACCGCACCCAGCTCGAGGACGCAGGCCTGGTCATCAGCGCCAAGTCGATGGACGACCTGCTGGTCGAGATGGTCGAGCTGCCGCGTAGCACGCATCCGTGGTTCCTGGCCTGCCAGGCGCACCCGGAGTTTTTGTCCACGCCGCGCGACGGCCACCCGCTGTTCGTCGGTTTCATCCGTGCCGCACGCGAGGCCAAGGCCGGCGGCAAATTGCTCAAGGAGGCCAGTGCATGAAGCTGTGTGGTTTCGAGGTCGGACTCGACCAGCCGTTCTTCCTGATCGCCGGGCCGTGCGTGATCGAGTCGATGCAGTTGCAGCTTGATGTCGCCGGCACGCTCAAGGAGATCACCTCCGAGTTGGGCATCAACTTCATCTTCAAGTCGAGCTTCGACAAGGCCAACCGCACCTCCGGCACCAGCTTCCGCGGCCCGGGCCTGGAAGAGGGCCTGAAGGTGCTGGCCGAGGTGAAGCGCCAGATCGGCGTGCCGGTGCTGACCGACGTGCATGAGTACACACCGATGAACGAGGTCGCCGCCGTCGTCGACGTGCTGCAGACGCCGGCGTTCCTGTGCCGGCAGACTGATTTCATCCAGAACGTGGCCCGTGCCGGCAAGCCGGTCAACATCAAGAAGGGCCAGTTCCTGTCGCCGTGGGAAATGAAGCACGTCACCGACAAGGCCCGCGCCACCGGCAACGAGCAGATCATGGCCTGCGAACGCGGCGTCAGCTTCGGCTACAACAACCTGGTGTCGGACATGCGCTCGCTGAGCGTGATGCGTGACACCGGCTGCCCGGTCGTGTTCGACGCCACCCATTCGGTGCAGTTGCCCGGCGGCGCCGGCGGCAAGAGCGGCGGCCAGCGCGAGTTCGTGCCGGTGCTGTCGCGCGCGGCGATGGCAGTCGGCATCGATGGCATCTTCATGGAAACCCATCCGGTGCCGGATGAGGCACTCTCCGACGGCCCCAACGCCTGGCCGCTACCGAAGATGCGCGCGTTGCTGGAAACCCTCAAACAGCTCGACGAGATCACCAAGCGCAACGGTTTCCTGGAACAGCAGGTCTGACTCCTGCCGATCGGGTGCGGGCGTCGCGCCCGAACTCGGCTATCGTTCGTCCTGCCATTCCTCCATCGACCCCTCATTGACGACATGACCACTAGCCCGATTGCCAAAGTCCACGCCCGCGAAATCCTCGACAGCCGTGGCAATCCCACCCTCGAAGCCGAAGTTACCCTGAGCGACGGCAGCTTCGGGCGCGCCATGGTGCCGTCCGGCGCCTCGACCGGTACCAAGGAAGCGGTCGAGCTGCGCGACGGCGACAAGACCCGCTACCTGGGCAAGGGTGTGCGTAAGGCAGTGGAGAACGTCAACACCACCATCGCCTCGGCGCTGATCGGTTTCGACGCCGCCGACCAGATCGGCCTCGACCGTCGCCTGATCGACCTGGACGGCACCGAGAACAAGGGCCGCCTGGGTGCCAACGCGCTGCTGGGCGTGTCGTTGGCCAATGCGCATGCCGTGGCTGCCTCGAAGAAAATGCCGCTGTGGCAGCACCTGGCCAACGGCCGCGAGCCGGTGTTGCCGGTGCCGATGATGAACATCATCAACGGCGGTGCGCACGCCGACAACAACGTCGACCTGCAGGAATTCATGGTGCTGCCGGTTGGCTTTGACACCTTCGCCGAGTCGCTGCGCGCCGGCACCGAGGTGTTCCATGCGCTCAAGTCGGTGCTCAAGGGCCGTGGCCTGAGCACCTCGGTCGGCGACGAGGGCGGTTTCGCCCCGGACCTGCGCAGCAACGAGGAAGCACTGGAAACCATCCTCGAAGCGATCGGCAAGGCCGGTTACAAGGCCGGAGAAGACATCCTGCTCGGCCTCGACGTGGCGTCGAGCGAGTTCTTCGAGAACGGCAAGTACAACCTCACCGGTGAAGGCAAGCGCCTGACCAGCGAGCAGTTCGTCGATTTCCTCGCCAACTGGGCCGCGCAGTACCCGATCATCACCATCGAGGACGGCATGGGCGAGCACGACTGGGCCGGCTGGAAGCTGCTCACCGACAGGATCGGCAGCAAGGTGCAACTGGTTGGCGACGACCTGTTCGTCACCAATCCGAAGATCTTCAAGGAAGGCATCGAGCAGGGCGTGGCCAACGCGATCCTGATCAAGGTCAACCAGATCGGCACGCTCAGCGAGACGCTGGAGGCCATCGCCATGGCCGATGCGGCCAAGTACGCGGCGGTCGTCTCGCATCGTTCGGGCGAGACCGAGGACACCACCATCGCCGACATCGCGGTGGCCACCACGGCCACCCAGATCAAGACCGGCTCGCTGTCCCGCAGTGACCGCGTCGCCAAGTACAACCAGTTGCTGCGCATCGAGGAGCAGTTGGGCAAGGCGGCCAAGTACGCCGGACGCGACGCCTTCGTCTCGCTCAAGCGCTGAGCCGGACGCGACGCGCATGCGTTGGTTGCGACTGCTGCTGGTGGTTTTGGCCGGGTTGCTGGCGTTCTTCCAGTACCGGCTGTGGGTGGGCGAGGGCGGCAGCCGCTCGGTTGCCCGCCTGGAGCAGCAGGTGCAACAGCAGACCCGCGAAAACACGGGTCTGCAGCAGCGTAACGACGCGCTTGCCGCCGAGGTCGAGGACCTCAAGTCCGGCGAAGCCGCGGTCGAGGAGCGTGCACGCAGCGAGCTGGGCATGATCAAACCCGGCGAAACCTTCTATCGGGTGGTCGAGCCCGAAGGCAGCGCGCCGGTAGCGCAGCCCGAGGGCGATGTTGCCGCGGCGGAGCCCGTGGAAAACCCGGCACCGTGAGCGCGACCCGCCTGTGGGCCGTGATTCCCGCCGCTGGCCGCGGCACCCGCTTCGGCAGTGAGGTGCCCAAGCAGTACCTGGAAGTCGCGGGCCGGACGTTGATTGCGCACGCGCTCGAAGCGCTGCTCGCGCACCCGCGTGTGGCCGGCGCGATGGTGGCGCTGTCGGCCGACGACGCGCATTGGTCCGGCTGCAGCGAGCTGCACGGCAAGCCGGTGCTGCGTTGCGCCGGCGGCGGCGAACGTGCCGATTCGGTGTTGGCCGCTTTGCACGCGCTGCCGGCCGAGGTCAGCGACGACACGCTGGTGCTGGTGCACGATGCCGCCCGACCCAATTTGCGTGGCGAGGACCTGGATCGCCTGATCGCAGCGGCCGAGGCGCAGGCCGACGGTGCGATCCTGGCCGCGCCTGTGCGTGACACGCTCAAGCGCGCCGATGCCGTCGCGCATATCGTTGCGACCGAGCCGCGTGAAGGCCTGTGGCGCGCGCTCACTCCGCAGGCGTTCCGGCGCGGGTCGCTGACCGCCGCGCTGGAGGCCGCACGCGCAGCCGGCGTCGCCGTCACCGATGAGGCGATGGCGATGGAACGAATGGGCGCCAGGCCGGCGCTGGTGGAAGGACGCGAGGACAATCTGAAGGTGACCACGCCTGCAGACCTGGCGTTGGTTGAGTACCTGTTGAACCTTCGTCTGTCGTCCCGAACGCAGTGAGGGACCTGCTTTTTCTCTTGTTCGTGCAGAAAGCAGATCCCTCGCTTTGCCCGGGATGACATTCTGTGAAGTGGAACATGACCGAGCACGCTGAAGGAAGAAATGCATGAACATCCGCATCGGCCAGGGTTTCGACGTGCACGCTTTCGGCGACGGTGACCACGTCGTGCTGGGCGGCGTGCGCGTGCCGCACGATCGCGGCGTCGTCGCGCATTCCGACGGTGACGTGGTGATCCACGCCCTGTGTGATGCCATGCTCGGCGCCCTGGCGCTGGGCGACATCGGGCAGCATTTCCCGCCCAGCGATCCGCAGTGGAAAGGCGCCGACAGCCGCGCCTTCCTGCGTCATTGCCGGGGGCTGATCCATGAGCGCGGCTGGCAACTTGGCAACGCCGACATCACCGTGATCTGCGAGCGCCCCAAGGTCGGTCCGCACGCGGCGGCGATGCGGCAGCGGCTGGCTGACGACCTGGGCCTGGCGCTGGACGCGGTCAGCATCAAGGCCACCACCAGCGAGAAGCTCGGCTTCACCGGCCGCGGCGAAGGCATTGCGGCGATGGCGGTGTGCCTGTTGGTGCAGTCTTGAGCGAGCACGATCCCGGTTTGCCGAAAGCGCACGGCGCGGCAGTGCTGAGCGCGCAGATGCGCACGTCGCCGGAAGACTTTTTCGTCGAGGAGTTGCCCGGCTTCGAGCCCAGCGGCAGCGGCGAGCACCTGCTGCTGACCGTCGAAAAACGTGGCATGAACACCGCCTTCGCCGCCAAGCACCTGGCCGACTGGGCCGGCGTCGGCGACGTCGCGATCGGTTACGCCGGTTTGAAGGACCGGCATGCGGTGACACGGCAACGCTTCAGCGTTCACCTGCCCAAGCGCATCGCGCCGGATCTGGCGGCGTTGTCGGTCGAAGGCGAGGGCGCCGAGTCGCTGCGCGTGATCGAGCACACCTGGCACGCGAAGAAGCTGCCGCGCGGGGCCTTGGCCGGTAACCGCTTCGTGCTGGTGTTGCGCGAGGTGGCGGGCACGCGCGAGGCGATCGAGGCGCGCCTGCAGGCGATCGCAGCCCAGGGCGTACCCAACTATTTCGGCGAGCAGCGCTTCGGTCGCGACGGCGACAACGTCGCCAATGCACGGGCGATGTTCGCCGGCCGCCGTATGCGGCGGGAACAGCGCACGCTGCTGTTGTCGGCGGCGCGCTCGGAGTTGTTCAACCGCGTGTTGGCGGCACGTGTCCAGGCCGGCTGTTGGGACACGCCGCTGGAAGGCGACGTGTGGATGCTCGACGGCAGCCGCAGCGTGTTCGGCCCCGAGCCGTTCGACGCGGCGCTGGCGCAACGGCTGGCGGCGTTCGATATCCACCCGACCGGGCCGTTGTGGGGGCGTGGCGAGTTGCGCAGCACCGCCGCCGCGGCGCAGTTGGAGCGGGCCGTGCTCGCGGGTGAGGAAGCTGCCGCACTGCGTGCCGGCCTGGAAGCCGAAGGGCTGAAACAGGAGCGTCGCTCCCTGCGCCTGCGGCCGGAGGGGCTGGCCTGGCGTTGGCTGGGCGACGCGGAGCTGGAGCTGGATTTCCAACTGCCGCCGGGCACCTACGCGACCGTGGTGATGGCCGAGCTGGGCGCAGTGCGCAACGCCGGTCGCGGCGGCTGAAACCGCCCGCCGACCGTTCGTCGGGAGCTATTTGACGGCACTGGTGGCGCCGGGGCGCCGGCGTATAAGCCTGATTACACGGGGCTTTCGAGCCGCGCGTTGCCCGTCCATTCGGAAGGGCAGGCCGTATGTCATGGAGATGCTGTCATGAACGCATCGTGTCGCATGGCTGTGTTGTCGCTGGTATCCGTACTGGGGCTGGCGGCCTGCGCCGGCACCCAGCAAATGACCGTTGCTGATCCACCGGGCGTGCAGATCGTATCGATGGACGACGATGCCGCTTATGTGGCCCGCGTCGAGCAGCTTGCCCGTCGCCGTGGCGTCGAGGTGGTGTGGGTCAATCCGCCGCGGCAGGCATTGGCTGTCCAGGATGAGGGCGAGTAAAGGGCCGGCGCCGGACGATTTGCGCTCGGTGCCGCGTGTAAACCGTGCCATTCAACGGAGAACCGTCGTGAATACTTCCTTGCGTGTGGTTGTTCTGGCGCTGTCGGTTGCGGGGGTTGCTGCGTGCGCGAGCACGGGAACGGCGTCCCACAGCCCGTCCAGCTACCCGAGCGTCCGCTTCGAGCAGGACACCGCCTACATCCAGGAATACGAAAGGACGGCCCAGCGCCGCTCGTTCGTGCACGTGAACTGGGTCAACCCGCCGATGAAGCGGATCGAGGTCGAAAACTGAACCTGCTCAGCGCCGCTTGGGTGGCGCGAGCAGCACCAGCACCGCTCCGGTGCCGCCCTGCGTGGGCGGTGCCGAGTGGAAGGCAAGAACGTCTGCGCGATGCCGCAGCAGGCGATCCACCAGGTTCTTCAGCACCGGCGCGCCGCCGCTTGCGATCGAGGCGCGGCCGTGCCGCCCTTTCCCGTGGATGATGCGCACGCAGCCGACCCCGTGCTGGCGGGCATCGTTCATGAAGGCACGCAGCAACAGCTCGGCTTCGCGCGCGTCAGCACCATGCAGGTCGAGTTCTTCCTGCACCGCGATCTCGCCGCGCTTGAGTCGCTGCAGCACGCGCGGCGGCAGCTCGTCACGGCGGTAGGCAAGGGCGTCGCCGGCTTCGAGCAGGTCGGCCTCCAGCGCATGGCGGAATTGCTCGCGGGCGTCGGCCTCGTCGCGCTCGGCCATGCGCGCACGCGGTTTCGGTTTCGGCTTGTCCGGCGGCGGCGCGGTGTCGCGCAGACGCCGCACCGGGCCGATCGCGGTGCGGAACAGGGCGGCTTCGTCGTCGTCGCGATCATCGACCATGTGCAAAGCCTAGCAGGGTGTTGTCCAACACCCGGCTGGCGCGGACATGGATGGCTGCGTCGGCGGAGCAAGCGCATAAGCGCTTGATTTGCCGTGAGCGAATCCGGGCGGACACCGGACTGACGACTTGAAAAAGCGCACCGGACGTGCGTTTTCTTCACCAGCCTGCTGATACGACGGGCTTGCAGCGCAAGCCATGGGGCCGCAATCGCCATCGGCTATCATGTGCCTTCGTCGACACGGCGCCAGAAGTGCCGGTCGACGTATCGATTCGATTCTGGCAACTGTTCTGCAAGGGAGTCCATGCGAGTACTGGTCAGCAACGACGACGGCGTCGACGCCCCCGGCATCCGCGTCCTCGCCGAGGGCCTGCGTACCGCCGGCCATGAGGTGCTGGTGGTCGCGCCCGACCGCGACCGTTCCGGTGCCAGCAACTCGCTGACGCTCGATGCGCCGGTGCGCGTGCTGCAGCTCGACGCGGCCACCTGGCGCGTCTACGGCACGCCGACCGACTGCGTGCACGTGGCAATCACCGGCATGCTCGAGCTCGAGCCCGACCTGGTCGTGTCCGGCATCAACAACACCGCCAACCTCGGCGACGACGTGATCTATTCCGGCACCGTCGCCGCGGCGATGGAGGGGCGTTTCCTCGGCTTGCCGGCCGTGGCGATGTCGCTGCAGACGGTCGATCACATCGGCAAGCATTACGAGACCGCCGCACGCGCCGCGGTCGAGATCATCGCCCGACTCAGGATCGATCCGTTGCCGGCCGACACCATCCTCAACGTCAACGTGCCGGATTTGCCCTGGGAGCAGGTGCGCGGCTTCGAGGTCACCCGCCTGGGCAACCGCCACCGTGCCGAGGCCTGCATCCCGCAGCGCGACCCGCGCGGGCGTCAGTGGTGGTGGATCGGCGCCGCCGGTGCCGAGCAGGACGCCGGCCCAGGCACCGATTTCCACGCGTTGCGCACCGGGCATATCTCGATCACGCCGATCCATGTCGACCTGACCCGTTACCAGGCACTCGACCAGGTCGCCAGCTGGGTCGACGGCCTGGCGGTGTCGCTGGGGCATTCGCCGGAGCGCGGCGCATGACCCTGCGGATGCGTTTGCAGCCCGAGGCGATCGGTTCGGGCATGACCTCGCAGCGGGTGCGCGATCGTCTGGTCGAGCGCCTGCGCGAGAACGGCATCCGCGACGAGCGCGTGCTCAACGCGATCCGCACCGTGCCGCGTCACCTGTTCGTCGACGAAGCACTGGCCACGCGCGCCTACGAGGACACCGCGTTGCCGATCGGCCACGGCCAGACCATCTCGCAGCCGTGGGTGGTGGCGAAGATGACCGAGGCGTTGCTGGACCGCGACACCCTGCCGGCCAAGGTGCTGGAAATCGGCACGGGCTCGGGCTACCAGGCCGCGGTCCTGGCCGCGCTCGGCCTGGAGGTGCACACGGTCGAGCGCATCGGCGAGCTGCTGCGCACCGCGCGCAAGCGCTTCCGCCAACTTGGCATGAACATCCGCAGCAAGCACGACGACGGCCGCATCGGCTGGCCGGAGAACGGTCCGTTCGACGCGATCATCGTCACCGCCGCGGCACCGGCGCTGGTCGAGGCGTTGACCGCGCAGCTGGCCGCGGGCGGCACGTTGATCGCCCCGGTCGGCGGTGCCTCGTCGCAGTCGCTGCTGAGGCTCGACAAGGATGCCGATGGCGTGGTCACGCAACAGACGCTGGCACCGGTGGTGTTTGTGCCGCTGCTGTCCGGGATGATCGATTGAGCGCCGCATTGACCACCACCGCACGCGACAGGGGCCCGTTTTGAAGATTTTTGGTCCGCTCTACGAGCGCACGCTGGCGTGGGCTCGGCACCGTCACGCACCGGCTTATCTCACCGGACTGAGCTTCATCGAGGCCATCATCTTTCCGGTCATGCCCGAGGTGATGCTCGCGCCGATGAGCGTGGCCAAGCCGCAGCGCGCCTTCTGGTTCGCCACGCTGAGCCTGGCCGGTTCGATGGTGGGCGCGCTGGTGGGCTACGCGCTGGGCCATTACGCGTTCGAGGCGCTCAAGCCGGTGTTCGCCGCGATGGGCATGCTGCACAGCATCGAATCCGGCATCGCGGTCGTCCAGGCCAAGATGGCGGAGTCGCCGTGGGCCGTCTTCACCTTCCTGGTGCTGGGCGGGTTCATGCCGATCCCGATGAAGGTGTTCACCTGGGCGTCGGGCATCGTCGGCGTGCCGATGCTGCAATACGTCCTGAGCATGGCCATCGGCCGCGGCAAGCGGGTCTATCTGCTGGCCGCGGCGATCCGCATCGGCGGCCCGCGCGCCGAGACGGCGCTGCGTCGCTACATCGAGCCGATCGGCTGGGCGGCAACGCTGCTGCTGGCTGCACTGGTGGCCTGGCTGGTCTGGAAGGCCAAGTTCGCAGGATGAGACAACGCATGACCGCCCCCCCGCGCATCCTCGTCGCCACGCTGCTGGTCGCCGCCCTCGCGGCCTGTTCGAGCTCCCGGGTCATCCGCGAGCCGGGCACCGGCGCAGCCGCATCGAGACCGTCGGTGCCCAAGTACGGCGCGACCGCCACCGTCCAGCGCGGCGACACCCTATACCGGGTCGCCTCCAGCAACGGTATCCGCGCCCAGGACCTCGCGGCCTGGAACGGCATCGCGGCGCCTTACACCATCTACCCGGGCCAGCGGCTGCGCCTGTACCCGCAAGGCAGCGCCAACAGCCAGGCCACCGCCCGGCCAGCCACCGCGTCGACGGCAAAGCCGCCGGCGGCGACCTCGCGTCCCGCCACGCCGCCACCGGCCAGCACGCCGCCTGCCGCTCCGGTCGCCAGTGGCATTGGCTGGCGCTGGCCCGCCGACGGGCAGCTGATCGGCCGCTTCGTCAACGGCGAGCCGACCAAGCAGGGCATCGACCTTGCCGGCAGCAGCGGCGCACCGGTGCGCGCGGCCGGTGATGGCGTGGTGGTGTATTCGGGGTCGGGCCTGGTCGGCTACGGCGAGCTGATCATCGTCAAGCACAACGAGCAGTGGCTGTCGGCCTACGGCCACAACCGCAACCGCCTGGTCAACGAAGGCCAGCTGGTCAAGGCCGGCCAGCAGATCGCCGAGATGGGCCGCAGCGGCGCCGCGCGCGACATGCTGCACTTCGAGGTGCGTTACAACGGCAAGCCGGTCGATCCGCTGCTGTACTTGCCGAAGAGGTAGGTCGGGTTCAGCCCGCCAGGAATTGCGTCGACAACTGCGGTGGATTGAAGCCCGACCTACGGATTCAGGATGAACCCGGCGACCACGTGCCGGCCTTCGCCGGCCAGGACGTTGAACGTGCGCGCGGCAGCGGCGTTGGTCATCGCCTCCAGACCGACGCCCCGGCTCAGACAGGCTGCCAGCGCGGTCGCCGGTGGGAATTTCTGGGCCGCGCCGGTGCCGAGCAGGATCACTTCCGGCGCCAGTGCCAGCAGCGGTTCCAGGTCCTGCGGTGTCAGCGCGGTCGCCTCGCGCACGCCCCAGCCCTCGATCACCTGGTCAGGTGCCACGATGAAACTGGCTTCGAGCCGGCGCTCGTTGACCAGCGCCGCCGTGCCGTCGGCGCCGCGCAGGAAAAACTGGTGATCGGGACGTTCGAGATTGAGCAGCATGGCCTTGGGAGGTAAAGCGGGGCGATGCGGGGTGGACTTACGCGCGCGGCAGCACGATCTGCCGCTTGTCCTTGCTCTGCCGGTACAGCACCGCGGTGTGGCCGATGCGCTGCACCAGGGCGGCGTCGGTGCGCTGGGCGAGGTCATCGATCATGGCGTCGCGGGCGTCACGGTCCTCGGCGCCAACCTTCACCTTGATCAGCTCGTGGTGCTCCAGGGCCAGGTCGATCTCGGCCACCAGCGAGTCGGTAACGCCCTTGCCGCCGACCTGCAGCATCGCCTTGAGATCATGGGCCTGGCCGCGCAGGAAACGGGTCTGGGCGGCGGTCAGGACGGTCGGCATCGGGGCACACAAACGAAGTCAGGGGAGGCGCGCAGGGTATCATGGCCGCCCCCACGTCACCGCCGACGCCCGCGCCCATGGCGACCCGCAGCAAATCCAGCCAGCGCTGGCTCAAAGAGCACCATTCCGACCCCTTCGTGAAGAAGGCCCGGGCGGAAGGACTACGCTCGCGCGCCGCCTACAAGCTCGAGGAGCTGGTCGAGCGCGATCGCCTGCTCAAGCCGGGCATGGTCGTGGTCGACCTCGGCGCCGCTCCGGGCGGCTGGTCGCAATGGGTCCGGCAGGCGCTGGGCGACAGTGGCCGGGTCATCGCCCTGGACATCCTGGAGATGCCGACCCTGGCCGGGGTCGAATTCCTTCATGGGGATTTCAGGGAGGATGCGGTCCTATCGCAACTGGTGGGCGCGCTGGGCGGTCAGCCGGTGGACCTTGTCCTGTCGGATATGGCCCCCAATAAGAGCGGTGTGGATGCGGTCGACATGCCGCGGGCGATGTACCTGTCCGAGCTGGCGATGGACTTCGCCGACCAGCACCTGCGTACCGGCGGCGCGTTCCTGATCAAGCTGTTCCAGGGCGTGGGCTTCGACGAGTACGTCAAGGAGCTGCGCCGGCGTTACGACAAGGTTGTCATCCGCAAGCCGGAGGCCTCGCGCAAGCGGTCGCCCGAGGTCTACGCGCTGGCACAGGGCAAGCGCGCAGTAATGAAGTAAGGTGCAGAAACAAGCCGCAATCGGGCGCTGAATGCGCCCCCGCTGCAACAACGCCACGAGGGCGACAGGTAAAAATAGATGAACGATTTGGCCAAGAATCTGCTGCTCTGGGTGATCGTCGCCGTCGTGCTGATGGTGGTGTTCCAGGCGTTTGGGCCGCGCGCGGCCGGCAGCGAGACGCTGGCGTACGACCAGTTCGTGCAGCAGGTCCAGCAGGACCGGGTCAAGCAGGTCAAGATTGCCGACGACCGCACCACGATCTCCGGCGAGCGCAAGGACGGCAGCAAGTTCACCACCTACAGCCCCGGCGACAAGGATCTGGTCAACGACCTGATCAACCACAAGGTCGCCATCGAGCAGGCCCCGCCGCAGAGCGGCCCCGGCCTGCTGTACGTCATCATCAACGTGCTGCCGTGGCTGCTGTTCATCGGCATCTGGGTGTATTTCATGCGCCAGATGCAGCAGGGCGGCAGCAAGGGCGCGATGAGCTTCGGCCGCTCGCGCGCCAAGTTGCAGGGCGAGGACCAGGTCAAGGTAACCCTGGCCGACGTCGCCGGTTGCGACGAGGCCAAGGAGGAGGTCGGCGAACTGGTCGAGTTCCTGCGCGACCCGTCCAAGTTCCAGAAGCTCGGCGGCAAGATCCCGCGCGGCGTGCTGATGGTGGGCCCGCCGGGCACCGGCAAGACCCTGCTCGCGCGCGCCATCGCCGGCGAGGCCAAGGTGCCGTTCTTCAGCATTTCCGGTTCCGACTTCGTCGAGATGTTCGTCGGTGTCGGCGCCAGCCGCGTGCGCGACATGTTCGAGCAGGCCAAGAAGCACGCGCCGTGCATCATCTTCATCGACGAAATCGACGCGGTCGGCCGCCATCGCGGCGCCGGCCTCGGCGGCGGTCACGACGAGCGCGAGCAGACCCTCAACCAGTTGCTGGTCGAGATGGACGGCTTCGAAGGCGGTGAGGGCGTCATTGTCATCGCCGCGACCAACCGTCCCGACGTGCTCGACCCGGCGCTGCTGCGTCCGGGTCGCTTCGACCGCCAGGTCGTGGTCGGCCTGCCGGACGTCAAGGGCCGCGAGCAGATCCTGCGCGTGCACATGCGCAAGCTGCCGCTGCATGACGACGTCGAGCCGATGACGATCGCGCGCGGCACCCCGGGTTTCTCCGGCGCCGACCTGGCCAACCTCTGCAACGAGGCGGCCCTGTTCGCGGCGCGCGAGAACGCCAAGGACGTGCGCATGGAGCACTTCGACAAGGCGCGCGACAAGATCCTGATGGGCGCCGAGCGCCGCTCGATGGCGATGAGCGAGGACGAGAAGAAGCTCACCGCCTACCACGAGGCCGGTCACGCCATCGTTGGTCGCGTCGTGCCCGAGCACGATCCGGTCTACAAGGTCACGATCATCCCGCGCGGTCGCGCGCTGGGCGTGACGATGTACCTGCCCGAAGGCGACAAGTACAGCTACAACCGCACCGCGATCGAGTCGCAGCTTTGCTCGCTGTACGGTGGTCGCGTCGCCGAGGAGCTGATCTTCGGCGTCGACAAGGTCACCACCGGTGCGTCCAACGACATCGAGCGCGCGACCAAGATGGCGCGCAACATGGTCACCAAGTGGGGCCTGAGCGACGAGATGGGACCGATCGCCTACAGCGAGGACGAGGACGAGGTGTTCCTCGGCCGTTCGGTCACGCAGCACAAGAACGTGTCCAACGAGACCGCGCGCAAGATCGACGAGGTCGTCCGCGGCATCCTCGACAAGGCCTACGGCCGCAGCACGCAGATACTCAAGGACAACCTCGACAAGCTGCACGCGATGGCCGAGGCGCTGCTGCTGTACGAGACCATCGACGCGCACCAGATCGACGACATCATGGCCGGCCGCGTGCCGGGCCCGCCGGCGGACTGGTCGAAGGCGGGCAAGACCGCCAAGGACGACGGCGAGCGTCCGGGTGCGATCGGCGGGCCTGCGGCGCAGACCTGATCCGTGGGATAGCGATCAACAGAAAGGGCCGGGTGAATCCGGCCCTTTTTTGTTGGTGGGTTGGATGCGGCCAGTACGGCCGATGCCTTCCTCCCGCCACTCCACCGGGCTACCCTGCGCCAGCATCGACCTGGAAGCCTGCGTATGTTCGACACCTCCCTCACCCTCGACTGCAACGGCCGTCCACTGGTGCTCGACCGCGCGCGCGTAATGGGCATCGTCAACGTCACGCCGGACTCGTTCTCCGACGGCGGCGTGCACGACCAGCTCGACGCGGCCGTCGCGCACGGACTGCGGCTGGCGGAGGAGGGTGCCGACATCCTCGACATCGGCGGCGAGTCCACGCGTCCTGGTGCCGCCGAGGTACCGCTGGAGGAAGAGCTGAGCCGCACCGTTGCCGTGATCGAGCGCCTCGCGCGCGAAACTGCGCTGCCTATCAGCATCGACACCTCCAAACCCGAGGTCATGCGCGCTGCGGTCGCTGCCGGCGCCGGCATGATCAACGACGTCTATGCGCTGCGTCGCGAGGGCGCGCTGGATGCCGCTGCCGCGCTCGCCGTGCCGGTGGTGCTGATGCACATGCAAGGCGAACCGCGCAGCATGCAGTCCGCGCCGGACTACGACGATGTCGTCGCGCAGGTGCATCGCTTTCTCGCCGAACGTCTCTTTGCCGCCGAGATGGCCGGCATCGCCAAGAAACGGATCGTGGTCGATCCCGGTTTCGGTTTCGGCAAGAACACGCAGCACAACCTCACCCTGCTCGCACAGCTCGAACGGTTCACCGAACTCGGCGTGCCGGTGCTGGCCGGCCTGTCGCGCAAGCGCAGCATCGGCGAGTTGACCGGACGCGAGGATCCACGTGAGCGCGTATACGGATCCGTCGCTGCGCATCTGGTCGCCGTGCAACGCGGCGCCACGATCGTGCGCGTGCACGACGTGGCCGCAACCGTCGATGCCTTGAAGGTGTGGAATGCACTGGGCGCGCAATCGATGCCGCGCCGTTCGCCTTCACCGTCGATGCCGAAATGGCCGGACGACGAGTAAGTCAAGCGTTTTGTCTGGTCAAATTTTGGCCAATGTTGCTGCGGGCCGCGCCGCTATTGGCCTGCAGCATTCTCTGCACACTGCTGTCCGCAGGCTTGTCCACAGCCGCTGTGGAAATCGTCCGTGACGTCGGCATCGTGTCATCGTGATGTGATGAGTGGGTGATGCCGATCCGGCACGTCGAGTCAAGCGAATGCGCTGGTCAATTTATCGCCATGTTCGGGGCGGGCCTTGCGGGGCATGGCTTTGCGCGTGGTCCACTCGCGACTGTCCGCAGCCTTGTCCACAGGCTTTGTGGACAGTCGAGCAGGCCTGGTCAAAAAATCGCCAAACATGCCGTGGGCCTTGCCGCGTCTGGGCTGCAGGTGTTTATCAACAGGCTTGCCCCAGCGGTTCTCCACAACGCTTGTGGAAAGCACGATAGCGCTGCAATCGCAGGCCTGGGGCCAATCGCGTGCGCAAGGTTTCGGGAAGCCCGGGCGTGTGCGAGGCTAGCCCCCCGTTCTGCCGCCCCTGCCATGTCTGCCGATCCGCGCCCCATCGCGATAGCCCTGATGGGCCCGACCGCCTCGGGCAAGACCGCGCTCGCGCTGGAGTGGGCGCAACGCTTCGACGGCGAAATCGTCAGCGTCGATTCGGCGCTGGTCTACCGCGGCCTCGACATCGGCGCGGCCAAGCCCAGTGCCGCCGAACGCGCGCAGGTGCCGCACCACCTGATCGACCTGCGCGAGCCGTGGCAGCCGTATTCGGCGGCCGAGTTCGCCGTCGATGCCCGTCGCGCACTCGACGGTATCGTCGCGCGCGGCAAACTGCCGATCCTGGCCGGCGGGACCGGCCTGTATTTCCATGCCCTGCTGCACGGCCTGTCGCCGATGCCCGAGGCCGACCCGGCGATGCGCGCACGGATCGAGGCCGAGGCCGGCGAACACGGCTGGGCGGCATTGCATGCGCAGTTGGCTGCGGTCGATCCGGAGGCCGCGGCCCGCATCCACGCGACCGATGCGCAACGCATCCAGCGCGCGCTCGAAGTGCACCGCCTGTCCGGCCGCAGCATCAGCCAATGGCGGCGCGAGGCGACACAGTTGCCGCGGCTGCCGCTGCGTGTGATGAAGCTGGTGCTGGCACCGGATGACCGGGCCGAGCTGCACGGTCGCATCGAGCACCGCTTCGAGCAGATGCTGCAGGCGGGGTTTCTCGACGAGGTGCGACGGTTGCGCGCGCTGCCCGAGCTGCAGGCGCACCCGCGCCCGCTGGAGCTGCCGGCCCTGCGCGCGGTCGGCTACCGCCAGGCCTGGGAGCACCTCGACGGCGCCACCGACGCCGCCGGGTTCCGCGACCGCGGTGTCTTCGCCACCCGCCAGCTCGCCAAGCGCCAGCTGACCTGGCTGCGCGGACAGCTCGACGCGCAGTGGTTCGACCCCCTGCGCGAACGCCCGGCCCTGGAGGCGGCGCGGGCACTGTTCATGGACGGCGCGGGGCCGGCATCCCTGTAAGCGTGGCGAATGCGGTGCGGGTGCCGCGCGCCCAGTTGCGCTAACATCGGCCGGTCGCCGCTGTGGGGACAGCTACCGGCGACGCGGCCGGGCCACGGCCAGCCGCCCTATAACTAGAACTAGCTGGGGAAATTACGATGTCCAAGGGGCAATCTTTGCAGGATCCTTTCCTGAATGCGCTACGTCGCGAGCGCGTGCCGGTCTCGGTGTACCTTGTCAACGGCATCAAGCTGCAAGGCACGATCGAGTCCTTCGACCAGTTCGTGGTGCTGCTGCGCAACACCGTGAGCCAGATGGTCTACAAGCACGCAATCTCGACCGTGGTGCCGGCGCGCAACGTGCGCGTGGGACCGGGTGGTGGCTACGTCCAGTCGGGCGAGGGCAACGGTGACGAAGACGGCGACGAAGCCGAATGATCAGATGAGAGGCATGACCCGCTTTGTTTGAACGATCCCGCAAGGGCGAGCATGCCTTGTTGATCCAGCCTCACGCCGGCGGACCGCCGGATGAGGATCTGCTGGAAGAGTTTGCCGATCTGGCCCGTTCGGCCGGTGCGACCGTGGCCGCCGTGCTGACCGCGCGCATCGACCGCCCGAATGCGGCCATGCTGATCGGCAGCGGCAAGCTGGAAGAGGTCAAGGCCGCGGCCGATGCCAGCGGCGCCGACCTGATCCTGGTCAACCATCCGCTGTCGCCGGGCCAGGAGCGCAACCTCGAGCGCCTGCTCGAGCGCCGCGTGGTCGACCGCACCGGTCTCATCCTCGACATCTTCTCGCAGCGCGCGCACAGCGCCGAAGGCAAGCTGCAGGTCGAGCTGGCCCAACTCAAGCACATGGCCACGCGCCTGGTGCGCGGCTGGACCCACCTGGAGCGCCAGCGCGGCGGCTCCATCGGCCTGCGCGGTCCCGGCGAGACGCAGCTCGAAACCGACCGCCGCCTGCTGCAGAAACGCCTGGAGCAATTGCAGAAGCGTCTGGACAAGGTCGAGGTGCAACGCACCCAGATGCGCCGTGCGCGCGTGCGCAGCGAGCTGCCGCGCGTGGCCCTGGTCGGCTACACCAACGCCGGCAAGTCGACCCTGTTCAATGCGCTGACCGGTGCGGAGGCCTACGCCGCCGACCAGCTGTTTGCCACGCTCGATCCCACCGTGCGCCGCATCGAACTGTCCGGCGGCGGCGTGGTTCTGGCCGACACCGTCGGTTTCGTCCGCGACCTGCCGCACGAACTGGTGGCCGCGTTCCGTTCGACCCTGTCGGAATCGCGCGAGGCCGACCTGCTGCTGCATGTCGTCGATGCCGCCGACCCGTTGCGCGACGAGCGTATTGCCCAGGTCGACGCCGTGCTCCACGAGATCGGCGCCGGCGACATCCCGCAGCTGCTGGTGTTCAACAAGATCGACAAGGTCGAGGGCGCGCAGCCGCGCCACGACCGCCCGGCCGAAGGCCGCATGCGGGTATGGGTGTCCGCACGCGACGGCCAGGGCCTGGACGTGCTCCGCGCCGCGATCGCCGAAGCCCTGCAGCTGCGCCATGTCAGCGGCGAGTTGCGGTTGCCACCGCAAGCCGCGCGCCTGCGCGCACGCCTGCATGCGCTGGGCGCGGTCAAGGCCGAGTCCCACGACGAGGCCGGCTGGCTGTTGACCGTCGACCTGGCCGTGGCCGATGCCCAGCGCCTGTTCGTACAGGCCCACGGCGAGGCCCTGCGGCCTTTGCTGGAAACGGTGATTACCGACCTCGATTCCCAGTGAGACGGTGGCACCTTGCTTGAGGCCGTGAGGGCCCCCACCTAGAATCGACGGATGCCCGCCTGAACGCGGGTGCGTTTCCCATCTTGGAGCAGGCATGGCCTGGAACACCCCCGGCAGTGACAATTCCGGCGGTTCCGACCCCAACGGTCGGTCGCCGCGGCAGCGCAAACCCAATGGCCGCGGCCTGGATGCATTGCTCGATCCCTTGCGCAACCTGTTCGGCAGCCTCGGCGGCGGTGCGGGTGGTGGCAACAGCATCCTGCGCTGGATCGCGCTCGTGTTCGGCCTGTGGCTGGTATTCAACTGCTTCGTGCTGGTGACCGAGCAGGAGCGCGGCGTGGTGCTGCGCTTCGGCCAGTTCGCGCGCGTGCTGCAGCCGGGCCCGCACCTCAAGGCGCCGTGGCCGATCGAGCGCGTGATCAAGGTCAACGCCACCCAGATCAAGACCTTCAGCGACAACGTGCCGGTGCTCACCGCCGACGAGAACATCGTGCAGGTCGAAATCAACGTGCAGTACCGCGTCAGCGACCCGCGCCGTTACGTGTTCGGCACTCGCGACGGCGACCAGATGCTGCAGCAGGCGGCGCTGAGCACCGTGCGCGAGCAGGTCGGCCGCTCCACGCTCGACACCGTGCTGGGCGCCCGCAGCGCGCTGGCGGTGTCGGCGCGCGTGCAGCTGCAGAAATCGCTGGACGCCTACCGCACCGGCCTGGTCGTCACCGAACTCAACCTGCCCAACGCGCGCCCGCCGGAAGAGGTCAAGCCGGCCTTCGACGACGTCAACAGCGCCCAGCAGGACAAGGACCGCCTGATCAGCGAGGCCCGCGCCTACGCCGCGCAGGTGGTGCCGGAAGCCCGCGGCCAGGCCGCGCGCGTGCGCACCGTCGCCGAGGGTTACAAGACCGCCACGGTCGCGCGCGCCCAGGGCGACGCCGACCGCTTCTCGCTGCTGGTCGACCAGTACAAGCTGGCGCCGGAAGTCACCCGCAAGCGCCTGTGGCTGGAGTCGGTGCAGGAAGTGCTCACCGACAACCGCAAGATCGTCGGTGGCGATTCGCGCCAGCTGATCTACGTGCCGATGCAGAACAAGGGTGGCGCGAGCAGCGGGGGGGGCACGTCCGGGTTGTTGCCGGAAAGCCTGGCGCCGACCGTCACCGCCATCGAACAACAACAGGCCGAGCAGGCCGGCCGCACTGGCCGCACGCCACGTCCGACTGGCCGTGAGGAGGTCACCCGATGAGATTCTCGTTCTGGATCGCGACCGTGGTAGCGGTCTTGCTGGCCCTGCTGGGCTCGGTCTTCGTGGTGCGTGAAGGCCAGACCGCGATGGTGCTCAACCTGGGTCGCGTCTCGCGCAGCGACATCGGTGCCGGCCTGCACTTCAAGTGGCCATTGGTCGAGACCGCGCGCGTGTTCGACCGCCGCCTGCAGGTGCTCGACGCCGAACCCGAGCGCTACCTGACCTCCGAGCGCAAGGACGTCAGCGTCGACTTCTTCGCCGTGGGCATGATCAAGGACGTGCGCGCGTTCTACCGCGCCACCGGCGGTGACGAATCCGTCGCCGTGCAGCGCCTGGCGCCGATCATCAAGGACTCGCTGCGCAACGAGATCAACGCGCGCACGCTGTCGCAGGTGGTGTCGGGCTCGCGCACCGAGGTGATCGGCCCGCAGCTCACGTCGATCAACGAGGGTGCCGCGACCATGGGCGTGCAGATCATCGACCTGCGCATCAAGCAGATCGACCTGCCCACCGACAGCCAGGTCATCCAGGACGTCTACCGTCGCATGCGCGCGCAGCGCCAGCAGGTGGCCAGCCGCCTGCGTGCGGAAGGCGCCGAGCAGGCGCAGACCGTGCGTGCCCAGGCCGACCGCGAGCAGGCGGTGATCGTGGCCGAGGCCGAGCGCGACGCCCAGCGCCTGCGCGGTGAGGGCGATGCCACCGCCGCGCGCGCCTACGCCCAGGCGGCGAACAAGGACCCGGCGTTCTACGCGTTCCAGCGCAGCCTCGAGGCCTACCGCAAGTCGTTCGCCGACGGCGAGGGCGTGATCGTGCTCGACCGCGACGACCCGTTCCTGCAGTACCTCAAGTCCGACCGCTGAGCATGGCGCTGGAGCTGGTCTCGGCACTGTGCCTGGTCGCGGTGCTGGAGGGGCTGTTCCTGTTCGTGGCGCCAGGCGGCTGGAAGCGCGCGATCGAACAGATGCACGCGATGCCCAACCGGCAGCTGCGCGTGGTCGGTGCGGTCGTGGCCGGCCTCGGTCTGGTCTCGCTGTGGTGGGTGCGCCAGTAGCCGGCTCTCGCACACATGAACAATCTCGCGCCGTCATCCCCGCGAAGGCGGGGACCCAGCGACGTTTGTCTGGGCCGCCGGCAGCGATCACCCGCGTGCCGGTGGCCGGGTTCGGCATGCCGCGGCGGGCGCGGCTGAGCCGAATCTGTCCGCTCACCACGCCGGGGTGGTTACACCCCCCTAAAACCCGGATAATGCACAAAAGCCGGAGGGGCCGTCCCTTCGGCTTTTTCCGTGTCAGGGCTCCGTAGGAGCGGCTTCAGCCGCGACCCACGGCGTCGCACGGGTCGCGGCTGAAGCCGCTCCTACGATATGCAGCTGGAGTAAAGCGTAATGGGTCAGTCAGTCGTCGTTCTCGGTGCCCAATGGGGCGATGAAGGCAAGGGCAAGATCGTCGATCTGCTGACCGAGGAAATCGGTGCGGTCGTGCGCTTCCAGGGCGGCCACAACGCCGGCCACACCCTGGTCATCAACGGCAAGAAGACCGTCCTGCACCTGATCCCGTCCGGCATCCTGCGCGACGACGCGCTGTGCCTGATCGGCAACGGCGTGGTGCTCAGCCCGGCCGCGCTCAAGAAGGAAATCGCCGAGCTCGAAGCCACCGGCGTCGACGTGCGTTCGCGCCTGAAGATCAGCCCGGCCACACCGCTGATCATGCCGTACCACATCGCCCTGGATCAGGCCCGCGAGAAGGCCGCCGGCGGCAAGGCCATCGGCACCACCGGCCGTGGCATCGGCCCGGCCTACGAAGACAAGGTCGCCCGTCGCGGCATCCGCGTCGCCGACCTGCATTACCCCAAGCAGCTCGAAGAACTGCTGCGCACCGCGCTGGACTACCACAACTTCGTGCTGACCAAGTACCTGGGCGCCGACGCCGTCGACTTCCAGCAGACCTTTGACGAGGCGCTGGAATTCGGCGAGTACGTGCAGCCGATGAAGTCCGACGTCGCCGGCATCCTTCATGACCTGCGCAAGCAGGGCAAGCGCGTGCTGTTCGAAGGCGCGCAGGGCGCGCTGCTCGATATCGACCACGGCACCTATCCGTACGTCACGTCCAGCAACACCACCGTCGGCGGCGCGCTCGCCGGCACCGGCGTCGGCGTCGAGGCGATCGACTACGTGCTTGGCATCTGCAAGGCCTACGCCACCCGCGTCGGCGGCGGCCCGTTCCCGACCGAACTCAACGACGAGATCGGCCAGGGCATCCGCGACCGCGGCGCCGAGTACGGCGCCTCCACCGGCCGCCCGCGCCGCTGCGGCTGGATCGACATCGTCGCGCTCAAGCGCGCCGTCGCGATCAACGGCATCAACGGCCTGTGCATCACCAAGCTCGACATCCTCGACGGCATGCCGTCGCTGAAGATGTGCGTGGCCTACAAGTACCACGGCAAGCAGAGCGAGTACGCCCCGCTCGACGCCCAGGGCTGGGACGAGTGCGAGCCGGTGTACCTGGAGTTCCCGGGCTGGGAGGAATCCACCGCCGGCATCACCGAATGGGACAAGCTGCCCGCCGCCGCCCGCGCCTACCTGCGCGCGCTGGAAGAACTCTCGGGCTGCCCGCTGGCGATGGTCTCCACCGGCCCCGGCCGCGAAGCGACGATGACCCTGCGCGATCCCTGGGCGTAAGCGCCCTCGCGCGTCATCCCCGCGCGAAAGCGGGGATGACGCGCCTATCAAAAGGCCCCGCGATGCGGGGCCTTTTCGTTTGCCGGCCAGCAGGACGATGACGCGCCGTGGCCCTTTTTCTGTAGGAGCGGCTTCAGCCGCGAGCTTCCGCATGCCATTCCCGGCCAGGCCGCATTACCCCGACACCCAACGTAGAGCTCGCGGCTGAAGCTGCTCCTGCATCGTCCTCCCACCAGGAGAAGATGGCGCGAAGCGCCGGAAGCGGGTCATGACGGGTCAGGTGCCGGCCAGCAGGACGACGATGGACCGCGGCCCTTATGTAGGAGCGGCTTCAGCCGCGAGCCTCCGTATGCCATTCCCGGCCAGGCCGCATTACCTCGACATCCAACGTAGAGCTCGCGGCTGAAGCCGCTCCTACATCCAGCGCCGACCTCGCCGCCATGAGCGGCGACGCGGTCCCCCGACACGGCAGCGATGCCGCCTTCGATGGGCGCGCGTGTCGCTTTTTTCGCCATCGTTGCCGCCATGAGCGGCAAGGGCGCCGCTCATGGTGGCAACACCGTCGCTTGTTTCGGCCGCGCAGCAGCGCCGACCGGCATGCGCGCCGTCACCCGTGGCAACCCCGCCGCATTTTCTGGCATCCGAAAAGCAAAAAGCCGCATCGCTGCGGCTTTTTGCCCTTCAAGCCCCTCTCCCGATGGGAGAGGGGTTGGGGAGAGGGCCAACGAAGCCAGAAACCTGCAGTCCCCCTACCTGCCAACCGCGCTGACGATCACCCCGACACCGGCGCCACCGGCCGCGGCGCCTTGGCGAACCGCGACGACAGTTCCTTGCGCAGCCCCTCCAGGCCCTGGTTCCTGCCCGACACCTTGAGCAGCGCATAGCCCTCCAGCGCGCAGCTCATCACGTCGCTGCCCAGCGCGATCTCGGTGTCGTTGGCGCGCTCGGTCAGTCGCTGCAACCGCTGCAGGCGCGGGCGCAGCACGTCGATCGCGGCCAGGTCGGCCTGCGCCTCGGCCAGGTCCAGGCTGGGCGGCACCACCTGCGGGTTCTGCGCCAGCACGTTGAGCGCCTGCCGGCAGAAGGCCTCGGACTTGTCGCCCATGCGCGCCAGGCTGCGCCGCTCGTCGCCGTCCAGCGAGATCAATCCCGCCAGCTGGGTTTCGAGTGCGGCCAGGGCCTGGTCGATCGCCATCAGCTGGTCGCCGGTCAGGGTGAGGGATAGAAGGTTTTGGCTCACTGCAATCTCCTTTGCGTTCCGTGTGAGAGGCCGGCGTGCCCGCCATCGCGAGCCTGCAACCGACCGGTGATGCCCCGCCGCGTTCCCTGTGGCGTGTGGTCCGTGACCGACCGCAGGCCGGCGACTGGAGCGGGGTGGAGTTTGCCAGATTTGGCGGTTGGGGCGAGCCCCGGCTCGGCGCGCTCCCCCTTGGTTGCCGGACCACAGCCCCGCATCAGGTCGCGTGCCGGGCGTTGGCGCCGTGACCGCCTGTCGTATCCTGCCAACTCGCTGTGATTAGGGGAGCGACGTGTGCCGCTGAGCTGGAACGAGATCAAGACCCGCGCCATCGCCTTTTCCAAGGAGTGGGAGGGCGAGTCGTCCGAAGACGCCGAAGCCAAGACCTTCTGGGACGCCTTCTTCGAGGTGTTCGGGGTCAATCGCCGGCGCATCGCCAGCTTCGAGGTGCCGGTCAAGCGCAACGACGGCAGTGGCGGCTTCATCGACCTGCTGTGGAAGGGCATCCTGCTGGTCGAGCACAAATCGCGCGGCAAGGATCTCGACCGCGCCGCCTCGCAGGCGCGCGACTATTTCCCCGGTTTGAAGGACCGCGACCTGCCGCGCTACGTGCTGGTCTCCGACTTCGCCCGCTTCCGTCTCTACGACCTGGAATCCGGCGAGCAGCACGACTTCCCGCTGAAGGAGCTGCACCGCCACGTGCGTCTGTTCGGCTTCATCGCCGGCTACCAGAGCCGCGCGTTCAAGGACGAGGACCCGGCCAACATCAAGGCCGCCGAGCGCATGGGCAAGCTGCACGATGCGCTCAAGAGCAGTGGCTACAGCGGCCATACACTGGAGATGCTGCTGGTGCGCGTGCTGTTCTGCCTGTTCGCTGAAGACACCGGCATCTTCGAGCCGCGTCGCCGCTTCCAGGACTTCATCGAGCAACGCACCGCCGACGATGGTAGCGATCTGGGCGCGCAGCTCAGCGCGCTGTTCCATGTGCTCAACACTGCCGAGGACGCGCGCCAGAAGACCCTGGACGAGCAACTGGCCGGCTTCCCCTACGTCAACGGCAAGTTGTTCGCCGAACCGCTGCCGCCGGCCGCGTTCGACGCCACCATGCGCGAGCGCCTGCTCGATGCCGCCGGGCTGGACTGGAGCGAGATCAGCCCGGCCATCTTCGGCGCGCTGTTCCAGTCGATCATGGACGAGAAGGCGCGGCGCAACCTGGGCGCGCACTACACCAGCGAGAAGAACATCCTCAAACTGATCGGGCCGCTGTTCCTCGACGGGCTGCGGGCCGAGTTCGCCAAGGTGAAAAACAGCCGCGCCAAGCTGCACGAGTTCCACGAGAAGCTGGCGGCGCTGACCTTCCTCGACCCGGCCTGCGGCTGCGGCAACTTCCTTGTCATTGCCTACCGCGAACTGCGCCTGCTCGAACTCGACGTGATCCTGGCCTTGTACGAGAAGGACCAGGAAGCCGGCCAGATCACCGACCCGCGCCTGCTGATCAAGTGCAACGTCGACCAGTTCTACGGCATCGAGATCGAGGAGTTCCCCGCACAGATCGCCCAGCTGGCGCTGTGGCTGGTGGACCATCAGGTCAATCTGCGTGTCAGCGAACTGTTCGGCAACCCGTTCGAGCGCCTGCCGCTGAAGAAGTCGGCGACGATCGTGCACGGCAATGCGTTGCGGATTGATTGGAATGACGTGGTGCCGGCGGCGGAGCTGGATTACATCCTCGGCAATCCGCCGTTCGTGGGGAAGAAGGAACAGAGCGCCGCGCAGAAGGCAGATATGGCGCGAGTATTTGCGGGCGTGAAAGGCGCGGGCGTGTTGGACTTCGTCGCGGCCTGGTATCTCAAAGCTGCTGAGATTACGGGGGGGGGATACTGCCGATGCGCCTTTGTGTCAACAAATTCGATCACGCAAGGTGAACAAGTCGGTGTGCTTTGGACCGAGCTGTATCGGCGCGGAATGCACATCCAGTTTGCGCATCAGACTTTCAAGTGGAGCAACGAGGCGCGAAAGAATGCTGCGGTTCATTGCGTGATCATCGGGTTCGCATCGCTAGCTCCGGAGCGGGCCCGTCTTTTTGTTTACGCGAATCAGTCGGGAGAACCACTTGAGCTCTCCGCAGCCCGCATTAATGCGTACTTGCAGGATGGCCCCGAGGTGGTGATTACGCGTCGAATCCGGCCGTTGTCTCGGGTCCCCGAGATCACTAAAGGTAGTGAAGCGACTGACTTCGGATATTTGTTCTTAAATGGCGAAGAACGTTCCGATCTTCTTCGTAGTTGCCCTGCAGCGAGTAAATGGACAAAACGGGTTTACGGTTCCGAAGAATTGATCAACGGCAATGAACGTTGGTGTTTATGGCTGGAAGGGATATCACCAATGGAGCTGCGTGCTATGCCGCCAGTGCTCGAGCGCGTCGAACGCGTGAGGCACGGGCGAGCTGCGAGCGACAAGGCGCGTACAAAAGAGTGGGCCGCCCGCCCGTCCGTTTTCTCTGAGAACCGGCAGCCAACAGCCTCGTACTTGGCTATACCCAAGGTGTCCTCGGAAAGACGGGACTATCTACCCATCGGATTTCTCACGGCGGATGACATTGCGACAGGCAGCTTGCAGGTAGTTCCCGATGCCGGGCTTTATCACTTCGGAGTTTTGAGTTCCGTCATGCACATGGCTTGGATGCGGGCTACAGGTGGACGCATGAAAAGCGACTATCAGTATTCCAACACCATCGTCTACAACAACTTCCCTTGGCCTGACTCGCCCAGCGACAAGCAAGGCGAAGCGATTGAGCAAGACGCCCAGGCCGTGCTCGACGCGCGTGCCGCATTCCCCGGCAGCACCCTGGCCGACCTCTACGACCCGACCACGATGCCGCCGGCGCTGGTCAAGGCCCACCAGGCGCTCGACCGCGCGGTCGATGCCGCCTACGGCAAGCGCGTGTTCAAGACCGACGCTGAACGCGTCGCCTTCCTGTTCGAGCGCTACCAGAAGCTGACCTCGTTGCTGCCCGCGGTCAAGCCAAAGGCGGCACGCAGACCGCGCACCCCGGCCTCGCCCTGACCGGCCTGTACAACGTACACGGGATGGCTGTCCCGCCTGCGCGATGGCTGCCGACGCACAAGCGGGCCGCTGGATGTGACCCGTTTCAAATTTTGTGGGGCATCAGCGCCGACACCGGTGGCCAGGGACCATGTGCACATGACCGGCACAGCGATGGTCTGGCAAGGTGCATGGGGGAGGGCGGTTGCGCCTGATTCCATTGACTGGCCGATGGGGAACATCGGCCTCCGGCCCGAGGGCCATCGACTATGAGGGGGCGTCATGCGTCGTTTACTGGTTTCTGCCATTGCTCTGGTTCTGGCCGGTGGTTGCGTGACCGCCGTGGCCGGGACAACGGCCCCTGCGGCCGGCTCTGCCGCGCTGCCCACCACGCAGCTGCCGCGCAGCGTGCGGCCCGTGCACTACGACGTGGCAGTGGTGCCGAATGCGCAATCGATGAGTTTTGATGGCCACGTGGCGATCACCCTGGAGGTGCTGCAGCCGACGACGTCGATCACCCTGCACGCGGTTGACATGGCCTTCGCCAACACGTCATTGGCCGCCGCGGGCTCGCGCGCCGTGCCGATGGCGCCGAAGGTGTCCACCGATGCCAAGACGCAGACCGCGACCTTCGCCTTCGAGCGGGCGCTGGCTCCGGGCCGCTACACGCTGGCCACCGATTACACGGGAAAGATCGGCACGCAGGCCAACGGCCTGTTCGCGATCGACTACGACAGCAAGGCCGGCAAGAAGCGCGCGCTGTACACGCAGTTCGAGAACTCCGACGCGCGCAAGTTCGTGCCGTCGTGGGACGAGCCCAGCTACAAGGCGACCTTCGCCCTGACCGCGACCGTGCCGTCGAGCCAGATGACGGTGAGCAACATGCCGGTGGTGGAGACCACCGACCTGGGCAACGGCAGCAAGCGCGTCAAGTTCGCGCAGTCGCCCAGGATGTCCACCTACCTGCTGTTCTTCAGCCTCGGTGATTTCGAGCGCGCGACGCTGCAGGCCGGAGCCACCGAGGTCGGCGTCGTCGCCCAGACCGGATTGATCGACCAGGCCAAGTTCGCGCTGGAGTCCACGGTCGATGTGCTGCGCGAGTACAACGACTACTTCGGCGTCCCGTATCCGCTGCCCAAGCTCGACAACGTGGCCTCGCCGGGCAGCAGCCAGTTCTTCGGCGCGATGGAGAACTGGGGCGCGATCTTCACCTTCGAGCACACGCTGCTGCTCGATCCAAGCATCTCCACGCAATCGGACAAGCAGCGCGTGTACGCGGTCGCCGCGCACGAGATCGCGCACCAGTGGTTTGGCAACCTGGTGACGATGAGCTGGTGGGACGACCTGTGGCTCAACGAGGGTTTCGCCACCTGGATGGCGGGTCGCACCACGGCCAAGCTGCACCCGGAATGGAACACGCAGCTCAACGCGGTGGGCGGGCGCGAGGCCGCGATGGGTCGCGATGCGGTCGCTTCCACGCACCCGGTGGTGCAGCACGTGGAAACGGTGGAGCAGGCCAGCCAGGCCTTCGACGCGATCACCTATTCCAAGGGAGGCGCGGTCATCCGCATGCTCGAGGGTTTCGTCGGCGAGGACGCCTGGCGCGAGGGCGTGCGTCGTTACATGAAAGAACATGCGTACGGCAACACCGTGTCGGACGATCTGTGGCGGCAGGTGCAGGCCGCGGCGGGCAAACCAATCCTCGATATCGCCCACGACTTCACCCTGCAGCCGGGCGTTCCGCTGATCCGCGTGGAATCGGCAACCTGCAATGCCGGCAAGACCACGTTGAAGCTGAGCCAGGGCGAGTTCACCAAAGACCGTCCTGACAAGCAGCCATTGACGTGGCGCGTGCCGGTGATTGCGCAGGTCGCGGGCAGCGCGCCGGCGCGCACGGTGGTGGAGGGCGGCGCCGGTGTGCTCGACGTTGCCGGTTGCGGCCCGGTGATCGTCAATGCCGGCCAGAGCGGTTACTACCGCACGCTGTACGCGCAGCCGCAGTTCGATGCGATCCGCGACGGCTTCGCCACGCTCGCGCCGATCGACCAGCTCGGCCTGATGGGCGATGCCTGGGCACTGGGCATGGCCGGCCTGCGGCCGGCGTCGGATTACCTGGACCTCGCCGCGGCCACGCCGCTCGATGCTGACCCGAAGCTATGGGGCGGCATTGCCGACAACCTGCAGGGCCTCGACGCCTATTACCGGGGCGATGCCGCGCGCCAGGCCCGGTTTCGCAAGTTCGCGGTGGCTACGCTGGCGCCGGCATTCGCGCGGGTGGGTTGGGAGGCGAAGGCCGATGAGGCCGGCCCGGTCGCGATCCTGCGCATGCAACTGATCGACGCGTTGTCGTCGTTGGGCGACCGCGCGGTCGTCGCCGAGGCGCAACGGCGTTATGCGGCCAGCGCGAACGACGCCGCTGCTATGCCGGCGGCGCTGCGCAAGACCATCCTGGGCGTGGTGGCGGCACACGCCGACGCCGCGACCTGGGAGCGACTGCACGCCGCGGCGAAGGCCGAGAAGACCCCACTGGTGAAGGACCAGTACTACGCACTGCTGTCATCGGCGGAAGACCCGAAGCTGGCGCGACGCGCGTTGGAGCTGGCGCTGACCGCGGAACCCGGCGAGACCAACAGCGCCCGCATGATCTCGGCGGTCGCCTGGCACCATCCCGACCTGGCATTCGACTACGCCGTGGCGCACCGCGAGCAAGTCGACACCAAGGTCGACACCACCTCGCTGAGCCGCTACTACCCGGGGCTGGCTGGAAATTCGCTGGATGCGGCGATGATCGACAAGATCACCGCCTACGCCGATGCGCATATCGCCGCCGGTTCGCGCCGCGCTGCCGACACGGCAATCGCCAACATCGTCTATCGCCGCAAGGTGCGTGACGAGCAGCTGCCGGAAATAGATATGTGGCTGAAGAAGAACCGCGGCTGAGGTGATCCGGCCCGCTGCACGAAACAAAAGGCTCCTGTTCGGAGCCTTTTGTTTCTGCGAGCTTGATCGACGGGCACGGTCGACAGCAAGGCCCACGCCGACAAGGCCGTCGCGGTCGCCACGAAGATCAAGGGCGTGAAGAACGTTGACGCAACCGCGTTGCTGGTCGCCGGCAAGTGAATGAGGCAATAGCGCAGCTATGCATGTACGCCAGAAGACAGCCCGCAATGCGGAACCTTTTTCATGGAGTGCTCGCGTCCGTGATGCAACGGCCAGCAAGTTGTTGACCCGCAGATGCCCTAGCCGGGCGACAGCAGCACCACCGCGATCAGGGTGTTGATCACCATACCCAGTATCAGCACCAGCAGGGTCGCGCTGACCGCACGCCACCATGGCAGCTGCAGGATCAGGCGGAACCTGTGTGCCTGCACGCACACATACCAGAGGCAGGCCACCGCCATGATGAAAAGGCCGGCCAACTGCGTCGTCGGGTCCTTTAGGCGCACGAACACCGTGCCGCTGGACAGGGCGATCGCGAATGGCGCGGCCAGGTAGCACTGCACGTAGAACGGACGCCGCATGGTCTCGCGGTCGAGCGGCGTGCGAGTGCGGTGGAGCAGGTACACGGTAGCGATCAGCGGCCAGATGCCGAAGGTGATCGCACGGTAGATCAGCAGGTTCTGCTGCGAGCCGAACACTGTGCGGGACAGTTCGTTGACGGTCACCGGCATCGTTGCATGCATGGCGATCTCAAGGGCATGCGCCAACAGCACCGCCAGCACCAGGAACAGCGGTGGACTGAGCGCGTCGCTGAACTGGCTGCGCAGCGGGTCGCCCAGTTCGTCGTCGGCATAGCGCGCCATCCGTTGCGGATGGCGGACCACCCGCCACAGGGTCCGAGGAAAGAACACCAGCCAAGTCACGGCCTCGTAGAGGAATTCCTCGAACGACTTCATGATCTTCAAGAAGTCCATGCGTCATCGCTGCGAAGAGGGCGGATGGGAGGGACAGTAGCAGAGTGATCGCAACGGGTGTTCACGAGCAGAGCGAACGTCCATGGATCTTCGATCCCTGGCCACCGGGCATAGCCCGATGGCGCTCAGCGCCGCGCGAACCAGTGGCTCGCAAGCAGCGGCACATCGCCCCCGCCTACGCGGGATGACGGACAAAAAAAGGGCCCCGCAATCGCGGGGCCTCTTCTGGGTCGATCGCGCGGTGCTTACGCCTCGACGGGGTCGTCCTTGTATGCATCCACCGGGATGCAGGCGCACATGACGTTTTTATCGCCATAGACGTTGTCGACGCGGGCGACCGGCGGCCAGTACTTCTGCTGCTTGAGGCTCGGCAGCGGGAAGGCGGCCAGCTCGCGCGGGTAGGCGTGGGTCCACTCACTGGCGCTGACCGCGGTGGCGGTGTGCGGGGCGTGCTTGAGCGGGTTGTCCTCGCGGTCGAGCTTGCCGTCCTCGATCGCGCGGATCTCGTCGCGGATCTGGATCATCGCGTCGATGAAACGGTCGAGTTCGTGCAGCGACTCGCTCTCGGTCGGCTCCACCATCAGTGTGCCGGCGACCGGGAAGCTCAGCGTCGGGGCGTGGAAGCCGAAGTCGATCAGGCGCTTGGCCACGTCCTCGGCACCGATGCCGGTGGCGTCCTTGAGCGGGCGCAGATCGAGGATGCACTCGTGCGCGACCAGGCCGTTGCGGCCCGTATAGAGCGTCTCGTAGTGCGGGGCCAGGCGCGTGGCGATGTAGTTGGCGTTGAGCAGGGCCACCTGCGTCGCGCGGCGCAGGCCGGCGCTGCCCATCATCGTGATGTACATCCAGCTGATCGGCAGGATCGAGGCCGAACCGAAGCTGGCCGCGCTGACCATGCCGACCGCACCTTCGCCGCCGAGCGTGCGCGGCAGGAACGGCGCCAGGTGCGACTTCACCGCGCACGGACCAACACCCGGGCCGCCGCCGCCGTGCGGGATGCAGAAGGTCTTGTGCAGGTTGAGGTGCGACACGTCCGAACCCCACTTGCCCGGCTTGGCGACGCCGACGAGGGCGTTCATGTTGGCGCCGTCGGTGTACACCTGGCCACCGTGGGCATGGACGATCTCACAGATCTTGACGATGTCTTCCTCGAACACGCCGTGCGTGGACGGGTAGGTGATCATCAGCGCGGCCAGGCGCGCGCTGTACTTTTCAGCCGCGCGCTGGATGTCTTCGACATCGACGTTGCCGTTGGCGTCGCACTTGGTCACCACGACCTGCATGCCGCACATCTGCGCCGAGGCCGGGTTGGTGCCGTGCGCCGATTCCGGGATCAGACAGATGTCGCGATGGGCCTCGTCGCGCGAGCGATGGTAGGCACGGATCGCGAGCAGGCCGGCGTATTCGCCCTGCGCGCCGGAGTTGGGTTGCAGGCTGACCGCGTCGTAGCCGGTGCACTCGACCAGCATCGCTTCCAGGCCGTCGATCAGCTCCTTGTAGCCCGTCGCCTGCGCGGCCGGCGCCAGCGGATGGATGTTGCCGAACTCCGGCCACGTCACCGGGATCATCTCGGCGGTGGCGTTGAGCTTCATGGTGCAGCTGCCCAGCGGGATCATGGTGCGATCCATCGCCAGGTCCTTGTCGGCCAGCGCACGCATGTAGCGCAGCAACTCGTGCTCGCTGTGGTGGGTGTTGAACACCGGATGGGTCAGGAACGCGCTGGCGCGCTTGAGGCCGGCCGGCAGGGCATCGGTCGTGGCCGAGTCGAGCGCGTCGATGTCGGTGATGGTTGCACCGAACAGCGCGGCGATGGCGACCACGTCTTCGCGCGTGGTGGTTTCATCCAGGCTGATGCCCAGGCTCTTGCCGTCGATGCGGCGCAGGTTGATGCGCGCGGCGACGGCCTGGGCGTGGATGGCGTCGGCGTCGACATCGACCACGTGCAGGGTGTCGAAGAAGTCCGGGCCGACGGTGACGCCGGCCTGGCGCAGCGCGCCGGCCAGGATCGCGGCCAGGCGGTGGGTGCGGCGGGCGATGCGGGTCAGGCCGTCCGGGCCGTGGTAAACGGCGTACATCGATGCCATCACCGCCAACAGCACCTGTGCGGTGCAGATGTTGCTGGTGGCCTTCTCGCGGCGGATGTGCTGCTCGCGCGTCTGCAGCGTCAGGCGGTAGGCCGGCTTGCCTTCGGCATCGACCGAGACGCCGATCAGGCGGCCCGGCATCGAGCGCTTGTAGGCGTCGCGACAGGCCATGAAGGCCGCGTGCGGGCCGCCGAAACCGAACGGCACGCCGAAGCGCTGGGTGTTGCCGACGACGATGTCGGCGCCCCATTCGCCGGGCGCGGCGATCAGGGTCAGCGCGAGCAGGTCGGTGGCGACGGCGACCACGCCGCCGCGGGCGTGCACGGAATCGGTCAGCGCCTGGTAGTCGCCGCCGTTACCGAGTGAGAGCTGGCCGAACGTGTTGGGGTACTGCAGCAGCACGCCGAAGCTGTCGATGCTGGCGGCCTCGCTGTCGTCGGCGATGACCAGCTCGATGCCCAGCGGCTCGGCGCGGGTGCGCAGCAGTTCCAGCGTCTGCGGGTGCACTGCATTGGAGGCGAAGAACACGTTCGACTTCGACTTGGCCGATCGCTTGGCCAGGGTCATCGCCTCGGCAGCGGCGGTGGCCTCGTCGAGCAGCGAGGCGTTGGCGATCTCCATGCCGGTGAGGTCGGCGCACATCGTCTGGAAGTTGATCAGCGCTTCCATGCGGCCCTGCGAGATCTCCGCCTGGTACGGCGTATAGGCGGTGTACCAGGCCGGGTTCTCGAGGATGTTGCGCAGGATCACGTTGGGCGTGTGGGTGCCGTAATAGCCCTGGCCGATGAAGCTGCGGAACACCTGGTTCTTGTCGGCGATGACGCGGATCTTGGCCAGCGCCTCGACCTCGGTCATGGCGGCCGGCAATGCCAGCGGCGCGGCCGACTTGATGCTGCCGGGGACGATGGCGTCGGTCATCGCCTCCAGCGAGTCGTAACCGACCGTGCGCAGCATCTGCGCGACTTCGGCGTCGTTGGGGCCGATGTGGCGCTCGATGAAAGCGTCGTGGTGCTCGAGAGCGCGCAGGGAAGGCGTGGCATTGGTCATGGCTGGAGCGTCCAAAAGTGACGTGCGTGCCGCACGTAGGGCGCCCCTCTGTCCTTTTGCCTGAGAGTTTGGAAGCGCGGGGGGAGGGAGATTGCTCTCGCTGCGCGCTTCGTGCCCCTTCGGCGCCGGTTCGCCATGAAGGCCGCCGGTCTCTCCAGAGTTGTTAGGCACGCGGCGGTTATGGGGCCTGAGCGATTACGGGCGGTTGCGCCTTCGGCAGCGGTCATGCCGTTGCCGGCCGACCGCTTCTCCCACCGCGTGCTTGACCCGGCAATTATAGCCGCAGGCCAGACCGATGCCGCTTGCGGCTGAGGGGCGGAGAGGAGCCGGTGAGGCCATTCAGATTCGGCCGGTCGGCCCGTACCATGGAGCGCACGAGAGGCGCACATCAGGGGGCACGCAATGAATGTCGAGACGGACCCGAGCCCGCCCGTGATCGAGGGCGCATCGGCCGCGGCCCCGGCCGGCGCCCCTGCGGCAAGGAGCCCGGGCATTCCCGTGGTGATCCGGATCGGGCGGCGGCTGCTGCGAGAGCCCAGCCTGATGGTGACCCTGGCCTATGTCTTCGTGTCTTTCATCGGGTTGTGGTCGAGCTATTGGTTCTATCGCGGCTTCAACCTGCCCATCCTCGAATACATGCAGGCCGGCGATTACCTGGTCGCCGGTCTTCGCGACCCGGTCTACGCGATCCTGTTGTTCACCTCAGTGGCGATTGCGCTGCTGGTGTCGTGGCCGGAAACCCATCGCCGTGACCATCCCGAGCGCGTGGAGGAGTACCGCCGCAAATGGTGGGGGCGGCTGGTCTTCAGCAACTTTCGGGGGTTTCGCTGGAAGGGGCTCGGCATGGCCCACGAAACCGGCATCGTCTTCGCGGTGCTATGGGGCTTGGTCGCGGCCTCGGCGGCTTACGTCGACATGAAGGCCGGGCAGATTCGCGAAGACCGCGCCGGGGCCCGCGTGCAGGTCACATTGACTGGCGATGCCGCGCCGCAGCCCAATGCGGCGCGCCTGCTCGGCAGCAGCAGTGCGTTCGTGTTCCTGTGGTGGCCCGACCGGAAGGTCGCCGAGGCGGTGCCGATCGAAAGCATCGGCCGCCTGACGACCGTACCGGCCGTGCATAACAAGGTGCGGCCGACCCCTGCAGCCCCTTCGGCCAAGGCAGCGCGCTGATCGCCCAGGCCGGCACAGTGCCGACGGCGCGTTGTGGCAGTTTCGTACCAGTGCGGGGCGTATCCTTGTCGCCCCGGATCGATGCAGGATGCATGGCATGAGCGCGCCCCCGTTCCAGTTGCTGCAGCTCGATCACGTCGTGCTGCGCGTGCGCGATGTCGCCGGCATGGTTGGCTTTTACTGCGGCGTGCTTGGCTGCCGCGTCGAACGCCGACAGGACGGGATCGGTCTGGTGCAGCTGCGTGCCGGTCATTCACTGATCGACCTGGTCGACGTCAACGGCAAGATCGGCCGCCACGGCGGCGCGGCACCGGGGGCGGAGGCGCACAACATGGACCACCTGTGCCTGCGCGCCGAGCCGTTCGATCGCGAGGCGATCCTTGCGCACCTGCAAGCCCACGGCGTGCGCGTCGGCGAATTCGGTGCGCGCTACGGCGCCGAAGGCGAAGGGCCGTCGCAGTATCTCTATGACCCGGAAGGCAATCTGGTGGAGTTGAAGGGGCCGCCGGATGTGCCTGCCGATGCGTGTGCCATGACCTGACAAGGCCTTCTGTTGCGCAGTGGCCGCCCTGCTTTTTTGCTCGTCATTCCCGCGCAGGCGGGAATCCAAGGACGCACGGTCGTCAAGGCCAGGCAACGTCCATGGATCCCCGCCTACGCGGGGATGACGATTCTCTTCGTACCGTATTGACCGTCGCGGCCTAATAATGTCGACATCCGCCAAACCACCCACGCTCTCCATCTCCATCCGCCGCCTGGCCCTGCTGCTCGGCGGCCTGGCGATGTTCGGGCCGTTCTCGATCGACACGATCTTTCCGGCCTTCCCGGCGATCGGCGCGCAGTTCGGCGCCGACAAGCTGGCGATGCAGCAGACCATCAGCGTGTACCTGGTGGCTTACGCGGCGATGAGCATTGTCCACGGCCCGCTGTCGGACGCCATTGGCCGCCGCAAGGTGATCCTCGGCGGGCTCATCGTGTTCGCTGCCGCATCGGTCGGTTGTGCGCTGGCGAAAGACCTGCCGACGCTGCTGACGTTCCGCGCCCTGCAGGGCCTGTCCTCCGGCGTCGGCCTGATCGTCGGCCGTGCGGTGATCCGTGACGTGCTGCACGGCGACGATGCGCAGCGGTTGATGAGCCAGGTGTCGATGATCTTCGGCGTCGCACCGGCGGTGGCCCCGGTGATCGGCGGCTGGATCCTCGGTTGGAGCCACTGGCCGGCGATCTTCTGGTTCCTGGTGGTGTTCGCGGTGGTGCTGCTGGTCGCGGTCTGGCGCGTGCTGCCGGAAACGCACCTGCCCGAAGCTCGCCTGCCGCTGGTACCGCGTCGCCTGTTGCGCGACTACGTTGCCATCGTCATCAATCCGCGCTTCCAACGGTTGGCTGCGGCAAGTGCATTCAATTTCGCCGCGCTGTGGGTCTATATCTCGTCGGCGCCGGCGTTCGTGCTCGACATACTCAAGCTCAGCGAGCGCGAGTTCGGCTGGTTCTTCGTGCCGATGATCAGCGGCATGGTGCTGGGCGCGTTCGTGTCGGGCCGCAGCGCCGGCAAGGTCAGCGGCGAGAAGCTGGTGTCGATCGGCTTTGCCTGCTCGGCGTTGGCGATGGCACTCAACCTGGGCTACAACCTGTGGACGGATGTGCCGCAGGTGCCGTGGGCGGTGTTGCCGATGGCGCTCAACGCATTCGGCATCGCCCTGGTGTTTCCGATCGTGACCCTGTCGATCCTCGACATGTACCCGCGCCAGCGCGGCTCGGCCTCATCGCTGCAGGCCTTCACCAGCCTGGTGCTCAACGCGTTCATTGCCGGCGTGCTGTCGCCGTGGATCAGCGATCATTCGCTGTGGCTGGTCGGCGTGGCGATCGCATTCCTGGCGCTGGGCTGGATGTTCTGGCGCTGGGAGGCGCACGTCTCGCACACGGCTGCCGCGTGCAGCGGCGAGTCGACCACGGTGCCGGGCGAGACGCTCTAGCGCCGCTTCCGTGCGGCAGGCACCGGCCGGCTAGCTCACGGCTTGGCCTTGGCCGCCGCCTGCTGTGCGGCGACGCGCTTGGCCACGTCGGCGAGCATCGCATCCAGATCGGCGCGGTCATGGACCTGGCCCTTCAGCACGACGGTGTCGATCTTGCGCGTGGCGTTGATGTCGCTCAGCGGGTCGGCGGTCAGCAGTACCAGGTCGGCGGCCTTGCCGACGGCCAGCGAGCCATAGCGGTCGTCGTGGCCGAGGAAGCGGGCGCCGTTGATCGTCGCCGCCTGCAGGGTCTGCAGCGGGGTCAGGCCGTAGCGCACGAACAGCGCCATCTCCTGATGCAGGCCGATGCCCGGGTAGTTGTAGGAGTTGAGAAAACCGGCGTCGGTGCCGGCGAGCAGGGTCACGCCGGCCTGCTGCAGCAGCGGCAGGATCGCGGCGTTCTTCTCGAAGCGCTCGTGGCGGCGGGCGATCGCGGCGGCGGCGTCCTTGGCCGCGCGCTCCACGCGCCAGCTGTAGGTCGCCTGCAGGCCGGGGCCGATGTACTTGAGGTAATCGTCGTGCTTGTGGTCGTCCTGGTCGAGGTAGCTGGTGACCTGGCTGCCGTTGAGGGTCGGGGTGACCGCGGTGCCGCGTTGCGCCAGGCGCGCGTAGGCGGCCTTGGCGGTGGCCTCGTCGAAGCTGGCATTCAACTGCGTCCAGGCGTCGCGGCTGCTCAGCTCGCCGCGCGCGACGGCGGCACCAAGTTCGCGTTCCTTCGGCGAGCCGGCCTTGAAGGCGTAGTCGATGTGTTCGATCGAACTCAACCCGGCGGCGCTGACCTCGTCGATGGTCAGTGCGAACGGCACGTGCGCGGAGGTCTTCAGTCCGCGCCGCTTGGCTTCCTTGACCGCGTCCAGGAACAACTCGGTCGACAGGGTGTTGTCGGTGATCTTGACGAAGTCGACCTTCCAGGCCTGCAGCTTGTCGAGAGCTTCGTTCAGTTCCTTGACCGAACCGATCTCGAGATCGCCCGGCCAGATCGACTTGTAGCCTTCGAGCTTCGGCCCGGAGGTGAAGATGGTCGGGCCGAGCAACGCATTGGATGCGGTCGCCGCGCGCCATTCGAACACGCTCGGGCTGAGATCGCCGGCGGCGTCGCGCACCGCGGTGATGCCGTGCGCCACGTACAGCGGCAGCAGGTTCTTGTTCTCCTCGATCAGCGCCTCGCCGCCGCCGAAGTGGACGTGCATGTCCCACAGGCCGGGGATCGCGTACTTGCCCTTGGCGTCGAGCGTCTGCGTGGCCTCGTATCGCTTCGCGGCGCGGTCGGCGACGATCGCGACGATGCGGTCGCCACGCACGGCGATGGCCTGGTGCGGGTGGCGCTGGCCGTCGATGACATCGATTACGGTGGCATCGCGCACCAGCAGGTCGACGCGTTCGGCGGCGTGTGCGTTGCCGCCGGCCAGCAGTACGCCCAAGGTGAGAAAGAGCAGTGACTTGTTCATGACCAATTGTATCGCCTGTAGCTGAGACAGCAGCGCCGGATGACCGCGGGATACGGCTGCAGACGTAATCCCGGGAATCACACGCCATTGTGCTCCAAGGCAGTTTCACCGTCCCGCAACGGGGGATGGGAAACAGTAGGCGTTCGCCATCATGACTGTCGCCCGAGGATGGAGCCATGGCCCGCCCGATCTGGACCGGCACGTTGTCGTTCGGTCTGCTGAATATCCCGGTCAAGCTGATGACCGGCGAGCGCCGCGTCGACCTGCACTTCCGCATGCTCGACAGCCGCGACAACGCGCCGATCCGTTACGAGCGCGTTAACGCCGAAACCGGCGAGGAAGTGCCGTGGAAGGAGATCGTCAAGGCCTTCGAGTACGACAAGGGCAGCTACGTCGTGCTCGAAGAGGCCGACATCGCCGCGGCGGCGCCCGACCACAAGGAGACGGTCGACATCGACGCCTTCATCGATGCCGACGCAGTCGGGCCGGAGTACTTCGAGAAACCCTACGTGCTCGAGCCCGGCAAGAAAGCCGAGAAGGGCTACGTGCTGCTGCGCGAAGTGCTCAAGCGTACCGGCAAGATCGGCGTCGGCCGCGTGGTGATCCGCACCCGCGAGTACCTCGCCGCGGTCATCCCCAAGGGCGACGCGCTGCTGCTGGTGATCCTGCGCTTTGCACAGGAGCTGGTCGACCCCGAGGACTACAAGCTGCCCGAGGGCAAGCTGGACAAGTGGAAGATCAGCGCGCGCGAGGTCGACATGGCCAAGCAGCTGATCGAATCGATGAGCTCGCAGTGGAACCCGGACTCCTACAAGGACGATTTCCGCGAGCGCCTGACCAAGGTCATCGAGCAGCGCGTCAAATCCAGGAAGACCGTGCGCCCGCCGGGCGTCGAAGAAGAAACGGTGCCGGAGAACGCCGCTACCAACATCATCGATTTTGCCGAGTTGCTCAAGCGCAGCCTGGAGAAGAAGGGCAGCAAGGCGCCGGCCAAGGCGAGCGCGCGCAAGGCCCCGGCCAAGAAGGCGCCGGCCAAGAAAGCCGCCAGCAAGAAACGGACGACGCGGAAGTCCGCCTGACATGCGTTGGCACCGATGAGCCTGCGCGATTACGCGCGCAAGCGCCGCCTGGGCGAGACACCGGAACCCGGTGATGCCACGCGCAAGCCGCGGGCGCGTGGCAAGCCGCCGCCGATCTTCGTGGTGCAGCTGCATCATGCCCGCGCACGTCATTACGACTTCCGCCTGGAGGCCGATGGCGTGCTCAAGAGCTGGGCGGTACCGAAAGGGCCATCGCTGCGGCCCGGAGAGAAGCGCCTCGCGATCGAGGTCGAAGACCACCCGCTGGCCTACGCCGGTTTCCAGGGCGACATTCCCGAAGGCCATTACGGTGCTGGTCACGTCGACATTTTCGATCGCGGCACCTGGTCCACGTCGGACGATCCGTTGGCCCAGATCGCCGCCGGAAAACTCGATTTCGAACTCGATGGCGAAAAACTCAAGGGCAGCTTCCACATGGTGCGCACCCGCCCGAGCGGGCGGCAACCGCAATGGCTGCTGATCAAGCGCAACGACCGTTATGCGCGCGATGCCGATGCCGATGCGTTGCTCATTGAGTCTGCACCCAAAGCGCCGCGCGCGGCAAAAGCGGGCCAGGTCGCCTCTGAGAGAAACAAGGCCGTGCCGCGACGCCCGGCAGCGGCAGCACGCGGCGGTTGGAAGGCCCGCGCCGTGCAGATCGCCGGGCGCGCAGCGGCCAAGCCCATGCCGGAAGAAGTCGAACTGCAGCTGACCACCCTGCGCGAGACACCGCCCGCGACCGGCGACTGGCTGCACGAGGTCAAGTGGGACGGTTACCGCATGCTCGCCTACAAGCAGCGCGGCAAGGTGCGCCTGCAGTCGCGCAAGGGCCTGGACTGGACTGGCGATTTCCCGGAGCTGGTCGCCGCGCTGGGGTCGCTGCCGGTGGACTCGCTGATCGTCGACGGCGAGCTGGTCGCGCTCGATCGCGACGGCCGCAGCGATTTCGCTGCGCTGCAGCGCCAGCTCGAAGCCGGGAGTGTGGCGTCACTGCGTCTGGTCGTGTTCGACCTACTGTACCTGGACGGCATCGACCTGCGCGATGCACCGCAACGCGCGCGTCGCGACCTGCTGCGCGACATCCTGGCGACGACTCCGGCACCGGAGCTGGCGTTCAGCGGACATGTCGAGGGGCCCGGCGCGAAGGTGTTCGAGGCCAGCGTCGAGGCCGGCCTGGAAGGCATCGTCAGCAAGCGCGCCGACGCGCCGTACCGAGGCGGCCGCAGCCAGAACTGGATCAAGGTCAAGCACGCCGACAGCGACGAGTTCGTCGTGGTCGGTTACACCCTGCCGCGCGGCAGCCGGCACGGTTTCGGTTCGCTGTTGCTGGCCACCCGCGAGGCCGGACGCTGGCGTTATGCCGGCCGTGTCGGCAGCGGCTTCAGCGATGACATGCTGCGTACGTTGAGCAAGCGCCTGGAGACGTTGCGCACGGACCAGACGGCAGTCGAGCTGCCTGAGCACGTGCCGTTTTCCGTGCGCAGCGTGCGCTGGGTGAAGCCGATCATCGTGGTCGAGGTGCATCTGCGCGGGCGCGGCAAGGAAGGCCTGGTGCGTCAGGCCAGTTTCCTGCGCCTTCGCGACGACAAGCCCCTGCAGGATGTGGAGCCCGCCATGGCCAAACCCGCCGCCAAGCTCACCAGTCCCGACCGCGTCGTGTTTCCCGATGACAGCATCAGCAAGGGCGAGGTCGCGGCGTACTACCAGGGCGTCGCGCGCTGGTTGCTGCCGGAGCTGATCAAGCGACCGCTGTCGCTGGTGCGCTGCCCGGCCGGCATCGCCGTGACCTGTTTCTTCCAGAAGCACCACAACGCATCTTTCGGCCCCAAGGTGTTCGCGATCGAACTGCGCGAGTCCGATGGCCGTGGCGAGTACCTGTACGTCAAGGACATCGATGGCGTGCTGGCGCTGGTGCAGATGAACACGCTCGAATTCCATCCCTGGGGTGCGCGTGTCGATGCACCGGACAAGCCCGACCGGCTGGTGTTCGACCTAGATCCGGCCGAAGGCATCGCCTGGACTGACATCAAGGCCGCGGCCCGCGAGGTCCACGACCGCCTGGTGCAGGTCAAGCTGCGCAGCTGGGTGAGGCTGTCCGGTGGCAAGGGATTGCACGTGGTCGTGCCGATCCGGCGCGGCCCCGACTGGGCGCAGGCCAAGGCCTTCTGCGAAGCATTCGCCGAGACGATGGTGGCGCAGGCACCGCTGCATTACGTCGCCACGGCATCGAAAGTGGCGCGCAAGGGCCGTATCTTCATCGACTGGCTGCGCAATACGCGCGGCGCCACCAGTGTCTGCAGCTGGTCGTTGCGCGCGCGGCCCGGTGCGACGGTGGCCATGCCGTTGAGCTGGGACGAATTGGGGCGCACGCGCAGCGCGGCCACCTATGACCTGAAAAAAGCACTGCGCCGCGCGCGGACGCTGACGGACGATCCCTGGCAGGGATTCAGCCAGGTGCGGCAGGCATTGCCGAAGTTCTAGTGGGACGTAAAAAAGAAGGCCGACTTGCGCCGGCCTTCCTGTCCCTCTTCGGTTCAACCCTGCTTCGGCGGTGTCGCCTTGGCCGGCGTGGCCGCGGTTGCGACCGACGCCTGCCAGCCGCAGGTCTTGCCCTCGTTCTGCTGCTTCAGCCACGTCTGCAGCGGGGCGAAGTATTCCAGTACCGCCGAGGCATCCATCTTCTCGCCGCCGGTCAGCTCCTTCATCGTCTGCTGCCACGGTTGGCTGGCGCCCTTGTCCAGCATCGCCTGGAACTTGGCGCCGGCTGCCTTGTTGCCGTAGTAGCTGCACTCGTACAGCGGGCCCTTGTGCCCGGCCGTGTCGCACAGCGCCTTGTAGAACTGGAACTGCAGCACGTGCGAGAGGAAGTAGCGCGTGTACGGGGTGTTGCCCGGCACGTGGTACTTGGCACCGGCGTCGAAATGGTCCTCGCCGCGCGCAGCAACCGGGGCGATGCCCTGGTACTTGGCCTTCAGTTCCCACCAGGCCTTGTTGTAGTCGCCCGGCTTGATCGAGCCGTCGAACACGCCCCAGCGCCAGCGGTCGATCATCAGGCCGAACGGCAGGAACGACACCTTGGCCAGCGCCATGCGCATCTGCGCGTTGATCAGCGCCTCGTTGCTCTGCTGCTGCTCGCCGACCAGACCGATCGATTGCAGGTACTTGGGTGTCATCGCCAGCACGATGGTGTCGCCGATGGCCTCGTGGAAGCCGTCGTGCGCGCCCTGCTGGAAGAGCGGCGGCTGCTTGTTGTAGGCCAGGTCGTAATAGATGTGGCCGAGCTCGTGGTAGATGGTGGTGAAGTCTTCCTCGTTTGGCTTGATGCACATCTTGGTGCGCACGTCGCCGGCCATGTTCATGTCCCAGGCGCTGGCGTGGCAGACCACGTCGCGGTCGCGCGGCTTGATGAACTGGGTCTTGGACCAGTAGCTCTCCGGAAGCTTCTGCATTCCCAGCGAGGTGTAGAAGTCCTGCGCTCGCTCGGTCATCAGCTTGGCGTTGGCGAGCTTGGCGTCCTGCTCGATCTGCGCCAGGTCGGCCGGCGAGCGTTGGCCGGCATGCTTGGCCAACTGCGCGTCGTAGCTGGCGCGGTATTGCGATTCCAGCGCGCCGGTGATGTCGAGGCTGCCGGCATTCTGGTAAGGCGCCAGCATGTCCCAGAGGTTGCCCCAGTCCTGCTGCCACATGTTGCCCATCAGGTGCGCGGGCAGCATGTTGCCGGTGACGTGGCCCTTGTCGGCGCCGTACTTGCTCTCCAGGCGGGTGCGGGCGTAGCAGTGCAGCTGCTCATACAGCGGCTTGACCTGGCCCCACAGGCGGTCGGTCTCGGCGGCGATTTCGGCTGGGGTCATGTCGTAGCCGGAGCGCCACATCTCGCCGGTGTCGGCGAAGCCCATGTCGTGGGCGCCTTCGTTGACCAGTTCGACGAAGCGCGTGTAGTCCTTGCGCATCGGCTGGGCGATGGTGTGCCAGCCCTGCCAGGCATCAAGCTGGACGTCGTAGTCACGGCTGCTGCGCAGCACGTCCTCGAGTTCGCCGAGCTGGCGGCACGACTTGGCTTCGCCTTCGCCGGTGCAGTAGCTGCCGGCGCCGTACATGCCTTCCATCTTGGTGGCGATCCGGGTCAGCTCTTCGAGCTTGGCCGGATCCTTCGGTGGCGGCATCGAGGTGCCGAGCTTGAGCAGTTGGATCGCGCGCGCGGTCTGCGGCGACATCTTCTGGCCTTCGAACTTCTTGGCCTGGTCGATCCAGCTGTTGAGCTGTGCGAGGTAGCGTTCGTTGGCCTTGGCCGACAGCAACTGGCTGTCGTCGTTGATGTAGGTCGATGACAGCCACTGCGCGGCGGTCATCTCCGGGAACATCTTGCGGTATTCGTCGTTGACGCGGGCGATGAACTGGTCGGCGGTTTCGCCCTCGGGCGCGGCGACCGGGGTGACGCCGGCGGGGCTGGTCGGGCTCGGTTCCTTCTTGCAGGCCGAAAGCGAGAGCAGGCTCGCGGCGACGGCCAGCGAGAGCAGGAGATGGCGATGACTCACGGAATGCATCCTCGGCGGGCGCCAAGCCTGGCGCGTTGAGAGCGCAGGCTAGTGGCGCAGAGCGAAGGTGGCAAGTTGCGGGTGCAGCATCCGCGGTGTTTGATCTGCACGCTGGCCAGGTACGTCGCCAATGTGACCCGATATCGTCAACAGCCGATGCCGCGGGCCGTCCGTAGCAGCCGATCAGGGGCAGCAGGCGGGTACGACTGCCTTGTTGGCAAGGAGGACGCGACGCTCGCGATCGACCAGACCGCGCTCGTGCAGCCAGTGCCAGGCGTTGTCGGCGTCGTGTTCGAAATAGGCCCGGGCCGAGCCCAGGCGGAAGGTGTAGCCCCAGCCGTCCATGTCGGCGAGCACACGATCGCGGCCGACGCCGGGCAGGGCATCGCCGAGCAGCGCCTGCAGCACGCAGACGGCGTCCTCTTCCTCGACCGAGTCGGTGGCGTCGGTGTGCACCGCGGCGCGGCGCTCCGGCGGCAGCACGATCAGGTGCGCGGCTTCGTGCAGCAGCGAGTGCACTGGCGTGTCACCACGCGCATACACGGTGCAGCCGATCAGGCCGGCCTCGCACTCGCCCCAGTAGCTGCCCGGGATCGGTTCGCCGTCGTCCACCCGCTGCAGCAGCAGGTCGTAGCGGGCGAGCAGGGCGGCAGCGTCGTCGAAGCAGACGTCGGCTAGTGTCAACATGCGTCGGGACTCGCGCCGTCATTCCGGTTGAACCGGAATGACGGAACGCAGGATCAGGCTTGTGCGGAGCTCTCGGGCAAGGCGACCGAGATGTCGAGCACCTTGTTGTCGCCCTCGTCGATCAGGTCGACCTTGACCGCCTCGGCATCGACGTTGATGTACTTGCGGATCACCTCGAGCAGCTCGCGCTGCAGCATTGGCAGGTAATCCGGGCTGGTGCCGCCGCGGCCAGCGCGCTCGTGCGCGACGATGATGCGCAGCCGGTCCTTGGCGATCGTGGCGGTCTGCTTCTTGGCCAGCAGGAAATCGAACAGACCCATCATCAACCTCCGAAGATCTTGCTGAAGAAGCCCTTCTTTTCAGCGGTTACGTAGCGCATCGGGCGGGTATCGCCGAGCAGGCGGGCGACGGCATCGTCGTAGGCCTGGGCGGCGTCGGACTCGGTCTCCAGGATCACCGGCTCGCCCTTGTTGGAGGCATTGAGGACGTCACCGGATTCGGGGATCACGCCGACGGTCTTGAGACCGAGGATTTCCTCGACATCGCCGACGCTGAGCATCTCGCCGGTCTCCACGCGCTTGGGGCTGTAGCGGGTCAGCAGCAGGTGCTCCTTGACGCGCTCGCCGTTCTCGGCGCGGCGGGTCTTGGAGGCCAGCAGGCCGAGGATGCGGTCGGAGTCGCGCACCGACGACACTTCCGGATTGACCACCACCAGCGCCTGGTCGGCGAAGTACATCGCCAGGTACGCGCCCTTCTCGATGCCGGCCGGGGAGTCGCAGACGATGTAGTCGAAGCCGTCGGCGACGATATCGTCGAGCACCTTCTGTACGCCTTCCTTAGTCAGCGCGTCCTTGTCGCGGGTCTGCGAGGCGGCCAGCACGAACAGGTTGTCGAAACGCTTGTCCTTGATCAGAGCCTGCTTCAGCGAGGCCTCGCCATTGACGACATTGACGAAGTCGTACACCACGCGGCGCTCGCAGCCCATGATCAGGTCGAGGTTGCGCAGGCCGACGTCGAAGTCGATCACCGCAACTTTGTGGCCGCGGCGCGCGAGGCCGCAGGCGAGACTGGCGCTGCTGGTGGTCTTGCCGACGCCGCCCTTGCCCGAGGTGACTACGATGATTTCGGCCAAGTTCAAATCCTCCTGAGTGGGTGAGCGGCACCGGTGGATACCGACGCGGCACCGCATGGGCGGTGCCGCGGGATCCGGGCCCGGCTGGGCCGGATGTGTATGTCCGCGAACCTTGGCAGCATGCCCGGTTTCGCGCCCATCATGGGTCCAGTGCCGCGATTTTTAGTTGTTCGTCTTCCAGCCAGACCTGCACGGCCTTGCCGCGCAGCTCCTTGGGAATGTCTTCCAGCACTTTGTAATGCCCGGCGATCGCGACGAGTTCGGCATGGAACTCGCGACAGAAAATCCGGGCCTGTTCGTTGCCCTGGGCGCCGGCAAGGGCGCGGCCGCGCAACGGACCGTAAATATGCACCGAGCCGTCGGCAATGACTTCGGCACCGGCGCCGACCGTTGTGAGTACGGTCAGGTCGCGGTTGTCGGCGTAGATCTGCTGGCCCGAACGCACCGGCTTGGCCTGGATCAGTCCCGGCGAGGCGGTCGCGGGCGCGGCCACCGGTTGTGGCGGCGCCGCCGCCGCCGCCGGTTCGCGGCGCGGTGGCGGTGATGGCTCCGCAGGCGCAGCGCCGTCGACGCGCTCGTAGGAGGCGCGGAACTTGGCCAGCAACGGCAGGCCCAGCGCTTCGGCCAGGCGTTCGGTCTCGCTGGTGCCGTAGGCGAGCGCGACCGGCAGCACCCCGGCGTCGCGCAGGCCGTCGAGCAGCGCGCGTGCGCTGGCGGTGTCGGGGGTCTGGCTCAGTCCGCCGAAATCGATCACCACCGCGGCGCGGGCAAACAGCTTGGGCGCGCGCTGCACGCGGCCGCGCATCTCATCGACGAGGCGGGCGACATCGAGGGTGCGCACGCGCAGGTTGGCGATGCCGACCTGGCCGATCTTGAGTTCGCCGGCCTGTTCGTAATCCACCGCCACGCTCACGGGCAGGTCCCGGTCGGCCGCTGCGCGAGCGCAGCGGAGGCCGCGGCGGTGCGCGGCGGGGTCACCCACGGCACCTTCGGCAGCGCCTCGCCATAGGTTTCTTGGACCCAGGCGTAGCTGCACAGCTGCTTCATCAGCATGGCCGCACGCACGTCGACCTCGGCCATCACGTGCTGGCCGACTTCGCGGAAGCCGAAGCTGCCGTGAAACAGCAGGGCCGGGTCGTTGGCACCTTCCAGGAACACCTCGCAGGCCATCTGCGGGTAGCGCAGCTCGGCGTAACTCTGCGCATCGGCGTAGAACGCACGGCCGACACCGCCGCCACGGCGGCGACTGGCGACGACGATGCGGTCGATGTAGAAGAAGTCCGGGTAGCGCTCGCGGAACCAGTGGAAGTTGCTGCTGTCGTGCTCGGCGCGGCTGCCCACGCCGATCAGGAAACCGGCCAGGGTGCCGTCGCGTTCGGCGACGCGGAAGTACTCGGCGGTCTCGAAGAAGTGGCGCAGTCTGGCCGCATCCAGCGGCAGGATCGCGGGTCCGGCAGCGTTGTTCAGGGCAAGGACGGAATCCAGCTCGTGCTCGCGCACGTCGCGGACGACGATCGACATTCCGGGCTCCAATATCTCGAAAACCGGCCGCATGGCGCGACCGGCCGGGCGATTATCGCATGGCCGTCCGGCCGCGGCGACCGCCGCCAACGTCAGGGCCGGGGCTTAAAGCATGACTTTCGGACGGCTCAGCAGGCCCTTGATGCCGTTAGCATGCGGACATGCTGGCCCGTCTGAACCATACCCGTCTGCTGCGTTATGCCGGCCTGTTCACCTGGGCCACGGTCGGACTGTGGCTGATCAACGTCTGGATCGACCCTTCGCTGCTCGAGCCGCAGCCAGGCGGCTCGCCGATCCTGCAGGTACTGCGCTGGCTGGCGGCGTACCTGGCGTTCGGTGCGGTGTACTGGTGGATCACCCACCAGCTCGGCCAGCGCCGCCCCGGCGTGGTCGACCACCTGCTGCTGCTGGTGTTGACCGCCTGCGCGATCGGTGTCGGTTATTTCTCCGGCACCGGCTTGAGCAGCATCCTGCTGATGGTGGTGGCGGGCCTGTTGCCCTGGTTGATGCCGGTGCGTTACGGCCTGCTGTGGCTGATCTGCGGCAACGTGGCGACGATCCCGGTGTTCGTCGGCGCGGTGGACTTCCCGCCGATGCTGGCAGTGCTGCAATCGCTGGCCTATATGGGTTTTTCCAGCCTGGTCTTCGTCACCGCGCTGGTCGCCCGCCAGCAGGCCGAGGCGCGCGAGGAGCAGCGTCGGCTCAATGCCGAGCTGCGCGCGACGCGGGCCCTGCTCGGCGAAAGCGTGCGCGTCAACGAGCGCACCCGCATCTCGCGCGAGCTGCACGACCTGCTCGGTCACCATCTGACCGCGCTGAGCCTCAACCTCGAGGTCGCCGGCCACCTGTCCGAAGGCCGCGTCAAGGAGCACGTGCAGCAGGCGCACACGCTGGCGCGGCTGCTGCTGACCGACGTGCGCGAGGCGGTCAGCCAGCTGCGCGAGGGCGGTGCGATCGACCTGTCGGCGGCGCTGCTGCCACTGGCCGAGAACGTGCCGGCGCTCGACATCCACATGGACATCGAGGCGCCGCTGATGCTCGACGAGCCCGAGCGCGCCCACGTGCTGCTGCGCTGCACCCAGGAAATCATCACCAACGCCGTGCGCCATGCCGGTGCGCGCAACCTGTGGATCAACGCGCGCCGTCAGAACGACTGCATCACCATGCACGCGCGCGACGACGGCCACGGTGCCGCCAACCTCGTCACCGGCAACGGACTGCGCGGCATGCGCGAGCGCCTGGCCCAGCACGGTGGCGACCTCAAAATTGAAACCCGGCCGCAGGCAGGCTTCAGCCTGCAACTGACGTTGCCGGCCTCGGCGGCTGCGGCCGCTGCCTGTGAAGGAGTCATCGCATGATCCGCGTGTTGATAGTCGACGATCAGACCTTGGTGCGGCAGGGTGTTCGCTCGCTGCTGGCCCTGGCCGAGGGCATCGAGGTGGTGGCCGAGGCCGGCGACGGCCGCCAGGCGATCGAGATGATTCCGCAGTTCCAGCCCGACGTGGTGCTGATGGACATGCGCATGCCGGTGATGTCCGGGTTGGAGGCCTTGCAGGCGCTGGCGCGCACCAACAGCCTGCCGCCGACCATCATCCTCACAACCTTCGACGACGACCAACTGGTGCTGGCCGGGCTCAAGGCCGGCGCCAAGGGCTATCTGCTCAAGGACGTCTCGCTGGAGCAACTGGTCGGGGCCATCCAGACCGTGTCCCAGGGCGGCTCGCTGGTGCAGCCGGCGGTGACCCAGCGCCTGCTGTCGGGGCTGGAACACATGCGCAACGACTTCGTCAGCCTCGACCGCCCGGACCCGTTGACCGAGCGCGAGACCGAAATCCTGCGGCTGATGGCCGGGGGCTTCTCCAACAAGGAAATCGCCAATTCGCTGGGCGTGGCCGAGGGCACGATCAAGAACCACGTGTCCAACATCCTGTCCAAGCTCGGCGTACGCGATCGCACCCGCGCGGTGCTCAAGGCCTTCGAGCTGCAACTGGTCTGATCGACAGGATGCCCCGCCCGGCGCAGCGCGCCGGGCGTTCGCGGCCGCGCGAGCCGGGGGCTCGCAAGCAAGCGGCCGCTCACCCTGTCCAAGCCGGGCGTGCGTGATCGCACCCGCGCGGTGCTCAAGGCCTTCGAGTTGCAACTGGTCTGATCCTTCGACTTCGGCGCTGCGCGCCTACGCTCAGGACGATCGGCCGGGGCTCCTGCCCGGCGCCGGGCCCGCTTGCCGCGCAAGACTTCGGGGCTGGGCACGCTGACCCAGCGTGCCCAGCCGTCCTGAGGCATCGCGCCATAAGGGACTGCGCGAATTGGCCTGATCCGGTTGGTTGTGGATTGTTACTCGGGATGGCTGCCCCGATCGCGGCTTCCTTGATACGATTGCCGGTCTGCGCCCCGGCCCGACCGGGTCCCGGCCCTGGAGAACCTGAATGACCCGTTTGATCGAGATCCTGATTTCCCTGGCGATCGTCGCCGCGCTGTTCCTCATCGTGGCTGTCGTGCTGCCGTCCAGCCGTCATCTGCAGCATTCGGTTGAAACCAACCGCAAAATGACGATCGTGTACGACACCTTGAACAGCCTGCGCCGTTTCAAGGATTGGAACCCGCTGGTGCTGCGCGACCCGGCCATGCAGCTGAAGCTGTCGGGTCCGGACTCCGGTGTCGGCGCGCGCCTCGACTACGACTCCAAGGAAAAGGGCCTGCGCCAGGGCAGCTGGGAGATCACCGCCAGCGAGCCGGGCAAGCGCGTCGCCTATGCGTTGACCGACATCGAGCCGGGCAAGAACAAGCGCACCGAGTTCACCTTCAAGCCGACCGGCCGTAACAACCGCAACGTCGAGATCACCCAGACCTACGACATCGACTACGGCTGGAACCTGATCGGCCGCTACGCCGGCCTGTACGTCAGCAGCAACGTCGGCGAAGACATGAAGATGGGCCTGTCGCGCCTGAGCAACATGCTCGCCGCGGTGCCGAACTACGACTATGCCGAGCTGAGCAAGGACGACCCGACCAAGGCGCCGAAGCTGGTCCAGCGTGACGCCGAGAACCTGCTGGTGGTGACCGCGGCGGTCGAGCGCGACAACGCCAAGGTCATGGGCCAGATGAACAGCAACATCGAGTGGATCAAGAAGGTCATGGCCGCCAACGGCCTCGAAGCCGCCGGTCCAGTGCGCATCATCACCAACGAGTTCGGCGCCGAGACCTATTCGTTCGACGTCGCCCAGCCGGTGCGCAAGATCGGTGCAGCGGGTCCGGCGACCAAGCTCGACATCAAGCTCGAAGGCCCGGTGACGGCGGTGTTCAACGAGCCGGCCAAGGTCGCGGTGGTGTCCTCGTTCAAGGGCCACATGGCCAACCTGACGCGCGTGCGCGACGCCCTGCGCGGCTGGGCCCTGACCCACGGCTACGAAACCGTCGAGCGCCCGTACGAGGCCTGGAAGGCCGGCATCGACAAGGGCTTCACCGAGGAAGGCGAGTACGACGTGTACTGGGCGGTCAAGTAAGCAACACGCGTTCGCCCGCACCGTACCGACATGCTGTACCCGAAGCGCGCCGCGGATTTCCGCGGCGCGTTTTGTTTTGGCCGTCGCGTGGTTCTGGCCGCGCCAGCGGGCTGATATCGTGGCGTCGCATCGCCTTCGCATCTGGACGCCCATCGCATGGCCCATCGTCTGATTTCACCGTCCGCCGTCCGTGGCCTGACCGCAGGCGGTGCCGTACTGGCCGCGGTGGCGGTCGCCTTGTCGGCTTATGCCGCACACGTGACCGATGGCGAAGCCCAGTCCCGCCTGCAGTTGGCAGCCCTGTTCGGCTTTGGCCACGGCGTCGCGCTCGCCGCGCTGGCGCCGCAGGCGGTACGGCGCCTGGGCCTGGTCGCCCTGGCCGCGTTGCTGATCGGCGTGCTGCTGTTTGCCGGCAGCCTGACGGCGGCGTATTTCCTCGGCACGTCGACGCGGTTTCTGCCATTCGGCGGCGGCCTGATGATCCTGGCCTGGTTGCTGTACGCGGCCGACGCGGTGAGGCGCTGACGGTGCCGCGGCATGCCCGGGGATTCGACACCGACGCGGCGTATGCGCACCTGGCCAAGCGTGATCGCAAGCTGGGCGCATGGATGAAGAAGCTCGGGCCGATCGCACCGGACCCGCGCTGGCGCAAGTCGTTCGATCCGGTCGATGCCCTGGCCCGCGCGATCCTCTACCAGCAGCTCAGTGGCAAGGCCGCGGCGACGATCGTCGGCCGGGTCGAGGCTGCGATCGCCAGCGACCGTTTCCATTGCGACACCCTCGGCCGCTGCGACGACGCGACGATCCGCGCCTGCGGCGTGTCCGGCAACAAGCTGCTGGCGCTGCGCGACCTCGCCCAACGCGAAGCGTGCGGCGAGATTCCCGACCTGCGCCGCATGAGCACGATGGACAACGACGCCATCGTCGCGGCCCTGGTGCCGGTGCGCGGCATCGGCCGCTGGACGGTCGAGATGATGCTGATGTTCCGCCTTGGTCGGCCCGACGTGCTACCGGTCGATGACCTGGGCATCCGCAAGGGCGCGCAGGCTGTCGATAAGCTCGAAGCCATGCCGGCACCCAAGGCGCTGGCCGAGAGCGGCGAACGCTGGGGCCCATACCGCACCTATGCCAGCCTGTACCTGTGGCGGATCGCCGACGCGACGGTGCAGACCAAGGCCCCGACCAAACGTTCGCAGGACTGACGCGCCCGATACGCCCGATCGCATCAAGGCGAATCAGGCTAGGCTAGGTGCGTGCTTCGGCACGGGCCGCGCAGAGGCGCGGTATTCCAACCAACCTGGGGGTGTGGCATGCGTCAGCGTGATCGTCGTTGGGGTGCGGTGCTGTGGGTGGCGTTGCTCGGCCTGGTGTTGTCCGTGGCCACTGCCGTGGCCAGTCCCTCCAACAAGTGGCGGATCAAGATCAACCACAACGCACGCAGTGACGGTGCGATCGTGCTTACGGTGACGCCGAAGGACGAAGCGGCGACGACCGTCACCGTGCAGGTGCCCAAGGGCACCGGCGAGGACCGTATTGCCCACCTGGTGCGCGATGCACTGCGTGCGCAACTCGGCGAGCACTATCACGTCGAAGTCGATGACGGCGAGGATGTGCTGGTGAAGAAGCACCTGGGCGAGCCGAACATCGATGTGGCGCTGGCGCAGAACACCGTCAAGGGCGTCACGGTCAAATTCCATCGCGAATGACCGCCGGCGCCCGCCCGCGCGGGCTTGCACCCGCTGCCTGCCAGCCGATCAGGCCGGCAGGTAGCGGTCGCAGAGGCGATTGTGGAAACGCCAGTGGGGATCAAGGGTCAGGTGCGCGTCGGAGCGGCAAAGGCCGCTAAGGGATCTGCAGGCGCCAGTGCCACGGCTCGTAGACGATGCCGTGCGGGTTGTCGCGCGGGTAGCTCATGACGAAGCCGTGGCCGCCGGCGTGGTCGCGTAGCCAGGCGAAGGCGGTGGTACGCTCGAACGATTCTTCGGCCGGCGGCTCGTCGGGTGCGCTGATGTCGAGGGCGAGACCGGAGTGGTGCTCGCTGTAGCCGGGCGCGGCGTTGACGTTGAGGATCTCCGCCACGCTCTGGCCGCGGGCCAGCTTGCGCTCGAAAATGCCGAGCTGGTAATCGTGGCTGCGGTAGCCGGAGATGGCTTCGAGCACGAGGCCATCGCGCTGCGCAGCCTCGCGCAGGTGCGTCCAGGCGCGTGCGGCGGCCGGGTGCAGCCACAGCGGGCGGCGGTAGCGGTCGAAACCGGCCAGCGCGAGCCAATCGGGTTCGGCGACCAGCGCCAAGCCGGTGCGTTCGCCGTAACCGTCGTCCAGCCCGAGCGCATGCAGGCGTTCTTCCAGGCGATCCAGCGGCAACTCGCCGACGTGCTCGATGCCGGCCCGCAGGTGCGCAGGATGCGCATCGAGCGCGTCCAGGGCCGCCTCAAGTCCGGGCTCGCGGCGCAGGCGGGGTACCAGCGCGAGCAGGCCTTCGGGCAGGTCGGCGGCGAGGAAGCGGCCGTCGCGCTTGCGTCGCAGCACATGGCGGGCGCGGGACAGGGCGCGCGCGTCGTGGTTGCTGCGCGCGCGCAGCAGGCCGCCGGGCCAGAGTTCGATCTCCGGTGTATTGATCAGGATCTGGGGCTGGCCGCGCATGCGCTCAGGTTAGCCGGCTGCGCTGCGTGGTGCCATGCGCCCGCGCCGACAACAGTTCGGGCCGTCCCGACTGCGAAAACAGGCGCTTCACGCTTCCTTCTTCATCACCACGCGCACCTGGTCAAACGGTGTCACCGGCATGACGCCGACCAGCTCCCAGCCGTCCGCGCCGCGCCGGTCGAGTTCATCCTGCAGGCGTTCGCTGACCGGGGGGCCCAGCATGCTCGGAGTGATTTCGAAAATCTGGTAGGTCCAGTGCCGGTTCATCGGGATGCGTCCTCTTCGGGATGGGGCTGGTGGCCGGCAGGCGTCCGGCCGGGTTCAGCACTCAGGGTCTGATGCGATAGAGCGGGGCGGGCACGAACTCGCCGGTGGCGTACAGGCTGCGACCGTCGCGGCTCCAGCCCAGCGCTTCGGCCTGCGGCAGCCAGGGCAGCAGGCGGATCTGCGGCGGCTGCGCCACCGCCTGGGCCCAGTCCTGATCCGGCTGGCGCGGGTACAGCAGCAGCCAGCGATAGGTCATGACCGCCAGGGTGCGGCCGTCGGGCGACACGTCGGCGGCGGTGACCTGGCCGTTGAGGCGGGCGCGCTGTGGATCGCGGCGCAGGGTGTCGGCATCCGGCGCTGGCACGCCGGTGAGGGTACCGAGCTTGCGGGCCGTCAGCAGGCCACGGCCGGTCGGTTGCAGCGGCAGCGAGAACAGCTCCGGCGGTTGCCGCTTCTTCGAGAGCAGCAGGATGCGGCCGCGTGCGGCGTCGACTGCCACCGCTTCGCAGTCGCGCGCGCCGTCGGGCCAGCGGAACGCGATCGACCAGGCCGGCCGCAGTCGCGCGTTTTCCAGCTTGGCCGGCTCCTCGATCACGTGCAGTTGCAGGCTGCGGCGCAGGCCGCCGTTGTCGCCGGTGTCGGCGACGAGCAGGTAAGGGCGGCCGTCGAGCTCGAACGCGGCCATGTCCTCCCAATCGGTCTTGGTGACGCCCTCGAGCCGGAACGTCGCCCTCCGTGCGCCGTCGGTGCGGACCGCGAACAAGCGCTCCGGGTTGCCGCCGTCGTCGTGCATCCACAGCACGTCGCGGTGACGGCGCGAGGCGGCCAGGCCGCTGATCTCGCTGAGCTGGGTGTCGAGCAGCATGCCGGTCAACCGGGTGCCGCGCTCGTCGCGATCCTCGCGCGCGCAAGCGGCCACGGCGGCCAGCAGGGTGACGGCGAGCACGAGGCGGTGGCGGCGTGAAGCGGCGGGATCCGGCATGGTCGAAGGATCGCATGCACGCTGCGTGCCGCCATAGCCCGGCGACGCGGGCGGGTGGCCGGACGTTTAAACTGGTAACCATCCCCCCGTCGCGGAATGCGCATGATCACGCTCGGCACACCCCTGTCCCCGTACGCCTACCGCGTGCTCCTGCTCGGCTCGGGCGAACTGGGCAAGGAGGTGGCGATCGAGCTGCAGCGCTTCGGGGTCGAGGTGATCGCCGCCGACCGTTACGCCGATGCGCCGGCGATGCAGGTCGCGCACCGCAGCCACGTGCTCGACATGCTAGACGGCAACGCGGTGCGTGCACTGATCGCGCTGGAGCGCCCGCACCTGATCGTGCCGGAGATCGAGGCGATCCATACCCAGACCCTGGTCGAGCTGGAGCACGAGTTCGCCGAACGCGGCACGCAGACGCGGGTGATCCCGACCGCACGTGCGGCGCGATTGACCATGGACCGCGAAGGCATCCGTCGCCTCGCCGCTGAGACTCTGGGGCTGCCGACCTCGGACTACCGTTTCGTCGACACGCTGGAGGACTACCGCGCCGCGGTCGCGCAGATCGGCCTGCCGTGCGTGGTCAAGCCGGTGATGTCGTCCTCGGGCAAGGGCCAGAGCCTGGTGCGTGGCGCCGACGATGTCGACGCGGCCTGGGATTACGCCCAGACCGGCGGCCGCGCCGGTGCCGGTCGCGTCATCGTCGAGGGTTTCATCGACTTCGATTACGAGATCACGTTGTTGACCGTGCGCCACGTCGGCGGCACCACCTTCTGTGCGCCGATCGGCCACCTGCAACGCGACGGCGACTACCGCGAGAGCTGGCAGCCGCAGCCGATGTCGACCAAGGCGCTGGCGCGCGCGCAGGGCATCGCGCGCAGCATCACCGACGACCTCGGCGGTTGGGGCGTGTTCGGCGTCGAGTTGTTCGTCAAGGGCGACGAGGTCTGGTTCAGCGAGGTCTCGCCGCGGCCGCACGACACCGGCCTGGTCACGTTGGTCTCGCAGGACCTGAGCGAGTTCGCGCTGCATGCGCGCGCGATCCTCGGCCTGCCGATTCCTGCGATCCGCGAATACGGCGCCGCCGCGTCCTGCGCCGTGCTCGCGCAGGGGCACGGCGTGCCGGTGTTCAGCGGCGTCGATGCCGCGCTGACGCAGGCCGACACGCAGTTGCGCCTGTTCGGCAAGCCGCGGGTCGAAGGCCAGCGGCGGGTCGCGGTCACGCTGGCGCTGGGCGAGCACATCGACCAGGCCGGTGAGCGCGCGCGCCGCGCCGCGGCCGAGCTGCACATCGAATTGCGCTGATGCGCGCTACTCTCGACGCAGACCCAACGAGCCGGACGGACGCACACCATGCTGGATGAGACCCAAGGCTATGCCGTGTTCTTCTTCCCGCAGGCGCTGGAGGTGCTGGGCGAGGCGATCAAACCTTACCTGCACGACGGGCCGACCGGTCCGCACATGCTGTGCCAGTCGATCGACACCGGCGGGGCACTGCTGGAAATGACGATCGAAGGCCGCACGCCCGACGGCCAGTCGGTGGCGATGGAGCTGATGGTGCCGACCAGCATGGTGCGGATGATCGTGTCGGCGCGCAGCGGTGGTGTGTTCGGTTTCGGCCCGCGCATACCGCACGAGGCCGCGGCCGGCCTGCCGCCGGTGGCACTGGCGGCGGCGCCGAAGCCGGTCACGCCGATCGAGCTGCCGGCGCCGTCGATCGAGCCGGCACCGGGCGTGGTCATGGCGCAGACGCCGCCGAAGCGCTGATCGCCTACGGCGACCGCGCGTCGAGGTCGACCCAGACCAGGTGGTGGTCGCTGGCACCGGCGATCGCGGCGTCGGCATCGCCTGCGGTCGGCCAGAACACGCCGCTTCCCTTGACGGCAAAACCCACCGAAGGCAGCACGTAGTCCAGCCGCAGCGTGCCGGCCTTGGGGCCGAAGTCGCCGGTGGCGTGTGCGGGTGAGCCACGACGGACCAGACCGGCCTGGGCGTACTTCGCCGCGACCTCGACCGCACCTTCGCTGCGCGGCGTGGCGTAGCGCGCCACGCGCGGGTGTTCGAGCAGTTCGAGGATCGCCTCGTGGCGGCCGTCGCCATCGACCGGGTCGTTGTTGAGGTCGCCGGTGATGACGAAGCGTGCGTCCGCGGCCAGGCCGCCGCAACGGCCCCGGTCGTCGCACAGCCACGACGGCGTGCCGGGGGCGGTTGACAGGTATTCCTGCCACAGCCGCAGTTCGTCGGCGTTGCGCGCGCCGTTGCGGTCCTCGGGGCCGTCGAACACCGGCGGCGTCGGGTGCGCGGCGAGCAGGTGCACGACGCCGTGCGGCGTGCGCACCGGCACGTCCCAATGCGATTTCGACGACAGCCGCAGCTGCGACCACACCGCCGGCGGATACCACGGCTTGCCGGTTTTCGGATCGACCGGCCGGCGCGCGCCGGACAGGGCGCTCCATTTCAGTTGTTGAAACGTGCGCACTTGGGCAGGGTCGATCGGGTAGCGCGACAGCACCAGCATGCCGTACTGGCCCGGGTGCAGGCCGTAACCCCAGGCGTCGTTGCCGCGATTGCGGCCCGTGCTCGTCCGACCGGTGCCGCCGATTTCGCCATTGCCATCGAGGTCAAGACCGCTCGGCACGCCGGTGTTGACCGGCGCCAGGTAACGGTAGGGGTAGCGCAACGCCTCGCCGCCGCCGGCCTGCGCGACCTCGAGGTAGCGTTGCTGGAACAGGTCGGCGGCACGGCCCTGTGCGTCGTAGTCGAACTCGTTGAGCAGCACCAGGTCGGGGCGTACGCGTTGCAGCACCGCGGCGATGCGGCGCGCGTTGGCATCGCCGCTTTCCAGGCGACGGACCAGGCCGCCGCTGGTTTCGTCGTAAAGCGAGGTGTTGTAGGTCGCCACCCGCAGCGGCGCGGTCATGCCCATGGACTCGGCCCAGGCCTCGGGATCGCCCTGGACGTTGATCTGCAAGCAGCCGGACGGCAGCGCGGCGATGGCGCCGGCAAGCAATAGATTGAATTTGGCCATCGCACGATTCTGGCATGCCCGCGTGCGCCGGCGATGACAGCGCGGGCGGCAAGCCGCTTCAGGCATCCACCAGGTCGCGCCATTCGCGGCCGTCGAAACCTTCCAGCGGCCGGAACCGGCGTTTGTAATCCATCTTCGGGTGGCCGGCGATCCAGTAGCCCAGATACAGGTGCGAGCGGCGCTCGCGCCGTGCCCATTCCAACTGCTTGAGGATCGCCAGCGTGCCCAGGCCGCGCGCAGACGCCTCGGGGTCGTAGAAGGTGTAGACCGCCGACAGCGCGCTTTCGGTGACGTCGGTGACGGCGACGGCGAGCAGCTGGCCGCGACCGGGTGCGCTGTGGTCGCGCAGTTCGAGGAAGCGGCCCTCGCTCCAGCTGCCGATCAGGAACTGGTCGAACTCGCCGGCGCCGTGACCGTCCATGCCGCCGCCGGCATGACGCGAGGCCAGGTAGCGGCGGTACAGCGCCAGTTGTTCGGCGGTGCGCTGCGCCGGCAGCACGCGCATCTCGACCTGGGCATTGCGCGCCAGGCAGCGGCGCTGGCTGCGGTCGGGCACGAAGCGGTCGACCGGGATGCGCACCGCGACGCAGGCGCGGCAGCCGGCGCAGTGCGGCCGGTAGACGATATCGCCGGAGCGGCGGAACCCCCAGCCGAGCGCGAACGGGTACCACTCGCGCAGGCGTGGATCGCGCGGGTCGAGCACGAGATCGCGGGCGACCCGGTCCGGCCAGTAGCCGCAGGCGTGCTCGCCAGTGTGGAACAGGCGGAGATCGTCGCTGTCCTGTGGTTGCGTGCCCATGTCGCCAGCATAGCGCCGCTGCGCCGGGTGACGGAACGCCTGGCGGCTGTCCGCCGACTGAACGCACCGGGGGCGGTGTCAACCGCGCGCGGGTGGCGACGTTGATGGAGGCATCGGCGCCACCGGGCGCCCAGTGCAGGAGCTCTCTCATGAATCACCATTTTTCTCTGCCCGCCGTGCTGACGGTGGCAATGGCTGCTGTCGTGGCCGGCGCGGCTTTTGCTGCCCCGCAGGCGCAGCCCACCGCGGCGGCATCGCAGCCGCGTCCCAAGCTCGACAGCAACGGCGACGGTGCAGTCGATCGCAACGAAGCCGCCGCGCACCCGCGTCTGGCCGAACGCTTCGACGGGCTCGATGCGAACAAGGACGGCCGGCTCGATGCGTCCGAGCGCCCGCACGGTCGCGGCAAGGGCGGCCACCATGGCGGCGGACATCGTGGTGGACGGCATCATGACGGCATGAGCCGCGTGATTGCCGCCGATGCCGACGGCGACGGCCGCATCAGCCGCGCCGAAGCGGCGCAGTTGCCAAAGATCGCCGGCGCGTTCGATGCGATCGACCGCAATCGTGACGGCCAAGTGGTGCGCAGCGAGCTGCGCAGCTACCACGAGCGTCAGCGGACGCAGCGCGGTGCCGAGCGCGGCAAGCGTTTCGACGAGCGCTTCGCCGCCGCCGACCTCAACCGCGATGGCAAGCTCAGCCGGGTGGAGGTCAGCGAGAAGATGCCGCACCTGGCCAAGGGGTTCGCGTTCATGGACGAAGACCGCGATGGCTTCCTCGGCCGCGACGACCTCCGGCCATCCCGCCCGCGTTGAACCTTCGCCGCCGGACGCGGTCGATAGCTGCACAACACGAAGCCTGATGTGACCCCCTGAGCCCGTGCCGATGTCTCCTCGGCACGGGTCTTTTTTGCTGTTTGCTCAGAGCCGGCCCGAGGTGAACAGCGCGTAGAGCAGGGCGGCGAGTGCGGCGACCGAGCTGATCCAGACCGCCGGCGCGCCGCAGGTGAGCTGGTAAGTCAGTGGCGGTTGGCGCCGGCCCGTGCGTTGCGCCTCGCGCGCGAAACACGGCGCCATGATCCTGGGCAGCGGCACCAGGTACTGGTAGTTGATCACCGCCATGCCGGCGATGGCGAAGGCGCTGATCGGAACCCAGCCGTGGGTGAGCACCACCAACAGCAGCATGCCGAAGCAGAACACGGCCGAGGTCGCGGTGATGCCGTGGATGAAGCCACGGATCGCCGTGCGTTCGGTGTCGTTGCCAGCGAAGCGCAGCAGGTAACGGCTGCCCAGGTAAGCGCCGAGCGTGCCGCCGATCCCGGCGAGGATCACCCAGTCGTAGTGCACTACGGCGTCGACCAGGAAGCCGAGCCCGCCGCCGGCCGCACCCCCGGCGACGCCGGCGGTGACGCCGGTACCAACCCCGCCAACGCCGAGCTTGCCGACCCCGGAGCCGACCGCACCGGCGCCGAGCGCACTCACCACGACCGCGGCCGAGGCCACCGGACTGGCCACGCCGAGCGCGGTCGCCACCAGCGCGGTGAAGGCGGCCGACGGCGCGCTGTCGCAGGCGAACGTGGCGAAGCGTGCGAGCAGTTCGGCACGCACCGTCGCCCGTGCGCGCGACAGGCGCTTGCGCACGGTGGCATCGCTCAGGCCGAGCAGGGCGGCGACCTGCTGCGAGCTCTGGCCTTCGCGGTAATACAACAGCAGCACCTCGCGGCTGTCGTCGGGCAGGGCCGAGATCAGTTCGGTTGCGACGCGCTGGCGCTCGTCTTCGATCAACTGCTCGACCGGGGGTGGTTGCGGATCGGCGGCGGCGGCGATCATCGCCTCGGCGTCGTCGACTGCGCGTGGCCCGTGGCGCAGGTCGCGCAGGTGGTCGCGGGCGAGGTTGCGGGTGATCTGGCGCAGCCAGGGCAGGAAGCTGGCCGGGTTCTGCAGCCGCCGCAGGTTCTGCCAGGCGCGCAGGAACGCTTCCTGCGCAATGTCCTCGCTGGCGTGCACGTCGCGCACGATCGCCAGTGCCAGCCCGGTGATCGCGTTCTGGCAGCCGGCCACGATGCGCGAATAGGCGCCGTGGTCGCCGTCGGCGGCGGCCGGCAGCTCGTGATGGATCAGACCTTCGATGGTGTCGGCGTTCATGGCGTTTCCGGGAGCCTGACCATCAGGACGCGGCAACGCGGCAGATGTGACCGGCTCCGCCGCCGGTCAGCTCGCGACGTGCTTGATCGTGCGCACCACCTGCCAGGTGCCATCGACCCGCTTCACTTCCAGGATCTTGTAGGTCGCCGACATGCGGTGGTGGTAGGCGGTGTACTCGACCTGTCCGGATTCGCGTGTCTGCGGCCGGAACGCATGCACGTCGACCAGCAGCGCCGGACGCCCCGAGGCGCGGTGCACACTGCCCTGCTCCTCGTCGCTGATGCGCACGCATTGCGACGCCGGTACCACGCGGGTCTTCGGGCGCTGCATCGTCTTGACCAGTCCTGGCGGCGCGTCCTTGCCGTCGACCGCCAGGCACAGCACATCGAAACGGGCCTTGGCCAACTCGCGGGTCATGACCGCCGCCGCCAGCGGCTGCGGCACGGCCGCGGGTGAGCCGTCGAGCGGATGGGTCTTCAGTGCTTCGGTCGCGGGGTCTTTGTTCAGCGCCTGCACCAATGCCAAGGTACCGACGACGGCGATACCGGCGATCAGCACCAGCTTGATCCGGAACGCCCGCTTTGACGCCGGTGTCCTGGCCTGTGACTGCGGATCGAAACGGAAGCTCGAGGCGACGAAGCTGTCGGTGTCGCGGGTCGAGTCGATCAGGCCGGCCTCGCGCAACATCGCGCGCGCGCGCACCTGGTCATTGGATTTCACCACCCACACCGCCGGCTTGGGCGTGCTGTGGTCGCTGTAGCTGAAAGTGCCGCGGCGATTGCCCTTGTACGAGCGGTCGTGGGTGATGCGCACCTCGATGTCGGCGTCGCGCAGCATCTGCGCGACGGCTTCGACGTTTTCCAGGCGCTGGCTGCTGAAGACCTGACGCATCGTGGTTCAGTCCTTCGCCGGCACGTGCTGGGCGATTTCGGCATTGCTCACCACGCGGATCAATCCCTCCTGCGCGGTGCTGGCGACCAGGTGGCCGTGGCGGTCGAAGATCTGGCCGCGGGCGAGGCCGCGGGCGTCCTGTGCGCTGGGGCTGTCGATCGAGTACAGCAGCCAGTCGTCGGCGCGGAATGGACGGTGAAACCACAGCGCGTGGTCGAGCGAGGCCATCTGCACGTTGGGCTGGTAGTAGCTGATGCCGTGCGGGAAGGTCGCGGTGCCGAGCAGGTGGAAATCGGAGGCGTAGGCGAGCAGGGCGCGGTGCAGCTCGGGCGCGTCGCCGACCCGGTCGGTCAGGCGGAACCAGAACTGCTGGAAGGGCGGGCGCTTGGGCGGGTTGAGCTCGTCACGCGGATACACATGGCGGAACTCGAACGGGCCCTTGCGCGACAGCCAGCGCTGCACCTTGGTCGGCAGGGTGGCCATCACGTGCTCGGGCACCGCCGGCGCCGGCGTGATGTCCTCGGGCTTGGGCACCTCGGGCATCGACAGTTGGTGCTGGCCGCCGTCCTCGTCGCCCTGGAACGAGGCGGCCATGAAAAAAATCACCTGGCCGTGCTGGATCGCGGTGATGCGGCGCACCGAGAAGGTGCCGCCGTCGCGGGTGCGATCGATCTGGTAGACGATCGGCGCGGCGATGTCGCCGGCGCGCAGGAAATAGGCGTGCAGCGAGTGCGCGCCGCGCGGTTCCTTCATCGTCGCCTGCGCGGCCGACAGTGCCTGTCCCAGTACCTGTCCGCCGAACACGTACTTGGTGCCGATATCGCGGCTCTGGCCACGGAACAGGTTGTCCTCGAGGCGTTCGAGCGAGAGCAGTTCGACCAACTCGTGGACGACAGGCTCAGAAACCGGGGAGGTCATGCGCGGGCGGGCTCTGGAACGTGGGGCGCAAGTATAACCGGGGGTTGTTCCGGGGCCTTGTCTACGGGGCAATGCGCTTTGCGCCTGCAACCGCACGCCGATGTCGGTTCGCTCATTCACCGCCGTCATCCCCGCGAAGGCGGGGATCCAAGGACTTTGCTGTTGTCGTTGAATGGCCAGGTAGCCCGGGTAAGCGCAGCGCACCCTGGTGGCGATGGAGCAATCACGAGAGCTTCTGTCCGCGCAGCGGCCGGAAGCTTTCGGGGAGCAATGGGTACTAAGGCACCAGCCGCTGCAGCGCCACTGCAGCGAGCACGCGCGGCCACGGAAACAGCGGTCCCGGATCGCGTTTGCGCTGGACCATCACCGCCGGGTCGTCGGTGGCCGGCACCTGCGTGGTGTCCAGGTCCTCGTGACCGGCAATCAACCGCAGCGACGGCAACACGGCCTGCAGCTTCTGCAGCAGCGCCACCAGCGCGGTCACCTGCGCCTGCGTGTACGGCTCGTCCATGGCCTGGTGGTGCGCGGCCAGCCAGTCGGGGTAGCGGCCGCGATTGACCAGTTCGATCCCGATCGAGCGCGGGTTGTAGCCGCGGGTGTGGTTGGCGACGCGGTCCAGGGCCGCGTACTGGTGCGCGCTACCGTCGCGATCGATGTAAAAGTGGCCGCAGTTGCCGGTCTGCGACCCCGGATACAGCACCTCCTCGCCGAAGCGCCGCGCCATCGCCAGGTCCGGCAGTTCGGTGCAGTGGATCACCACCAGGTCGATCTGCGCGGATTCACGCGCATCGAGGCGGGCCGCGTAGGGCAGGGGCTCGAAGGTGATTGGCAGATCAGGCAGATCAGGCCGGTCAGGCCGGTCAGGTGCAGGAAGATCAGGTGGAGGAAGATCGGGCGACATGGGGTCGGATGCTAACATTCGCCCCCGCACCGGAGCCCGTCATGACACTGCCTCCCGCCGATTCCGAACTCGGCAAGCTGATGGCGAATCTGCCGCGTGCCGGCCGGGTCGAATGGATCGGCCTGCGGCCCGCGCGCGACGTGCCGATGCAAGCGGTCGAGCAGGTCCGCGCCGAAACCGGCGGCGGCCTGTTGGGTGACCGCTACACAGGCAGCAGCGGCAAGCGCGGCATCACCCTGATTCAGGCCGAACACCTGCCGGTGATCGCGGCGCTGTCCGGGCACCTGGCAGTGGCAGCGGCGATCCTGCGTCGCAACCTCGTCGTTTCGGGGCTGCCGCTGGTGGCACTCAAGGGCCGGCGCTTCCGCATCGGCAACGTGCTGCTGGAAGGCACCGACGACTGCGATCCGTGCTCGCGCATGGAAGTCGCGCTCGGCCCCGGCGGCTACAACGCGATGCGCGGCCACGGTGGCCTGTGCGCGCGCATCGTCGAAGGCGGCGCGATCCATCTCGGCGACGCCGTCGTCGCCCTCCCAGATTGAAGGACTCCATGAGCACCCGCGGACACTGCATCCTTTCCCACGGCTTCGAAAGCGGCCCCGACGCGACCAAGGTCACCGCCCTGGCCGACGCCGCGCAGCGCCTGGGCTGGAGCCACGAGCGCCCCGACTACACCGACCTCGACGCCAGGCGCGAGGTCAGCGAGCTCGGCGACGTGCCCACGCGCCTGCAGCGTCTGCTCACGCTGACGCAGGCCGCGGCGGCACGCGGCCCGGTGGTGCTGGCCGGCTCCAGCCTCGGTGCCTACATCTCCGGGCTGGTGTCGTTGCAGGTGCCGGTGGCCGGGCTGTTCATGATGGCGCCGCCGATCCGCATGGGTGAAGCGCACCCGCTGGATGCCGCGCGCGTGCCGACTTCGATCATCCACGGCTGGGACGATGAGCTGATTCCGGCCGCGCACGTGGTCGATTGGGCGCACCCGCGGCGTGCGCGCCTGCTGCTGGTCGACGACAACCATCGCCTGTCGGACAACGTCGAGGCCAGCGCTGATGTGTTCGCCGCTCTGCTGGCGGGGATCTGAGCGATGAAATTCTTCGCAAGCTGCGGCAAGGGCCTGGAATACCTGCTCGCCGACGAACTGGTCGCATTGGGCTGCACGCGCGCCACCGCGGCAATGGCCGGCGCCAACGTCGAGGGCAGCCTCGCCGACGCGCAACGCGCTGTGCTGTGGTCGCGCCTAGCCAGCCGGGTGCTATGGCCGATCGCCGAATTCGACTGCCCGGACGAGCACGCGCTCTACGCCGGCGTCGCCGCGATTGCGTGGCCGGAACACCTCGCCGACGGCCACACGCTCGCGGTCGACGCACATGTGTCGGGCGAGAAGCTGACCCACGCGCGTTACGCCGCGCAGCGGGTCAAGGACGCGGTGGTCGACGTGATGCGCGCCAAGACCGGTGCGCGCCCGGACGTCGACGTCGAGGCGCCCGACCTGCGCATCAACCTGGTGGTGCGCAAGGGCCGCGCGATCGTCTCGATCGACCTCGGTGGTGGCCCACTGCACCGGCGCGGCTGGCGCGAGACCCAGGGCGAAGCACCGCTGAAGGAAAACCTGGCCGCCGCGGTGCTGATGCGCGGCGGTTGGCCGAAGCTCTATGCCGAAGGCGGTGCCTTGCTCGACCCGATGTGCGGCAGCGGTACGCTGTTGATCGAAGGTGCGTTGATGGCGGCCGATGTCGCCCCCGGCCTGCTGCGCCTCGGCCGCGCGCTGCCGACGCGTTGGCGCGGCTTCGATCTGCCGGCCTGGCAGCAGTTGCTCGAAGACGCGCGCCAGCGCGAAACCGTAGGCCGCGCCCACCTGCGCCCAGTCTTCCACGGCAGCGACCTCGACCCGCATGCGGTGCGCGCGGCGCGCGAGAACGCCGAGGTCGCCGGGGTGCGCGATGCGCTCTACCTGGACGTTCGCGACGTGCGTGCGTTGCCGGAGCAGTCGAACCCGCGCGGCCTGGTCGCCTGCAACCCGCCCTACGACGCACGCCTGGCCGCCGACCCGGCGCTGTACCGCGCGCTGGGTGTAGCGCTCAAGCGGGTCGCGCCGCAGTGGAAGGCCAGCTTGCTGTGCGGCGATGCCGAGCTGGCCTACGCCACCGGCCTGCGCGCGGGCAAGAAGTACCAGCTGTTCAACGGCGCGATCGAGTGCACGCTGATTGTGGTCGATCCGGTAGCGCCACCGCAGCGCGAGCGCAGTGAGGAGTTGCCGGCGTTGTCGGAAGGCGCCCAGATGGTCGCCAACCGCCTGCGCAAGAACCTGCGCAAGCTCAAGTCGTGGCGCGAGCGCGAGCAGGTCAGCTGCTACCGCGCCTACGACGCCGACCTGCCCGAGTACTCGGCTGCGGTCGACGTCTACACGACGGATGAGGCCACGCCACGCATCTTCCTGCACGTGCAGGAATACGCCGCGCCGGCCGACATTCCCGAGCCGGTGCAGCGCCGTCGCCTCAACGAACTGCTGGCCGCGGCGCGCGAGGTGTTCGCGGTGCCGCGCGAGCAGATCGCGCTGAAGACCCGAGCCAAGGGCAAGGGCGGCAGTAAGTATGGGCAGTTCGACACGCGCGGCGAGTTCGTCAGCGTGAGCGAGGGCGACACGCGTCTGCGCGTGAACCTGTTCGACTACCTCGACACCGGCCTGTTCCTAGACCACCGTCCGCTGCGCCTGCGCATCGCCGAAGAAGCCGGCGACACGCGCTTCCTCAACCTGTTCGGCTACACCGGCGCGGCCACCGTGCATGCGGCCGTCGGTGGCGCGCGCTTGACCACCACGGTCGACCTGTCGGCGACCTACCTGGAGTGGTGCGCCGACAACCTGCGCGAGAACAACGTCGGCGGCACGCGCCATCGCCTGGTGCAGGCCGATGCGGTGACCTGGCTGGAGGCCGACACCCACGAGTACGACCTGATCTTCTGCGACCCGCCGACGTTCTCCAACTCCAAGCGCGCCGATGATTTCGACGTTCAGGCCGAGCACGTGCGCCTGCTGCGCGCGGCGGTGGCACGCCTGGCGCGCGACGGCGTGTTGTATTTCTCCAACAACTTCCGCCGTTTCAAGCTCGACGACGCGGCAGTGGCGACGTTCGCGCAGTGCGTCGAGATCACGCCCGAGACCATCCCACCAGACTTCGCCCGCGACGCGCGTATCCACCGCTGCTGGCGTTTGCAGCGTCGGCCCTGATCGTCTGCTTGCCGCGTTAGATCCGATCCAAGCCGCCCCCTATTGCCGAGGCCGCATGAAGCCACACACCCGCCGACGCGGTGCCTGGACGTTCTTCCGGCAGTGGCTGAGAAGCCCGCTGCGGACCGCCGCGGTGGCGCCTTCGGGGCGCGAGCTGGCCGCGGCGATGATCGCCGAACTCCCGGTCGGTACGCGCCGCGTGATCGAGCTGGGTGGCGGCACCGGCGCGCTGACCCGCGCGCTGCTGGCGCACGGCATCGATGGCGACGCGTTGCTAGCGCTGGAGCTCAACGAGGAATTGCATGCCCACCTGCATGCACGTTTTCCGCAGGTGCGGGTCGAACTGGGCGACGCCCGTGACCTGGCGAATGTCGCTGCGCGCAATGGCTTCCTCGACGCGGGCCTGGCCGATGCGATCGTGTCCGGGCTCGGCCTGCTGGCGATGCCGCGCGAAACCCAGCATGCAATCCTCGAGTCGGCGTTTGCATGCCTGCGGCCCGATGGCCGCTTCGTGCAGTTCACGTACGGCCCGCAGCAACCGGTTGCGGACGAAGTGGTCGCGGCGCTGGGGTTGCAGGTGCGGCGGGGGGATTTCGTACTTATGAACATGCCGCCAGCGACCGTGTACGTTTTCGGGCGCTGAGCCTGGCCGTGGTGGCGGCTTGATCGACAGGTAGGCGTGATCACGCGCAGATCACGTAGAGCGAGTTCAACTTCGACCAATGGTCACTTCGGCGAAGTGTCGCTGACACCATCAAGCCTGTTTCTGCGTCAGGCCGGGTAAGGCGTGTCTGTGGGTTCCATTGGCTAGGAAGGGAAATGGAATGAACGAACTTGCGAAGTTTTTTGTGGGTTTACTCATGCTCGCGGCGGCTGCGAGCGCGATGGCGCAGCAGCCTAAAGCACAACCGCAGCCGCAAACCGATTTGGATCCGACGCAGCTGGTCGGCGCCGGCTTGCGCGTTGCACAGATGATCGATGCCGGGAAATCCGGCGAGGTGTGGGATGGCGCTTCGGCCGTGGCCAAGCGCAGCGTCCAGCGCAAGCAGTTCGACGATGGCAACCGCGCGCTGCGCAAGCCGCTGGGATCGGTGGTCGGCAGACGCTGGGCAATGGTCAATCGGCATGTCACGCCAGGCAGCTCGCAACTGCCCGCTGGCGTGTACGCCAACGTCCAGTTCGAGACCAGCTTTGCCAGCCGCAAGGTGGGCAACGAACTGGTGTCGTTCCGCCTGGATGAGGACGGCACATGGCGACTGAGTGGGTATGTCTTGAAATAGCCAGCCAAGCGCATCGTGATGAGCCTGGAAACGTATCAACGCGTAGGCGGCATGCATAGGCTGCCAACAACCGCAGGCCCTGCTGGGTCGCTCAAGTGCGCTGCCGTCATCCACGTCGGGGGCGCCTGTGCCCGTAATCCCACCCCATTCGCAACGGACCCTGGCCTAGCTGCGTATTCCGCGCCGGCTGTGTTTGCGGTCACCACTAAGAGGTAGTCGCCATGAGCAAGATGACTTACCGAAATGGTCGAAAGTCCATGCCTGCAAACTTGCTGCGCAAGGAGAGGCTGTTACTCCCTGGCTTGATACTGGTGGGGCTGCATGGGGGGAGCGCATTCGCACAGCAAATGTGTACGGGACCGACAGGGCAGGTTGTTACTGGAACGGCCGCGTTCGGTTGCGGCACCAATGCACAGGCGACTGGCAATTTTGCGACCGCGATCGGAAACGCTGCGATTGCCTCTGGCGCCAATACAGTCGCCATGGGAGATAACGTCCAGGCGACCGGCCCGCAATCGGTCGCGATCGGTGCGGGTGCCAGGGCATCGGAAACTGCTTCGACGGCACTGGGAATGAGCGCTTTCGCCCGCGCGGTGGATTCGACTGCGATTGGGCGCTCGGCAGAAATCGATGCTGCAGCAACAGGTGCGACCGCCTTGGGTCGCAGCGCGATCATCGCCGCGGCCGGCATCAACAGCGTGGCGGTTGGCGCCAATACGCAGGTCAGTGGAGCCAACGCGACCGTGATGGGGCAGGCTGCCACGGGCACTGCTGCTGGCGCCACGGTGCTCGGACAGAGCGCAGACGCCACGGCGGCCAACGCCATTGCGATCGGCCTGAATGCGCAGGCAACGAGCGCGGGCAGCATCGCACTGGGTGAAGGGGCCGCTACCGGCGCACGCACCAATGTCCTTTCCGTAGGTGGCGGAGCCGTGGCCACGCGGCAGATCATCAACGTCGCCGCCGGCACGGCGGATACCGACGCGGTCAACGTGGCCCAGCTCAACGCCCAGGTCGCCGAAGGCATCCGCTACTTCCAGGCCGATGGCCTTGGCAATGGCACCGACGACGCGCAGGCGACCGGCACGCGTTCGGTGGCGATGGGTGCCTTGTCGAATGCGAGCGGAAACAACAGTATCGCGATCGGCATGCAGTCGGCCGCGGCCGGGCCCGGGGCGTTCGCAGCCGGCTTCCAGGCGAGCGCCGCAGCGCAGAATGCGATGGCCCTGGGGGGCCAGGCGAACGCCAGCGTTGCGCAAGCCACCGCGGTTGGAGCGTTGTCGAGCGCCTCGGTGTTGAATGCCACCGCGCTGGGCTTCAACAGCAGCGTGACGGGCGTGGGTGGCGTTGCGCTGGGTTCGGGATCGGTGGCCGATCGCGGCAGCGCGGTGTCGGTCGGCACGGCCGCTAGCCAGCGGCAGATCATCAACGTCGGTGCTGGTACGGCTGCCACCGATGCGGTCAATCTCTCGCAGCTGCAGTCAGCCGGTTTCACGACCAATGCCAGCACGGGCCTGGTCACCAATCCGGCGGTGACCTACACCGACACAGCGCGCGGCACGATCACCCTTGGTGGCGCAGGGGGCACCCGGATCAGCAACGTCGCAGCAGGTACCGCCGCGACCGATGCGGTGAACTTTGGCCAGCTGACCACAACCAATACCAACGTGACTAATCTCACCAACCAGATCAACGCCGGCACGATCGGTCTGGTGCGGCAGACGACCGCGACTGCACCGGTGACCGTTGCTGGAGCCACCGGCGGCACGGCGGTCAACTTCACGGGCACCTCCGGAACGCGTGTGTTGCAGGGCGTCAGTGCCGGCAGTGCTGCAACGGATGCCGTCAACGTCAGTCAGCTGACCACGACCAACACCAACCTGAGCAACCTCACCAACCAGATCAACGCCGGCACGGTCGGTCTGGTGCAGCAGTCGGCTGCGGGCCAGCCGATCACTGTGGCGGCAGCCAAGGATGGGGCCATCGTGAGTTTTGCCGGCACGGCCGGCACACGTGTCCTGGCGGGAGTCACCGCTGGCGCCGTCAACGCAACCAGCACTGACGCGGTCAATGGCAGCCAGCTCAATGCCGTGGCGATCCAGGTCGCCGAAGGCATCCGCTACTTCCAGGCCGATGGCTTGGGCGATGGCACGGACGATGCGCAGGCGACGGGTACCAATGCAGTGGCGATCGGTGCCGACTCGGTGGCCACGGCAGCCGATGCCGTGGCCGGTGGCCATGGCAGCAACGCCGCGGGTATCGGCAGCACCGCTCTGGGCGCGGCCAGCTTCGCCGCCGGACCGGACGACACGGCCATCGGCAGCGGCGCGCAGGTGCTGGCCGATCAGAGCACGGCGGTAGGCGCGGACAGCACCATTGCGGTCGGTGCCACGCAGGCCTCGGCGTTTGGCGCCACCAGCAATGTCAGCGTCGCGCAGGGCACGGCGCTGGGCTTCGGCAGCAGCGTCACCGGAGCCGGCGGCGTGGCACTGGGCGCGGGCTCGGTGGCCGATCGCGGCAACGCGGTATCGGTCGGCACTGCCGCGACCCAGCGGCAGATCATCAACGTCGCTGCGGGTGCCGCGCCAACGGATGCGGTCAATGTCAGCCAGCTGACCACAGTGGTCGACGACAGCGTGCGTTACTTCCAGGCCGACGGCCTCAACGATGGCACGGACGATGCCGTCGCCAGCGGCACCAATTCGGTCGCTGCAGGCAGCAGCTCGGTGGCCAGCGGCGCGGATGCCGTGGCCATCGGCAACGGCGCCGATGCGCTGGCCGGTGAAAGCACCGCCGTCGGCGCGAACACTTCGATCAGTGCACTGGCCGGGCAGTCCGCGGCCTTCGGCTCGGGCGCGACGGTCACGGCAGTGCGCGGCACCGCGATCGGTTTTGGCGCGACGGCGTCCGGCGCTGAATCCTCGGCACTTGGCTATGGAGCCACCGTCACCGCCACCGCCAACGGTGCGGTGGCCTTGGGCAGCGGCGCCATCGCCGACGAGGCCAACACCGTTTCGGTGGGTACGGCGACCGTGCAACGGCGCATCACGAACGTCGCCGCAGGCACGGCGCTCACCGACGCGGTGAACGTTAGCCAGCTCAACGCCGTGTCTGGCGATACCCGCTACTTCAAGGCCGACGGTCTGGACAACGGTACCGACGATGCCAGCGTCAACGGGCAGTTCGGCCTCGCCGCCGGCAGCAGCGCGGCAGCGACGGGACAGGGCGCCACCGCGCTGGGTTCCAGTTCGGTGGCAAACGGCGAGGCCGCGCTCGCGGTCGGCGCCTTCGCCAACGCCGCGGCCGAGCAGACGCTTGCGGTCGGCACCGGTGCGCAGGCGACGGTGATCGGGGCGCAGGCGTTCGGCATCGGCGCGAATGCCAGTGCCGACCGCAGCCTCGCGGTTGGCGGCGGCTCGCAGGCGAGCGGTGCGACCAGCCTCGCGGTCGGCAACGAAGTGGTGGCCAGCGGGCAGAGCAGTGTGGCGCTTGGTTATCGCACGTCGGCCACCAACTTGCTGACCACCGCGATCGGCGGTTGGAACGACAGCAATAGCGACGGGGTTGTCGATGCCAACGAGGTGACACTCGCATCGGGGCCGGGTGCGATCGCGATCGGTCCGGCTGCACAGGCAACCCAAGATGGGGCGGTGAGCATCGGCGCCAACAGCGGCGCCACGGGCCAGGCCAGTACCGCCGTGGGCACCATCGCGCTGGCGACTGCATTGGGCAGTGCTGCGTATGGCTACGACTCGCAGGCCACGCAGCAGGCGGCGCTGGCGCTCGGCGGCGGCTCCCGCGCGATGGCAGTCAACAGCACGGCGGTCGGCACGCAGGCGCAGGCGCAGGCAGCCAACACCATCGCGATCGGCTTCCTGTCGGTTGCCGCCGCGACCGACAGTGTGGTGTTGGGTTCCAACGCGACGGTCGCCGCGGCCGGCGTCAACGGCATCTCGATCGGCAACACCAGCCAGGTGAACTCGCTCAACGGCCTGGCGCTGGGTACCGGCGCGCTCGTGGCCGCGACCGATCCCAGCGGCACGGCGATGAGCAACGGCATCGCCATCGGCAACAACAGCCGCAGCAACAATACCGACGCGACCGCGGTCGGCGTCAACGCGATCGCCAACGGCCAGAACAGCGTCGCTTTCGGCACCACCGCGCTGGCGCAGGGGCCGCAGGCCAGCGCGATCGGCCAGAACGCGCGCGCGATCGGCAGCAACTCGGTTGCCTTGGGAACTTCAGCGCAGGCCACCGGCAACGTCAGCACCGCGCTGGGCCAGAACTCGCTGGCGAGCGGTTCGCTGAGCGTGGCACTGGGCCAGTCCGCCGACGCCACCGCCAGCGAGGCGCTGGCGGTCGGCAACAACGCGCAGGCGACGGCGGCCAATGCGACCTCGCTGGGTCGTTCGGCCAATGCTTCGCAGGCCGGTGCACTGGCGCTGGGCGCTGACTCGGCGGCTTCGGCGGTCGATGCTTTCGCAGGCGGCCGCGGCAGCGTGGCTTTGGGTGCCGGCAGTACGGCGCTCGGCGCGGCCAGCCGTGCCGCGGGGCCGGATGACACCGCGATCGGCAGCAACGCACAGGTGCTGGCCGACCAGAGCACCGCGGTCGGTGCGGACAGCGTGATCGCCGTGGGCGCGACGCAGGCCTCGGCGTTTGGTGCGACCAGTAATGTCACTGCCGCGCAGGGCACGGCGCTGGGCTTCGGCAGCAGCGTGACGGGCGTGGGCGGTGTGGCGCTGGGCGCGGGCTCGGTGGCCGATCGCGGCAACGCGGTATCGGTCGGCATCGCCGGAGGTGAGCGGCAGATCATCAACGTCGCCGCCGGCACGGCGCTCACTGATGCGGTGAACGTCAGCCAGCTGACCACCGCGACGAGCGCGCTGCGCTACTTCAAGGCCGACGGCCTCAACGACGGCACCGACGATGCAGTGGCCAGTGGCACGAATTCGGTTGCCGCGGGCAGCAGTTCGGAGGCCAGCGGCGTGGGTGCCGTCGCGGTAGGCAATCGTAGTTCCGCAGAAGGCACCAACAGTCTTGCAGTCGGGACCGGTGCGACTGCGATGGGGCCGGGCGACCTCGCGGTCGGCGGCGGTGCGCTGGTGCTGGCCGACAATGGCACGGCCGTCGGCACGGAGAGTCTGATCGCGGCCGGCGCGACGCAGGCCTCCACATTTGGCGCGAGCAGCATCGTCGAGGCCTCACAGGGCACGGCGCTGGGCTTTGGCAGCAACGTCAGCGGCGTGGGTGGCGTGGCGCTGGGCGCAGGATCGGTGGCCGATCGCGGCAACGCGGTATCGGTTGGCATCATTGGAGGCGAGCGACAGATCATCAACGTCGCCGCTGGCGTCGAACTCACTGACGCGGTTAACGTCAGCCAGCTGACCACCGCGACGAGCGGGCTGCGTTACTTCAAGGCTGACGGTCTCAACGACGGCAGCGACGACGCCGCGGCGACCGGTACGCTGAGCGTGGCGGCAGGCAGCAACGCGTCGGCAAGCGGCGACAACACGGTGGCGGTCGGCAACAGCAGCGAGGCCACGGCGGAGAGCGCAACCGCGGTCGGGCAGGACAGTTCGGCGACCGGCGCCGGCTCCAGCGCCTTCGGTGGCGGTGCCAGTGCTTCGCAGGCGGCGGCCACCGCTTTCGGCAGCGGTTCCCAGGCCGCGGGCATAGGCAGCACCACGATCGGCAACGCCAGCGTGGCCACCGCGGACTTTGCGGTAGCCGTGGGCATGGGCTCGGTCACTGGTCCCAGCGCCACCAATTCGGTGGCGTTGGGTGCGCGTTCGATTGCCGACGAGGCCGATACCGTGTCGGTGGGTGCGGCCGGTAGCGAACGCCGCATTGTCAACCTCGCCGCTGGCACAGCTGCAACCAATGGGGTCAACGTAAGCCAGCTGCAGTCGGCGGGCTTCATCCTCGATGCGGCCGGCGCGGTGACCAATCCGGCGGTGACCTATGTCGATGCGACGCGTGCGCAGATCAGCCTCGGCGGTGCGGGCGGCACGACCATCTCCAACGTCGCTGCTGGCACGGCCGGTACCGACGCCGTCAACGTCGACCAGCTCAACGCCGTGACCGGCGACACCCGCTACTTCAAGGCCGATGGCCTCAACGACGGCACCGACGATGCAGTGGCCAGTGGCACCAATTCGGTTGCCGCGGGCAGCAGCTCCGAGGCCAGCGGCGTGGGTGCCGTCGCGGTAGGTGATCGTAGTTCCGCAGAAGGCAACAACAGTCTCGCGGTCGGGTCCGGCGCGACCGCGATGGGGACGGGTGACCTCGCGGTCGGCGGCGGTGCGCTGGTGCTGGCCGACAACGGCACGGCTGTCGGCACGGAGAGCCTGATCGCGGCCGGCGCGACGCAGGCCTCCACGTTTGGCGCGAGTAGCAGCGTCAGCGCTTCGCAGGGCACTGCACTGGGCTTTGGCAGCAGCGTCAGCAGCGTCGGCGGCGTTGCGCTGGGGTCGGGCTCGGCCGCCGATCGTGCGATCGCACCGGCGACGGGGTCGATCCCGGCCGGCTCCGGGGCGATTTCATTCGACACCACCGACGCCACGCTGCTCGGCGCGGTGTCGGTCGGCAGCGGCACCTCGTATCGGCAGATCACCAACGTGGCCGACGGGACCCAGGCGCAGGATGCAGTGACCATCCGCCAGTTGCAGGGTGCGCTCGGCTCGATTGCCAACACCAACACGATGTACTTCCACGCCAATTCCACAGCCGTCGATTCGCTGGCGGTCGGCGCGGAGGCGATCGCGGTCGGCCCGACCACGGTGGTCAATGGCGACAACGGCATCGGCATGGGCAATGGCGCGGTGGTCGACATGGCCGCACCGGGCGGCATCGCGATCGGTCGCGACACGCAGGTGTTGATGGCCTCGGGCATCGCCATGGGCAGCCAGGCCCAGGCCAATGCCGAGCAGGGTGTGGCGTTGGGTGCGGGCGCGGGCGCGAACCATGCCTTGAGCGTGGCGCTGGGGTCGGGTTCGCAGACCACGGTCGGCGCGGAAACGGGTTACACCGCGTTCGGGCTGACGACGCCGCAGAATTCGTTCGGCGAAGTATCGGTCGGCGCCGCCGGAAGCGAGCGCAAGATCACCAACGTCGCGGCGGGCAGCAACGACATGGATGCAGTCAACGTGGCACAGCTCAAGGCCGTGCAGAGCACTGCCAACGATGCATTGCTGTGGGACGCGGGTGCCGGCGCATTCAGCGCCAATCACCTCGGCAGCGGCCCCAACAAGATCGTCAACCTCGGCGCAGGCCTGATTGGTGCCGGCAGCACCGAAGCCATCAACGGCGGACAGCTGTTCGCGATCGGGCAGAGAATCGCCAACATCTTCGGCGGCAATGCCCTGTTGGGTTCGGATGGAACCATTGCGCTGCCCGGCTACAGCTTCGACGGCAACGTGTTCAACAACGTCAACCAGGCGTTGACCTACCTGCGCAGCTTGATCAAGGACACGACTGGCGGCGGAGCCAGCGACCCGCGTTTCACGGCCAACGACCAACGCGATGCCACCCCTCCCGCCACGGCCAGCGGCGACAAGTCAGTGGCCATGGGTGAAGGGGCCAATGCCACGGCGACCAACAGCGCAGCTGTTGGCGCCAACTCGCTGGCCGATCGCGCCAACAGCGTGTCGGTGGGTTCGGCCGGCAATGAGCGCCAGGTGACCAACGTCGCCGCCGGCACCGCCGACACCGATGCGGTCAACGTCGCGCAGATGAAGCAGCAGGCGGAGGTGACGTTGAACCAGGCCAACACCTACACCGACCAGGTGTTCCAGCAGGCGATCACGGTGCCGATGCAGGAGATCAACGACCTGCGCAATGAGGTCGATGATCGTTTCCACGACACCAACCGTCGCATCAACAGACAGGGCGCCATGAACGCGGCCATGATCCACATGGCCAGCAGCGCGGCCAACATCCAGACCACGAACCGTGTCTCGGTGGGTGCCGGCTGGTCGGAAGGCGAGGAGGCGCTTTCGGTGGGTTACCAGCGCCAACTCAAGCGCAACGTCTCGTTGTCGCTGGGCGCGGCGTTCAGCGGCAATGAGCAGTCGGCCGGCGTGGGCGTAGGCGTGGGCTGGTAAGGCCTGCTGATCTCCCCGCGCAGCACGCGCACGTGCTGCGCATCCGCGGTGTCCGGTCCGGGCGCCGCGGGGCGTGAGCGCCCATCGCGACGGACCGTTCCATCCGCCGCACTGGCTGTCGCACTGTGCTGCCCCGAAATTGGGGGCTGGAAGGCAGTTTGAGGGTTTCATGAGCACCAACATCAACCAGGACTTCGCCCGCATCGGCCGTAACGTGCGCGGCATGCCCACCTCTGACGGCGCTGGCGTGCGGCTGACCCGTGTGATCGGCACGCCGCAGCTCGACATGCTCGATCCGTTCCTGATGCTGGACGAGTTCGGCACCGACAAGCCGGAGGACTACCTGGCCGGTTTTCCCGAGCACCCGCACCGCGGCTTCGAGACTGTCACCTACATGCTCGACGGCCGCATGCGCCACAAGGACAACCACGGCAACGAGGGCGTGCTGGTGCCCGGCAGCGTGCAGTGGATGACCGCCGGCCGCGGCCTGGTGCATTCGGAGATGCCCGAGCAGGAGCAGGGCCGCATGCGCGGCTTCCAACTGTGGGTCAACCTGCCCGCGCGCGACAAGATGACGGCGCCGCAGTACCAGGAGTTCGCGCCGGAGCGCATACCGCAGTTGCAGCCGGCCGAGGGCGTCAGCGTCAAGGTGATCGCCGGCCAGGTCGGCGACACGACCGGCCCGATCGCGCAGCCGGCGACCGAGCCGGTCTATCTGGACATCACCCTGGACGCTGGTGCGTCGTGGTCGTACGCATTGCCGGAAGGCCACAACGCGTTCGCCTACCTGTTCGAAGGCAGTGGCGCGGTCGGCGATGGCGAGGATGCGCGACCGCTGGCCTCGCAGGAACTGGCGGTGTTGGCGGGTGGGCGCGTGTTCAAGCTGACTGCCGGCGACGCCGGCGCGCGCGCCATCCTGGTCGCCGGCAAGCCGTTGCGTGAGCCGGTGGCGCGTTACGGCCCGTTCGTGATGAACAGCAAGGAGCAGCTCATGCAGGCCTTCGTCGATTACCAGGAAGGCAAGTTCTGAGCCGGCTCATTACGGGAGATCACCTTGGCCACACGTGGGCACCGTTACCGGATCACCTTGCAGCATCTGTCGGCGCCGCGCGAGGGCGATACCCTGCACGAGAGCCTGACGTTCGAGGACGGCAACCACGATGACCTGTTCCGCATCGTCGACCTGCAGCGCGGCAGCGGTCGATTCGCCAACGCCGACGAAGCCGCCGCGTTCGCGCTCGGCTTGAAGCTGCTGGGCGAAGCGGTGCTGCGCAACCGCGATGACGCGTTGCTGCAGACCTTGAAGGCGCCTTTGGTCGAGTTCATCCGCGGGCTGAAGGCTTCGTTGGCCGCACCACCGGCGCAGTAACGACAGCCCGGATAGCGAAAGGCCACGCCTTGTGGCGTGGCCTTTCCTGTTCTTCAGCGGTACCTGCGGTCAGCGGGCATCACCGACCACGTCCGGCTTTTCACCCAGCCAGCGATAGATCACGCCGCTGAGCAGGCCGCCAATGATCGGCGCCAGCCAGAAGAACCACAACTGCGAGATCGCCTGCGCACCGGCGAACACGCCCACGCCGGTCGAGCGCGCGGGATTCACCGAGGTGTTGGTGACGGGGATGCTGATCAGGTGGATCAGCGTCAGTGCCAAGCCGATCGCCAGCGGGCCGAAGCCGGCCGGGGCGCGGGGGTGGGTCGCGCCGAGGATCACGATCAGGAACATCGCGGTCATCACCACTTCGCACAGGAACGCGGCGGCGATCGAATAGCCGCCCGGCGAGTGCGCACCATAGCCGTTGCTGGCAAAGGCGCCGGCCGCGGATGGGTCGATCATGAAACCGGGCTGACCGCTGGCGATCTGCAGCAAGATGAAGCCGGCGAAGATCGCGCCGAGCACCTGCGCGATGATATACGGCGCCAGGTCGCGAGCCGGGAAGCGGCCGCCAGCCCACAGGCCGAAGCTCACCGCCGGGTTGAAGTGGCCGCCAGAGATGTGGCCGAGCGCATAGGCACCGGTCAGGACGGTCAGGCCGAAGGCCAGCGCCACACCGACGAAACCGATGCCGAGCGGGTTGCCGTCGCCACCGAAATTAGCCGCCAGCACCGCGCTGCCGCAACCGCCCAATACCAGCCAGAACGTGCCGATGAACTCGGCGCTGAGTCGCTTGATCATGCTGCCTCCTCTTCCTTCCGATGAAGTTGCTGGAGCAGCCCGGGTCGCATTGCCGCCAACACGCCCGAGCGGCGCTGTCGCAGTCCTACGCGCCCCGTCGTTGCGACGGCGGGGGCGACCTATCGTAGCGAGTTGGCGTGATTATTTGCTGCTGAGCCGGGTCGACGGAAAGCTCATCGACTGCGCCTGCTCGATCACGCTGCCCAGGGTGGCTTCTGACGGCGCCTGCAGCCAGATGTGGGCGACGCGGTCGTCGTCCAGTTCGATCAGCGTTTCGCGGACCTGCACGTCGGGCCGGGCGGCGAGCTCGCCCTTGTACCAGTACATCTCGCGGCCATCGATCATGCCGGCCTCGGCGCGGTCGCCGCGCTTGGGCTTGAACGGCGACTTGCGGGCGATGTACAGGCCGAATGCTTCCGAGCCGTCTGCACGCACCGCGCGGCAGAAGTCGGAGTCCGCGCTGCCGCGGTGTTCCCAGGTCAAGCCGGTGCTGGCCGGCAGCTGCGGACAGTTCCCCTGATCCTGCGCCTGCGCGCTGCCGGCCAACATCAGCCCGGCAAGCACGGGAAAGATCGACATGCACCATGCCGTCTGTGTCACGACACACCCCCTGTGGTCATTGTCAAAAACGTGATCCGGAGCTGAACATAGTCCAGATCCAGGCTCTTGACAAATAACCAGACTTGATAGGTCGGGTGGCTCCGCGCATGGGTGACGGCGTCGGATCAGGGGCCGTCAGGAAAGCGAGGCGCGGGTGCAAGTGGCTGATCCATGAGGACAGGCCGCCGGGCCGCTCAGCGTTCGGGCAGGGGAATGAACTCGTCGTCGCCCGGCACCCGGCCGAAACGGCCGTCGAGCCAGTCCTGCTTGGCCTGCTCGATCCGCTCCTTCGAGCTGGACACGAAGTTCCACCACAGGTGGCGCGGCCCATCGAGCGGTTCGCCGCCGAGCAGCATGGCCTTGAGGGCGGTCTTGGCGCGCAGGCGGGGGCGCGTGCCGGGGTCGAGCACGGCCAGGTGCATGGCGGGCAGGTCGGCACCGTCCAGCTGCGCCTCGCCTTCGAGGATGTACAAGGCGCGCTCGGCGTGGCTGTCGTCGATGGCGAGTTCGGCATCGGGGTCGAGGTCGATGGCGACGTACAGCGTGCCGGCGAACACGCGCACCGGCGATTCCTCGCCGAAGCCGCGGCCGGCGACCACGCGCAGCCAGGCGCCGTTGCGACGTTGCTGCGGCAGGGTCGCGGCGGGGTGATGATGGAAGTCGGGTGCGGCCTCTTCATCGGGCTTGGGCAGGGCGACCCAGGTCTGCATGCCGTGCAGCGGGTGCTCGCCCTCGCGCAGGATCTGCGGCGTGCGTTCGGAATGGGCGATGCCGCGCCCGGCGGTCATCCAGTTGACGTCACCTGGGTTGATGTCCTGCAGGCTGCCGAGCGTGTCGCGGTGGGTGATGGTGCCCGACCACAAAAACGTCACCGTGGCCAGGCCGATGTGCGGGTGCGGGCGCACGTCGATGCCGCGGCCGGACTCGAACACCGCCGGCCCCATGTGGTCGACGAACACGAACGGCCCGACCGAGCGCGCCTGCAGGCTCGGCACCGCGCGCCGCACCTGGAAACCGCCGAGGTCGTGCACGCGTGGCGTGATGATCGTGGTCATGTCCGGGTCCTCAGTTTGGGCTGCGGTTAGCTTGTCACGATCGTGCCGGCACGCACATGGCGATCGCGCAACGGCCTGTTGCATTCCATGCTTGCGGGTAGTGCTTTCGAGTTACGGCGGTACACGCCCGGGCTGGTCGTCGATGCGCACGGTGACGGCCGGTGCCGGGCCATGCGCCAACCGCAGCAGGTGCAGGGACCAGGGGCCGATGGCGCGCGTCGTGGCGCGGGCCGTATTGAGCGTGACGTCGACGCGTTGGCCATCGGCCTCGTACTGAAAGCCGACGTCGGCATCGCCGGCCTGGATGCATTGCACCTGCGGCGGGCAGCGCGAATCGTTGCTTACTCCCAGGTATCGCAAGGTGGCCTGGCCCGGCAGCACGGCCTGCGCGCCAGCCTGCAGCGTGATCTCCCCGGGCGGGGACAGGGTATTGCTGCTTGGGGGCGCGGCTGCGCAGCCAGTGACAGCGCAGGCGACCAGCAATGCGGCGACACGGGCTGCGTGTTGTTTCATTGTGAGCTGCCAGTCTTGTTAGCCGTTATCGACGCACCAGAGTCTAGCGCCGGCCCATGGTGAAAGCAGGATGCGTCCGCGCGCTGCAGAAGCCGCTCAGCGGCGCTCATCGCGGCGCGAAGCCAGGCGATCGGCCAGCCGCGTCGGCTCCGGCAGCCGGTAGTGGGTGAGACAGCGCAGCACCAGCCCCGGCGCACTCGCGAGCGATACGCGATGCCCGGGCGAAACGACCAGCGGCCGGCAACGCGGCTTGCTGCGCAGCACCGTGCCGATGATGTCGCCACGGTCCACCAGCGCGGCGACGTCGCCGCGCTGCGGGCCGGGCTCGACGTGGTGTCCGACCAGCACCTTCTTGGCCACGCCGATGCTCGGCAAGCCGGTGGCGACGCCGAAGTGCGCGGCGATGCCCAACCGACGCGGGTGGGCGATGCCATGGCCGTCGACGAATACCAGGTCGGGACGACGCGACAGCAGCGCGAGCGCTTCGAGCAGCGCCGGCAGCTCGCGGAAACTCAGCAGGCCGGGGATGTAGGGCATCCGCGTCGCGATCCGCGCGATCCGGGTTTCCAGCGGCTGCAGCGTGTCTGCATCGAGCAGCACGGCCGCGGCGCGGGTCGTGGCGCCCGCGTCCTCGAAGCCGACATCGAAGCCCGCCAGCGTGCGCAACGGCAAGGCAAAGTCGTCACGCAACTCGACCTGCCGTGCCAAGCGTTGCTGCAATGCACGCGCGGCCGCGACATCACCGTCCCAGTCGGGAAGTGCCTCGATCTGCGATGGCCTCATGCGTCGCAGTATTCCATGGCCCCGCCGCACGTCCTTCACCCGGATCGCACACGGCGGAGACACGGTTGCGCTGGCGTTGTGGCTAGAATCGCGGCATCTCCGCTGCTGTCGCCACGATGACCCGGAAGCTGCGCGTGTTTGCCGTCCTGGTGCTGCTGCTGGCGCTGGCATCACTGATGTCGCTGTACAGCTACGGACGTTTCGCCGAACGTGCGCGTGGAGCGCCTGGACAGGCGTTGCCCGCCGATCGCATCGAGACCCCGATCGACCGGGTCATCGCACCGCTGGTAGTGGCGCGCCCGGGGCAAAGCGGGCTGAGTCTGTTCAGCGACAACCTCGATGCCTTCGCCGTGCGCGCCGCCACCGCGCGCAGTGCCGGCCGCAGCCTGGACCTGCAGTACTACCTCTGGCATCAGGATCTGACGGGCGAACTGCTGCTGTACGAGTTGCTGCGTGCCGCCGACCGTGGCGTGCGCGTGCGCCTGTTGCTGGACGATCTCAATGCCCATCGCCAGGATCACCTGCTGGCCGCCCTGGACCTGCACCGCAATGTCGAAGTGCGGATGTTCAATCCCTCGCGCGGCCGCCAGAACAGTCTGATGCGCGGCATGGAGATGCTGCTGCGCGGCTTCAGCTTGAATCGTCGCATGCACAACAAGGCCTGGATCGCCGACGGCCGCGTGGCGGTGGTGGGCGGGCGCAATATCGGTGACGAGTACTTCGGTGCGGCGAGCAACACCCAGTTTCTCGATGCCGACCTGGCGGTGATCGGGCCGCCGGTGGCGCAGACGGCGACGATCTTCGACGCCTACTGGAACAGCGCCTCGGCGATTCCGTTGGCGGCCCTGGCGGAGACACGCCCGGATGCACTGGCCGGCCTGCGCCGTGTCGGCGAGGCCGACTACCGTTCGCCACAGGCACGTCCCTACCTGCAGCGACTGCACCAGTCGCCCAATGTGCAGGCTTTGTGGCAGGGGCACCGCGAAGTGCATTGGACCGGCGAAGCGCAGGTCCACTCCGACCCGCCAGAGAAGGCCGTGGGCGTGGTGCGCCGGCCGTGGCTGGTGGACGTGTTGATGCCGGCGATGATGGGTGCCCAGCGTGAGATGCAGTTGATCTCGCCGTACTTCGTGCCGGGCGATGCCGGAGTGGACGCGCTGGTCGGGCTGCGGCGCAGAGGCGTGGCGGTCAGCGTGCTGACCAACTCCCTGGCCGCGACCGACGTGGCAGCGGTGCACGGCGGCTATGCGCCGTACCGACGACCACTGCTTGAAGGCGGTGTCGAGTTGTACGAGCTGATGCCGCGGGGCCGCAGCGAAAGTCGTCTGCTCGGCTCCAGCGACGCCAGCCTGCACACGAAGGCGATGATGGTGGATGGCGAGGTCGGGTTCGTCGGCTCGTTCAACCTCGACCCGCGCTCGATCAACCTCAACACCGAAATGGGGATCCTGTTCCGCGACCGTGCGCTGACCGCCGAGTTGCTGCGCAGCTACGCGCAGAAGACCGGGCCACGCAGCAGTTATTGGGTGCAGCTGGTGGATGGCCGGCTGACCTGGGAGGACGGATCGGAAGACCCGCCGCACCACTGGACGCGAGAGCCCGACGCCAGCCTGGGGCGACGCGTCCTGGCGAGGGTCGTGGGTTGGCTGCCGCTGGAGTCGCAGCTTTAATGCGGTGTCGTCAGCGCTGACGGCTTTCCTCGAGGGTCGCCTGGCCGGTCGCGTCGATGCGGACGGTGATGAGGCGGTCGTATTCGGTTTCCGGCATGGCGGCCACGCGGCACGCGCACAACGCGGCGGCGATGTCCGGAATCGTGTTGCTGTGGCCGACCACCAGCACCTGCTGGCCGGCATGTTCGCGCCTGAGTAGCCCGGCGAATTCGCTGGCCGGTTGCTTGGCAGCGTAGGTGACGACGGTCAGCTCATGCGCGAGGGCGGTGGGCGCAGCGGTCTGTTGGGTGCGCCGGTAGCCGGTCGAGTAGACCGAGCTCAGCGGTGCGTCGGCGAAGCGTCGGGCCAGGGCATCCGCGCGGACCCTCCCGGCTTCGGTGAGGGCCGGGTCGTCGCTGCCGTCGCCGACCTTCTCGGCGTGACGTACCAGAATGAACGTGCTGGCCGGTGCGGGCGGTGTTGCCGTCGCGCAACCACCAAGCAGGGCCAGGGCAAGCAGAACGGGCAGGGCAGGCTTCATGACGCCATGGTGGCATGCGGCGACGTGCGAAAAAACCGCGCACGGCGAATCGGGTGACCGCTTGCGCCGGGCCGACCGTCACGTGCGTCGACGCTCATTGCGGCTTGTCCAGCAGAGTCAGCAGCCCGCGCGCGGCCGCCAGACGCGCCGGTGCATCCGGCAGGTCGAGCTTGAGCCGCAGCTTGTCCGGGCCGTCCATCTGGTAGAGCTTGGGTTGGCCCTGGATCAGCTTGATGATCGCCATCGGGTCGACGTTGGGCTTCTCGATAAACTGGATGCGACCGCCGGCAAGGCCAATGTCGAGCTTGCGGATGCCCAGCTGCGTGGCCGCGAGTTTCAGTTCGGCGATCGCGAACAGGTGCTTGGCCGGGTCCGGAAGCAGGCCGAAGCGGTCGATCATCTCGACCTGCAGTTCGCGCAGTTCCTCGACGTCGCGCGCGCCGCTGATGCGCTTGTACAAGGTCAGGCGCGTGTGCACGTCGGGCAGGTAGTCGTCGGGGATCAGCGCGGGTACGTGCAGCTCGACCTCGGCGCCGCGGGCGTGGTGGCCGTCGACATCGGGCAGCTCGCCGCGCTTGATCGAGCGCACCGCACGTTCCAGCAACTCGGTATAGAGGCTGAAGCCGACCTCGGCCATCTGCCCGCTCTGGTCCTCGCCGAGCAGTTCGCCGGCGCCGCGGATTTCCAGATCGTGGGTGGCCAGGGTGAAGCCGGCGCCGAGTTCATCCATCGCCTCAATCGCGTCCAGGCGCTTCTTGGCGTCGGCGCTGATCGAGCGCTTATCGGGCACCACCAGGTAGGCATAGGCACGGTGGTGCGAGCGCCCGACGCGGCCGCGCAACTGGTGCAGCTGGGCCAGGCCGAAGCGGTCGGCGCGGTGGATGATGATGGTGTTGGCGTTGGGGATGTCGATGCCCGATTCGATGATCGTGGTCGACAGCAGCACGTTGAAGCGCTGCTTGTGGAAGTCGAGCATCACGCGTTCCAACTCGCGCTCGGGCATCTGGCCGTGGGCGACGCCGATGCGCGCTTCCGGCACCAGTTCCTCGAGCTGGCGTTGCATGCGGCCGATGCTCTCGACGTCATTGTGCAGGAAGTAGACCTGGCCGCCGCGCGACAGCTCGCGCTGGAAAGCCTCGCGCAACTGCGCGTCGTCCCACGGCACGACGAAGGTCTGGACCGCGAGGCGATGCGCCGGTGGCGTGGCGATGATGCTGAGGTCGCGCAATCCGGCCATCGCCATGTTGAGCGTGCGCGGAATCGGGGTAGCGGTCAGGGTCAGCAGGTGCACGTTGGCGCGCAACGCCTTCAGCGCCTCCTTCTGGCGCACGCCGAAACGCTGCTCCTCATCGACGATCACCGCGCCCAGGTCCTTGAAACGCACGTCCGGCTGCAGCAATCGGTGTGTGCCGACGACCACGTCGATCTTGCCCTCGGCGACCTTCTCCAGCTCGGTCTTGATCTCCTTGGCGGTCTTGAAGCGCGACAGCACCTCGACCTTGAGCGGCCAGTCGGCGAAGCGGTCGCGCATGGTGCGGTAGTGCTGTTCGGCCAGCAGCGTGGTCGGCACCAGCACCGCCACCTGCTTGCCGGCGGTGGCCGAGACGAACGCCGCGCGCACCGCGACCTCGGTCTTGCCGAAGCCGACGTCGCCGCAGACCACGCGGTCCATCGGCTGCGACGAGGACAGGTCGCGGATCACCGCCTCGATCGCGGCGTGCTGGTCGGGGGTTTCCTCGAACGGGAACGCGGCCGCGAACGGTTCGTACATTGTGCGGTCGACATCGATCGCCAGGCCGGCGCGGGCCTGGCGCTTGGCCTGGATCTCGAGCAACTCGGCGGCGACGTCGCGGACCTTCTCGGCGGCCTTCTTCTTCGCCTTGGTCCACTGCTCGCCACCGAGCGAATGCAGCGGCGCGGTCTCGACCGAGGCGCCGGAATAGCGGTTGATCAGGTGCAGCTGCGCGACCGGCACGTACAGGCGGTCGCCCTTGGCGTATTCGATCTCGAGGTATTCGCCTTTCTCGCCGCCGGCCTCGAGCGTGATCAGACCGCGATAACGACCAACGCCGTGGTCCTCGTGCACGATCGGCGCGCCTTCGCTCAGCTCGCCCAGGTCGCGGATGATCGCTTCGGGTTCGCGGCCGGCGCGCTTGCGGCGGCGCGGTTGGCTGGCGCGCTCGGGAAACAGCTGGCGCTCGGTGAGCACCGCCAACGCCGGTTCGTTGATCGCGAAGCCGTCGTCGAGCGGAGCCACCGCAATGGCGAAACGGGTTAACCCCTCTCCCGCGGGGAGAGGGAAGGCGGTGAACGCCTGCCACCCATCCACAACCCGCGGGTGCAGATCTGCCGCAGCCAGCAGCTCCAGCAGCGCCTCGCGCCGTCCCGGCGAGTCGGCCGCAACCAGCACGCGACCCGGGTAGTTGGAGAGGAACGACTTGAGCGCCTCGGCCGGTGCGTGGTCCCTGGCGGCGATCGGCAGCGCCGGCGCCGGCTGGTCGCCGAGCGCCACGGCGCGTTCACGCTGCGGGTGGGCGTCGCCGCAGACCTCGACGCGTGCGCCGTCGTTGAGCCGTTCGCGCAGTGCGTTCGGCGACAGGTACAGCGTGTCGGGCGGCAGCAGTGGACGTTCGAGGTCGTGCCGGCGCTGCTCGTAACGCTCGGCGGTCTGTGCCCAGAACTGTTCGGCGGCCTCAAGCGTGCCGTCGCCGAGCACCGGCAGCACATTGGCGTCGAGGTAATCGAACAGCGTTGCGGTCTGCTCGAAGAACAGCGGCAGGTAGTACTCGATACCGGCTGGCGCCAGGCCGGCCTTGAGGTCCTGGTAGAGCGCGCTGCGGCGGGTGTCGAGATCGAAGCGCTCGCGCAGCGCATCGAGTGCGCGCTTGAGCGAGGCGTCGTCCAGCGGCAGCTCGCGCCCGGGCAGCAGGTGCACCGCGTCGATCTTGTCCAGCGAACGCTGCGATTCGGGATCGAAGCCGCGAATCGTGTCGATTTCGTCATCGAGCAGTTCGACGCGGAACGGCGTGTCGGCGCCCATCGGGTAGACGTCGAGCAGGCCGCCGCGCACGGCGAAGTCGCCGGGGTCGAGCACCTGCGGCACGTTGCGGTAGCCGGCCGACTCGAGCCGGCGCTTCTCGGCATCGAGGTCCAGGCGCTGGCCGACGCGCACGTCGAAGCTGCCGCCGACCACGTGCCGCAGCGGCGCAAGGCGCTGCAGCAGCGTCTGCACCGGCACGACGACAATGCCGCGCTTGAGCGTCGGCAGCCGGTGCAGCGCCGCCAGACGCTGGCTGACGATGTCCGGGTGCGGGCTGAAGACGTCGTAGGGCAGGGTTTCCCAATCGGGGAAATTCACGATCGGCAGCTGGCCGCCGCGGCCGAGCAGGGTGTGCAGGTCGGATTCGAGCTGGTGCGCGGTGTGGTTGTCGCGCGCGATCACGAGCAGTGGGCCATCGTGCTCGGCCGCCGCGGTGGCGATGTGGAAGGCCAGCGCGGATGGCGACGCCGGCGCGCGCCACCAGGCGCGTTGCTGGCCGGCCTTGGGCAGCGGCGGGATCGGGAAGACGGACTTCGACATCGGCGGGGAATCTCGTGGGACGTTGGGCTGTCAGGTGACGGCCGGGCTTGAGCGGGCGGATCTGCAAAACAGGTGCAGCGCCGGCAGCCGTCGCTGCCAGCGCAAAGAGCGCCAAGTTTACGCGAGCGCATCTGTGCCCCTGGGATTGCCGGGCCGGCAGGCGGGCCAGCCGTGGGTCACTGCGTTCCAGACATGACGATTCAGATCGCTTGAAATTAAATAGCTCGCTATGTAATTTGTTGGCATGAAAAGCCGATCAGTCACGCCTGCTACCAGCAACCGGGTCCCGCAACGCTTGGACGACCAGGTCTGCTTCGCCCTGTACTCGGCCGGCCTGGCCTTGAACAAGGTCTACCGAAAGCTGCTGGCCAATCTAGGGCTGACGTATCCGCAGTACCTGGTCATGCTGGTGCTGTGGGAGCGCGACGGGATCACCGTCTCGGAGATCGGCGAGCGCCTGTTCCTCGACTCGGCGACGTTGACCCCGCTGCTCAAGCGGCTGCAGGCCGCCGATCTGATCACCCGCACCCGCGCCAGCAGCGACGAGCGGCAGGTGATCATCGCCCTCACCGCCGCCGGGCGCGGGCTGAAGGCACAGGCGCGTTCGGTGCCCGGCGGGGTGTTCTGCGCGGCCGAGTGTTCGCCTGCGGAACTGGTCGCGCTCAAAGCGCAGCTCGAGTCCCTGCGCGGCAATCTGCTGCGCAATGCCTGATCTCGCAGGCGCTCGCGAAAGGCGCTCAAAAAAGTAGTGCGCTATCAAAGAACAACTTTCCCCGCGCCGGTGGCGCATTCGCAAACCCAGGAGTCACCCATGTCCCTCGACAGCGTTCTCTACACCGCCCATGCCAGGGCCACCGGCGGCCGCGACGGCCGTGCCGTCTCGTCCGATAACGTGCTCGACGTCAAGCTCAGCACGCCGCGCGAACTCGGTGGTGCCGGCGGCGAAGGCACCAATCCCGAGCAGTTGTTCGCGGCCGGTTATTCGGCCTGCTTCATCGGTGCGCTGAAGTTCGTGGCCGGCCGCGACAAGATCGCTTTGCCGGCCGACACCGCCATCGACGGCAGCGTCGGCATCGGACCGATCCCCACCGGCTTCGGCATCCAGGTCGAGCTGAAGATCGCGCTGCCGGGCCTGCCGCGCGAGCAGGCGCAGGCACTGGTCGATAAGGCCCACCAGGTCTGCCCGTACTCCAACGCCACCCGCGGCAACATCGACGTCACCCTGACGCTGGTCTGATTGCCGTCGACACGTAACGGCACGGATGGGCCACGGTGCCCACCCGTGTGTGGAGTGTCAGGGTCGGGCTTCAAGCACCAGGTTGAACGGTGTCTGCGTGGCGCGGCGGAAGCGGGTGAAGCCGGCTGCTTCCATCACCTCGCGCAGGCGCGCTTCGCCGGCTTGGGCGCCCAGCGCCGGCCCGTTGCGTGCCAGCGATACCGGCACGCAGATCTGCGAGGACGCACCGTAGTAGACGCGCCCGACCGGGTTGAGGTTGTCGGCGACACGGTCACCGGCGAACGGCTCGACCAGCAGGCAGTTGCCATCGCTCTTGAGCGCCTGCCGCGCATGACGGGCGGCACCGACCGGGTCGCCCATGTCGTGCAGGCAGTCGAAGAAGGCGATCAGGTCGAAATGCCCGCCGCTGTAGCCGGTGGCGTCGGCGACCTCGAAGTAGGCGTTGTCGACGCCGGTTTCCTTGGCGCGCTCGCGGGCGACCTCGATCGACGGCGCATGGTAGTCGTAGCCGATGAAGGTGGACTTCGGGAAGGCCTTGGCCATCAGCGTGGTGCTGGCGCCGTGACCGCAGCCGATGTCGGCGACCTTGGCGCCGGCCTTGAGCTTTTCCAGCACGCCGTCCAGGGCCGGCAGCCAGTTCGCCAGCAGGTTGGCGTTGTAACCGGCGCGGAAGAAGCGCTCGGTGCCGCGGAACAGGCAGGGATGATGATCGCCCCATTCCATGCCCTTGCCGGTTCGAAAATTGTCCTTGGTCTGCTCCAGTGCATGGAAGGTGGCCTCGACGATCGAATAGGCGCCGGGCAGATCGACTGGGCCGCCGGGGTCGGCCAGGCACAGGGCCTGCTCCTCGCTGAGCGCGTAGCGGTCGTGGGCCGGGTCGTACTGCACATAACCGCCGGCGGCCTGGTTGCCGAGCCACTCGCGCACGTAGCGTTCATGGGTGCCGGTCTGGCGGGCGAGTTCGGCCGAGTTCATCGGTTGCCTGGCCAGTGCACGGTAGAAGCCGAGCTGGTCGCCGATCAGCACCAGCGTGGCACTGATGGCGGCGCCCAGGTCGCCCACGGCGTGGCCGAGGAATTGATTGAGGCGGTCTTCGTCGATGCTCATCGTGGCGTCCTGGAGGTGTCCTTCCATGGACGTGCGGCAGTACCTGCCGCAGACCCCCTGCCTGGATTTCAACGCGGTTGCGGCGCCGCTACGGACAGGCTGCGGGTTCAGCTCTTGCCGGTGTTGAGGTCCAGCACCACCCGGATCAGGCCGGGTGCGTCCTGCTGGAATTCGCGTTCGAAGCCCAGCGACTGCGCCAGCGCCAGCATCGCGTGGTTGTGCTCGAACACGTCGCCGTAGACGCGGTCGAGCTTCTTGCCGCGCGCCCATTTGACCAGGCGGGTCATCAGGTAGCGGCCCAGCCCCATGCCGGCGACGTAGTGGCTGACCAGGATCGCGAACTCGGCGTCGCGGCCGTTGTTGTCGATGGCGATGCGCGCGACCGCGCCAACCAGTGCTTCGCCGGGCGGCAACGGCTCGGCGGCAACCAGGGCGAACTCGGTCTTGGGGTTGATCCGGGTGAAGCGCTCGGCCATGTCCGGGCTGAGCTCCTTCAACGCATAGAGGAAGCGCTGGCGCACTTCCTCCGGCTGCAGCAGGCCGAAGCTGGCACGGATCGGCTCGGCGTCCTCCGGCCGGATTGGACGGATCAGCACTTCGCGTCCGTTGGGGAGACGCTGGCGTTCGTGCCAGGGCGGGAGTCGTTCGCGCGCGGCCATGGGCCGATATTGGCACACTTGCCGTGCAAGCGCGTGTCGAGGTTTTCACAGGGCCGGGCCCTGGGCGGCGACCGGCGGGGAGGGGCGATGGACGAGTCGGTGTTGCGGGGTTGGTCGGCCGGATGGCCCGGTGTCAGCGACTCGGTGAAATGGGAGGACGACCTGGTCTTCTGCGTCGCCGAGAAGATGTTCTGCGTGCTCTGCCTGCGTGGCCCGCAGGCGGGCAGCTTGAGTTTCAGGGTCGAAGACGAGCGGTTCCTGGAGCTGACCGAACGGCCCGGCTTCATCCCGGCGCCCTACCTCGCCCGCGCGCACTGGGTGCACGTGGCCGAGCCCGGCCGCCTGCCCCCGGGCGAGCTGCACAGTTTGCTGCGGCGCAGTTACGAGTTGGTGCGCGCGCGGCTGCCGAAGAAGACCCAGCGCGAGCTGGTCGACTGAGCGACCGCATTCGCGCGCGGTGGCCGGTGCTAGACTCGCCCCGCTTCAACTCCGCATTCGATATCCAAGGAAGACAAGCATGGCCGGTGGTGGTGATTCGACCCGTGCGATCCTGTTCGCGCTGGGCGCCAACTTCGCGATCGCGGTCGCCAAGGGCGTGGCCGCGTTCTTCACCGGCTCCAGCGCGATGCTGGCCGAGACCGTGCACTCCCTGGCCGACTGCGGCAACCAGCTGCTGCTGCTGCTGGGCATGAAGCAGGCCAAGAAGCCGCCGTCGCCAGACTACCCGCTGGGTTACGGCAAGGCGATCTACTTCTGGTCGTTCCTGGTCGCGGTGATGCTGTTCACCGTCGGCGGCATGTTCTCGCTGTACGAGGGCATCCACAAACTGCAGCAGCCCGAACCGCTCAAGCAATGGTGGTGGGCGGCCGGCGTGCTGGTGTTCGGCATCGTCGCCGAGGCCGTCTCGATGCGCGCCTGCCTGCACGAGGTCAACAAGGCGCGCGGCAACCGCTCGCTGTGGCAGTGGTTCCGTGAGAGCCGCCAGGCCGAACTGGTGGTGATCTTCGGCGAGGACCTGGCCGCGCTGCTCGGCCTGGTGTTCGCACTGGCCGCGGTGATGCTGGCCGTGATCACTGGCAACCCGCTGTGGGACGCCATCGGCACCATCGCCATCGGCGCGCTGCTGATCATCGTCGCGGTGTTCGTGGCCATCGAGGTCAAGGCGATGCTGATCGGGCAAAGTGTGGACCCGGCGCGCCAGCAGCAGATCCGCGAGTTCCTCGACGCGCGGCCGGAAGTGGCCCGCGTGATCAGCCTGATCACCCTGCAGCTGGGCGACGAGGTGATGGTGTCGGTGCAGGCACAGATGCGCGAGGAGCACAGCGTCGTCGCGCTGACCGACCAGATCAATGCGGTCGAGCGCGCGCTCAAGCAGGGTTTTCCGGAAGTGCGCTGGAGCTTCTTCGAGCCGGACGTGAAAGCCGGGGTCTGAGCCGCCGGAAGGAAAGACCAGAAAGCCCGGCTCCAGCCGGGCTTTTTTCTGGGAGCCTCAGGCGTCAGCGGCCTTCGGTCACCAGCCATTCCACGCGGGCGCTGGCGGCCGGGCTTTCGCCGAGCGCGCGCGCCAGCAGCGGCAGGACTGCGGCCAGGGTCTGGTCGAGCTGCCAGGGCGGATTGAGCAGCAGCAGGCCGCTGCCGTTCATGCGCAGCGGCGAATCGTCGGCGCGCACCAGCAGTTCGGCGACCAGCGACGACTTGGCTGGCAGGGCGGCAGCGCGGCGGTAGAACGGCTGCAGCGAGCGGCGCAACTTGATCGGATACCACAACGCGCAGGTCGCCTGCGGCCAGCGGGTCAGGGCCTCGCGCAGGGCACCGATGGCGCTGTCGAACTCTTCCAACTGCGCCTCATAGGGCGGATCGATCAGGACCAGGCCGCGGTTGAACCGGGTCGCGCCGATCCGCGGCGGCAGCAGGGCCTTGATCGCGGCGTAGCCGTCGCGCGCATGCACGGCCACGCGCGGGTCGTCGGCAAAGTTGCTCTTGAGCTGGGCGGCCTCCTCCGGTTGCAGCTCGCAGGCGGCGATGCGGTCCTGCTCGCGCAGCGCCTGCGCCAGCAGCCACGGCGAGCCGGGGTAACTGGCCGGGCCGTGCGCGGCGCGACAGGCCTTGATCGCGGCGAGGTAGCGGGTGATCGCCGGGTGCTTGGGCGCTTCCGCCAGCAGCCGGCCGATGCCGCCTTCGGCTTCGCCGGTGCGCATCGCCGAGTTGCCGTCGAGCGCGTACAGGCCGCGACCGGCGTGGCTGTCGAGGGCGAACAGGGGGGCGGGCTTGGTGGTCAGGGCGTCGCAGAGCGCCAGCAGGGCGACGTGCTTGAGCACGTCGGCGTGATTGCCGGCATGGAAGGCGTGGCGATAGTTCATGGCGGGCATCTTATAGAAGCCGTGGCTTGGAGGTCGCGGCCCGCGCCTGCACTATGTCGGGCAGCGCCCCACCCACGATGGCCGAATGCCCCGGATCCTGCTGGTCGAAGACGAAACCGCGATTGCCGCGATCGTGCTGCATGCGCTGCGGGCGGAAGGTTTCGAGGCGATGCATTGCCTGACCGGCGGCGAAGCCCTGCGTCTGGCCCGGGACGAGCGTTTCGACCTGGCCGTGCTTGACGTCGGCCTGCCGGACATCGGCGGCTTCGCCCTGTGTCGGGAATTGCGCCACGGGCGCGATCTGCCGGTGATCTTCCTGACCGCACAGAACGCCGAGGCCGAGCGCATCCTCGGTCTGGAGATCGGCGCCGACGACTACGTGACCAAGCCGTTCTCGCCGCGTGAGCTGGTGGCCCGGGTACGTGTGGTGTTGCGTCGCACTCAACCGACTGCCGCGACCGGGGCGGGCGACGGGTTTGTCCATGACGTCGACGGCAAGCGCATCCGCTACCGCGGCCTGCCACTCGACCTGACCCGCTACGAATATGGCCTGCTGGCTGCGTTGCTGCTGCGGCCGGGCGCGGTGCTGTCGCGGGCACAGTTGATGGACCGCGTCTGGGGCGACGCGCTGGACAGCAACGACCGCACCGTCGACACCCACATCAAGACCTTGCGCGCCAAGCTGCGCGAGGTGGCGCCCGACACCGACCCGATCCGCACGCATCGCGGCCTGGGCTATTCGCTCGAACTGGGCTGAACCTGCGCACATGAACATCGGCCTGCGCATCTTTCTCGGTTACTTCGTCATCGTCGCGTTGGCGGGGCTGCTGTTGGCGCAGGTATTCGTCGCGCAGGTGAAGCCGGGCGTGCGCCAGGCGATGGAAGACACTCTGGTCGACACCGCCAACGTGCTGGCCGAGCTGGCCACTGACGACTTCGTCGAAGGCCGCATCGGCGAGGGTGATTTCGCCAAGCGCGTGCGGGCGATGGCACAGCGCGATTACGGCGCGCGGATCTGGGGTTTCGGCAAGCGCTCCTCGCAATACCGTATCTACGTCACCGACGCGCAGGGGCGGGTGGTGTTCGACAGCAGCGGACGCGATGTCGGCAAGGACTATTCGCGCTGGAACGACGTCTACCTGACCCTGCAAGGCCGCTACGGCGCGCGGTCCACGCGCGTGGATCATGCCGACCCCGACTCGACCGTGATGCACGTCGCCGCGCCGATCCGCGACGCCGGTGGCCGCATCATCGGCGTGCTGACGGTGGCCAAACCAAACCGCACGATCGCGCCGTTCATCGAGCGCAGCCAGGCGGTGGTGCTGCGCTGGGGCGGGGTGTTGCTGGGGGTGTCGTTGCTGATCGGCCTGCTCGCGGCGTGGTGGCTGTCGCGCCAACTCGGCGGGCTGCGCCGTTACGCCCATGCCGTCACCGCTGGCGAGCGGGCGACACCGCCGCCGGCGGTGGGCGAATTCGGCGAACTCGGCCGCGCACTGGAGACGATGCGTGATCGCCTGGAAGGCAAGCAGTACGTCGAGCAGTACGTGCACACGCTGACCCATGAGATGAAGAGTCCGCTGGCGGCGATCCGCGGCAGTGCCGAACTGCTCGAAGGTCCGCTCGATGAGGCCGACCGCACCCGTTTCGCCACGGCGATCCGCAGTCAGAGCGAGCGGTTGGCGCAGATGATCGACAAACTGCTGGCGTTGGCCGCGGTCGAGCACCGCCAGCGGCTCGACAAACCCGAAGCGGTGAGCCTGGGTGCCATCGCCGAGGAGGCCGCCGAGCAGTGCGCCCCGCGCCTGGTGCAAGCCGGATTGACCTTGTGCTGCGAGCTGGAGCCGGGGCTGCCGACGCTGCCGGGCGATCCATTCCTGTTGCGGCAGGCGCTGGTCAATCTGATCGACAACGCCGCCGATTTTTCGCCGGCCGGCGCTACGATCGAGCTGCACCTGCAGTGCAGCGGTGACAGGCAGCGCATGGAAGTGCGCGATCGCGGCGCGGGCATTCCCGATTACGCGCAGGCGCGCGTGTTCGAGCGTTTCTACTCGCTGCCGCGTCCCGGCCACGGCAGCCGCAGCAGCGGCCTGGGGTTGTGCTTCGTCGCCGAGGTCGCGGCCCTGCACGGCGGCGAAGCGGCGCTGGTCAATCGCGAGGGCGGTGGTGCGGTTGCCAGCCTGACGTTGCCGGGTTGACTGCCAGCGAATCCCGCCGACTTCACTTTCGCTTCACCGTCGCATCATCATCGCCCCGCACGACCTGTCGATCCTGCCGTCATCACCACGACAGGAGTTGGACATGAGGCTTGCCCTGAAAATATTCATCGTGCTGGGGATGACCCTGGCGATACTGATTCCGCTGTTGATGATCCGTGGTGTCATCCATGACCGCCAGCAATACCGCGCGCAGGCGGTGGCCGATATCGCGCGCAGTTATGCCGGTGCGCAGTCGTTCGCCGGGCCGGTGCTGGTGGTGCCGTACACCGAGACCGTCGAGGTCGAGGAAACCGACAAATACAACATCGCGCACAAGGTGCGGCGGCAGAAGACCCGGCATTGGACTTTCTTCCCGACCACCCTCGACGTGCGCGGCCCAATGCAGACCAGCACGCGCAAGCGTGGTCTGCACGAGGTGCGCGTGTACGAGTGGCAGGCCCAGGCCAAGGCGCGCTTCGACGTGAAAGTCCCGGACGACGCAGATGCCGCCAGTGACCGCCGCATCGGCCGTCCCTGGTTGAGCTACGCCCTCGCCGATGCGCGCGGTGTGCGCTCGACACCACAGTTGCGGGTGAATGGTCGCGCGCTTGCGGTCGAGGAAGGGCTGGGCAGCCGCGACGGTGCCGGCCTGCACGTGCGCCTGGAGGCGCCCACGGCCGGACAGACGCTGGTGCTCGACAGCGAGCTCGACCTGCTGCTGGGCGGTACCGAGTCGCTGGCGCTGGTGCCACTGGGCAAGAGCAATCGCTTCGCTCTCGAGTCGGGCTGGCTGCACCCGAGCTTCGTTGGTACGTCGCCGCGTTATGAGATCGGCCCGCAGGGCTTCAAGGCCGATTGGGAGGTCGCTTCGGTCGCGACCAATGCGCAACGCCAGTACCGGGAAGGCATGACGCTGCCGGTGACCGGCGGTCCACAGGCCGAGACGACCGACCTGGCCGGCATCGACGCGGTCGGCGTGCGTCTGATCGAGCCGGTCAACGTCTACACCCAGGCCGACCGCGCCACCAAGTACGGCCTGCTGTTCGTGCTGCTGACCTTTGTCGGCTTTTTCATGCTGGAGCTGATCAAGCAGTTGCCGATCCACCCGATCCAGTACGGCCTGGTCGGTCTGGCGCTGGCGATCTTCTTCCTGTTGCTGGTCAGCCTCAGCGAGCACATTGAATTCATCTGGGCCTACCTAGCCGCAAGCGTCGCCTGCATCGGCTTGCTCGGCTTTTACCTGAGCGCGGTGCTGCGCAGTGTAGGCCGAGGCCTTGGCTTCGCGGCGATGCTGGCGACGCTGTACGCCGCGCTGTACGGTCTGCTGGTGTCGGAGGACAACGCGCTGGTGCTGGGTGCCGGCCTGCTGTTCCTGATCCTGGCCGCGATCATGGTGGTGACGCGCAAGGTCGACTGGTACCAGTTGGCCGGAGCGCGGCCCGCGGCGCGTGATTGATAGTGACGCGGTCGCAGGCTTTGCCTGCGGCCGCATCTTGTTGAAGCGGTTTAATCGTGGCATCGGGCGTTGCGCTGCAGCGCCCGATGCGTCCTCCCCCTGTGCAGGCGGGTTCAATAAGATGTACGTCATGGATGCCACCGTTCCGGATACCGCCCGCGGGCTTGCCGTGCGCAGCTTCGTCGGCGCTGCGATCGCACCCTACCTCGATGACCTGGCGCGGCTGCGCATCGCCGTGTTCCGCGACTGGCCGTATCTCTACGACGGCGACGCCGGCTACGAGGCGTTGTACCTGCGCACTTACCTGCAGTCGCCGCGCAGCATCGCCGTGCTTGCCTTCGACGGCGACCGGGTGATCGGTGCTTCCACCGGCCTGCCGCTGGCCGACGAGTCGGAGGCGTTCCTGACGCCGTTCGCGCACGCCTCGGTCGAGCCTCGCGAAGTGTTCTATTGCGGCGAGTCGGTGCTGCTGCCGTCCTACCGCGGTCGGGGCATCGGCCACCGCTTCTTCGACGAGCGCGAGGCACACGCGCGTGGCTTTGGTGATTACGCCTGGACTGCGTTCTGTGCGGTCGAGCGTGACGCTGCCGATCCGCGCCGACCGGCCTTCCACCGTGGCAACGAGGCCTTCTGGCACAAGCGCGGCTACCGCCCGCGGCCCGAACTGCGCGTGTCGTTGCCGTGGCGCGAGGTCGGGCAGGGCGAGGTTGGGCACAGTCTGGGTTTCTGGCTGCGGCCGCTGGAGCGCAGTCGATGAGCGGCGCGATGAAAGTAGCGGTCGCCAAGTACCGGATCGATGGCCCGGATGCGTTGCCCGACTTCGCCGCGTACGCCGACAAGCAGGCGCGCTGGCTGGCCGAGGCGCAGGCGATGGGCGCGCAACTGGCCGTTTTGCCGGAGTATCTGTCATTGGAGCTCGGGGCGACGTTTGACGAGGCCATCCGCGGTGATCTGCACGCCTCGCTGGTAGCGACGCAGGCCTGCCATGCCGCTTGGCTCGATCTGTACGCGCGGCTGGCCCGCGAGCTGCGCATGCACGTGGTCGCCGGCAGCTTTCTGCTCGACGTGGGCCGCGGTCGCTACCGCAACCGCAGCTACGCCTTCGCGCCGGATGGCAGTCACGTCTGGCAGGACAAGCTGCGTCTGACCGGGTTCGAGAAGCAAGCTGGCGTGATCGAGCCCGGCGATGCCTTGAAGGTGTTCGAGACCGGCGCGATGCGCAGTGCGGTGGCGGTCTGCTACGACAGTGAGTTCCCCCTGCCGGTGCGCGCCCAGTGCGAGGCTGGCGCGCGCCTGCTGATCGTGCCCAGCTGCACCGACACCGAGGCTGGCGCGACCCGCGTGCGCGTGGGTTGTCTGGCGCGCGCGCTGGAGAACCGCTGCTTCGTCGCGCAGTCGGTCACTGCCGGCGTGGCGCCGTGGAGCCCGGCGCTGGATGTCAACACCGGCGAGGCGGCGCTGATCGCACCGATGGATGTCGGCCTGCCGCACGACGGCATGATCGTGCAGACCCGTGGCGAGCAGCACTGGGCCGTGGCCACGCTCGATTTCGCCGCGCTGGAGGCCAGCCGCGCCCATGCCCAGGTCGCCAATGATCGCGACTGGTCGAGCCAGTATTTTCCGAGCGTGCAGCGGGCGAAGATGAGTGCGTTTGCGCGGTGAGACAGGCAGGGCTGCCTGGATCCTTGCCGCCATCTTCATACGGTGACCGGGGCTCGAAGGCACAGGGATTTTTTGCTCGTCATCCCCGCGCAGGCGGGGATCCAAGGACGTTGCTTTTACCGGTGAAAATAGGGTTCCACTTTGCTGTTGCTCTTCTCAAAGGCTTCCGTCCGCCTGCCGGCGGCCGGGTCACTTTCTTTTGCTGGCCCAAAAGAAAGTGACCAAAGAAAACGGCCTCCCCGACAAATCAATCCCATTGACGGAGTTCGTATCGGCATTTTCCGACTCGCCATCCATGGCTCGGTCGGAAAACAGCGTGCATCCATGCACGCTGCCCTTCGGGTCTAGAAAAGTGATTGGCTGTCGAACATCAAAGAAAATCTTGTCGCATCGAGGCAATCGCACCTCACAGCCGCTTACCCGAACAGCGACACCCCGGGTACCAACCACAGCGACAGTGTCGCCAGTGCGGTACCGATCGCCGTCGCGGCGAGCACGTCACTGGGGTAATGCAGCCCCAACACCACGCGCGAGACCGCGACGCTGGCGGTGAACGGCACCAGCAGCCAGGCCAGCACCGGGTAGTGCGCGAGTGCCACCAGGGTGAAGGCGACTGCGTGCAGGGTGTGGCCGGACGGAAAGCTGAACTCGTCCAACGGCGCCACCCAGGCGTGGATGCGCGCGTCGGAGGCGAACGGCCGCGGTCGTCGTGTCCAGCGCTTGAGCAGCTTGTACAGGCTCAGCGCGATCACTCCGGTCGCGGCCAGGTGTGCGGATGCCGTCAGGCCGTCGAGTCCGTCGATCACGATCAGTGCGGCCATCAGCACGTACCAGAACACACCGTCGCCGAGCCGGCTGACCGCGGCGAAATAGGCGCGCGAACGGCTGCGTTCGCCGAGCCGGTTGGCGCGCAGGCACCAGCCGGACTCGCCGACAACCAGGCGTTCGCGCAGGGGCAGGCGACTCATGGGCAGGCGGTTCATGCGACCTCCTCGTCGGCCGGGCGGGTGGCTGGTTGCGATGCGTGTCGGTTGGCGTCGGCCAGGTTCTGCAGCAGCGCGTCGAAATCAGCGGCGACCTGGTCCGGTCGCAGGGCGCTGACCGCCTGCCGCGTGGCCATGCGCATCGCCTGGCGAGTGAGGTCGTCGCCGCCGATGCGCACGCAGGACTGGATGAAGCCGGCTTCGTCGCTTTCGGCCAGGGCCGCGCCGTGCACGCCATCGCGCAGGTACTCGCGCGCGGCGCCGTAGTCGAAGGCGACGGTCGGCACGCCACTGGCCAGCGCTTCCAGGGTGACGTTGCCGAATGTCTCGCTGAGACTGGGGAACACGAACAGGTCGCCGCTGGCGAAGTGTCGGGCGAGCGCCTCGCCGCGCTGCACGCCGCAGAAGATGAAATCGGGGTTGTCGCGTTGCAGCTTCTCGCGGGCAGGGCCGTCGCCGACCCAGACGAAGCGCGCCTGCGGCCGGGTCTTGCGCAGCTCGCGGAATGCGCGCACGGCCAGGTCGAGGTTCTTCTCCGGGGCGATGCGGCCGACGTAGATCGCGGCCACGTCGGCTTCGTCCAGGCCCCATTCGCGGCGCAGGGTGGCATCGCGCTTGCCGGGGTCGAACAGCACGGTGTCGACCGCGCGCGGCAAGCACACCACACCGTCGAAGCCTTGGGCTTCGAGGAAGTCGGCCAGCTCGCGGGTCGGCACCAGGGTGGCGTCGGCGCCGTTGTGGAAGCGGCGCATCCAGCGCAGCGCGGTCTGCGCCAGGAAGGCCACGCCGTAATCGCGCATGTACTCGTCGAAGCGGGTGTGGAAACCGGTCGCGACCGGAATGCGCAGGCGCCGCGCCGCACGCAGCGCCGACCAGCCGAGCGGGCCCTCGGTGGCGACGTAGATCGCATCGGGCGGGGCGTCGTGCCAGGCGGCAGTCAGTCGACGCGTGGCCGGCAAGCCCAGGCGCAGGCCGGGGTAACGCGGCAGAGGGGCGCTGCGCACCAGGATCTCGTGCCCGCTGCCTCGCGTTTCGTCGGCTTGCCGGGGGCGCACCAGCGTGACCTCGTGGCCACGGGCGCGCAGGCCCTGCTCCAAACCCTGCACGGTCAGGGCGACGCCGTTGATTTCCGGCGGGTAAGTCTCGGTGACGATCGCGTAGCGCATGCGCGGCTCCGGTTTGGGCAAGCCTGCGCGCGCGCAGTGTACCGGCGGTGGCAATGCGATGACGCCGGCATGACGACGGGCGATGAAAACGGTTACTTGTTGTTATCGGGCCGGAGCGCATCCTGGGATGGGTTCCACGTCGCGGCGGCGTTAACGAAAGCCTTTCTACAATCGCGTGCTTACTGTCATCCGCTTTAGGAGTGCGCGTGCAACGACGCGAGATGTTGCTGGCCGGCCTGTCCTGGCCTTTGGTTTCGTTGGTGGGGGCCGGGTTGCCGTCGTCATGGGCGCGGGCTGCCGCCCCGATGCCGTTCGGCGCGGACACCGTGGCCGGACTGGCGCGTGCGCTCGCCGCCCAACCGTTCCATCCCCAGGACAAGCAGCTGCCGGCGTCGCTGGAGAAGATCGGCTACGACCAGTACCGCAGCATCCGCTTCAACCCCGCCCAGGCGCTGTGGCGTGGGCAGGCGTTGCCGTTCCAGGCGCAGTTCTTCCATCGCGGCTTCTTCTTCCGCGATCGCGTCGATGTCTACGCGGTGGCCGACGGGGTCGCCACGCCGGTGGTGTACCGCCCGGCGCAATTCACCTTCGACGGGACGCCGGCACCGAAGGAAAACGACCTCGGCTACGCCGGCTTCCGCCTGCATGCGCCGATCAACCGGCCGGAGTATTTCGACGAGGTCTGTGCCTTCCTCGGCGCCAGCTATTTCCGCGCGGTCGCCAAGGGCCAGTCGTACGGATTGTCGGCGCGCGGCCTGGCGTTGAAGACCGGTGACCCGGCCGGCGAGGAGTTTCCGGTGTTCCGCGCGTTCTGGCTGGAGCAGCCGGCGCGTGGTGCCGGGCAGGTCGTCGTGCACGCGCTGATGGACAGCCCGAGCGCGGCGGCGGCATTCCGTTTCGTGATCCAGCCGGGTACGCAGACCGTGTTCGACGTGACGATGCGTCTGTACCCGCGCGTTGCGCTGGCCCAGGCCGGCATCGCCCCGTTGACCAGCATGTTCCAGTTCGATGCCAACGACCGCGTTGGCATCGATGACTATCGCCCCGCGGTGCACGACTCCGACGGCCTGGCCCTGATCAACGGCAACGGCGAGCAGGTCTGGCGACCGCTGCACAACCCCTCGGTGCTGCAGGAAAGCGGCTTCCAGGACACCAACCCGCGCGGTTTCGGCCTGATGCAACGCAAGCGCGCCTTCGCCGATTACGCCGACAGCGAGGCGCATTACGAGAAGCGTCCGAGCCTGTGGGTGGAGCCTCGCGGCGACTGGGGCGAGGGCGCGGTGCATCTGTTCGAGCTGCCGACCGCCGACGAGTTCCATGACAACATCGTCGCGTTCTGGCGGCCCAAGCAACCGCTGGCTGCCGGCCGCGAGCACCGCTTCGACTATCGCCTGCACTGGTGCAACGAGCACAGCTGGCTGCCGCAGCTGGCGACGGTGACGCGCACGCGCATCGGTGGCATCGAAAAGAAACCGGGCGCGAGGCTGGTGGTGATCGACGTCGCCGGCGGGCGCCTACAAGGCATTCGCAACGAAGCAAGCGTGCGCGCGGACGTGACGGGGGACAAGGGCAAGGTCGCCAACGTCACCGCCCACGCCAGCCCGGAAGGTGGTGGCTGGCGCATCGCTTTTGAGCTGCACCCGGGCAACGAGCGCAGCATCGAATTGCGCGCGCTGCTGCGCGACGACGCCGGTGCCTTGTCCGAGACCTGGTTGTACCGGTGGACGCTGTGACCGTCACGCCGACATCGGCGCTGCTGCCCGGCACGAGCGATGTACCCGAGCTGGCCAACCTGCCGGCGGAAGCGCCGCTGGAGATGCCGGTGCAATCGCTGCGCGAGGGCGCGCTGCAGCATCGTGTCCTGCCGACCACGCCCAGTCGCATGGCCTGGCGCCGCGCCTGCGTGATCGGCGGCGCCGGCGCGCTGACGCTGATTGCCGCCTACCAGATCTGGTGGGTACTGCGCGGCGCCGGCACCGATGTGCTGGAGACCCTGCTGCTGTTGCTGTTCATCGCCTTGTTCGCGTGGATCGCGCAGGCATTCGTCAGCGCCCTGGCCGGCTTCGTCCTTATCGTGACGCGTCATGCCGCCCGCCTCGGGTTGTCGAGCGAAGGCGCATTGCCGACGCTGAGCTCGCGCACGGCCTTGCTGATGCCGACCTACAACGAGGACCCGCAGCGCTTGCTGGCCGGGCTGCAGGCGATCTTCGAGTCGGTGCGCGCGACCGGGCAGTTGTCGCAGTTCGATTTCTACGTGCTCAGCGACACCACCCGCCCCGACGTGCAGATTGCCGAGGAGCAGGCCTTCGCCGTGTTGCGTGAGCGCAGCGGTGGCCCAGCGCAGTTGTTCTATCGCCGCCGCAGCGACAACAGCGAACGCAAGGCCGGCAACGTCGCCGAGTGGGTGCGCCGCTTCGGTGGTGCCTACCCACAGATGCTGATCCTCGACGCCGACAGCCTGATGACCGGCGAGACCATCGTGCGCCTGGCCGGTGCGATGGAACGCCATCCCGACGTCGCCCTGATCCAGACCTTGCCGATGATCGTCAACGGAACCACCCTGTTCGGGCGTATGCAGCAGTTTGCCGGACGCGTGTACGGTCCAGTGATCGCCCATGGCGTGGCCTGGTGGCACGGCGCCGAAAGCAACTACTGGGGCCACAACGCGATCATCCGCACCCGTGCCTTTGCCGAGCAGGCCGGGCTGCCGGAACTGCGCGGTTTCAAGCCATTCGGTGGCACCGTGCTCAGTCACGACTTTGTCGAGGCGGCGCTGCTGCGTCGCGGCGGTTGGGCGCTGCACATGGTGCCGGGCCTGGCCGGCAGTTACGAGGAAGGCCCGCCGTCGCTCACCGACATGCTGATCCGCGATCGTCGCTGGTGCCAGGGCAACCTGCAGCACGGCGCCGTGTTGCCGGCCAAGGGCCTGCACTGGATCAGCCGTTGGCACCTGCTGATGGGCATCGGCCATTACTTCACCGCGCCGATGTGGGCGATGCTGATGCTGATCGGCCTGGCCATTCCGCTGCAGAAAGCCGGACTGGTGTGGAGCGACCTGGCCCTGCCGGGTTTCTCGCCGACCGCCTACTGGCGCGAGCAGGACCCCGAGCGCTTCGTCTGGGTGTTCATCCTGACCATGTCGGTGCTGCTGGCACCCAAGGTGATGGGGTTTCTCACCCTGTTCCTGGACCGTGACACGCGCCGCGGCTGCGGCGGGACGGTGCGCGCGTTCTGCAGCATGCTGCTGGAAACCCTGCTGGCCGCGCTGATGGCACCGGTGACGATGTACGTGCAGTCGCGCGGCGTGGCCGAGGTGTTGGCCGGCAAGGATTCGGGCTGGGAGACGCAGCGTCGCGACGACGGCAGCCTGCCGCTGTCGAGCCTGTTGCGCAGCTACGGCGGCATGGGCGTGCTCGGCGTGGTCGCCGGCATGATGGCCTGGATGATCTCGCCGTCGCTGGCGGCGTGGATGGCGCCGGTGATCCTCGGCCTGGTACTGGCGATTCCGATCGTTGCCCTGACTTCGGCGCGTGCGCCGGGGCAATGGCTCAAACGCGTCGGTATCTTCTCGACCCCGGAGGAAAGCGCCCCCCCCATGGTGCTGGTGCGGGCGGCGGAATTGCGCAGGGCGATAAAGAAGTAGGCGGATCAAGCCGCTTTTGCTTTTAGTTCGACAACCAGACCAGCTACTAGACCCGAAGGGCGGCGTGCATGGATGCACGCCGTTTCCGGCCGAGCCAGGATGGCGAGTCGGAAAATCCCCTTAGCCGTTCCGATCGTGGGGCTGATGTGTCGAGGAAAGCCCTTTCTTTGGTTACTTTCTTTGGGCAGCAAAGAAAGTAACCCGGCCGCGTCAGCGGACGGAAGCTTGGGCTTGTAGCTTTAGGGGAGCGCGGAATCATTGCCGTCATCCCCGCGAAAGCGGGGCGAAGGGACGCGCTTGCGAACCACTGTTCGCGCGGCACTGAGCGCCATTGCGCCGTGCGCAATGGCTGGGGATCGCAGATCCTTTAAGCCATTGAAAGCAACGTCCTTGGATTCCCGCTTTCGCGGGAATGACGAGCAAAAAGTAGACCGGGCCTTACTTCAGGTGGACGAACAGCAAAAGCACCAGACCTGCCGCCCCTTCAAATCGCCTCAAGCCGCAACGCAATTCCCAGTCCCGCCATATCCTGCGGCTCGCCCTCGATGTCGGCGCGGATCAGCGGCCGCGACTCCAGCCAGCGCTTCGACACGGTCAGGGTGAGGCTGTTACCGTCGGCACGGGCGATGAGCTGCGGGATCGGGTCCGCTTCGTGCGCGCGATGCAGCAGCACCGACAGCCGCAGCAGTGCAGAGGTGCGGCGCACGGCCGCAAGCAGGCGGTCGGGCAGGGCATCGAACGCCGACTTGGGGATGCCGCGGCGGTGCGTGCGCACCAGCGCGGCGAGGAACTGCTGCTGCTGACGCGAGAAACCGGCGATATCGGAGTTCTCGACCACGTACGACCCGTGCACGTGGTACTGGCTGTGGGCGATGGCGAGGCCAAGCTCGTGCAGGCGCGCGGCGCGCTGCAGCATCAGGCGGTCGTCGGCGTCGAGCAGCCAGTTGTCGGCGACCTGTTCGAACAGGTGCAGGGCGGTGTCCTCCACGCGCCGCGCCTGGGCATCGTCGATGCCGTAGCGCTGCATCAGTGCGGCGACCGAGGCATCGCGCGGGTCGTCGACGCCGCCGCGGCCGAGCATGTCGTAGAGCACGCCCTCGCGCATCGCCGCCTTGCTCACCGCCATGCGCTTGAGGCCCAGTGCGTCGAATGCGGCTTCCAGGATCAGCACGCCGCCGGCGATCACCGGGCGCCGCTCGGAGGACAGCCCGGGCAGGTCTATGGCTTCGATGCGGTCGGCCTGCAGCAGGCGGTCGCGCAATACCGGCAATGCCTCGGCGGTGACGGCGCCCTTGGTCAGCTTCATCGCCGCGCAGATCTCGCCGATCGCCTTGTTGGTGCCCGATGATCCCAGCGCCTCGTCCCAGCCCAGTGCGCGGTAGGTGCCGGCGAACTGCTGGAATTCGGCGGTGACCTCGGTCAGCGCCTCGCGCCATTTCTTCTTCGACAGCTTGCCGTTCTCGAAGAACCGGCGGGTGGTGGCGATGCAGCCCAGCTGCAGGCTTTCGCGCTCGATCGCCTCGAAGCCGGAGCCGATGATGCATTCGGTCGAGCCGCCGCCGATGTCGATCACCATGCGCAGCTCGCCGGGCTTGGACGGCTGCGCGTGGGCGACGCCGAGGTAGATCAGGCGCGCCTCCTCGCGGCCGGCGACGATTTCGATGGCGTGGCCCAGCGCGGTTTCGGCCGGCATCAGGAATGCTTGCGGTGCTGCCAGGCGGCGCACGGTGTTGGTGGCGATGGCACGCACGCGCTGCGGCGGGATGTCGCGGATGCGCTGGCCGAAGCGGGCCAGGCAGTCGATCGCGCGCTGGCGCACCTCGGGGGCGAGCCCGCCCTTGCGGTCCAGGCCCTCGGCCAGGCGCACGGTCTCGCGCAGCCGGTCGACGATGCGCAGCTGGCCGAGCACGTAGCGCGCGACCACCATGTGGAAACTGTTGGAGCCCAGGTCGACGGCGGCCAGCAAATCGCCGTCCGACAGCGGCAGCTTGCTGGTGGGGTAGGTATCACTCATCAGCAAATGATCCACGGTCGGGTGCGGCCACGTCCATCTCGGCAGCGCCCGGCCGTCCTTCATCCGCAGAGGTCGGCCAGCAGCGAGGCCTGTGCCGAATGCGGTGGGGCATCGCCCTGCGGGGTCACGCGCCGGTAGCCGCCGTCCGATTGCAGCTCCCAGGCGTTGAGGTTGTCGGCCAGGTAATTGGCCAGCGCCTCATCAAAGACGCGCGCGGCCAGCTCCGGCACCAGGATCGGGAAACCGGTCTCGACCCGGCGCAGCAGGTTGCGCTCCAGCCAGTCGGCGCTGGAGCAGAACAGGTCGGGATCGCCGTCGTTGCCGAACCAGTAGACGCGGTGGTGTTCGAGGAAGCGGCCGACGATCGAGCGCACCCGGATGTTGTCGGAGATGCCCGGCAGGCCCGGGCGCAGGGTGCAGGCGCCGCGCACGATCAGGTCGATCTGCACGCCGGCCTGCGAGGCCAGGTAGAGCGCGCGGATCACCTGCGGCTCGTTGAGGGCGTTCATCTTGGCGATGATGCGGGCCGGCTTGCCGGCCTTGGCGTGGCGGGTCTCGCGGTCGATGCGCTTGAGCACGCCGGCGTGCAGGGTGAAGGGCGACTGCAGCAGGCGCTTGAGCTTGATCAGCGGTGCCAGCCCCGACAGCTGCTGGAAGATCTGGTGGACGTCGGCGCCGATGTCGGGATCGGCGGTGAGCAGGCCGAAGTCGGTGTACACGCGCGCGGTGCCGCTGTGGTAGTTGCCGGTGCCCAGGTGCACGTAGCGGCGCAGCTTGCGGCCCTCGCGGCGCACGATCAGCAGCATCTTGGCGTGGGTCTTGTAGCCGACCACGCCGTACACCACCTGCACGCCGGCGTCCTGCAGGCGGTCGGCGAGGCCGAGGTTGGCCTCCTCGTCGAAGCGCGCGCGCAGTTCGACCACCACGGTCACGTCCTTGCCGTTGCGCGCGGCCTGCACCAACTGCTCGACGATCGGCGAGTCCTTGCCGGCGCGGTACAGGGTCTGCTTGATCGCCAGTACGTTGGGGTCTTCAGCGGCCTGCTTGATCAGCTCAAGCACCGGCGCGAACGAGTCGAACGGGTGGTGCAGCAGCACGTCGCCGTCGCTGATGCGATCGAAGATGGTTTCGCTGTCGCGCAGCAGGCGCGGCTGGAACGGCGGGAACTTCAGCTCCGGGCGCTGTACCAGGTCGTAGACCTGGATCACGCGGTTGAGATTGACCGGGCCGTTGATGCGGTAGACCGCGTTCTCGGGCAGGTCGAAGTTTTCCAGCAGCGTGCGCACGATCGGGGGCGGACACTGCTCGGCGATCTCCAGCCGCATCGCGCGCAGGTAGCCGCGCCCGACCAGCTCGTCGCGCAGTGCCAGCGCTAGGTTCTCGACCTCGTCCTCGTCGACGATCAGCTCGGAATTGCGGGTGACGCGGAATTGATAGGCACCCTTGACCTTCATCCCCGGGAACAGCTCGTCGACGAACACCGACAGCACCGAGGACAGGAACACGAAATCGTGCGGCCCGCCGGAGATCGACTCCGGCAGCTGGATGATGCGCGGCAGCGAGCGCGGCGCGCGCACGATCGCAAGATGGCCGGCGCGGCCGAACGCGTCCTTGCCCTCCAGCACCACGACGATGTTCAACGACTTGTTGAGGATCTTCGGGAACGGGTGCGCTGGATCGAGGCCGAGCGGCGACAGCACCGGCATGATCTCGTCGCGGAAATAGGCGCGCAGCCATTGCGTCTGGCGCTCGTCCCAGGCGTCGCGGCTGAGCACGCGCACGCCGGCGTCGCCCAAGGCCGGGCGCAGTATCTCGTTCCAGCATTCGTACTGCGCCTTCACCAGCTCGGCGGCGCGGTCATGGATGCGCGACAGCACGGTCGCCGGTGGCAGGCCGTCGGCGCCGGGGGCGAGGCCCAGGTCCTGGGCATGGCGCAGGGTGCCGGCGCGGATCTCGAAGAATTCGTCGAGGTTGGTGCAGGAGATGCACAGGTAGCGCAGGCGTTCGAGCAGCGGCACCTGCGGGTCCTGCGCCTGTGCCAGCACGCGGAAATTGAAGTCAAGCTGCGACAGCTCGCGGTTGAAGTACAGGTTGCTGTCGCGCAGCGGATCGGTGTCGAGGGTGGCGGTGTCTACGGCGGCGGCATTCATGGCAAAGCCTCGGACAGCGCGAAATCATCGCGCCGGCGCACGCGTTCGGCGCCGAAATGGCAGGAGAAAGTGCTGCCGCGCCCGACCTCGCTGGAGATTTCCAGCCGCGCCTGGTGCAGGTTCAGCACGTGCTTGACGATCGACAGGCCCAGGCCGGTGCCGCCGCTCTCGCGCGAGCGGCTGGTGGAGACGCGATAGAAGCGCTCGGTGATACGCGGCAGGTGCGCGGGCGGGATGCCATAGCCGCTGTCGGCGACCTCGAGCACGACGCCGCGGCCGTGCGCCTCCGGACGGAAGCGCACACGGATGCTGCCGCCGGCCGGGGTGTAACGGATCGCGTTGCCGACCAGGTTGGAGAAGGCGCTGTGCAGTTCCTTGTTGGAACCCCACAGGTCGACGCCGGCGCTGTCTTCCACGGTGATCTCGTGGCGGCCCTGGCTCAAGGCCGCGGCTTCGCGTTTGAGCGTGGACAGCATCGGCGCCATCGCCACGGTTTCCTCGCCGGGCAGGCTGTCCTGCGATTCCAGCCGCGACAGCATCAGCAGGTCCTCGACCAGCTGGGTCATGCGCTGCGACTGGCGCTGCATCTCGGCCAGCATCGGCGCCCAGTCCGGGTGCTCGCTCGGGTCGAGCATGTCGAGGTAGCCGTGGACCACGGTCAGCGGCGTGCGCAGTTCGTGCGAGACGTTGGCGACGAAATCGCGGCGCATCTGCTCCAGTTGCAGCAGGCGGCTGACGTCGCGCGCGACCAGCAGCCACAGGTCGTCCGAGTAGGGGATCAGGCGCAGGCTCAGGGTGACCGCTGGATTCCAGGGCGAGGTCACCTCCAGCGCCTCGGCGTTGCGCCCCGCCGCCAGCCAGTGCGCCAGCTGCAGCGGTTGCAGGCGCTGCACCAGCGGCGCGCCGATATCGCGCGGGTAGTGCAGGCCGAACAGGCCGGTCGCGGCCTCGTTGAACCACGCGATGCGCTGGCTGTTGCGTTCGACCACCACGATCGCATCGGGCAGGGCCGCGGCGGCGGCGCGGTAGGCGCGCAGCATCTCGATCAGGCGCTTCTTGCGGCCGCGCATCTCCGACTGGCTGCGGTGCAGCAGGCGGTCAAGCTCGTTCCAGATGCCCTCACCGAGCGGCGGTGTCAGCCGCTGTCGTGCGGTCAGCCGCAGCAGCACGTTGCGCAGCCGCCAGTAGTGCCAGGCGACCACGCCCAGTGCAGCCAGCGTCACCACCGGCCACGGATGACCGATCAGCACGCCGACGATGGCGGCGACGGCCAGGATCAGGGCGAGTTGGCCGAGGGTGCGAAACCAGGCGAAGCGGGCGCGGGGTGGCATGGCCAAGAAGACTAGTAACCCAGGTGATCAGGTGCATTCCGAGCGTAGCAGGGAAGCGCGCCACCGCCAGCCGGCAGTGGCGCGCAGTGCCCACTGCGTCGCGAATGAAAGGGGGCGGGAGGCATCGTCGGCCTCCTGCGTGTCATGCCGCCAGCGAGGCGGAGAAGCGGTAACCGGCGCCGCGCACGGTCTGCACCATGCCATCGAGCTGGTGCGGTTCCAGGGTCTTGCGCAAGCGGCGGATGTGCACGTCGACGGTGCGCTCCTCGACGTAGACGCTACCGCCCCAGACATGATCGAGCAGTTGCGTGCGCGAGTACACGCGCTCGGGGTGGGTCATGAAGAAATGCAGCAGGCGGTATTCGGTCGGGCCGATCTGCACCGGCTGGTCGCTGCCGTCGGCCTGGGCGAACACACGGTGGGCGGCGCCGTCGATGCGCAGCGAACCGATGCCGACGCTGCCGTCCTCGTCGTCCTCGCGCGAGCGGCGCAGCACCGCGCGGATGCGGGCCAGCAGTTCGCGGGCGGAAAAGGGTTTCACGACATAGTCGTCGACGCCCGCCTCGAGCCCGCCGACGCGGTCGTTCTCCTCGCCGCGCGCGGTCAGCATGATGATCGGCACCTCGCGGGTGAGCTGTTCCTTGCGCCAGCGCCGGGCCAGTTCCAGGCCGCTGGTGCCGGGCAGCATCCAGTCGAGCAGGATCAGGTCGGGCACGCGGTCGGCGATGGCCGCCTGCGCCTCGCGGGCATCGCCGGCATGGACCGGGTCGTACTCGCCCTTGCGCAGGGCGAACGACACCATGTCGCGGATCGCGGGTTCGTCTTCAACAATCAGGATGCGCTTCTGCACACGGTCACCGGGGGAAGAGACTGGAAGGTCCTTGAAGCCGCGCCAGTACACTACCGTTTTGTGACGGCGGCATGACAGCGTCACGCCGCGGTCGTGTGGACGCCGGCATCGCGCAGCGTCTAGCGGCGGCGCAGGTCCTCGTCGCGGATGCCCTGACGCTTGAGTTCGAGCACGGTCGGGGTGATCGCGGCGATCCGCGCCTCGATGCGGGCGCGGGCGTAATAGTCCAGGTCCGAGCGCTTCTTGAGCGTATTCAGCTGCACCAGCGCCTGCTCCGGGCGGCCGCCGAGATAGGCTGCCTCGGCATAGGCCTCGCCGGCGCGGATCGGGTCGCCGGCGATCTCGCAGGCGCGGGCGAACACGCGCTGGAACACGGCGTCGTCACCGGAGTTGCCCAGCAGCGGTCGCAGCACCGCCTGCGCGCGCTTGCCGGCGTCGACGGTGTTGCGTTCGCCGAGCACCTGGGCGTAGGTCAGCGCCACGGCGCGGTTGTTTGGGGTCTGCCGCAGCAACGCCTCGAAGCGGGCATCGGCCGCGGCCGCCTTGCCGGTTTTCGCCTCGGCCTCGGCCAGGGCCAGGGTCAGCCAGCTGTCGCCCGGATGCCTGGCGAGCAACTCCGCCAGCACCGGCACTGCGGTCGCGGCCTGGTTGGCCCGCAGCCGCGCCAGCGACGAGCCATACCGTTGCGCGTCGTCGAGCTTGCCGCCGTTGCCGATCCGCTCGTACTCGCGGATCGCGTCCTGCGGGGTGTTGGCGCTGAACACGCGCAGGCGTTCGCGGGCGTATTCGAAGCGGCCGGTGGTGCCGGTCGTGACGGCCGCACTCAGGTCGGTCGTGATGTGCTTCGGCAGCAGCGGGTTGAGCACGCCGTCGCTGCCGAACTGCGGCTTCGCGGCAGTGTCGCGCCGGCACTGCGCCGGACCGTCCGGGTCGCGCACGCACACCTCGCTGGTGCCCGATTCGCGGCGCATCCGCTGCGCACGGTCCTTGGCCTCGGTGATGCGGGTGATGGTGACCGGGTGGGTCATCAGCCAGTCGGGCGCTTCGCCCCAGTAGTTGGCGCCGTTGCTGCGCGAGCGCGCCTGCATGGTGGCGAAGAAGTCCGCCATCGCCATCGGGTCGTAGTCGCTGCGGTTCAGGGTCTGGATGCCGAGGCGGTCGGCCTCCGATTCGTTGGAGCGGGTGTAGTCGATCTGGCGCTGCTGCATCAGGCCCATCGCACCGGCCATCGCCGCCTGCGCGGCGTCGTCGGAGGAATTGCCACCGGCGGCCTGGGCGGCGACGATCGCGCCAAGCATCGCCAGCAGGATCGGCAACTGGTCACGCTGGGCGCGCTCGACACCGCGCAGGACGTGTTGCTGGGTGACGTGGGCGATTTCGTGGGCGATCACACCGGCGACCTCGTCCTCGCGCTCGGCGGCCAGCACCAGGCCGGAATTGACGCCGATGTAGCCGCCCAGGGTGGCGAAGGCATTGATCTGCCGCTCGCGCAGCATGAAGAAGGTGAACGGCTGGCGTGGCCGGTCACTGTTGGCGGCCAGGCGCGTGCCGAGGGTGTCGAGCCAGCTGTCGATCAGCGGGTCCTCGAGCAGATAGTCGTAGTGGCGCAGCTGCGCCAGCATCATCGCGCCGTATTCCCCCTGCTGACTTGGCGTCAGCAATTCGCCGGCGGAGGAGCCGATGTCGGGCAGGCTCGACTCCTGCGCCGGTGCGCACAGGCTGGCGACGGCGAGGGTGATGGCGGCAGTGAGCAGGGCGATGCGGCGCAAGCTGTAGGTCCCCTCAAGGGCGGTTCTTGGTGGCACGTGACGCTGCCGGCAGGATGGGGGCAGGCCTTCGGGCCGGGGTGAATCGCAAGTTAACTAAACCGGCTGGATCGGCCCGGGCCCGCCGCGCCGGGTGCGTGCGTGGAACTTCAGTATTCCGCGGATGGGCTGGAAATGGGGTCGGCGCGGGCCCATATTCGACCACAGCCGCATTCATGAGTTCCTGCAGGAGAACCGTTTTGAACAACAGCGTCTTGAGCGAGCGCACCGCCACCGCGCCCGAGATCATCATCTATACCACTGCGATCTGCCCCTATTGCGTCGCGGCCAAGAACTTCCTCAAGAGCAAGGGGCAGCACTGGACCGAGGTCCGCATCGACCTGGATCCGGTCGAGCGCGAGAAGATGCTGGCGCGGACCAGGCGCACCAGCGTGCCGCAGATTTTCATCGGCGATACCCATGTCGGCGGCTACGACGACATGATCGCGCTGCATCGCCAGGGCGGGCTGGAACCGCTGCTGGCCGGGGACGTGGCATGAGCGCTGGCAAGACCGAGGGCGAGTCTTCCGACGCGAACGAAGGCGACCGCCTCGCCGAGTTCACCGCATTCCGCAAGCGCATGAACGAGCGCATCCTGGCCGAACCCAACCAGGTCGTGCGCCGCTTCTTCGCGCTCGACACCCAGACCTACCAGGCCGGCGCGCTCGACGTGAAGACCAAGGAGCTGTTGGGCCTGGTCGCGTCGCTGGTGCTGCGCTGCGACGACTGCATCAGCTACCACGTCGCCCAGTGCAAGGAGGCCGGCGTCAACCGCGACGAGATGTTCGAGGCGTTCTCGGTGGGACTGGTCGTGGGCGGTTCGATCGTGATCCCGCACCTGCGTCGTGCGGTCGATTTTCTCGATCGACTGGAGCAGGGCGAAGCCGCCGCACCGGCCGGCCACGACCACGGCTGAGGCCCCTGAAAGCCCGCTACAGCGGGCTTCGACCAAAGTCACGGGGTTCCGCGCCTGCAGGCCGGGACCGCTTCCGGCATAATTAATGGGCTAACCATTCGGCGCCGTACTTCGTACACCGCGCCCATCAGCTGGAAGAAATCCCTTATGACGCAGACCATTACGGTGATCCGTGGCGACGGTATCGGCCCGGAAATCATGGACGCCACCTTGCACGTGCTCGACTCGATGAACCTCGGGTTGCAGTACGAGTTCGCCGACGCCGGCCTGGTCGCGCTCGAGAAGCACGGCGAGCTGCTGCCGCAGGCCACGCTGGATTCGATCCGCAAGAACCGAATCGCGCTCAAGAGCCCGCTGACCACGCCGGTCGGCGAGGGCTTCAGCTCGATCAACGTCGAGCTGCGCAAGCGCTTCGACCTGTACGCCAACGTGCGTCCGGCCAAGTCGTTCCCGAACACCAAGTCGCGCTTCCCGGACGGCGTCGACCTGATCACGGTGCGCGAGAACACCGAAGGCGCCTACATCGGCGAAGGCCAGTCGTTGTCCGAGGACGGCGAGACCGCGCTGCTCACGCAGAAGGTCACGCGTCGCGGCTCCGAGCGCATCGTCCGCTACGCCTTCGACCTGGCCCGCAAGACCGGTCGCAAGAAGGTCACGGTGGTGCACAAGGCCAACATCCTCAAGTCGACCTCGGGCCTGTTCCTGAAGACCGCGCGCACCGTCGCCGCCGAGTACCCCGACATCGAGTGCAACGAGATGATCGTGGACAACACCTGCATGCAGCTGGTGATGCGCCCGGAGCAGTTCGACATCATCGTCACCACCAACCTGTTCGGCGACATCATCTCCGACCTGTGCGCCGGTCTGGTCGGCGGCCTGGGCCTGGCGCCGGGCGCCAACATCGGCACCGACGCGGCGATCTTCGAAGCCGTGCACGGCACCGCGCCGGACATCGCCGGCCAGGGCAAGGCCAATCCGTGCGCGCTGCTACTGGGCGCGGCGCAGATGCTCGACCACCTCGGCCAGACCGAGAAGGCCGAACGCCTGCGCGCGGCGATCATCGCCACGCTCGAGGCCAAGGACTCGCTGACCCCGGACCTGGGCGGCAGCGGCAACACGATGTCCTTCTCCCAGGCGATCGCCAGCTGGATCTAACCGGCCATCCAGTGATCCATGGACGGGGCGCCTTGGGCGCCCCGTTCTGTTTTGGAGGCCCCGCAGGGGGCATGGGTGACCCGCCTGCGTTCTGTCCATGGACTCGACAGCGCCCGTGCTGCACTGCAAAATTGGCGTGTTTTCAAATCCATTCGGATAAAGCGATGAATGAACCGGTCCGTCCGAGCTCCCTGGCGCTGACGCCACTGCTGCTGTTCCTGGCACTGTTCTTCGGGGCCGGCCTGTATTTCACCGCGCACGGCGAGGCGATGGGGTTCTACCAGTTGCGCGCGCCGGTCGCGATCCTGCCGGCGCTGGCGCTGGCCGCGTTCATCGCCTGGCGGCACGGGCTCAAGCCGCTGGAGACGCTGCTGTCGGGCATGGGCGACCACAACGTGGTGCTGATGTGCCTGATCTTCCTGCTCGCTGGCGGCTTCGTCGAAGTGTCCAAGGCGATCGGCGCGGTCGATGCGATCGTCGCGCTCGGCATCGGCAACGTGCATCCGGCGCTGTTGCTGCCGGGATTGTTCGTGGTGGCCGGCTTCATCTCGCTGTCGTTGGGGACCTCGATGGGCACGATCGCCGCGGTCGCGCCGATTGCGCTGGGCGTGTCCGATGCCTCGGGCCTCGACCGAGCGCTGGTGCTGGGCGCGGTGATCGGCGGCGCGACCTTCGGCGACAACCTGTCGGTGATCTCCGACACCGCCATCGTTGCCAGCCGCACACAGGGCTGCACCATGCGCGAGAAATTCCGCGAGAACCTCAAGCTGGCGCTGCCGGCGGCGTTGCTCACCCTGGTGGTGCTCGGCTTCGTCGGCGAAACCGCGCCGGTGCAGACGCTCGATCCGGTTTCGCCGTGGCTGATCCTGCCGTACCTGATCGTGCTCGGCCTCGCGCTGGCCGGTGTCGACGTGATCATCGTGCTGAGCCTGGGCTTGGTCATCGCCGGCCTGTTCGGTGCGTTCTTCACCGACGAGTTCGGTGTCGCGGCCTACGCCAACCACATCTGGGAAGGCTTCGAGAGCATGGTCGAGATCACCTTGCTGTCGCTGCTGGTCGGCGGTCTCGGCGCGCTGCTGAAAGCGACCGGCGGCCTGGCCTGGGTGGCCAAGGTAATCGGCCGGTTCGCGCGCGGCCACAAGAGTCGCCGCGCCGGCGAAATAAGCATCGCCACGCTGTCGGCGACCACCGATGTGTTCACCGCCAACAACACCGTCGCGATCCTCATCAGCGGCGGCCTGGCCCGAGACATTGCCCAGCAGCACGGCGTGCCGCCGGCACGCGCCGCCAGCGTGCTCGACATCTTCGCCTGCGTGACTCAGGGCGTGCTGCCCTATGGCGCGCAGATCCTGCTGGCGGCGTCGCTGGGGGCGGTGTCACCGCTCGCCCTCGCCGGCAGCGTGCATTACAGCTGGTTGCTCGGTGCGATCACGATCGTGGCGATGTTGTGGCCGTCGCGTAAACGGCAGCCGCGACCGGCGTCGGTCGCCGGGGCATGATCGAGTAGATGTGAAAAGGGGCGCGAATCGCGCCCCTTTTCACATCGCCAGCAGGCGCGAGGTCAATCGCGTGATTGCAGCTTGGCCAGCAGTCGCAGGAACTCCACATACAGCCACACCAGCGTGACCATCAGACCGAACGCGCCGTACCACTCCATGTACTTGGGCGCGTTCTGCTCGACGCCGGTTTCGATGAAGTCGAAGTCCAGCACCAGGTTCAGCGCGGCAATCACCACCACGAACAGGCTGAAACCGATGCCGATCAACCCCGACTCGTGGATGAAGGGGATATTGATCTTGAAGAAACCCAGCACGATGGTGGCCAGGTAGACCAGGGCGATGCCACCTGTGGCGGCGACCACGCCCAGTTTGAAGTTCTCGGTGGCCCTGATCAGGCCCGAGCGATAGGCGAAGAGCAGGGCGAACAGGGTGCCGAAGGTCAGCATCACCGCCTGCATCACGATGCCCGGGAAGCGCTGCTCGAACATCGCCGAGATGGCGCCGAGGAAGAAGCCCTCGACCAGCGCGTACAGCGGCGCCGTGACCGGCGACCATTCCTTCTTGAAGGTCGTGATCAGGGCCAACACCAGCCCACCGATCGCGCCGCCCCAGACATAGGGACCGGCGCCGACCACGCCGGCGGAGGTGAACTGCACCTGGTTCCAGGCAAATGCCGCGGTGAGCACGCACAGCAACAGCAAGACGCCGGTCTTGTTGACCGTGCCGTTCAGGGACATGGTGTCGCTGTCGCGGCGTACCACCGTGCCGCTGGCGAGGTCCAGAAAGGTGCTTTCCTTCAAGGCCGGATTGCCGCTGCGCATCATCATGTTGCCCCCTGTTCCCTGGTCAGTGTGAGAGCTCGAGCATACAACGGCACAACCAGAGAGCGGCTGCTCGTTGACAGCGGCCGGCGCGCCACCCAAACTAGTCGGCCTTTCGCGGCGTTGGCGCGCAACGGAAGTCCCGGCTTCGGGGTATAGCTCAGCCTGGTAGAGCGCCAGCTTTGGGAGCTGGATGTCGTGGGTTCGAATCCCTCTGCCCCGACCATCCGGACCCTGTGGCAAGTTCCGAAACGGCGCGTCAGTTAAGATTGAAGACTGGCGCCCGTAGCTCAACCGGATAGAGCACCGGCCTTCTAAGCCGGTGGTTGCAGGTTCGATTCCTGCCGGGCGCGCCAAACGTCGATGCGGTATCCAAGCTTTATGGTGGCTGTAGCTCAGTTGGTTAGAGTACTGGATTGTGATTCCAGATGTCGGGGGTTCGAGTCCCCTCAGCCACCCCAATCACTTGGCGAAATCGATTCAAGTTGTTATGATTTCGCTTCTACGTTGTTCCGGGCCGTTAGCTCAGTTGGTAGAGCAGTTGACTCTTAATCAATAGGTCCAAGGTTCGAATCCTTGACGGCCCACCAATCCGGAAAGCACCTGGCTCTGCCAGGTGCTTTTTTCTTGTCCGCGACCCGGCCTAGAATGCCGCCGCGGCGACCGCGTCCGGCGGCAATGCGAAAGTGGCGGAATTGGTAGACGCCCTGGATTTAGGTTCCAGTGCCTAACGGCGTGCGGGTTCGAGTCCCGCCTTTCGCACCAGCCCGCCTTACCTCCTAGCGGCCAGTGCAGTCCGAGCGAGCGCTCGCGAGTGGCGAGCTGAACGAGCCGGTTTCAAGGTGCAACAGGTCCACGCAGGCCGCCGGGCTAACTTCGTGCCCGGTCCGTCCACAAGCTGGCGGCGGCGGCCGTAATCAGCGAAACTATCCCGTTCCGCTGGCGGGCGACGGCCCCTCGTGCCCGACCAGCGGTCGGACAGGATCATCAACATCGTGCCGCGGCCGGCTGCCGCGGTGGCAGGAGTGGATATGCAAGTTTCGGTCGAAACGCTCGGTAACCTTGAACGCCGCATGACCTTCAGCCTCCCGGCGGATCGCCTGGAAAGCGTGGTCGATGGTCGCCTGCGCGAGATTGCGCGCGGTGCCAAGATCAAGGGTTTCCGTCCCGGCAAGGTGCCGGCCAAGGTGATCGAGCAGCGCTTCGGCGAGCAGGTCCGCGCCGAGGTGCTCGACGGCCTGCTGCGCGAGGGTTTCAGCAACGCGGTGCGTCAGGAGTCGCTGCAGATCGCCGGCAACCCGCAGATCGTGCCGGCCGCCGACCAGACGGAGCTGGCCTATGTCGCCACCTTCGAGGTGGTGCCGGACTTCGGCGACATTGATGTCGCCAAGCTCAACGTGATCCGTCACGCCGCGCAGGTCAGCGACACCGACATCGACGCGATGATCGAGAACCTGCGCCTGCAGCGCCGCAGCTGGAACGCGGTGGAACGTGCCGCGACGACCGGTGATGCGGTCGAGGTCGAGACCTGGTCGCAGATCGGTGACGAGCGTCTGCCGGCTGAGGGCGTCGAGCGCGGCGCCACTGCCATCGGTTCGGGCGCGATGTTCCCGGCAATCGAGGCGGCCCTGGTTGGCCTCAAGGTCGACGAGGAAAAACTGGCCGAGATCGAATTCCCGGCCGACTGGCGCGTGCCGCAGTTCGCCGGCAAGAAGGTCAATGTGCACCTGAAGGCCACCAAGGTGTCCGAGCCGGTTCTGCCGGAAGTCGATGCCACCTTCATCAAGAGCTTCGGCATCAAGAGCGGTGACGTCGCCCAGTTCCGCAACGACATCCGCAGCAACCTCGAGCGCGAGCTCAAGGGCGCGCTGATGACCCGCCTGCGCCGCGAAGTCGGCGAGCAGCTCATCGCCGCCTATGCGCAGGTCGAAATGCCGCCCAGGCTGGTCGAGAACGAGGCCCGCGACATGGCCCGTCAGACCATCGAACAGGCCCGCCGTCAGGGCCGTGCGATCGGCGAGATCCCGGCCGACGCCCATCAGGGCTTCATGGATGCGGCCCGCAAGCGCGTGCTGGTCGGCCTGCTGGTCGGCGAGATCGCGCGTCGCAACGAGCTCAAGCTCGATCCCAAGCGCGTGACCGAGACCATGCAGTTGATCGCTTCCACCTACGAAGAGCCGCAGCAGGTCATCGAGCTGTACCGCAACGATGCGCAGCTGATGTCCAGCCTGCAGTCGCGGGTGATGGAGGAGCAGGTGATCGACTGGATCGCCGAGCGCGCCCAGCACACCGAGCAGCCGCTGTCGTTCAGCGAGGCAATCCGCCAGTAATCGCTGCACCGGGACCACGGCGGGCATCCACCGTGGTCCGATCATTGACACAACGAACGCGCCCCTTGCGCTCCGCTCCGGTTGGCCCCAATTTGACCGGACATTGCTTCCCGCAAGCGCCCACTACAGCCCCAAGGTGCCGTCGAACATGGACAACCGGACCAAAGCCCTGAACCTCGTGCCGATGGTGGTCGAACAGACCAGCCGCGGCGAGCGCGCGTACGACATCTATTCGCGCTTGCTCAAGGAGCGGGTGATCTTCCTGGTCGGCGGCGTCGACGACCATGTTGCCAACGTGATCGTCGCGCAGATGCTGTTCCTCGAGGCCGAGAACCCCGAGAAGGACATCAGCCTGTACATCAACTCGCCCGGTGGCGTGGTCACCGCCGGCCTGGCGATCTACGACACCATGCAGTACATCAAGCCGGACGTGAGCACGATCTGCGTCGGCCAGGCTGCCTCGATGGGCGCGCTGCTGCTGGCGGCCGGTGCCAAGGGCAAGCGCTACGCGCTGCCGAACTCGCGGGTGATGATCCACCAGCCGTTGGGCGGCTTCCAGGGCCAGGCGACCGACATCGACATCCACGCCCGCGAGATCCTGACCCTGCGTCAGCGCCTCAACGAGATACTGGCCAAGCACACCGGCCAGGCGCTGGAGACGATCGCGCGCGATACCGAGCGCGACAACTTCAAGAGTGCCGAAGCGGCGCGCGAGTACGGTCTGGTCGACCAGGTGCTCGAGCGGCGTCCGGAAGACTCCATCCAGCCAGCGTGATCAGCCGGCCTGACCCGCCGGCTGCCGCCAAGCCGTTGATCCGACGACTTTTCAGGCCCGAGAGCCGACCCGCAGGACGGGCCGGAGCGCTGTGTTATTCTCGGGCCGCAGCACCTGAACACGTCCACTCAGGACGGGTTCAAGACATGAGCACCACCAAAAGCACCACTTGGGCACAAGCATGAGCGACGACCGACAGGGCCGCACTACCGGCGACAGCAACAAGATTCTCTATTGCTCGTTCTGCGGGAAGAGCCAGCACGAGGTCAGGAAGCTGATCGCGGGCCCCAGCGTGTTCATCTGCGACGAATGCGTCGAGTTGTGCAACGACATCATCCGCGAGGAGCTCGAGGAGAAGGCGCAGTCGGCACGCAGCCACCTGCCCAAGCCGCGCGAGATCCTCGAAGTGCTCGATCAGTACGTGATCGGCCAGCAGCGCGCCAAGCGCACGCTCGCGGTCGCCGTGTACAACCACTACAAGCGCATCGAGAGCCGGCAGAAGAACGACGACGTCGAGCTGGCGAAGTCGAACATCCTGCTGGTCGGCCCGACCGGCTCGGGCAAGACGCTGCTGGCCGAGACGCTGGCGCGCCTGCTCAACGTGCCTTTCACGATGGCCGACGCCACCACGCTGACCGAAGCCGGTTACGTCGGTGAGGACGTTGAGAACATCATCCAGAAGCTGCTGCAGAAGTGCGACTACGATGTCGACAAGGCGCAGCAGGGCATCGTCTACATCGACGAGATCGACAAGATCTCGCGCAAGTCCGACAACCCCTCGATCACCCGCGATGTGTCGGGCGAGGGCGTGCAGCAGGCGCTGCTCAAGCTGATCGAAGGCACCGTCGCCAGCGTGCCGCCGCAGGGCGGGCGCAAGCATCCGCAGCAGGAGTTCCTGCAGGTCGATACCCGCAACATCCTGTTCGTCGTCGGTGGTGCGTTTGCCGGTCTCGACAAGATCATCCAGCAGCGCAGCACCGAGGCCGGTGGCATCGGCTTTGGCGCCAAGGTCAAGAGCAGCGAGCGCAAGGTCGAGGTCGGCAAGATCCTGGCCGAAGTCGAGCCCGAAGACCTGATCAAGTTCGGCCTGATTCCCGAGTTCGTCGGCCGCCTGCCGGTGGTCGCCACACTCGAGGAGCTGGACGAGGCCGCGCTGGTCACGATCCTGACCGAACCGAAGAACGCGATCACCAAACAGTTCAAGAAGCTGTTCGAGATGGAGGGCGTCGAGCTGGAGTTCCGTCCGGACGCCCTGCAGGCGATCGCCAAGAAGGCGCTCAAGCGCAAGACCGGCGCGCGTGGCCTGCGCACCATCGTCGAGTCGGTGTTGCTGGACACCATGTACGAGCTGCCGTCGCTGGAGAACGTCAGCAAGGTCGTGGTCGACGAGTCGGTAATCGACCACAAGACCGAGCCGTACCTGATCTACCAGACCCCGCCGGCGGCTGCGCCGAAGGTCGCCGCCGCGGACTGAATGCGGCCACGTCGCCGCCTCCTTAGGTGGTGCCTGAAATCAGCTGTAACCGGCTGATTTCAATATGGATTCCCTTCTTGGCCTGGATCGTTGCATCCGGGCCGCTTGCATCCTTTCACGCAGGCCCCCATAACCGTGGCCAGGGGCCATCGCGCCCGCCGTCTTTCCGGGCGACCGCTGCCCGGGTCCCGTCTATCCGGAGCCCCCATCCATGACCGATTCCCCTGAACGCGAGACGCTGGCCCTGCCGGTTTTGCCGCTGCGTGACGTCGTCGTGTTCCCGCACATGGTGATTCCGTTGTTCGTCGGCCGCGACAAGTCGATCCGCGCGCTAGATCTGGCGATGGAGTCCGACAAGCGCATCCTGCTGGTCGCGCAGAAGTCGGCCGAGACCGATGACCCGGGTGCCGACGACATCTACGAGGTCGGCACGCTGGCGCAGGTGCTGCAATTGCTGAAACTGCCTGACGGCACGATCAAGGTGCTGGTCGAGGGCGTGTCGCGCGTGGCCGTGCATGACGTGGTCGAAAACGATGGCGCGCTTGCGGGGCGGGCGGAAGTGGTGGAGCCGCTGATCGACCGCGAGGAGCGCGAGATCGAGGCGATCGCGCGCTCGCTGATGGGCCTGTTCGAGCAGTACGTCAAGACCAACCGCAAGCTGCCGCCGGAGCTGATGCAGACGTTGTCCGGCATCGACGAGCCCGGTCGCCTGGCCGACACCATCGCCGCGCACCTGGGCGTGCGCATCGGCGACAAGCAGAAACTGCTTGATACCCACGCAGTCGGTGCGCGCCTGGAGCAACTGGTCGGTCTGGTCGATGGCGAGATCGACGTGCAGCAGCTGGAGAAGCGCATCCGCGGCCGGGTCAAGTCGCAGATGGAGAAGAGCCAGCGCGAGTACTACCTCAACGAGCAGATGAAGGCGATCCAGAAGGAGCTCGGCGAGATCGACGATGCGCCCAACGACATCGACGAGCTTGCTCGCAAGATCGCCGAGGCCGGCATGCCCAAGCCGGTTGAAACCAAGGCCCGCGCCGAGCTCAACAAGCTCAAGCAGATGTCGCCGATGTCGGCCGAAGCCGCCGTCGTGCGCAACTATCTGGATTGGCTGCTGGGCGTGCCGTGGAAGAAGCGCACCAAGGTGCGCAAGGACCTCAAGGCTGCACAGGACGTGCTCGATGCCGACCACTTCGGCCTGGAGAAGGTCAAGGACCGCATCCTCGAATATCTGGCCGTGCAGTCGCGCGTGAAACAGATGAAGGGGCCGATCCTGTGTCTGGTCGGGCCGCCCGGCGTGGGCAAGACCTCGCTCGGCCAGTCGATCGCCAAGGCCACCAACCGCAAGTTCGTGCGCATGTCGCTCGGTGGCGTGCGCGACGAGGCCGAGATCCGCGGTCACCGCCGCACCTATGTCGGTTCGATGCCGGGTCGCATCGTGCAGAACCTCAACAAGGTCGGCAGCAAGAACGCGCTGTTCATGCTCGACGAGATCGACAAGATGTCGATGGACTTCCGTGGCGATCCGTCGTCGGCGCTGCTGGAGGTGCTCGACCCGGAACAGAACAACTCGTTCAACGACCATTACCTCGAGGTCGATCTCGATCTGTCCGAGGTGATGTTTGTCGCCACTTCCAATTCGCTGAACATCCCCGGGCCGCTGCTCGACCGCATGGAAGTGATCCGGTTGCCGGGTTACACCGAGGAAGAAAAGCTCAGCATTGCCATGCGCTATCTGCTGCCCAAGCAGATCAAGGCCAATGGCCTGAAGCCCGAAGAGCTGAAGGTGGCCGAGAGCGCGGTGCGTGACATCGTGCGCTACTACACGCGCGAGTCCGGTGTACGCAGTCTGGAGCGCGAGATTTCCAAGATCTGCCGCAAGGTCGTCAAGGAGATCGCCCTGGCCGGCCCCAAGGCCAAGAAGGCCGCCCTCAACGTCACGTCCAAGAATCTCGACAAATACCTGGGCGTGCGTCGCTTTGACTTCGGCCGTGCCGAGGAGCAGAGCGAGATCGGCCTGGTCACCGGCCTGGCCTGGACCGAGGTCGGTGGCGACCTGCTGCAGATCGAGGCGACGCTGGTGCCGGGCAAGGGACAGTTGATCCTGACCGGCCAGCTTGGCGACGTGATGAAGGAATCGGCGTCGGCTGCGCTGTCGGTGGTGCGTGCGCGCACTGAGCGGCTGGGCATCGATCTCGACTTTCTGCAGAAGCACGACGTGCACGTGCACGTGCCCGAGGGCGCCACGCCCAAGGACGGCCCGAGCGCCGGCATCGCCATGGCGACCGCGCTGGTGTCGATGCTGACCAAGAACCCGGTCAAGGCCGACGTGGCGATGACCGGTGAGATCACCCTGCGCGGTCGCGTGCTGCCGATCGGCGGCCTCAAGGAGAAACTCCTCGCGGCGCTACGTGGCGGCATCCGCACGGTGATCATCCCCGACGAGAATCGCAAGGACCTGGTCGACTTGCCCAAGAGCGTGACGCAGGGCCTGAAAATCGTCTCGGCGAAGTGGATCGACGAAGTACTCGACATCGCGCTGGAGCGTCCGATCGCGCCGGTGCCGGCGTCGGGTCAAGGTGAGGTGGCGGTGCGTGACGGCAGCAAGTCGGTGAGTCAGGCCGACGTCAAACATTGATCGCAGCCACTTGTCGGAAAACGATCAAAAGCGCTGGAAGGCCCGTCATTGCTAGCTTTCAAGCTTGCACCCCCAAAATGCCGCTGGTATAACGATCGCAACCGCGCGCTGCTGTAAATCAGCATGCGCGCGGCAAGGTCGATCGGAGCAGTTCGCCGTGCGTGGACTGTCCCGATTCTCAGAACATGCGGCAACATCCGCACAGGGAGTCAATACGAATGAACAAGGCTGAGTTTGTTGGTGCCGTCGCCGACGCCGCCGAACTGTCCAAGACCGATGCCGCCAATGCTGTCGACGCCGTGATCAGCACGATCACCAAGGCGTTGAAGAAGGGCGACACCGTCACGCTCGTGGGCTTCGGCACCTTCCAGGTCCGCAAGCGCGCCGCGCGCCAGGGCCGTAATCCGAAGACCGGCGAGACCATCAAGATCAAGGCCTCGAAGAATCCGTCCTTCAAGGCTGGTAAGGCGCTGAAGGATGCCGTAAACTAAGCAACTCGCTCGCGGGTGCTTAGCTCAGCGGTAGAGCGTCTCCTTTACACGGAGAGGGTCGGGGGTTCGAAACCCTCAGCACCCACCATCAAGCACCAACGCCAGCGAACGCTCAGGTTTCAAAGTGCGGAGTGGTAGTTCAGTCGGTTAGAATGCTGGCCTGTCACGCCGGAGGTCGCGGGTTCGAGTCCCGTCCACTCCGCCAGTTTCACCAAAGGCGCCGGAAACGGCGCCTTTGCTTTTAAGTGAGGGCATTGCAATCGTTGCCGACAGGCGCGGTCGCATGGCCGGAAGTTGCAAAACGTGGAGTGGTAGTTCAGTCGGTTAGAATGCTGGCCTGTCACGCCGGAGGTCGCGGGTTCGAGTCCCGTCCACTCCGCCAGTTTTTTGAAGGCGCCGGAAACGGCGCCTTCTTTTTTGCCTGTCCCTTGGGCGGCGGGTCACCGCGACGACGGGCGATGGCCGGCGCGGAAGCGCGCTAAACTGTCCGGCTTACGACTGACGCGACCCGGACATGCTGCAGAAACTCCGTGACAAGACCTCGGGCTGGATCGCCACGGTGATCCTGGGCCTGTTGATCATTCCCTTCGCCTTTGTCGGCATCGAGCAGTACCTCGGCCAGCGCACCGACACCTCGGTGGCGAAGATCGACGTGCCGCCGAGCTGGTGGTCGTCGGCGCCGTCGTGGTGGCCGGTATCGGTGTTCTGGCAGCACGAGCAGATCGGCGTCGACGAGTTCCGCAACCGCTTCGAGCAGGAGCGCCAGCGTCAGCGTGCGGAGCAGGGCGAAGCGTTCGACTCGCGCGCGTTCGAGAGCGTCGAGAACAAGCGTGCGATCCTCGACAGCCTGATCGACGCCCGCGTGCAGCAGCTGAAGGCTTCGCACGACGGCCTGATCGTCAGCGACGCGCTGCTGCAGCAGACCATCCAGGAGATTCCGGGGTTCCAGGTCGACGGCAAGTTCAATTACGACCGCTACCGCCTGGCCCTGGCTTCGCAGGTGCCACCGCAGAGCGAGCGCCAGTTCGAACAGAGCGTGCGCGAGAGCCTGCAGCAATCGCTGTTGGCGATGGGCGTGGGCACCAGCAACTTCGTGACTGCCGGCGAGATGGAGCGGCTGATCAAGCTGATGGGCGAGACCCGTGACGTCAACCTGTTGATGTTGCTGCCACCTGTGGCTGACACGGCGCCGGTCGATGCTGCTGAAATCCAGAAGTGGTACGACGGCCATGTCGCCGAATACCGTGCGCCGGAGACGGTGTCGCTGGAGTACGTCGAGATCAACAGCGCCACCCTGCCGACGCCCGCGCCGGCTGACGAGGCCACCCTGCGCCAGCGCTACGAGCAGGAGAAGAACCGCTTCGTCGAGCAGGAGCAGCGTCTGGCGTCGCACATCCTGGTCCGCGTCGACGAAGGCGCCAATGCCGCCGCGCAGAAGGCGGCTGAGCAGAAGGCGGCGCAGTTGGCGACGCAGGCCAAGGCCGCCGGCGCCGATTTTGCCGCGCTGGCCACTGCCAACAGCGACGACAGTGGCTCCAAGGCCGCCGCTGGCGACCTGGGTTGGGTCAGCAAGGGCATGATGGTCGGTTCGTTCGAGAACGCTCTGTTCGCGATGAAGGCCGGCGAAGTGAGCGCGCCGATCAAGACTGATTTCGGCTGGCACGTGATCCAGTTGCGCGAGGTCAAGGCTGGGGCGCAGGAAACCTTTGAGCAGGCTCGCGAAGCGCTGGCACGCGAACAGGCTGAGAGCGACCGTGAGCGCAGTGCCAGCGAGTTCAGCAGCAAGCTGGTCGATTTGACGCTGAAGAATCCGTCCTCACTGGCGCCGGCCGCGCGCGCGATGAATATCCCACTGCAGAAACTCGGTCCGATCACCCGCGACGCCGCCAAGACCGGTGCGCAGGGCATCGCCGCCAATCCGGCCGTGTTGCGTGCAGCGTTTTCCGACAACCTGATCCAGGACGGCACGGTCAGCGACCCGATCGAGATCAGCCCGGGGCACAGCGTGTTGGTCCGCGTCACTGCGCACACGCCGGAACGCGCGCAGCCGCTGGCGCAGGTGCGTGATCGGATCATTGCCGAGATCCGCGCCGACCGCGCCAGCCAGGCCGCGCAGAAGGAGGCCGATGCGCTGCTCGCGCGCCTGACAGCCGGCGAGACCCTGGACGCCGTGGCTGCGTCGAAGCAACTGCCGCCGCCGCAGGCAATGCCGGGCGTGCCGCGCGGCATGCCGCTACCGGAAGCCAGCGTGTCCGAGGCGATCTTCGCCGCGCAGGCGCCGGCCGCGGGCAAGCTTTCGCCGGGCCAGGCCGTGCTGAGCGACGGCCGCGCCGTGCTGTTCACCGTCAGCAAGGTCACACCAGGCGATGCGGCGACGATACCGCCGCAGCAGCGTGAGATGCTGCAGCAGCAGGTCGCCCAGATCGGCGGTGCCGACGACGTCAAGGTGCTGGTCGCGGCGCTGCGCAAACGGGTCAAGGTGACCGTGGTCGAGCGCAATCTCTGACCGGTTGCTGCGCTTCAACGAGAAGGCCCGGCATTGCCGGGCCTTTTTCGTTCGCGGCTTGCAAGAAGCGCGATGCGCTTCCTGGTTTACTCGGTGTCGATACCGGTCATGCCGACGATGTTGTAGCCGGCGTCGACGTAGGTGATCTCGCCAGTCACGCCTGCGGCCAGGTCCGAGCACAGGAACGCGGCGACGTTGCCAACATCGTCGATCGACACGCTGCGACGCAGCGGTGCCTGGCTTTCGACGTGGCCGAGGATCTTGCGGAAGCCGGCGATGCCGGATGCGGCGAGGGTGCGGATCGGGCCGGCCGAGATCGCATTGACGCGGATACCTTCCGGGCCGAGGTTGAGCGCGAGATAGCGCACCGATGCCTCGAGGCTGGCCTTGGCCACGCCCATGACGTTGTAGTTGGACAGCGCGCGTTCGGCGCCGAGGTAGCTCAGGGTCAGGATCGCGCCCTTGCGGTTCTGCATGTGCGGGCGCGCGGCCTTGGCCAGGGCCGACAGCGAGTACGACGAGATGTCGTGGGCGATGGCGAAGCTCTCGCGGGTCAGGCCATCGAGGAAGTTGCCGGCGATCGCCTCGCGCGGGGCGAAGGCGATGGCGTGGACGAGGATGTCGAAGCCGTCGTTCCAGCGCTGGCCGAGCTGGTCGAAGCAGGCGGCGATCTGCGCGTCATCGCTGACGTCGAGCGGCAGCACGATGTCGCTGCCGTACTCGCTGGCGGCGGACTCGACGCGTGTCTTGAGCTTCTCGTTCTGGTAGGTGAACGCGAGCTGCGCGCCTTCGCGGTGCATGGCCTCGGCGATGCCGCTGGCGATCGAGCGCTCGCTGGCGATGCCGGTGATCAGTGCACGCTTGCCTTGCAGAAAACCCATGAGCCTGTTCCTTTCTGTTTAGTCGTGACCGCGAGTGCGGTCGAGCAAAGGCTCTAGTGTAGCCGGCGACAGCGGGCGGTTGCGGCGATGCGCCGGCGTAGGGTCAGGGCAGGCCGGTTTTTGCGCGGGTGCTGTCGGTGAATGCGACTGAGTCGATAGCCAGTACCTTGCCGGGACGCAGCACGCTGTCGGCGCGCAGGCCGTTGCGTTGCAGCAGGTCGGCGACGCTGACGCCGTAACGGCGGGCGATGGTCGAGACGTTTTCGCCACGGACGACCGTGTGCTGGCGGGCTTGGTCCCCTGACACCCCGGCGCTGGAGGCATCGCCCATCGTGACGGATTGCGAAACGGTCGTTGCCGCGACGCGGGTATCGTCGGGAATGTCGGCGGCCGCGAGCAGGCGCGCCGGTTCACCGCCGGCCTTGCTGATGCGGCCGTCACCGAAGACTGGATTGAAACGCAACAGCTGGGCGGCGTCCTGGCCGTTGCGCGTGGCCCACTGGTCGATGCGTTGGACGTCGGCGGGCAACGCCACCGCCTGCAGGCGCGGTACCGGACGATCGAGCGCACGCAACCATTCCTCGCGGTCGTCGGCCTGCTCCATCAGGCACGACAACGCGTGCAGTTTGCGTACGTAGGCCTGGGTGATGTCGGACAGACCGGGCAATTGCGCCGGCTCGGCATTGCGCGCGGCCTGGCCGCTGCGCTTGAGTGCGCCGAGCACGCGGTATTCGCCGGCGTTGTAGGCCATTACCGCCAGTCGCCAGTCACCGGCAAACATGCCGTGCAGTGTCTTGAGGTAGCGCACCGCGGCCCGGGTCGAATCGATCGGCGAGAGGCGGCCGTCGTAGCCGCTGCGGATCGGCACGCCGTGGTCGCGTGCGGTCAGGGCGATCATCTGCCACAAGCCGGCCGGGCCGCTGGGGCTGCGTGCGCCGGGGCGGTAGCCGCTCTCGACGAATGGGATCAGCGCGTATTCGGTCGGCAGGTGCGCCTCGCGCAGGGCCTCGACCACGTAGCCGAACAGCGGCAGCAGATCGTCGTTGCGCGCCGCCAGGCGCTTGGGCGCACTGGCGAAGTGCTGGCGCCAGCGCGGGGAGCTGTCGTCGGTATCGCAATCGGGGTCGGCCAAGCCGCCGCGGAAACGCTCGTAGATCTCGCGGCCGTTGCGGTTGCCGGCCGTGGCGGAAGCGTTTGTGGCCTCGGCTACGTCCGCCGTGACTATCGGTGCGGCCGTCTGAGCGAACGCCGGCGCGGTGAGGCTGGCGATGACCAGGCCGAACCCGGCCACCCACTGGTGGCGCATGCGGGTGCCACTCACGCGACGAACCCGTCCTTCCAGCGCCGCAATTCGGCGAAGGCATCGACGCTGTCGCGTACCTCGCGACCCAGCTGCCGGCGCAGGGCGGCCCGGACATCGGCGCTGTCCACGCGCAGGAACGGATTGGCGGCGCACTCGCCGGCGATGGTACTGGGCAGGGTGGGGTGTCCGCGCTCGCGCATGGCCTGAGCTTCCTCAATGCGGCGCGCCAGCGCCGGGTTGTCGGGTTCTACCACGCGGGCGAAGGCCGCGTTTGCGAGCGTGTACTCATGTCCGCAACAGACCCGGGTGTCGCCGGGCAGAGCCGACAGGCGCGACAGGGACGCATGCATCTGCGCCGGACTGCCCTCGAACAGGCGCCCGCAGCCCAGGCTGAACAGGGTGTCACCGCAGAACAGCAGGCCATCGCCGACGTAGGCCACGTGGCTGAGGGTGTGGCCGGGCACAGCGATGACCTCGAAGCGCCAGCTGCCCAGCTCGACCGTATCGCCATCCCCGACCCGACGGGTGGCGGTGGTGATGCGTTCGTCGACCGGGGCGATCACCGGCAACTGCGGCCAGTGCGCCAGCAGCGCCGGGACGCCGCCGATGTGGTCGGGGTGGTGGTGGGTCAGCAGGATGCCGGCCGGTTCCAGCCCCGCCGCGGCGGCGGCCAGTACCGGGCCGGCTTCGCTGGGGTCGACGATCACGGCTGGGCCGCCGCCGTCGTGGGCGGCGATCCAGATGTAGTTGTCGCGCAGTGCGGGCAGGGGCGTCAGCTGCATGGGTTGCTCGGAAGGCTTACCTGGAAGACGCGGCTGTACCGCACAATCGGGGCTCTGGCCGTCGCCATGGGCGCTGGCCACCCGAACCGGTCCCGACCATGCCCGTGCCATCCCAACCCCGTCAACCCGATGCCGACCCCGGCGCGTTGGCCTGGTTCAGCAGCGAGCCCGGCCAGGGGCTGCTGGCGGTCGAAGAGACCGCGATGCTGCGGGTGTTGGCCGCCTGCCCGGCGGCGGCGTGGGCGTGGCTGGGCGTCAGCGGTGCGGCGCCGCCCGAGATCGGTCGCGGCCTGCTGTTGCGGCGCCACACGCGTGGTTTCCACGGCGCCGTGCAGTGCCGCCTGCCGCTGCCGGTGGCGAGCGAGGCGCTCGGCGCCGTGCTGCTGCAGCATGCGCTGGACGACGACGTGCCGATCGACCCGCTGCTGGACGAATGCGCGCGCGTGCTCGCACCGGGCGGGACGCTGTGGCTGGCGGTGCTCAACCCGTGGAGCCCGTACCGGCTGCGCTGGGCGCGCAGCGGTCTGCGCGCGCGCGATCCGGGCGTGTGGCAGGCGGCGCTGCGTCGGGCCGGGTTTGCCGCCGACACGGTCAGCCTGCAGTGGCTGGGGCCGCATTGGCGCGTGGCGCACGGCGAGGTCGGCGTCGGCGCGGCGGATCGCCTGCGCGCCGGCGTCGCGCTGACCGTCAACAAGCGCGTGCATGCACTGATCCCGCCCAAGCCGCTGCGCAACCTGCGCTGGCAGGCCAGTCGCGTCGGCGTCACCCATCCGAGCGTCTGCGACGGCGTGCGGCGATAATGACGCGATGACATCGAATACCAAGAAACACATCGAAGCCCACACCGATGGCGCCTGCCTCGGCAATCCGGGCCCCGGCGGCTGGGCCGCGCTGCTGCGCTACAACGGACGCGAGCGCGAACTGGCCGGCGGCGAAGCCGACACCACCAACAACCGCATGGAGCTGATGGCCGCGATCATGGCGCTGGAGGCGCTCAGCGAGCCGTGCGAGGTCATGCTGCAGACCGACTCGCAGTACGTGCGCCAGGGCATCACCGAATGGATCGGTAACTGGGTGCGCCGCGGCTGGAAAACCGCCGGTGGCGATCCGGTCAAGAACCGCGACCTGTGGGAGCGCCTGCACGCGGCCGCGCAGCGGCACACGGTCGAGTGGCGGTGGGTGAAGGGCCATTCCGGCGACCCCGACAACGAACGGGTCGATGTGCTCGCCCGCAACGAGGCGTTGCGCTTCCGCCAACCCGCCGCCGTGCGCTGAGGCCATGCGAGAATCCCCGACGATGCGGCAGATCATCCTCGATACCGAAACCACCGGCCTGAGCTGGGAACGTGGCAACCGTGTGGTCGAAATCGGCTGCGTGGAGTACATCGAGCGCCGCCCCAGCGGCCGCACGTTCCACGTCTACCTCAAACCCGACTGCGACTTCGAACAAGGCGCGCAGGAAGTGACCGGCCTGACTCTGGAGTTCCTGGCCGACAAGCCAGCTTTCGCCGAGATCGCCGACGAGTTCATCGACTTCATCGACGGCGCCGAGCTGATCATCCACAACGCGGCTTTCGACGTCGGCTTCCTCGACAACGAGCTGCGCCTGCTCGGCCCGCAGCACGGTCGCCTGCGCGACCGCTGCACGGTCGAAGACACCTTGCTGATGGCGCGGCAGCGCTTCCCCGGCCAGCGCAACTCGCTGGACGCGCTGTGCAAGCGACTGGGCGTGGACAACTCGCACCGCCAGCTGCACGGCGCCCTGCTCGACGCCCAGATCCTCGCCGAGGTCTATCTGGCGCTGACCTCGGGTCAGGAAGAGATCGGGTTCGGTGACGAGGCATCGGCGGCAGCGCCGGAAACCGTCAGCTTCCGCACGCTCGCGGGCGCAACGCGGCCGCGGGTGCAGGTCAGTGCCGAAGAACAGGCCGCCCATCAGGCGCGACTGGAAAAGCTGCGCAAGAAGGCCGGCAAGTGCGTCTGGGACGAGTTCGCGGCCGTCGAAGCCGGCGCCGAGGCGAACGAGCCGGTACTGGCCTGAGGCTGGCGCCGCCGGTTGCGCATGCGCCGGCTGATCCAGCACGGCCGCAACCGTCAGTGGTTGCGGACCAGCACCACCGTGACGTTGTCCGAGCCGCCGCCGTCGAGCGCGGCGGCGACCAGCGTGTCGACGCATTCCTGGGCGCTGCAGTCGTCGTGGGCGAGTACCTTGGCGATGCTGCGGTCGTCGACTTCCTCGGTGAGGCCGTCGCTGCACAGCAGCAGCTGCATGCCCGGCTTGAGCTCGCCGGTCATGGTCTCGACATTGAGGTTGCGCGGGTCGGTCACGCCCAGCGCCTGCGTCACCACGTTGCGGTGCGGGTGGCTGCGCGCCTGCTCGTGGGTGATCGCGCCGTTGGCGATCAGTTCCTGCACGTAGCTGTGGTCCTGCGACAACTGCGCCAGGTGGCCGTCACGCCACAGGTAGACCCGGCTGTCGCCGACCCAGGCCACCTCGAAGCGGTTGCCGTTGACCCGGGCCGCGACCACGGTCGTGCCCATCGGCAACGCGTCGTTGCGGCGCTTGGAGGTGCGGATGATTTCCTCGTCGGCGATGCGGATCGCCTGGGCGAGCGGCGTGCCGTCACGGATTTCGCGGACGATGGCCTCGCGGGCCAGCGCGCTGGCGACTTCGCCGTACTCGTGGCCACCCATGCCGTCGGCCACCAGCCAAAGGCCCAGCTCGCTGTCACCGTAATAGGTGTCTTCGTTGAGTTCGCGGCGCAGGCCGACGTGCGTCAGGTGTCCGAATTCGATCATGAGGGGATCATGCCGGTCGCGTCGTCGGGCTCTTCAAGGCGGTTAACGGCATGATCGTGGTCGAACGGCCGTGAGGCAAGGCGCCATGCCATCGGGACAGATTCCATCCGGGCAGGCGTGCTGCGGCGCGAAAAAAGAAACGGGCCCGTGTGGGCCCGTATCCGTATCTGGCGGAGAGGGGGGGATTCGAACCCCCGGTACGCTATAAACGTACGCCTGATTTCGAGTCAGGTACATTCAACCACTCTGCCACCTCTCCGGGTGCAGTGAGCCGATAATGATACGGGGCGAAAGCGCCTGCGACAAGGTATCCCGCCGGCCGGCTACACTGTGTCCCCCTGAACGAACAACGATGCCATGTCCGAAATCCTGGTTCCGGTGTCCTTTGGTGAACTGCTCGACAAGATCGCGATCCTGCAGATCAAGTCCGAGCGCATGACCGACGAGGCCAAGCTGGTCAACGTCCGCAACGAGCTGTCGGCGTTGGAGCGGACCTGGATGGCGCACCCGGCCGCGGGCAACGATATCGCCCGCTTGCGCGCGCAGCTCAAGGCCGTCAACGAGCGCCTGTGGGTGATCGAGGACGACATCCGCATCAAGGAGAAGGCGCAGGCCTTCGACGACGAGTTCGTCAAGCTGGCGCGCAGCGTCTATTTCGAGAACGACGAGCGCGCACGCATCAAGAAGGACATCAACCTGGCGCTGGGCTCGTCCTACGTCGAGGAAAAGTCCTACCAGGACTACAAGACCGGCAACGCGCCGTAAGCCTGGCCCGCTGGTCAGCGGGCCAGGGCGTAGGCGGCGATCGCAAAGGCCAGCAATGCCGCCGTTGCGGCCACTGCCGAGACGATCTGGGAACCGCGGAGTCGGCGTTCCAGCTCGGTCTGGCTGCGCTGCAGGCCGGCCAGGGTGCGTTCCAGATCGACTGACGCCTGCTTCAGCGCAGCCAACGTCTGCTCCATCTCGCTGGCCAAGGTCTTGATGGCCTGGTCGTTGTGGTCGACCGCGTCCTGCAGTTCGCGGATCTGCTGCGGAATCTGCGTGGGCTCGCGGCTGCGGGTGAACATCGGCCGCGCGGCCCGGATCAGCTCGGGCAGCAACGGGGCGACGATGGTGAACCATGCGGCCATCAGCGGCTCCTGTGATCGAGTGTCGGGTGGTCGGCGCGGTAGCGTTCGAACGCAGCGATGCCGTCGTCGACCGTGATCAGGTCCATGACGCCGTCGTGCTCGATCTTGGTGCCCCAGCGCAAATCGGCGGCCGGTTTGTGCAAAAACCTGCGCGCGGCATCGTCGTAGCGGTCGGCGCAGTAGCGGCGGTCGCTGTAGGGGCCACTGCGCGCCGGGTTGCTGGCCGCGTGCAGGCCCAGCACCTTGGTGCCCATGGCGTTGGCGATGTGCATCGGGCCGGAGTCGGGCGTCATCAACAGCTGCCCGCGCTCCAGCAGGGCCGGCAGCTGCTTGAGTGTGTCCTTGCCGACCAGGTCCAGTGCCGGCTGCCGCATCGCGGCGAGGATCGCGTCGGTGGTCTGTCGCTCCAGTTCGCTGCGGCCGCCGCACAGCACCACCCGCCAGCCTTGCGCGATGGCATGGTCGGCGACCGCGGCGTAGCGCTCGGCCCGCCAGTTGCGTCGCACATGGCTGGAGCACGGCGAGACCAGCAGCGTCGGCGTGCCGTCCTGCGGCCATTGGGCGCGGGCCCATGCGCGGGCCTCGTCCGGTACCGGCAGATCCCAGCGCACCTGCGCCTGGTGCAGGCCGAGCGGTTCGCAGAAGCTGCCGATCGCATCGAGCACGTGGATGCCCGGGCGGTCGGGGATGCGTTCGTTGACGAACAGCCCGTGCAGATCCTTGGAACGCGACCGGTCATAGCCGATCCGGCGCGTCGCCGGCACGAACGCCGAGAGCAGGTTGGCGCGCGCGGCCACCTGCATCTGCAGCAGCGCATCGAAGCAGCTGGCGTCGCCGAGCTGCGCGTGCAGTTCGCGACGCAGCGCGCGCATGCCAGCCAGACCGGTCTTCTTGTCGTATTCGACGAAGTCGACGCCGGGCAGGCCGGCGAGCAGGCGGTGCTCGCCCTTGCCGATCACCCAGGTCAGTCGCGCCAGCGGCCACGCCGCCTGCAGGGTGTGCACCAGCGGCGCGACATGGGTCACATCGCCGAGCGCGGACAGGCGCAGCAGGCAGATCGAAGCGGGGGCTGCGGTGGTAGAGGGTGCAGCGTGCACGTGAATTGTTAGACTCCCAAGAATGACGGGGTTCGATGCTGCCGAAGAATTGACGCCGTTCCGTGACGACAGCGGCTACGGTGCGATTCTGTTCGACCGTGCCCGGGTGCGGCAAGCGAGCCCGGAATGGTTCTCGCCGTCGTTCTGGGGTCAACACGCGCGCCCGGTCGACAGCGGCGGCCGTGGCGGCGCCTGGTTCATCGATGCGCCGTTTGGCCCGACGTTGTTGCGCCGCTACCTGCGCGGAGGAGTGGTGGCGCGCTTCAATCGCGACCGCTACTGGTGGCATGGCGCGGCGCAGACCCGCAGCTTTGCCGAGTTCCGCCTGACCCGCGCCGTCGCCGAGAAAGGGGTGCCGGTGCCGCGGCCGATCGCCGCCTATTACCGCCGCGATGGCCTGCATTACCACGCCGCCATCCTGCTCGAGCGACTCGACGACGTGCGCACGCTGGCCGATCGTGCCGCGGTCGCCGGCGACGGCGCGCCGTGGGAGGAGGCGGGGCGGCTGATCGCCCGCAGCCACCGAGCCGGGCTCGACCACGCCGATCTCAACGCGCACAACCTGCTGTTCGACCCGGCCGGTCGTGGCTGGGTGATCGACCTTGACCGCGGCCGCATGCGCATCCCGGCCACCGGTTGGCGCGAGCGCAACCTGGCACGGCTCAGGCGTTCGCTGCTGAAGTTGCGCGGGGCGCATCCAGTCGAGCAGGTCGAGCGTGACTTCGCACGGCTGCGCGGTGCCTACGACCGGGCCTGGGACCGAGGTTACTGAGATGAACTGGCAACTGCGCCTGCACGGAGTCGGCAATGCCTCGGCGGTCGAACTCGGCTCGGCCATGGCGACGATCGAGCACCACGGCACGCCGTGGCTGACCATCGACTGCGGTGGCGAAGGCCTGACCGCTTACCTTGCCCATTACGGCGAGCCACCGCGCGCGTTGTTCATCACCCACACTCATCTCGATCACGTCGCCGGCTTCGAGCGATTGTTCGTGGCCAGTTATTTCGATCCGACGCGGCGCGGCCGGGTGCGGCTGTACGTGCCCGCGACCGTGGTGCCGTGGCTGCACCAGCGCGTCGGCGACTATCCCAACGCACTGGCCGAGGGCGGCGTGAATTTCTGGGACGCGTTCCAGGTGATCCCGGTCGGCGCCTCGTTCTGGCACGAGGGCGTGCGCCTGGAGGTGTTCCCGACCCGCCACCACTGGCCCGAGACCGCCTACGGCCTGCGCCTGCACGGCAGTGCGGTGTGGACCGGTGATACCCGGCCGATTCCGGAGATGCTGGCCCGGTTCGCCGATGCCGGCGAACTGGTCGCCCACGATTGCGCACTGCATGGCAACCCCTCGCACAGCGGCATCGAGGACCTGGAGCGTGAGTACCCGCGCGAGCTGCTCGACCGTTGCCTGCTGTACCACTACGGCAACCGCGAGGAAGGCGAGATCCTGGCCGCACGCGGCTACCGCGTCGCCCATCCGGGCGAGGTGGTGGTGCTGAACGAACCGACGGCGCCACGGTCAGAACCGGTATGAACGCCGCTGCCGCCGTGCACGCCCTGTCGCCGCCGCACGATCGGCTCGGCCGGCCGTTGCGCGACCTGCGCCTGTCGGTGATCGAGGCCTGCAATTTCCGTTGCCCGTATTGCATGCCGGCCGATCGTGTGCCGGATGACTACGGCTTCGATGCCGCCTCGCGGTTGTCGTTCGACGAGATCGAGACGCTGGTGCGCGGTTTCGTCCGGCTCGGTGTCAGCAAGCTGCGCCTCACCGGTGGCGAGCCGCTGCTGCGCAAAGGCCTGCCGCAGCTGGTCGAGCGCCTCGCCGCGATCGAAGGGCTGGACGACATCGCCTTGACCACCAACGGGTCGCTGTTGGCGCCGCAGGCACGCGCGTTGCGCGCGGCCGGTCTGAGCCGCATCACCGTCAGCCTCGACGCGCTCGATCCGCAGCGCTTCCGCGAGATGTCCGGTGGCCGCGGCGACGTCGCGCAGGTGCTGGCTGGCATCGGCGCGGCACAGGCGGCTGGGTTCGCATCGATCAAGCTCAACTGCGTGGTCGAGCGTGGCGTCAACGACGACCAGGTGTTGCCGTTGGTGGCGCACTTCCGCGGCAGCGGCCATGTGCTGCGTTTCATCGAATACATGGACGTCGGCACCTGCAACGGCTGGCGCCGCGAACGCGTGGTGCCTTCGAGCGAGTTGCGCGACCGCATCGCCGCGCATTGGCCGCTGCAGCCGCTGGATGCGCAGTACCGCGGCGAGGTGGCTTCGCGCTACGCCTTCGCCGATGGCCAGGGCGAGATCGGGTTCGTCAGTTCGGTCAGCGCACCGTTCTGCGGGGACTGCCACCGGGCCCGTGTGTCCGCCGACGGCCGGCTCTACACCTGCCTGTTCGCCGCCGAGGGCCATGACCTGCGACCGGCATTGGCGCAGGGCGGCCCGGCCCTGATCGAGCGTGTCGCCGGATTGTGGGCGCGACGCGGTGATCGCTACAGCGAGCTGCGCGATGCCGTCGGCAGCCCGCGCAAGCACGTCGAGATGTTCCTCATTGGCGGTTGAATGAAAGCGAAGCCGAAGCAACTTACCCACCTCGATCCTGCCGGTCGTCCGGCCATGGTCGACGTATCCGCGAAGCCGGTGAGCGCACGCGAGGCGTGCGCCGAGTGCCGCGTGCGCTTCCCCGCAGCGGTCGCCCTGCAACTGCGCGCATCGGGCCTCAAGAGCGCCAAGGGCGGCATCGTCGAGACGGCGATCATTGCCGGCACGATGGCGGTCAAACGCACCCACGAGCTGATTCCGTTCTGCCACCCGCTGCCGATCGACGGTTGCCGCATCGCCATCGACTGGGACGGTGACAACGCGCTGCGCATCGTGTGTGCGGTCAAAACCACGCACCGCACCGGGGTCGAGATGGAGGCGCTGACTGGCGCCACCGTCGCCGCGCTCACCGTCTACGACATGTGCAAGGCGTTGTCGCACAGGATCGTGCTGGGGCCGGCCCGGCTGCTGGCCAAGCAAGGCGGCAAGCATGACTTCGGCAAGCACGACATCGGAGCGGCGTGATGGGCCAGGTCACCGTGCTGTACTTCGCCAGCCTGCGCGATGCCGCCGGCGTTGCCAGTGAAACCGTCGAGGCCACCGCCGACCTGTGCGCGCTGTATGCCGCGCTGCGCGAGCGTCATGGCTTTGTCTTGCCGGTCGAGCGCCTGCGGGTGGCGGTCGATGGCGAATTCGCACGCTGGGGCGATGCCGTGCGCGCGGGCAGCGAGGTCGCCTTCATTCCGCCGGTAAGCGGGGGGTGAGCGGATGCGCTTGCGAACCACTGGTTCGCGCATCCGCGAACGCCCGGCCATGGATGGCCGGGCCGGACGATCCGTGAGCCATTACCGTTGCGCCATGGAAGGCAGTGGATGCACTGCAAATGTGGAAACGTCACGATGAAGCGCTTTGCCTTGGCCGACACGCCATTCGATACCGCCACCCTGCGCGCGCAGTTGCTCGACGAGCGCGTCGGCGGCTACGCCAGCTTCGAGGGCTGGGTGCGTAACCACAACGACGGCCGAGACGTGCGCGGCCTGCGCTACGAAGCCTACGCCGCGCTGGCCGCAGTCGAAGGCGAGCGCGTGCTGGCCGAGGCGATGGCGCAGTTCACCATTCTCGATGCGCGTTGCGTGCATCGTATTGGCGATCTCGCGATCGGCGAACTGGCGGTGTGGGTCGGCGTCAGCGCGGCGCACCGCGATGCGGCTTTCGCGGCCTGTCGCTACATCATCGACGAGGTCAAGGCGCGCGTGCCGATCTGGAAGCACGAGCGCTACGATGATGGCGATGCCGGCTGGCTGCATCCCGGCACGTCCGGTTGAGGAGGTCACGATGATCCGCGCCATGCTGTTGTTATCGATCGCATTGACGGCCGTGCCGGTTGATGCGGCCGAGTTGCTGGTCGGCAACAAGTCGGCCGACAGCGTGTGGCGCCTGTCGACCGCGGATGGGCGCAAGCTCGGCGAAATCGCGACCGGGCAGGGGCCGCACGAGATCGCGGTCAGTGCCGACGGGCGCCTCGCCCTGGTCAGCAACTACGGGGCGGCCGCACCCGGGCACAGCCTCAGCGTGCTCGACCTGCACGACGGCAAGTCGCCGCGCACGCTCGACCTGGGCGAACACGGCCGGCCGCACGGCATGCGCTGGCTGCCGGACGGCCGCCGCGCCGTGGTCACCACCGAGGCTTCGCGCCGCCTGCTGCTGGTCGACATCGCCGCGGGCAAGACCGAGGCCGCCGTCGACCTGGGCGACGGGCGCGGCCACATGGTCGCGCTGTCTGCCGATGGCAAGGTGGCCTACGTCACCAAGATCGATCGTGGCACGCTGAGTCGCATCGACCTGGCTTCGCGCCGCAAGACGCACGAAATCGGCGCCGGTGCCGGTGCGGAAGGTGTGGCCACAAGGCCCGACAGCGGCGAGGTGTGGGTCAGCAATCGCGAGGCCGGTACCGTCACCGTGCACGACCCCGCCACGCTGGCGATCCGCCACACCGTGCCGAGCCCGGGCTTTCCGATCCGCGTGGTGTTCACGCCCGATGGCCGTCATGCACTGGTGACCAATGCCCGCGCGGCCACGCTGGCGGTGATCGATGCCGAGAACAAGCGCGTCATCCAGACCGTCGAACTGGCGCGTGCCGGCGCGGCGTACCGCGACACCATGCTGGGCCGCGCAGCGCTGCCGATCGGCGTGATCGCCGATCCACTACGCCCGCGGGCCTATGTCGCGATCAGTGGTGGCGACGAGATCGCGGTGATCGACACCCGCGAGTGGAAAGTCGTCGAGCACTGGAAGACAGGGCGTGAACCGGACGCGCTCGGCATCGTCGAGTGAGGTGTTTGACTGCAGAGGCAGCATCACTCCGCGATCCCCGGCCATCGTGCATAGCGCCGCGCGAGCCCATGGCTCGCAAGCAGCGGCACTTCGCCCCGCCTTCGCAGGGATGACGGACAGCCACTGCGGGTTTAGGGGTGAGCTCATGCAGCGAGCAGAGTGCCCACTGGAGCAAAGCCCCCTTGGTAAGGGGGCGCCCCGAAGGGGTGGGGATCGGAGGCACATAGCCGGGGCCCAAGATTAGCGGCGCAGCCGCGAAGCTTGGGTTTTCTGTGCGCAGCACAGAAAAGGCGGTGGCCCTGCCGGCTGACCTCGGCACCCGCGTCAGTCGATACCGTTGCTGCCTTCCGGCCCTGGCGGGGTTTTCGACCTAGCGTCGCGAGGGGCCGACAGGGCCACCATAGAGACTTGCTATGGACTGGCTCACACCGGGGCGTGGGCCATGGAACCTTCCTTTGCAAAGTCCGCGCAGGGATGTGCGGGCTCGACGAAGGACTTGCAGTATGGCGGAGAGAGGGGGATTCGAACCCCCGAAGCGCGGTTTAGACGCTTACACACTTTCCAGGCGTGCTCCTTCAACCACTCGGACACCTCTCCGCACCTGGTACTGCTGGCCTGAATGCGGGGTCCGGCGTACAACCGGCTGCCTTCAGGGCCGCAAATTCTAGCCGTGACGGGGTTTTGGAACAAGCTCGGAACAAGCCATGCGATCGCGTCGCAGGCGGTGCGAGCGGGCGTGGCACACTATGCCGGTCTCTTCTCCCAGTCCGGTCGTCCCTGACCGGGCCTCCAACAAGGCTGCGATGTCCTACCTCGTCCTCGCCCGCAAATGGCGTCCGAAGCGCTTCGCCGAACTGGTCGGGCAGGAGCATGTGGTGCGTGCGCTGACCAATGCGCTCGATACCGGCCGCGTCCACCATGCCTTCCTGTTCACCGGCACCCGCGGCGTCGGCAAGACCACCATCGCGCGCATCTTCGCCAAGTCGCTGAACTGCGAGCAGGGCACCTCCGCCGACCCCTGCGGCGAGTGCCCGTCCTGCCGCGACATCGACGCCGGCCGCTTCATCGACCTGCTCGAGATCGACGCGGCCAGCAACACCGGTGTCGACGACGTGCGCGAGGTGATCGAGAACGCCCAGTACATGCCTGGTCGCGGCCGGGTGAAGGTCTACCTGATCGACGAAGTGCACATGCTGTCGAAGGCGGCGTTCAACGCACTGCTGAAGACGCTGGAAGAGCCGCCCGGGCACGTGAAGTTCCTGCTCGCCACCACCGACCCGCAGAAGTTGCCGGTGACGGTGTTGTCGCGCTGCCTGCAGTTCAATCTCAAGCGCCTCGACGAGACCCAGATCAGCGGCCAGATCGGCCGGATCCTCGAGGCCGAAGGCATCGCCGCCGAGCCCGGTGCGATCCGCCAGCTCAGCAAGGCCGCCGACGGCAGCCTGCGCGATGGCCTGTCGCTGCTCGACCAGGCTATCGCCTACACCGGTGCCAACAGCGCCGGCGCCCAACTCGGCGACGCGGCGGTGGCGAGCATGCTCGGCACGGTCGACCGCACCCGCGTCGGTGCGCTGCTCACCGCGCTGGCCGACGGCGATGGCGAGCGCTTGCTGGCGGAGGTGGCGGCCCTGGCCGAATTCTCGCCGGACTGGGGCAGCGTGCTCGAAGCCCTGACCGACGCCTTGCACCGCATCCAGGTGCGACAGCTGGTGCCGGAAGCACAGGTCGAGGCCGATGGCGTCGATGTCGACACCTTGGCCGCGCAGTTGCGTGCCGAGGTGGTGCAGCTGTGGTACCAGATGGCGCTCAACGGTCGCCGCGACCTGCCGCTGGCGCCGAGCCCGCGCGCCGGTTTCGAGATGAGCCTGCTGCGCATGCTCGCGTTCCGCCCGGCCGAAGGCGAGGGCGCACGCGCGCCCTCGTCGGCGCCGACGACGCGTGAGACGCCATCACGCACTGCGACCGCCGTTGCACCTGCGACCGCGGCTCCGCGTGAGCGGGTCGCACCGCCCAACCCGTTCGTATCCCAGCCCGCCACCGCGGTGGCGGTGCCGGTCGAACCCGCGCGACACGACACGCCCGAGCCGCCGCGTGATGCTGCACCAACCCCCGCAGTTCCCCCGCCGGCCGTTTCCGATGCGGGTATCGCCGATGCCGATGCCTGGCACGCGCTGGTCGATGGCAGCGGCCTGCGCGGCCCGGCGCGGCTGCTGGCCGAGCATGCCGGTTTCATCGGCTACACCGAGGGCGTGTTGAGCCTGACCCTGCCGCCGACCGACGACCACCTGCGCGGTGCGACGCTGGTCAAGATGGTTGCCGATGCGCTCGCGCCGGCCCTGGGGGCCGCGCCTCAGATCAAGTTCGTCGACGCCGCCAAGTCGGTCGAGTCGCTGCACCAGCGCAACACGCGTGCGCGTGATGAGCGCCAGACCTCGGCCGAGACCGCCTTCATGGGCGACCCCGACGTGCAGCGCCTGATCTCGCAGCACGGCGCCAAGCTCGTGCCCGATTCGATCCGGCCGTACGACGAGGGCTGAGCTCCGCAACCCCGCAGTTCCGCTTGCGCGGAGCTGCTGCCCTTGACTCAAGGGACACCCATTCACCTTTTTAGTGAGCAGACGACCATGCGTGGAAATATCGCCCAATTGATGCAGCAAGCGCAGAAGATGCAGGAGAACGTGCAGCGCGCGCAGGAAGAGCTGGCCAGCCTCGAAGTCACCGGCAACGCCGGCGGCGGCATGGTCAGCATCACCATCACCGGCCGCATGGAGTGCCGCAAGGTGCGCATCGACCCGAGCGTGCTGAGCGACCCGGAGATGGCCGAGGACCTGATCGCTGCCGCCTTCAACGATGCGGTCAACAAGGTCAACAGCGAATCGCAGGCGAAGATGTCGGCCGCGACCGCGGGCATGCCGATCCCGCCGGGCATGAAGATGCCGTTCTGATCCTTGCTTGTCATTTCTGTGAAGGCGGGAATCCAAGGACATTACGCTCTCAAAGCAAGGTCCATGGGTTCCCGCCTGCGCGGGAATGACGGCAACAGATGCTGATGACCTCATCACTTCTCGAACAACTGATCGACGCCTTCCGTGTGCTGCCCGGCGTCGGCCAGAAGTCGGCACAGCGGATGGCCTACCACGTGCTCGAACGCGAGCGCGCCGGTGGCCAGCGTCTGGCCGATGCCCTGGCCGCGGCGGTGGAGAAGATCGGCCACTGCGTGCGCTGCCGTGACTTCAGCGAGAGCGAGGTCTGCGCGACCTGCGCCAGTGCCGCACGCGACGCGCACCTGTTGTGCGCGGTGGAGTCGCCGGCCGATCGGCTGGCGATCGAGCAGGCCACCGGCTACCGCGGCCTGTACTTCGTGCTGCAGGGGCGGTTGTCGCCACTGGACGGCATCGGCCCGCGCGAACTCGGCCTCGACACGCTGGCGCAGCGCCTGGCCGAGGGCGAGGTGCAGGAACTCATCATCGCCACCAACCCGACGGTGGAAGGCGAGGCGACCGCGCACTACCTGGCGCAGCTGGCGCGCCAGCACCGGGTGCGGCCGAGCCGGCTGGCGCACGGCGTGCCGTTGGGTGGCGAGCTCGAGTACGTCGACCGCGGCACGTTGTCGCATGCCTTCGGCAGCCGCAGCGAAATGCCGCCGACATGACCCGAGTCCGCTCGTTGCGAACCCCCGCGCACGACGTCGAACGACCCGGACCAGCACCCCTTGGAGCCGCAGGAGACCGTCATGCCCGACACCATCTTCCACAAGATCATCCGTCGCGAAATTCCGGCCGAGATCGTCTTTGAAGACGAGCATCTGATCGCGTTCCGCGACATCGCGCCGCAGGCGCCGGTGCATGTGCTGTTCGTGCCTAAGACCGACATCGCCACGCTCAACGACGTGTTGCCGGACCAGGCCGCGATCGTCGGTCGCCTGGCGCTGGCCGCGGCCGATTACGCCAAGCAGCAGGGCCTCGACCAGGACGGCTACCGGATCGTGATGAACTGCAACGGCCACGCCGGGCAGACCGTGTTCCAGATCCACCTGCACCTGTTGGCCGGGGCGCCGCTGGGGCGGTTCGGGACATCGCGGTGAGAGCCGTGAATCGTGATTGGTGATTCGTAAAGGCGAAGCCTTGTAGCGGGGCGCGGTAGCGCCAACGAGAAAGGCCTGCCATCCGGCAGGCCTTTCTGCTTTTCGAATCACGAATCACGAATCACGAATCACGACCTCACCACCAGCCCCACCACGGCCACGGTGCCGCATACGGCGCGGCGATCACGTCGACCTGCTCGCGCAGAGGCCACAGGTAGACCACGTCGGCGTCCACCATCGGGAAGCGATAGTCGTACTGGCCGATGCGGCGGTTCTCGTAACCGCTGACGCGGCCGATGAAGGTGACCTCGCGGTTCTTCTCGAACACGGCCGGATCGTAGAAGCCGGTGCGGCAGGCGAGGAAGCGGCCGCCGGTGTCGTCACTGCCCCAGTACGGCCGGCCGCTGGAGCCGAGGTTGGTCGAGATCATCTCGAAGCAGGTGCGGTCGGCCTGCGGTTCGACCGTGACGATGCGGCCGCCCCAGCGCACGGCAGCACCGGTGTTGTCGGCGGCGGTGGCATCGCGTGGGGTGATCGCGGTGAAGGTGCCTTGCAGCGGCTTGGGTTGTGTCGCGCAGGCGGCGAGCAACAAGGCGCCTGCGGCGAGTACGGCGAGACGGGCGTTCATCGGCGTTCTCCTTGGTACGAATCCTGGGCGGACCCCCGCGGCGGTGCATGCGGACGGTTCGATGACGGGCGGTGCGCGCGCAGCGCCTTGACCAGCGCGTGGGCGGCGCGTCCCCCGGGTTGGGCTCCAGCGTACCGCCAATCGCTGAAACGTTGGCTGAGTTTGTGCAGGGCGTCGGCGAGGTCGGGACGGGTCTGGCCGACGCGGCTGGCCCAGGCGCCGGCGGGCTCGTGCGGCTCGCGTGCCAGACCCAGGCGGCGGTAGCGCCGGCCCAGCGCATGCCAGGCCCGCAGCACCGGGTCGCGCTCGCGTTCGTTGCGGCTGCTGAGCCAGACCATCCACAGCAAGGCCAGCGCCGCGATCGTGGCGAACAGGGCCGACAGGGCGGCGCCGTCGAGCCGGTCGATGCCGAGCGGGCGCAGCAGGCGCTGCTGGCGGTTGGCGTCGAAGCCGAGCACGAAGTCGTTCCAGCCGCGCCGCAGCCAGTCGCCGACGTCGACCAGCGAGCGCGCGCTGCCGAGGCCGCCGAGCAGGCCCTCGGCGCCGGGGGCACGGTCGGCGAGGGTGTCGTAGATGCGCTCCGGCGCGACCGCCGCGGTCGGGTCGACCCGGGTCCAGCCGCGGCCGCGCAGCCAGACCTCGGCCCAGGCGTGGGCATCGGAGCGGCGCACCAGCCAATAGCCGCCGATCGGGTTGCGGTAGCCGCCGGTGTAACCGGTGACCACGCGGGCGGGGATGCCGGCGCCGCGCATCAGCACCACGAACGCAGAGCTGAAGTGTTCGCAGAAACCGGCCTGCTGGTCGAACAGGAACTCGTCGACCGAGTGGCGGCCGAGCAGCGGCGTTTCCAGGGTGTAGGCGAAATCGCGACGGACCCAGTCCAGCGCGCGCGTGACGATGGCGGCGTCGCCCAACGGCCCAGCGTCGTGGCGCCATTGCCGCGCCAGCGCCAGCGTGCGCGGGTTGTAGCCGGGCGGCAGTTGCAGTGCGTACTCGCGCAGCTCGCGGGGCAGGCGAGGCTGGTAACGCAGCGGTGGCGACGACTGCATGCGCCAGCGTGTTATCGCGCTCAGCACGCGTGTCGCCTGCAGGTTGTGGTCGGGACCGAGCTGGCTCTCGGCCGGAGCCGCCAGGAGCAGGTCGAGCGCGACCAGCTGGTGGCGGTCGCTGGGCTCCAGCTCGATCTCGTAGTCCCAGCGCGCCGCGCCGGGCTCGACGGCCGCGGCCGGGAAGCCGGGCTGCCAGCGCGGCTGGGTCCAGGTGTGGCCGTCGAAGTCCCACATCACCGGGCCGCGCCAGTACAACTGTTCGGGGCGCGGCGTGGCACCGTAGAAACGCGCGCGCAGGGCCGGGCGGTCGTCGCCGAGCAGGTCGATCCAGTCACCCGGGCTCATGCGGTCCGACAGCCCGGTGCGGGCCAGTGTGCGTTCCGGGATGCCCCACAACGGCGTACCCAGGCGCGGGAACAACCAGAACGCGGTCAGCGTCAGTGGCAGGCCGATCGCCAGCAGCCGGCCGATGCCGACGAAGCGCTGGCGCAGCGACGGTGCCCGCGCGACGTCGCCGGATTCGAGCTCGGCCAGGCGCTGCAGCGCCGCCAGCGCCAGCAACGCGGCGGCCAGGCCGAGTGTCAGCGACAGCGGCCCCTGGTCGAGCAGGAAGGTCGCGAACGGCGCGAACAGGGCGAAGCCGAGCAGACTGCGTGCGTCGCGCAGGCCGAAGGTCTCGGCCGGCTTGATCGCGATCATCGCCGCGAGCAGCGCGCAGCCGGTGTCGCGGCCGACCGAGAACTTGCTCAGGGCCAGCACCACGCCGACCAGCGCCAGCGCCAGTAGCAGGCGCAGCAGGCCGGGTAGCGGCTGCCGCCATGACAGTCCGGCCACGGCCAGCGCGCTCAGGCCGATCGTCAACGCCAGCGCTGTGGGCAGTTGCAGCAGCAACGGCAACAGGCAGGCGGCGCCGGCGAGCAGGGCCCAGCGCCGGCTCAACGGATCGAGCCGCAGGGGCGCGTGCTCAGCCATGCGGCATCAGCGCCAATGCGCGCAGGCAGGCATGGCGGTGCTGCGGCCCGCAGCCGGGGCCGAGCGTGGCTTGGCCGGGCAGGCGCAGCTGATAACGGCGGCCGTCGCGCTCGGCCTCGTCGACCCAGCGTGCCAACCGGGCGATGCGTGCCTCGACGGCGAGGCCGGTCAGCGTGCGCCAGTCGAGCACGACCTCGGCGCCGAGTGGCTGTTCGTACTCGCGCACCAGCAGCGTGTCGCGCCGTGCCGAGGGCTTCCAGGCGATCGCGCGCCGCGCGTCGCCGGGGCGATAGGCGCGCAGGTGGTGGACGTCGTCGCCGCGCGGGTGCAGCCGCGCCTGCACGCGATCACCGTGACCGGTCGGCAGCGGCGGACCGTGCGCTTCCGGTGCCGGATAGACCAGCAGCGGCGTCTCCGGCCACACGTAGGCCCAGGCCCGCGCCAGGCCCAGCGGGCGCGTCGTTGACAGGCGCAACCGTGGCAGGTCGAACCAGCCGCGTCGCTGCGTCGCAAGCAGCAACTGCGCCTCGCCGGCACCGGCGACCAGATTGAGCACGGACGGGTCGGCATCGAGGCGGCCGTCGTCGTCGAGGCGCAGGCCGCGACGCGCGCGACCGGCCGCGGCGCGTGCATGCACGCGCACGGCCAGCGGCGCACCGGCGGCGACCGGCTCGGCGTCGACGGCGATCACGCCCAAGCCGGACAGCTGCATCTGCGCCGCGATCAGGCTGGCAAGCCCGGCGCCGCCCAGCAGCAGGCCGAGCAGCAGCGCCGGGTTGTTGTTGTAGTTCAAGGCGCCGACCAGCATGGTCAGCAGCAGCGCGCCGTAGAACAGGCCGAAGCCGGTCGGCAGCACGTAGATGCGGCGGCGATGGAACACGACCGGCAGCGCTTCCGGTTCGCGCGGCCGCGTCCACACCATCGCAAACGCATGGATGCGCGCGCGCAGGCGCGCCGCCGGTGATGCCTCCATGGCGCGCTCAGTCCACCGGCACCGCGTGCAGGATCGCCTTGGCCAGCGCCGCGTCCTTGCTGGCATCGACCTCGGCGACAAGACGATGTGCCGCCACCGCCGGGAACAAGGCCTGCACGTCCTCCGGCAGCACATGGTTGCGGCCGAGCAACAGCGCATACGCGCGTGCGGCGCGCAGCAGCGCCAGGCCGGCGCGCGGCGACAGGCCAACGCGCACGCCGGGGTGGCGGCGGCTGCGCGCGAGCAGCGCCTGCACGTAGCCGATCAGCGCCTCGCTGGCATGCACCGCGGTCACCGCGCGACGCGCGGCCAGCACGTCCTCGCTGCCGAGCAGCGGCAGCGTCTGCGCGATCAGGTCGCGGCGGTCGGCGCCAGCGAGCAGGTCGCGCTCGGCGGCTTCTCCCGGATAACCCAGCGCCAGCCGCAGCAGGAAGCGGTCGAGCTGCGAATCCGGCAGCGGGTAGGTGCCGGCCAGGTCGACCGGGTTCTGCGTCGCAATCACGAAGAACGGATCGGGCAACGGGTGGCTGGTGCCGTCAACGGTGACCTGGTGCTCGGCCATCGCTTCGAGCAGCGCGCTCTGCGTGCGCGGCGGTGCACGGTTGATCTCGTCGGCGAGCAATACCTGGGTGAACACCGGGCCGGGGTGGAACTGGAAGTTGCGCGACTGTGGGTCGAACACCGACACGCCGACGACATCGGCCGGCAACAGGTCGGAGGTGAACTGCACGCGCTGGAACTCGAGCCCGAGCGTGGCCGCCAGTGCGTGCGCCAGCGTGGTCTTGCCAAGACCGGGCAGGTCTTCGATCAGCAGATGGCCGTCGGAGAGCAGCGCGACGAAGGCCAGACGCACTTCGTGCGGCTTGCCGAGCACCAGCGCATTGACCTGGGCCTGGGCGCGGTCGAGGGTGGCGCGCAGACCATCGGTTAGCATGGGCGCTGTCGAAAGGGATGCCGCCATCGTGCGTCTTCTCCTCAGTTGCGATCACAACACTGGCCGGCCCGGCCATTGCCGTGCAGGTCCGGTCTGGTCTGGTTCCCTTGTCCGGCGCGGCTGCGTCGTGGTGCGACGCAGTGGTTGGTGTCGCACCGACTCCCATCAGCAAGTGTAGCGAGGTCACCAACGAATGCACGATGAGGTGCAGGCACGGCGCGGTTTCTGGGTGCTCTGGGTCGCCGTTGCGCTGGTCAAGCTGGTGGTCGCCGCGCGCTTGCCGCTGTTCGTCGACGAGGCGTTTTACTGGCAGGAAGGCCAACACCTGGCCGCGGCGTATTCCGACCTGCCCGGTCTGACCGCGTGGTTGACCCGCGTCGGCGTCGTGCTCGGTGGCGGCCACGCCTTCGCCCTGCGGTTGCCGTTCCTGCTGATCGCGGCATTGCTGCCGTGGCTGGTGGTGCACATCACCGCGCGAGAGTTCGGTGCGCGCGACGGTTGGCAGGCCGGCTGTTTCGCGCTGCTGCTGCCGCTGGCCGGCACGCTCGGTCTGATGGCCCTGCCCGACGCGGCGATGGCGCTGGCGACGCTGTTGTGCCTGGATGCCGGCGCGCGCCTGCTGCGCCAGGTCAGCCCGGGCGCGGCGCTGGAGCTGGCGCTCGGCCTGACGATCGGCGCACTGAGTCATTACCGTTTCATTGCCGTGATCGCTGTCGGTTTCATCGCCTTGCTGCTGCTGGCCGACGGACGCCGCGCGCTGCGCGATGTGCGCGTGCTGATCGCGATCGCGTTTGGCGCTTCGGCGTGGGTGCCGCTGGTGGCCTGGAACCTGGACAACGCCGATGCCGGGCTGCGCTTTCAGCTGGTCGAGCGCCACCCGTGGGCATTCCATGCCGACGGCCTGTGGTTCATCGCGATCCAGGCGTTGCTGGTGACGCCGCTGTTGTTCACCGCATTGGCGGTGGCGGCGTGGCGCGGCCAGCGCAGCGCGTTGCCGGTTTCGCGTTATTTCGCCCTGCTCGGCGGGCTGGTGGTGTTGGGGTTCTTCGCCCTGGGCTTCTTTGCCGACACCGAGCGGGTGAGCTTCCATTGGCCGTTGCCGGGCTACCTCGCGCTGTTGCCGTTGTTGCCGATGACGCTGGCGCGCTGGCCGCGTTGGTTGCGCGTGGCGACCTGGTCGCTGGCCGGGCTCGGACTGGTGGCGACGCTGGGCTATTACGTGACGGTGTCGCAGCCGCACTTGCGTGCTCGCAGCGCCGCCGAGAAGTGGTACCCGGCCAACTTCGCCGGCTGGGACGAGCTCGCCGAGGCGGTGCGCGCCCAGCGTGCGGCGATGCCGGATGGCACGCGCGTGGTGGCGGACAACTTCAAGGTCGCCGCGGAGCTCGGCTTCGCCCTCGGCGATCCACGCATCGCCGTGCTCGATCACCCGCTCAACCACAAGCACGGACGCGCACCGCAGTTGGCGCTGTGGGGGCTGCAGACACCGGGCCGCGAGGCCTGGGGTGACACGCCGGTGCTGCTCGTCGTCGGCGTCAGCGAGGTGCCGTACAAGCACCTGCTCAGTCGCTACCACGGCCTGTGCGCGATGGTCGGGCCGCTGCCACCGCCGCGCGTGCTCAATGTCGACCACGGCCGCCAGCGTTTCCTGTTGTTCGCTTTGGACGGCGAGCGCCGTGCAGGCGAATGCACGACGCCGGCGATGGTCTGGATCGACGCGCCGGTGGCCCGGGCGGCAGTCGGCCGCCGCTTCGAGGTGCACGGCTGGGCGTTCAAGGACGGGGTCGGACTGGCGGGCGTCGAGGTGACGCTCGATGGGCGGGTCGTCGCCCAGGCCGAATACGGTCGCCCGTTCGCCGGCCTGCAGCAGGCCTGGCCCGGGTCTAACGATCCACAGCATCCGCAGGTCGGTTTCAGCGCGCAGGTCGATCTGCATGGCCGCGACGAACTCGCGCCCGGGCGGCACTGGCTGGGCCTGCACCTGCACGGCCGTGATGGCAGCATCGAGATCTGGCCGGAGCAGCCGCTTGAGCTGCGCCCGGATTAGCTGCCGGGCCGGTTTGCACCACTAAGGCAGGGCGAAGCCGGCCTGGCGCAGCAGGCGCGCGGTCGCAATCAGCGGCAGGCCGATCAGCGCGGTCGGGTCGCGCGTCTCGATCGCCTCGAACAGGCCGATGCCCAGGCCTTCGGACTTGAAGCTGCCGGCACAGTCGTAGGGCTGCTCGGCATCGACGTAGCGGGCGATCTCGTCGGGTGCCAACACCCGGAAATGCACCGTGGTGCAGTCCAGCGCCTGCAGCGGCGGCTGGCCGTCGCGCAGCAGGCACAGTCCAGTGTGGAATCGAACCGCCTGGCCCGACATCGCCGTCAACTGCGTGATCGCGGCGTCGCGGTGACCGGGCTTGCCGAGCGCCTGGCCAGCGAACTCGGCGACCTGGTCGGAGCCGATCACCCAGGCCCGCGGGTGCGCGGGCGCGATCGCCGCGGCTTTGGCGAAGGCCAGCCGCTGCGCCAGCGCCGACGGCGCCTCGCCGGGATGGGGCGATTCGTCGGTATCGGGGCGGGCGGTGTCGAACGGCAGCCGCAGGCGGGCGAGCAGCTCGTGGCGGTAGCGCGAGGTCGAAGCGAGGATCAGGGACGGCATCGAATTGTTCAGGTCAGCGGGGTGCGAGGCGGGCGCGGGCGATCTGGGCAAGCTGGTGCTCGATTTCGGCGCGTGCGGCGTCGATCGAGGCGCGCACCTGGCTCAGCTGCGCCAGGCTGGCCCCGCGGCCGTGGTCGCGCAGCCACAGCCGCTGCCGCAGCATCTCGCGCATGGCCTCGCCGACCGGGTCCTCGCCGCGCTCGCCGGCGACGGCCTCGATCTCGGCGCGGGCCGTGCGCAGGCGGGCTTCAAGAGCATCGGCGGCATCAAGCACCTCGCGCACCGCCCGCTCGTGGCGACCGCCGCCGCGACGGAAAAGGTAGGCCAGGGCCGCGGCCACGAGCACGGCGAGAAGCAGGGACAGGGTGGTGGTCACGGCGTGGCTGGCTGAACGGGAGCGGAGCCCGCAGTCTGACCCGATGCCGTGCATTCCGGCAAATCGGCGCCGCCAGCTATGCACACAAGCACTTACTGGAACGACTTGCAGGGACGCCTGCAGGAACGCCTGCAGGAACAGACGCTTAGGTTTGACAGTGGCTGGCCGTGTCTCTAAAATTCCGCGGCTTATGTCAGCGAACCTGCCCGAGATGTTGGATGCTTGGCGCATGGTGGCGGCACGGCGCGGCGTGGAAGGCCGCGTGCCGCTGTCATCGTTGACACGGTTGCAGGACAGTCTGGTCGACACGGAAGGTGAGGTGCGCTTCGCGCTCGATTTCGATCGCGACGCGCTGAAAGTGCCTTATGTCGAGCTGCGTATCGATGCCGAGCTGCCGCTGACCTGTCAGCGCAGCCTGGAACGGTTCCTGCTGCCGGTGCAGATCGTGCAGCGGCTCGGCCTGATCCGCGACGAAGCGGAAGAGGCTGCGCTGCCGCCGGGTTACGAGCCGCTGCTGATGCCGGAAAACGGCATGTTGCGGACGGTTGAGCTGGTCGAGGATGAATTGATCCTGGCCGTGCCGGTGGTGCCGATATCACCCGGCACCGAGACGGTGGAAGGCGACTGGCCGGCCGAAGAGGCCGAGTCCGAGCGACCGAATCCGTTCGCGGCGTTGTCGGCATTGAAGAAATCGAACTAGCTACATCGCGTTTCAGTTATCACAGTTTTTCTTGGAGCAAGACCATGGCTGTCCAGAAGTCCCGCGTTTCCCCGTCCAAGCGCGGCATGCGCCGTTCGCACGATGCGCTGTCCGCCAAGCAGCTGGCCACCGACCCGACCACGGGCGAGACCCACCTGCGCCACCACGTCACCGCCGACGGTTACTACCGTGGCAAGAAGGTGATCGACACCAAGTCCAAGGTCGCCGACGAAGAGTAATCTTCGGTCACCCGCCGCGCCGCGCGTCCGCTCAAACGGCGCGTGCGAGGCCGTCGCCGATCCTGCTCATTGCTGGTTGTCCCGATCCAGGTGCACCAGGCCGGTCCGATACGGGCTGGTCCAGTGCCAGGTCGATCCAGGGCGAGGACTTTCGGCCGGTCGCGGTGGGTCATGCCGCCAGCCCGGCTGGCGGACCCTGACTACGGCTGTGCAGCGGAGTGGTGATGACTGAACAGATTTATGCCCGCATTGCGGGCACCGGCAGCTACCTGCCTCCCAAGGTGCTGACCAACGACGACCTGGCCAAGATCGTCGATACCAGCGACGAATGGATCGCTGCGCGTACCGGCATTCGCGAGCGCCACGTCGTCGTCGACGGCGAGACCACCAGCGAACTTGCTTTCCACGCCGCGACCCGCGCCCTGGAAGCCGCCGGCGTCAGCGCCGACGAGATAGACCTGATCGTGGTCGGCACCACCACGCCCGACCTGATCTTCCCTTCGACCGCCTGCCTGCTGCAGCATCGCCTGGGTGTCAGTGGCTGCCCGGCGTTCGACGTCAACGCCGCCTGCTCGGGCTTCGTCTACGCGCTGACGGTGGCCGACAAGTTCGTCCGCTCGGGTGCCGCCAAGACGGTGCTGGTGGTCGGTGCGGAAACGCTGACCCGCATGCTCGACTGGAGCGACCGCTCGACCTGCGTGCTGTTCGGCGACGGTGCCGGCGCGGTCGTGCTCAAGGCCGACACCGAGACCGGCATCCTCAGCACCCACATGCACGCCGATGGCGCCAAGAAGGAGCTGCTGTGGAACCCGGTCGGCGTCTCGGTCGGCTTCAAGCCGGAAGAGCACAACGCCGGCGTCAAGGTGCTGATGACCGGCAACGAGGTGTTCAAGCACGCGGTCAAGGCGCTCGACTCGGTGGTCGAGGAAACGCTCGAGGCCAATGGCCTGGACCGCCACGACATCGACTGGCTGATCCCGCACCAGGCCAACCTGCGCATCATCGAGGCCACGGCCAAGCGTCTGGACATGCCGATGGACCACGTCATCGTCACCGTCGACAAGCACGGCAACACGTCGTCGGCCTCGGTGCCGCTGGCGCTGGACGAAGCGGTGCGCTCGGGCAAGGTGCAGCGTGGCCAATTGGTGCTGCTTGAGGCCTTTGGCGGTGGCTTCACCTGGGGCTCGGCGCTGCTGCGCTACTGATCCGCGCGGGTCACACGATCGCGAACGCCTCCGCCGTTGCCGGCGGGGGCGTTGTCGTATCCGGGACGTGATCACGTTCAGTACGCGCGAGTACAGACGCACTAGAGCAATCACTCGTATCATGCGCACTCTTGCTCGCCAGGATCCACGCGTGACCGCTGCACAGACACAACACACCACCGACGCGCAGCTCGCGTTCGTGTTTCCCGGACAGGGCTCGCAGTCGCTTGGGATGCTCGCCGAACTGGCCGAGTTGCACCCGATCGTCCGCGAGACGTTCGTGGAAGCCAGCGATGGCGCCGGCGCCGATCTGTGGGCACTGAGCCAGGGCGGCCCGGAGGAAATGCTCAACCGCACCGAATACACCCAGCCGGCGTTGCTCGCCGCGGGCGTGGCGGTGTGGCGCCTGTGGCAGCAGCGCGGTGGCGCACAACCGGCGGTTCTGTCCGGGCACAGCCTCGGCGAGTACAGCGCCTTGGTCGCCGCCGGTGCGCTGTCGTTGAAGGACGGCGCGCACCTGGTGCGCCTGCGCGGACAATTCATGCAGGACGCGGCACCGGCCGGGACCGGCGCGATGGCCGCGGTGCTTGGCGCCGAGGACGCGCTGGTGCAGGAAGTCTGCACGGCCGTGTCCGGCAGCGAGGTCGTGGTGCCGGCCAACTACAACTCGCCGGGCCAGATCGTGATCGGTGGCCATGCCGCCGCGGTCGACAAGGCGCTGGTCGTGCTGGCCGAGCGCGGCGTGCGCAAGGCGGTGAAGCTGGCGGTCAGCGTGCCGTCGCACACCCCGCTGATGCGCGATGCCGCCAACCGTCTGGCCGAGGCCATGGCCGGCCTGACCTGGCATGCGCCGACGCTGCCGGTCGTGCAGAACGTCGACGCCCAGGCACACGCCAACGTTGAGGCGATCCGCGATGCGCTGGTACGCCAGCTTTACCTGCCGGTGCAGTGGACCGGCTGCGTGCAGGCGCTGACCGTGCGAGGCGTGAGCCGCATCGCCGAGTGCGGTCCGGGCAAGGTGCTGGCTAGTCTGGTCAAGCGCATCGACAAGTCGCTCGACGCGCGTGCGCTCGGCACGCCGGGCGAGTTTGAAACCGCATTGAACGAATGGAACAACGCATGAGTCACCATGACGTATTGAAGGGCGAGGTCGTACTGGTCACCGGCGCCAGCCGCGGTATCGGCGCGGCGATCGCCGATGAACTGGCCGCGCAGGGCGCGACCGTGATCGGTACCGCCACTTCCGAAGCCGGCGCGCAGGCGATCGGCGAGCGCCTGGCGGCGCACGGCGGCCACGGCCGCGTGCTCGACGTCAGCGACGCTGCCTCGATCGAGGCATTGATCGACGGCATCGGCAAGGAGTTCGGCGCGATCACTATCCTGGTCAACAACGCCGGCATCACCCGCGACAACCTGCTGATGCGGATGAAGGACGAGGACTGGCAGGCCATCCTCGACACCAACCTGACCAGCGTCTACCGCACCAGCAAGGCGGTGATGCGCGCGATGATGAAGGCGCGCAAGGGCCGCATCATCAACATCGCCTCCGTCATTGGCGTGACCGGCAACGCCGGCCAGGCCAACTACGCCGCGGCCAAGGCCGGCATCATTGCCTTCAGCAAGTCGCTGGCGAAGGAGATCGGTTCGCGCGGGGTCACTGTCAACGTGGTCGCGCCGGGCTTCATCGACACCGACATGACCAAGTCGCTGCCCGAGGACGCCAAGAACGCGATGCTCGGCCAGATCGCGCTCGGCCGTTTCGGCGAGCCGGCGGACATCGCCCGTGCGGTGGCGTTCCTGGCCGGCCCGTCGGCGGCCTACATCACCGGTGAGACACTGCACGTCAACGGCGGCATGTACATGCCGTAAGCGTCGCTGGTGACGCTAACCATTTGAACCCAAAGGGCTTTCGCGTATGCTCGCGATCGCCAACGTTTCCATTAGACTATTCCGTCGAATATCCCGTCCGGGAGGAGTGAGTACCCATGAGCAGCATCGAAGAGCGCGTCAAGAAGATCGTGGTCGAACAGCTTGGCGTTAAGGAAGAAGAAGTCACCAACAACGCTTCGTTCGTCGACGACCTCGGCGCTGACTCGCTCGACACCGTCGAGCTGGTGATGGCCCTCGAAGAAGAGTTCGAGTGCGAGATCCCGGACGAGGAAGCCGAGAAGATCACCTCGGTGCAGCAGGCGATCGATTACGTCAAGGCGCACGTCAAGTCGTAAGCCTTGCCGACGGGAGCGGGTCTCAACGGCCACTTGCTTCCAGTAGTCAAACCGGGGCCGCATTGCGGCCCCGCGTTTTATCAGCCGGACGATACGCCGGCGTAGTGTAGATGGAGTGTTTCATGTCCAATCGTCCGGCCTTCAACCGTCGTGTCGTCGTCACTGGCCTGGGGGCCGTTTCGCCGCTCGGCAACGACGTGGCCACCACCTGGGACGGCATCGTCAACGGTCGTTCCGGCATCGGCCCGATCACCCATTTCGACGCTTCCAGCTTCACCACGCGCATCGCCGGTGAAGTGCGCGACTTCGACATCACCCGGTGGGTGAATCCGAAGGACGCGAAGAAGATGGAAGAGTTCATCCATTACGGTGTGGCTGCCTCGCTGATGGCGATGCAGGACGCGGGTCTGACCGTCGACGAGTCCAACGCCGAGCGCATTGGCGCGCTGATCGGTTCGGGCATCGGCGGCCTGCTTGGCATCGAAGAGCAGACCATCAAGTACCACGAGGGCGGCCCGCGCAAGGTCTCGCCGTTCTACGTGCCCAGCACCATCATCAACATGCTGCCCGGCCAGGTCTCGCTGCTGACCGGCATCAAGGGCCCCAATTTCTCCGCCGTCTCGGCCTGCGCCACCGCCAACCATTCGATCGGCATGGCGATGCGCATGATCCAGTACGGCGATGCCGACGTGATGGTCGCCGGCGGTGCCGAGCGCGGCTCGTCGCCGACCTCGGTCGCCGGCTTCTGCTCGATGAAGGCGATGTCCACGCGCAACGACGATCCGACCCACGCTTCACGGCCGTGGGACAAGGACCGTGACGGCTTCGTGCTCGGCGATGGCGCCGGCATCCTCATCCTCGAGGAGTACGAGCACGCCAAGGCCCGCGGCGCGCGCATCTACTGCGAGCTCGCCGGCTTCGGCGCCAGTTCCGACGCGTTCCACATGACCGCGCCGAGCGAGAACGGCGAAGGCCCGGCGCGCTGCATGGTCGCCGCGCTCAAGGATGCCGGCATCAACGCCGACCAGGTCGGCTACCTCAACGCGCACGGCACCTCCACGCCGCTGGGCGATCTCGCCGAAACGCTGGCGATCAAGCGCGCGCTGGGTGATGCCGCCTACAAGACCATGGTCAGCTCGACCAAGTCGATGACCGGCCACCTGCTCGGCGCGGCCGGCGGTGTCGAGGCGATTTTCTCGGTGCTGGCGCTGCACCACGGCATCATCCCGCCGACCATCAACCTGTTCGAGCCGGGCGAGGGGTGTGACCTCGACTACGTGCCCAACGTCGCGCGCCAGGTCCAAGTCGACGTGGCCGTTTCCAACGGCTTCGGCTTCGGCGGCACCAACGGCACGCTGGTGTTCAAGCGGGTGTGATCGTTCGCTCGGCGTGACCCACGCGATCCCCGCTGCGGCGGGGATCGTCGTTTGTGCCTCTGTTCGAAGAATACTCGGGGTGCGACAGAAACGCGGTCTAATACGCAGATGCTCGTAACCCGCTCGCTGCCGTCCACGATCGATCTGCTGTCGCTGCAGCGCCTGGCGCCGCAGCGCTATCCGTTGCTGTTGGAGTCCAGCGCCCACGGCACCGCGCAGGGGCGTTGGGACCTGCTGCTGGTGGGCAATGGCGAGGTGCTGCGGCTTGATGCGCAGGGTGTCACGCGCGATGGCGACGGACGCGTGCTCGGGTCCGATTTCTTCGACGCGCTGGACAGTGCCTGGCAGGCCGAGCGTGTGCCGCGCGATGAGCCGCGCTGGCCGTTCCGCGGCGGCTGGGCGCTGTTCTTCGGATACGAGGCCGCCGCGCAGGTTGAGCACGTGCTGACGTTGCCCCGTGCCGCCGGCGACCTGCCGGTGGCGCTGGCATTGCGGTGCCCGGCGGCGGTGCTGCGCGATCACACCAGCGGCGAGTGCGTGGCGGTGACCGAGTCGCAGCATCAGGCGTTGCTGGCATCGGTGCTGGCCGATGCCGAGGCTGCCTCGCGCCTGCCGCCATTGCCAGTCTGGCAAGGGCCACGCGAGTTGGACGAAGACGAACCCGTGCGTTTCACCGACGGTGTCAAGCGCGTGCTCGGCTACCTGGCGGCCGGCGATGTGTTCCAGGCCAATCTGTCGCGCGGCTGGTCTGCGCGTTTTGACGTGCCACTGGACCCGGCGGCGCTGTTTCAGCGGCTGCGCGAGAACAACCCGGCGCCGTTCGCTGGCGTGTTTTCTGGTGACGGTTGGGCGGTGGTCAGTGCCTCGCCGGAACGCTTGGTATCGGTGCGCGGAGAGGTGGTGGAAACCCGACCCATCGCCGGCACGCGCCCGCGCTTACCCGACAGTGAGGACGATTCGGCGCGCATCCAGGAGCTGATCGGCAACCCCAAGGAGCGCGCCGAGCACGTGATGCTGATCGACCTGGAGCGCAATGACCTTGGCCGCGTGTGCACGCCAGGCAGCGTCGAGGTCGACGAGCTGATGACGGTGGAAAGCTACGCCCACGTCCACCACATCGTCAGCAACGTACGCGGTCGCCTACGACCCGAGGTGACGCCGGGGCAGGTGATCCGCGCGGTGTTTCCCGGTGGCACCATCACCGGTTGCCCGAAGGTGCGCTGCATGCAGATCATCGCCGAGTTGGAAGGCGTCGGCCGCGGCGCCTACACCGGCGCGATGGGCTGGCTCAACCGCGACGGCGACCTCGACCTCAACATCCTGATCCGCAGTGCCGAAGTGGAGGGCGACACGCTGCGCTTCCGCACCGGCGCCGGCATCGTCGCCGACTCCGATCCGCAACGCGAACTCGACGAGACCCGGGCCAAGGCGCGCGGCATGCTGCGTGCGCTGGGAGTGGCCGGATGAGCGTGCGCTGGTTTTCCGGCGAGCGCGCGGTACCGGCCTGGCCGGATCACGACCGCGGCACGGCGTACGGCGACGGCTTGTTCGAGACGATGCGTGCGCATCGCGGCAACGTGCTTTGGTGGGATGCGCACTGGCAGCGGTTGGCGCGCGGCGCAACCGCACTGCGGCTGCGCCTGCCCGATCAGGCCCGGGTCCGTGATGAAGTCAACGCGCTGCTCGATGGCGGCGACGGCGTGCTCAAGCTGATCGTTACCCGTGGCAGCGGCGGGCGCGGCTATGCTCCGCCGCCCGATGCAGAGCCCAATTGGAACCTCGCCGTGCACCCGCTTCCCGCCGTTCCAACGGCGGGATTGCAACTGCGCTGGTGCGACACCCGGCTGGCCTTGCAGCCGGCACTGGCCGGTATCAAACACTGCAACCGGCTCGAGCAGGTGCTGGCGCGCGGCGAGTGGAGCGATCCCGACGTCCACGAAGGCCTGATGCTCAGCCAGGCGGGGGACGTGGTCAGCGCGATCGCGGCGAATGTCTTCGTGCTGCACGAGGGGCAGTGGAAAACACCACGCATCGACCGTTGCGGCGTGGCCGGAGTGTGCCGATCCTGGGCATTGGATACGCTCCAAGCGCAGGAGGCGCGCCTGGCTGTGACCGAAGTCGAAGCCGCCGACGCGGTTTTCCTGTGCAATGCCGTGCGCGGTATCCTGCCGGTGGCGCGGCTGGGCGCATGCACGTGGCGACCGCACCCGCAGGTGGCGCAGTTGCAGCGGCACCTGGCCGCCGAGCATCCCGCATTCGCCACGGAGGTTTCGTGAGTCGCAAACGCAAGCGCCGCCTGGGCGGCTTTTTCCTGTTGTTGCTGTTGATCGCCGCCGTTGCCGGTGCCTGGTTGTGGCAGCGCTATACGAGCTTCGCCGATGCACCGCTGTCCGGGATCGAAGCCGGTGAGAGCGTGCTGGTCGAGCGCGGCGACTCGCTGCCGGCGGTGGTGCGCAAGCTGCGCGAGGCCGGTGTCCGTGAAGGCGACCTGCTCGAATGGCGCGCGCTGGCCAAGCAGCTCGATGCCGCCGGCAAACTGCAGGTGGGTGAGTACGCGCTGACGCCCGGCACCTCGCCGCGTCAACTGCTGCTGGCGATGCGCGACGGCAAGGTGATCCATCACCGCTTCACCCTCGTCGAGGGTTGGAACATCCGCGAACTGCGCGCCGCGCTGGCCAAGGCGAAGCCGTTGAAGCAGGAAGCCGGCACGCTTGACGATGCAGCACTGATGAAGGCGCTCGGCCAACCCGGCCAGCATCCCGAGGGCCGCTTCCTGCCCGAGACCTACCTCTACACCGGCGGCGACAGCGACCTCGACGTGCTCAAGCGTGCGCACGTGGCCATGGCCAAGGCGCTCGCCGGCGCCTGGCAGCGGCGCAGCGCTGACAGCGTGCTGAAGTCGCCCGAGGACATGCTGATCCTCGCCTCGATCGTCGAGAAAGAGACCGGCATCGCCTCCGAGCGCCCGCGCATCGCCGGCCTGTTCGAGCGTCGCCTCAAGATCGGCATGCGCCTGCAGACCGACCCGACCGTGATCTACGGCATCGGTGCGAGCTACGACGGCAACATCCGCAAAAGCCACCTGCTGACCGACACGCCGTACAACACCTACACCCGCGCCGGCCTGCCGCCGACGCCGATCGCGATGCCGGGAAGCGACGCGCTGCACGCGGTGGCGCGGCCAGCATCGGGCGAGGATTTGTACTTCGTCGCCGTCGGTGACGGCAGCGGCCGCCACCTGTTCGCCAGGACCCTGGCCGAGCACCAGGCCAACGTGCGCAGCTACCTGCAGAACTACCGCCGCGCCACGCAGGCATCGAGCGCGCAATGAGCCCGACGACGAAGCATTTGTCGACGGATGCGCTGCAACGCTGGCCGCGCCTGATCACGCTCGAAGGCGGCGAGGGCGCTGGCAAGTCGACCGTGCTCGGGGCGCTGCGTGCGGTGCTGGAGGACACTGGCGACGAGGTCGTCAGCTCCCGCGAGCCCGGCGGCACGCCGCTGGCCGAGCAGATCCGTGGACTGCTGCTCGACACCCACCACGAGCCGCCGACCACCGAAGCCGAGTTGCTGCTGGTGTTCGCCGCGCGCGCGCAGCACGTGCGCGAAACCCTGCTGCCGGCGTTGCGGCGCGGTGCCTGGGTGATCAGCGACCGCTTCACCGACGCCAGTTACGCCTACCAGGGCGCAGCCCGCGGCGGTGATCCGGCATTCATCGCCGAGTTGGAGCGACGCGTGGTCGGCATCGTGCCGGCGTTGACCCTGCTGCTCGACGTGCCAGTCGCCGTCGGTCTGCAACGCGCGCGCGGACGTGGCGCCACCGATCGCATCGAGAGTGAGCGTGAGGACTTTTTCGAGCGCGTCCGCAGCGGTTATCTCGCCCGGGCCGAGGCCGAGCCGCAACGCTTCCGTGTGATCGATGCCTCACAGCCGCCCGAGGCAGTCGCCGCGCAGGCGGTCGCGCACCTGCGCGTGCTGATCGAGGCGTCGGTATGAGCGCGACAATGCCGGCTTTCGCGCCGTGGCAGCGGCGCATCTACGAACAGGCCGCGGCCGCGCTCGACGCCAGCCGCCTCGGCCACGGCCTGCTGTTCTGCGGTCCGGCCCAGCTCGGCAAGCGCGCCGTCGCCGAGCGCCTCGCGCAGCGCCTGCTGTGCCAGCAACGCGGCGCCGACGGCGAACCTTGCGGTGCCTGCCGCAGCTGCCACCTGCTCGCCGCCGGCACCCATCCGGATTTCCAGGTGGTGTCGTTCGTGCCGAACAAGGAGGGCACGCGACTGCGCACCGAGATCGTGATCGAACAGGTGCGCCGCCTGTCCGAACAACTGTCGCTGACCCCGCAGTACGGCGGTGCGCAGGTCGCGATCCTCGATCCGGCCGATGCGATCAACCACGCTGCCTGCAATGCCTTGCTGAAGACGCTGGAGGAGCCGGTGCCTGGCCGCTACCTGTGGCTGGTGAGCGCGCATCCGGCGCGACTGTCGGCGACGATCCGCAGCCGTTGCCAGCGCCTCGAATTTCGCCTGCCGCCGCCGGACGAAGCGTTGGCCTGGCTGAAGACGCACGGGCATGCTGACGTGGTCGCGCGCGAGGCACTCGAGGCCGCGCGCGGCCATCCGGGCCTGGCGCACGAATGGCTGCAAGGCGATGGCCTCAAGCTGCGCCGCGAAGTCGCCACCGACCTGGCCAAGCTGGGCCGCGGCGAGGCAGCCGTGGTCGAGACCGCGCAACGCTGGGTCGGCGACGACAACGCCGCCCTGCGTCTGCGCCACGCTGCCGACCTGGCCTTGGCCGAGGCGGCCGGCTTGACCGACCCGGTGCGAGCGCGCAGTCTGGCCGCGTGGTTCGATCAAGCGAACCGGACACGCGATCTGCTGCGGACCACGGTCCGCGCTGACCTCGCAGTCGTCGAATTGTTGCTGGCCTGGCGTGCCGAAGAAGGCAGGCGGGCCAACGGGGGAAGCAGGGGATGAGCAGCAACATGAGTGCAGGCAGTGCGCGGCAGGGCATCCTGTCGCTGGCGATCAAGGACAAGGCGGCGCTGTACAGCGCCTACATGCCGTTCCTGAAGCAGGGCGGCGTGTTCGTGGCGACGCCGAAGCGTTACTTCCTCGGCGACGAGGTGTTCGTGCTGCTGACGTTGCCGGAATCGAACGAGCGTCTGCCGGTCGCCGGCAAGGTGGTCTGGGTCACACCGGTCGGCGCGCAGGGCAACCGCCCGGCCGGCATCGGCGTGCAGTTCGCCGACAGCGCCGAGGGCGAGACGGTGCGCGGCAAGATCGAAGCGTTGCTGGCGGGCACGCTCAATGCGGAGCGGGCGACGCATACGATGTGAGTGCTCCCTCCCTCACGCGTAGCGCAGGGAGTGGCTAGGTGCTCTTGCTCGTCATTCCCGCGAAGGCGGGAATCCAGTGGCTTTGATTTCCTCCATGGTGTGGCCTTTCTGGGCAACGGCCGAAGGACAACACGCGTAGCCCGGGTAAGCGAAGCGCACCCGGGGGCTATCGTGACGTGATGACTCGACCCCGGGTGCGGCCTTCGGCCTTACCCGGGCTACCTCAGTTGCGCAGGGCGGGTGAATCCCAGCCCGGTCGCGGCGCAAACCGATCGCCATAGCGCGCGTGCAGTTGCTTGAGGCGTTCCAGCAGCGCATCGGCACCGGTTTCGCGGATGTACTGGATCGGGCCGCCGCGGAACGGGGCGAAGCCGGTGCCGAAGATCACGCCGGCATCGAGCAGATCCGCATCGCTGACCACGCCGTCGTGCAGGCAGGCCACCGCTTCGTTGAGCAGCGGCAGGATCAGACGATCTTCCAGGTCCGACGGGGTCTGGTAGTCCTTCGCCAGCGCCGGCTTCACCGCCTTGCCGTTCTCCCACTTGTACAGGCCCTGGCCGTCCTTCTTGCCGCGCTTGCCTGGCTCCGGCGGCGTCGCCAGCGCGGCCGGGATCGGCAGACCGAGGAACGGGGCCAGCTCCGCGCCGACACCGGCGGCGACATCGAGACCGACCGTGTCGATCAGCTCGATCGGCCCCATCGGCATGCCGAATTTCACCGCGGCCTTGTCGATGGCCGGACCGGGGATGCCTTCGGCGAACGCGGTCGCCGCTTCGAGCATATACGGGAACAGCACGCGGTTGACCAGGAAACCCGGCGTGCCAGCGACCGGCACCGGGAGCTTGTCGATCGCCTTGCAGAACGCCGCCAGGCGCTGTTGTGTCTGCGGCGCGATGCGATCGTGGTGGATGATCTCGACCAGCGGCATCAGCGCGACCGGGTTGAAGTAATGCAGGCCGGCAAAATGTGCGGGACGGCCGATGTGCTCGCGCAGCTCGCCCAGCGGGATCGACGAGGTGTTGGTGGTCAGCAGGGCGTCGAACTTCATGCGCGGCTCCAGCGCCGTGTACAGCTCGCGCTTGGCCTCGGCCTGCTCGATGATCGCCTCGATCACCAGGTCCGCCGCCGGCACGCCGTCGCCGGCGAGATCGCCCTTCAAGCGCGCCGACACCGTCGCGCACTTGGCCTCGTCCTTGACCTTCTTCTCGAACAGCGTCTGCGCGCGGGTCAGGGCGCCGTCGATGAAGCGCTGCTCGCGGTCCTGCAGGGTGACGTTGAAGCCCTTGTAAGCCGACCAGGCGGCGATGTCACCGCCCATCACGCCGGCGCCGACCACGTGCACGTTGGTGATGCCGTGGTCCTTGCCGCCCTGGCCCTTGAGGCGCTCCTGCAGGAAGAACACGCGGATCAGGTTGCGCGCGGTCGGCGTCGAGGCGAGCTTGACCACCGATTTGCGCTCGGCCGCCAGCCTTGCCTGCACGCCACCACCGGACCTGGCCCAGGTGTTGATCAGCGCATACGGCGCCGGGTAGTGCTCCTTGCGCGCCTTGCGCGCGACCTGCTTGGTCAGCATCGGCGCGAGCAGCTTGCGCGCGGGCAGGGTGTTGGTCGCCCAGCCGAGGGCGCGCTGCTTGAACGGCCGCTGCGTGCCGCGCCGGGCCAGTGCGACGGCGACGTCGATCAGGGTGGAGGCGTCGGTGACCTTGTCGACCAGGCCGTTGGCGCGCGCGGCCGAGGCCGACAGGGTGCGGCCGGTCAGCATCATGTCGAACGCCGCCGGGGCGCCGATCAGGCGCGGCAGGCGCACGCTGCCGCCCCAGCCGGGATAGATGCCCAGCTTCACTTCCGGCAGGCCGATGCGCGTGGACGGGTCGTTGCTGGCGACACGGTAGCGGCAGGCCAGCGAGATCTCGGTGCCGCCGCCCATGCAGAAACCGTGGATTGCGGCGACGGTCGGGCAGGGCAGTTCGGCCAGGCGCTGGAAGGTCTGCTGGCCGCGACGGATCGCGTCGCCGACCGTGCCCTTCTGGTCGAAGGCCTGGAACTCCTTGATGTCGGCGCCGGCGATGAAGCCCGTGGCCTTGGCCGAGCGCAGCACCAGGCCCTTGGGCGGGTCGAGTGCGAGGCGTTCGAGCAGGGCGTCCAGTTCGATCAGGACGTCCTGGGCAAAGGTGTTGACCGGCGAGTCAGCGCGATCGAACGACAGCAGCAGGATGCCGTCGGCGCGCAGCTCGGTCTGCCAGTGTTGGAAGCGAAGACCGTCGAGGCCTGCGATCATGCCGCACCATCCGTTCAGGTATGGAATCTGCCGCTATCATCCCGATCTGACTTCGGTGCCGTCAAATCCGGACGCACCGCACGCCATCCGACGGGGCGTATGACGCCTGGCCGTTGCGCTGTCGCCGGCCATCCCCATTAATGATCGTGATTGAACTTTTGCCCAACAGGGCTGTCCCATTGTTCGGCCAAGGCCGAGCTGACAGGAGTGCCGGCGCGGCATGGCCGAAATATCGTTGCCCAAAGATTTGGAGTTGGACCAGGAGCTGGTCAGGCGTGTCCAGCGCGGCGACAGTGCGGCCTTCGATGCCCTGGTGCGCAAGTACCAGCATCGGATCACCGCCCTGATCGGGCGCTACATACCCGACTGGAGCGAATGCCAGGACGTCGCCCAGGAAACCTTCATCCGCGCCTACCGGGCGCTGCCGAACTTTCGTGGCGATGCCCAGTTCTATACGTGGTTGCACCGGATCGCAGTGAATACCGCCAAAAATTACCTCGTCGCGCAGAACCGCAGGCCGCCGACCGACGACATCGACGCCGGCGACGCCGAGCAGTTCGACACCGGCACGCGCCTGCGCGACACCGACACGCCCGAACATGAACTGTTGCGGCAGGAAATCGAACTCACGGTGATGCGCGTGGTCGAATCCCTGCCGGAAGAACTGCGGACCGCGATCACCCTGCGCGAGGTGGACGGCCTGAGCTACGACGACATCGCGCAGAAGATGGGCTGTCCTATCGGCACCGTCCGCTCGCGCATTTTCCGTGCGCGAGAGGCCATCGACGCCGAACTGCGGCCCTTGCTCGATAACGACACTGCGAAACCTACCCACTGATTATGTCCAATACCCGCTCCTTCGATGATCGCCAGACGTCCGACCATGAGGTCCTCAGCGCGCTGTTTGACGGCGAACTGGACGGCGATGCCGCGCGGTTTGCGCTGAAGCGGCTCGGCCACGATGCGCAGTGGCGCCAGGCCTGCGGTCGCTGGCAGCTGTGCGGCGACGTGCTGCGCGGCGAGGCGACCGGTATCGCCGCCGGCGGTTTTGCCGAGCGCGTGGCTGCGGCCATTGCCCTGGAAACCGTCCATGTGCAGGCGGTCGCTCCGGCGGTGAGTGCACCGGTCAGCCGACGTGGCTGGATCGGCGGCGCGCTGGCGGCGTCGGTCGCGGTCGCGGCGCTGTTCGTGGTGCGGCCGTTCTCCAGCGATCCGAGCGATCCAGTGTTGGCCGGCGCGCCCGCGCCCGCCCAGGTCGCCAGCACCGCTCCGGCGCCACCCGTGCCGGTACAAGAAGCGTCGGTGCCGCCGGTGCCGGATGCCTCGATCGGCTTGGCGGCCGCCGCTGTGGCGGTCGCTGAGGTGCCGCGCCGTGCCGCCGAACGCCGCACTTCGCGCGGACAGAGCCAGCGTGCCGCGCTGCGCGCGCCTAAGCGTCAGCTGCAGAGACCGGCGGTGGCCGCCGCCGTGACAGCGCCCGCGCTCGCCGTAGCCAGCAACGACACCGGCAACGCCGCGACAGCCTTGCCGGCCAAGCCCTTCCTGCCGCAGCACAACGAAATCGTCACCCGGCCGTGGCCGCGCGCGGTGCTGCCGCAGGCGGCAGCCGCTGGCCTCACCGCGAGCTATGGCAACGGCGCGGCTGCCGCGCAATCGTTCTATCCGTTCGAGCCGAGCCTGCAGGCGCCGCCGGACGCGAGCGGGACGAATGCGGCGGTCGATGTGCCCGGGCCGCAGCCCTGACATCACGGCCTGATGGCGCGCGGCCAGGCAGCCTGCGCCCACCCATGCGTTACTTCAACCAACCCAACCATTTCCGAGGCCGATTCCCATGAACCGTCCGCTTCGCTCCCTTGCCCTGGTCGGCGCACTTGCGGCGCTGTCGCCGGTCGCCTGCACCGCGCAGCCGCCGGCCACGCCGATCGCCCCGCCGCCCGCGGCGACGCCGGCGGCACCGCTGGTCAGCGGCCTGCCCGATTTCACCACGCTGGTGCAGCGCGTCGGTCCCGCGGTGGTCAATATCCGCGCCGAAGTCACGCCGCGCCGCAGCGCCCGCGGGCAGATGCCGGACGAGGCCGAGATTCCCGAAATCTTCCGCCGCTTCTTCGGCGATGAGATGCCCTTTCCGGGCGGTCCCGGTGGCCCGCGCGGTCCGCGCGGCGGTGGCACCTCGCTCGGCAGCGGCTTCCTGATCTCCGACGACGGCTACGTGATGACCAATCATCACGTCGTCGAAGGCGCCGACGAGGTCAAGGTGACGCTGTCCGATCGCCGCGAGTTCACCGCCAAGGTCATCGGCAGCGACGAGCAGTCCGACGTGGCCCTGCTCAAGATCGACGCCAAGGGTCTGCCGTTCCTGCGCATGGCCAAGGCCGACTCGGCCAAGGCCGGGCAGTGGGTGGTGGCGATCGGCTCGCCGTTCGGCCTCGACCATTCGGTCACCGCCGGCATCGTCAGCGCGGTCGGTCGCAGCAACCCGTACGCCAACCAGCAGTACGTGCCGTTCATCCAGACCGACGTGGCGATCAACCAGGGCAATTCCGGTGGCCCGCTGCTCAACACCGGTGGCGAGGTGGTCGGTATCAACTCGCAGATCTTCAGCAACTCCGGTGGCTACATGGGCGTGAGCTTCGCCATTCCGATCGATGTGGCGATGGGCGCGGCCGAGCAGCTGCGTACGACCGGCAAGGTCAGCCGTGGCCAGCTGGGCGTGCAGGTACAACAGATCAATGGCGAGTCGGCCAAGGGGCTGGGGCTGCCCGACAGCAGCGGCGCTCTGGTCGCCGACGTGGTTTCCGGCAGTCCGGCAGAAAAGGCCGGCATCGAGCGCGGCGACGTGATCCGCGCGGTGAATGGCCGCGCGATCTCGCAATCCAGTGACCTGCCGCCGATCATCGGCGCCATGGCACCGGGCACCAAGGCCAAGGTCACCGTGTTCCGCAATGGCAAGAACGTCGACCTCAATGTCGTCGTCAACGAGCTCGAGGGCCCGCTGGTGGCCGCAGGCGGCGGCAATCGGACGCCGCCGGGCAGCGATTCGGCGCGCCCGACCGCCGGCAATGCCCTCGGCCTGGTGGGCCAGGACCTGTCGGTCAGCGAGCGCCAGCGCCTGGGTCTGCGGGCTAACGAGGGCGTGCTGGTGCGCAACCCCGGCGATGCCGCGGGCGAGGCCGGGCTGCGTCCGGGCGATGTGGTGTTGTCAGTCGGCCGCAACTCGGTCAGCAACGCCACCGCGCTGGACCGCGAGCTGGCCGGCACCAAGCCGGGTCAGACCGTGATGCTGCTGGTGCGCCGTGACGGCGCGACCCAGTTCATCGCGGTGACCGCCGACAGCAAGACCGGTTGATCCAGTCCCGCCTTCGGAAGGTCCTGCGCCCGCCCTCCAGCGGGCGCAGGGCTGTCATGGCCATGCCGTATGCGATAATTGCCCGTTAATTTCCATGGAACCGGCGAGCCTCGCGCCGCCTCGCATGCAGCAGATCAGAAACTTCTCCATCATCGCCCACGTCGACCACGGCAAGTCGACCCTGGCTGACCGCATCATCCAGCTCTGTGGCGGCCTCGAGGCGCGCGAGATGGAGGCGCAGGTGCTCGACTCCAACCCGATCGAGCGCGAGCGCGGCATCACCATCAAGGCCCAGTCCGTCTCGCTGCCGTACACCGCGAAGGACGGCAAGACCTACCAGCTCAACTTCATCGACACCCCCGGCCACGTCGACTTCAGCTACGAGGTCAGCCGCTCGCTGGCCGCGTGCGAAGGCGCGCTGCTGGTGGTCGACGCCGCCCAAGGTGTGGAGGCGCAGTCGGTTGCCAACTGCTACACCGCGGTCGAGCAGGGCCTGGAAGTGGTGCCGGTGCTCAACAAGATCGACCTGCCCACGGCCGACATCGAGCGCGCCAAGGCCGAGATCGAGGCCGTCATCGGCATCGACGCCGAGGACGCCGTGGCGATCAGCGCCAAGACCGGCCTCAACGTGGTCGACGTGCTCGAGGCGATCGTGCACCGCATCCCGCCGCCGAAGCCGCGCGACACCGACAAGCTGCAGGCGCTGATCATCGACTCGTGGTTCGACAACTACCTGGGCGTGGTCTCGCTGGTGCGGGTGATGCAGGGCGAGATCGTGCCGGGCAGCAAGATCCTGGTGATGTCGACCGGGCGTACCCACCTGGTCGACAAGGTCGGCGTCTTCACCCCCAAGCGCAAGGAGCTGCCCAAGCTCGGCGCCGGCGAAGTGGGCTGGATCAACGCGTCGATCAAGGACGTGCACGGCGCGCCAGTCGGCGACACACTGACCCTGGCCAGTGACCCGGCCACCAAGCCGTTGCCGGGCTTCCAGGAGATGCAGCCGCGCGTGTTCGCCGGCCTGTTCCCGGTCGATGCCGAGGACTATCCGGACCTGCGCGAAGCCCTCGACAAGCTGCGCCTCAACGATGCCGCGCTGCGCTTCGAGCCGGAAAGCTCCGAGGCGATGGGCTTCGGCTTCCGCTGCGGCTTCCTGGGCATGCTGCACATGGAGATCGTGCAGGAGCGCCTGGAACGCGAGTACGACCTCAACCTGATCTCGACCGCGCCGACGGTCATCTACGAAGTGCTCAAGACCGACGGCACCGTGATGCCGCTGGACAACCCGGCCAAGCTGCCGCAGGTCAACCTGATCGAGGAAATCCGCGAGCCGATCATCCGCGCCAACATCCTCACCCCGCCGGACTATGTCGGCAACGTGATCACCTTGTGCGAGGAGAAGCGCGGCAGTCAGGTCGGCATTCAGTACATGGGCAATCAGGTGCAGATCAGTTATGAGCTGCCGATGGCCGAGGTGGTGCTGGACTTCTTCGATCGACTCAAGTCGGTCTCGCGCGGCTATGCCTCGCTGGACTACCACTTCGTGCGCTTCCAGGCCGGTCCGTTCGTGCGCGTGGACACGCTGATCAATGGCGACAAGGTCGACGCGCTCAGCATCATCACCCACCGCGCCCATGCCGATCGTCGCGGTCGCGAGATTTCCGAGAAGATGCGCGAGCTGATTCCGCGGCAGATGTTCGACGTCGCCATCCAGGCCGCGGTCGGCTCGCAGATCATCGCCCGCAGCACGGTCAAGGCCATGCGCAAGAACGTGCTGGCGAAGTGTTACGGTGGCGACATCAGCCGCAAGAAGAAGCTCCTCGAGAAGCAGAAGGAGGGCAAGAAGCGGATGAAGCAGGTGGGGCGTGTGGAAATCCCGCAGGAAGCCTTCCTGGCGGTCCTGCAGGTCGACAACAAGTAAGGCCACTGGCGCAACATTGATGGGCGACGTTACCTTGCCGGGGGCGTCGCCTGGGTTACGGCGCGGATCATGGAGAGCGCATCACGATGAGATGGTTTGAAATCGCGCTGGTCGCGCTGACGCTGATCACCGGCCTGGTCTGGCTGGTCGACAAACTGTTTCTTGCCAAGCGTCGCGCTGCCCACGAGAGCCTGCTCGACGAAGGCAAGGAGCCGATGATCGTCGACTACTCCAAGGCCTTCTTCCCGGTCCTGGCGATCGTGCTGATCCTGCGCAGCTTCGTTGCGGAGCCGTTCCGGATCCCGTCCAACTCGATGATGCCGACGTTGCTGACCGGCGATTTCATCCTGGTCAACAAGTTCACCTACGGCCTGCGCCTGCCGATCACCAACAAGAAGTTCGTCGGTCTGGGCGAGCCGGTACGGGGCGACGTGGTCGTGTTCCGTCCGCCGCACCATCCCGACCAGGACTGGATCAAGCGCGTGATCGGCCTGCCCGGTGACCGCATCGGCTACCACGACAACCAGGTCAGCGTGAACGGCAAGGTGCTCCCGTACGCGCCGCTTGGCGTCTACCAGGGCAAGGGCAACGGCACCGAGATGACCGGCGCCGAGGAACTGCGCGAGAACGTGCTCGGCCGCGAGCACCAGATCCTGGAGCGCACCAACCTGCCGTTCATCGACCAGGGCGAAGGCGACTGGGTGGTGCCGCCGGGTCACTATTTCGTGATGGGCGACAACCGCGACAACAGCGAGGACAGCCGATACTGGGGCTTCCTGCCGGAGCAGAACCTGCGCGGCAAGGCATTCCTGATCTGGATGCACATCGACGGGGGCGTGGATGTCTCACGCATTGGCAGCAGCATTCCGTAATTCTGTAATCGCCGGCGGTGGGGACCGCGGCGGCAGGCACGGACAATCCAAGGGGGAAGTGCAATGAAGAGTGCAATGAAGCGTACGCAGGGCGGCATGACCCTGATCGGATTCGTCCTGGTGCTGGCGGTGGTCGGCGTGTTCATCTACATGGGCATGAAGCTGATCCCGATGTACTCGGAGTACTACGCGGTCAAGCAGGCGCTGAACGAGTTGTCCAAGGAGCCGGGGATCAGCCAGCAGGATCCGGGCAAGATCAAGGACCTGTTCTTCCGCCGCCTGTACATCAGCTATGCCGACAACGTGAAGCCGGAGAACGTCAAGTTCGCCCGCAAGGATGCCGGTTACACCATGTCCGTCGACTACGAGGTCCGGCGCCCGCTGATCGCCAACATCGACGTGGTCGGCCACTTCATGGCTGAGCAGCAGCTGCGCCGCGACGGCATTGATTGACCGCATCGGCCACCGCTTTGTCCGGCCGGACCTGCTCGAGCAGGCCCTGACCCATCGCAGTGCCGGCGCCCCGCACAACGAGCGTCTGGAATTCCTCGGCGACGCGCTGGTCAACATGATCATCGCCGAAGCGCTTTACGCGCATTGGCCGCAGGCCGACGAGGGCGCGCTGACCCGTGCCCGCGCCGAGCTGGTGCGCGAGTCCGCCCTGGCGCCGATCGCACGTACCCTCGAACTCGGCGCGCGCCTGACCCTCGGCCCAGGCGAGATGAAGTCTGGCGGCCACCGCCGCGACTCGATCCTGGCCGATGCGCTGGAGGCCGTGGTCGCGGCGATCTACCTCGACGCCGGTTTCGAGACCTGCCGCGCCGCGGTGCTGCCCTGGTTCGACAGCGCCATTGCCGTGCTGCCGCCGCCGCACAAGGTGGGCAAGGATGCCAAGACGCGCCTGCAGGAATGGCTGCAGGGGCGGCAGAAGCCGCTGCCGCAATACCACCTGATGGATGCACGCGGCGAGGATCACGAGCGCATTTTCCTGGTGCGCTGTGAGACCACCGATCCCGTGGCCGTGGCCGAAAGCGAGGCGGGTTCGCGCCGCGCCGCCGAACAGTTGGCTGCGGAACAGGTGCTGGAGTTGCTGCAGGCATCGACACGGCGCGCGCCGTAGCCCTGCGCGGTGCGATGTGGTCAGCAGTTCATGAGGGCCGCATCGTTCCGCGCACGCAGGGGTCAGTAAGTCACCGTCACCGTCACCGTGTCGCTGTAATCACCAGACGGCGGCAGGGGTTGGACCGGGATGGTGCCGTAGACCGTGTACTGGCGCGGGGTCTGCACGCCGATTCCGCTGGATCGGACGACGCCACTGCCACCGCTGCCGTCTCCCCAGGGCTGGAGGCGGGCGCTGTCGCTGTAGAGGTCGTAGTCCAGCGTCTGGCTGCCACCGGTGCGGACCAGCTTGCGCTGGGTCGTCAGGGCGCCCGGGCCTCGTCCGGCATCGATTGCGATTGCATAGTCGACGCCGTGCGTGCAGGTCACCGTGATCGTGCTGGCGGCCTGCACGGGTGATTCCAGTGTCGAACCGATGCGACCGAAGTCGAGCGTGCTGGCGCTGACCGCGCAGTCAGACTCGACGGTGGCCTCCACGCTGAAGGCAAAGCGCGCCACCTCGGGCATGTCGGCGCCGCATTCGGGGGGAGTGGCTTCGTAGCCAATTGCGCGTACCCGTGCCTGGCCGGCACCAAATTGCGCCCGATAGGTGCCCGCCCGGGCATCGTTCTGACTGGGCAGCCTCGCCAGATAAGCCACCCCGGCGTGGGTGCTGCCCTCTCCGACCGCCAGGTCGACGACCATGGGCTGGGCCGTGCCGCCGTCCACACTGCCCCAGACCTGGCTGCAGGCGGCGTCCTTGCACAGGTACCAGGCGAGCATGCTGGCGTCCGGGCCGCTGAGGTAGCGCGGGTCCCAGCTGCCGTTGCTGGGGCCGACCTCGACGCAGGCGCGCACGTATGGGGTGACGGCGCCGGAGCATTCCACGCGCAACATGCCGTTGACGTCGGTGCCTGCCGTGCCGACCTGGTTGACGTTGCCGAAACGGATGTCGCCCATGGTTGCAGCGCAGGCCAGTTGCGCCGAGGCCGTGTCGGGCCAGCACAGGGCCAGCACGGCCAGCAGGATGAGGCGGATCGGGTAGGGGGTCATGGCGATGGCACCACCACACACGTCACGGGGCCGAGAACGGTCATGGTCTGGGCGGGGTCGAATGAGAACTCGGCCCGGCATTCGCCGGCGTCCACCTCGGCGGAAAGTTGGTTGTTTGATTGCAACTGGGGAAAGAACGTCTGGCCGTCGTAGCCGACCAGTACCGGTTCGCTGCCGTCGAGCAGGCGTACGCGCGCGCCTGGAGGCAGTGGCGCGCCGTTTTCATCGAGCAGTACCACGGTGGCGCCGTGGTAACGGCTGATCGGGAACTCGACCAGAATGCCCGACTGCGCCAACGGGCTGGCCTCCTTCCTGGTGCTGCTGACACTGGCATCTATGGGCAGGTCGATCGGGTCGATTGCCAGGTGGCTGGTGCGGTAAGCCGGCAAGTCGGTCACCAGCAGATAGCCGCGTCGATTGGTGTGGCCTAGCAGGCGGTTCTCACGCAGGACCGGCACGCCGGGCTCACCGCGCGTGGACACCAGTGCGAAGCCGTCCGGGATGTCGCGTGCCGCCAGCAGTTGGCCTTTCATGAAGACCACCGTGCCGGTGGCATGCAGGGCTGCGTTGTCATGCGAGTAGTTGCCGAGGTTGGCATGCTCCAGATCCAGCGACACGTCGGCATAGCGGCTGCGGTAGTAGACGCTGGCGGCGGCGCGACGGTAGTTGTCGTCGCCGATGTCGGCGTAGGCGTTCCAGCCGAGCCCGCCCAGGTCGTATTCGACCGGGCGACTGGCGCCCAGCGTGGTGGTCTGTTGGTCACCGTAACGGCTGTGATTGGCGTAGACGCTGCCACGCCTGCCGATATCCACGCTGATGCCGACGTATACGCCGGTGGAGTCGTCCTGATCGAGGTCGCGGAAGAAGTTGACGTAGGCGTGGGCGCGGTTGTCGAACGGATTGGCGGTATAGCCCAGCGAGACGATGCGGGCGCTGCTCTGGAACTGCGCCAATTCCTGGTGCGTGTAACTGAGTGTCAGCGCCTGGTTGCCCGCGATGGGCAGATTGAACGCGGCGTAGGACAGGCGGTCGGAAGCCGGAATCCCTTCCAGCGAGCCCAGGTCGCGATAGTCGCCGTGGCTGCGCTGGTCTTGCAGTGACAGCCCCCAGTTGGGTGATATGTACTGGTAGCCCAGCGTGGTCTGCGTTCCACTTTGGCCGCCGCCGCTGGCGGACACCGCCGCGTTCAACACGCCCATGCGACCCAGTCGTATCAGGCCGCCGACGCCCAGATTACGCAGGCCATCACCATATTCGCCGTGGCTTTCGATGGTGAACGCGTCGTTGAGGCCATAGCGCAGCGAGGCCGTCGCTGCCAGATCGGGGGCGTAGTCGAACGAATCCAACCCATAATTGCGCCGGGCATAGCCGAGTTCGAGCGCATAGTCGTACAGGCCGGCACCGAGCATGCGGTGATCGACGTACAGCGGCATCGTGGTGGTTACTTCCCGGCCCAGTGCATCGTGATAAACGAGGGCGGCGTTGCCCGCGCCCGTCAGCGCGGGCGGGCTGGTGATGACGAACGGACCCGGGTTGGCGTCACCGCTGAACTGGCGGATGCCGTTGATGTACAGGTCGACGGTGGTGGGCACGACGGCGGAGCCGGCCAGGATGGGGATCGGAAAGGTCACCAGGTCAGGGCGTGCGTCGAAATTGCGCGCCAGGCGCAGGCCGCCCATGCGGATTGCCCGCGTCCATGTCAGCGAGGCATTGATGAAGTCGCCGGCGGTGAAGCTGCGCAGTGATTTCAACGATGTATGCGTCCAGTAGCTTTCCTCACGTACATACCGGCTCGAACTCGCATCCACCGTGGTGTAGCCGTTGTTGAAGAAGCGGCCGAACGGCGTGAATACGGTCAGGTCGCTGTCCAGCAGGACGCTCTGGTTGCGTGCGTCGTAGACGGCAGAATAGGGTGTGCCGTAGCGCGGCAGCCGGCTGTGGCCGCGGTTGGAGCCGAGCGCACGCATGCGGTTCAAGGCGACGCGCTGGTCGTATCCGATGCGTTCGCTTTGTGCATGCAGGGCATAGTCGAACACCAGGCCGGTATCCGAGCGCGGCGGCGCAGTGTCTGCGGGGCCATAGCCGAGCCGTTGCGGTACCAGCATGTCAGTCGGCATGTTCAGGTCGAGCCTTTGCTGCAGCGGGTCGTAGCGGTAGCGCAGGTTGGGGACGCTGGCCAGCGCGATACGGTCCCCGGTCACGGGCAGGCGGTCGACCCGCACGCCGATCTCACCCAGCTCGCTGGCGCTGATGTAAAGGGCATCGCCCTGCTGCTCCAGGCGCACGAGCAGCTGTTGGTCAAAGCCGTTGACGAACGCCTGTAGATACAGCGCCTGGGCGGCGGTGCTCGAACCGGTTGTCAGCTCGGTGCCGTCTGCTGCAGCCAAGTCGGAAGCCGATGCCGATGCCGATGCCACGAGGCTGCTCGTCGTGGCTGCGGCGAGGATGGCCAGTGCGAGCCAATTTCGTGTCGTGGTGGGGGACAAACCGTTCCCTCCCGGTTCGTCGACAACGCCGCGGATGCCTTGTCGCGGTGTGGGGCCGGTGCCTGTGCTGCTGTCAGAGGTCAACGAGCAGCGCTTGCTCGTTGACCTCGGCCTTGACCTGACGGGGGGGGGCTTTGTGCGCCGGCAGCGGCAGCCGCCATTGCCGGTCCTTGCCGGGCAGAACGTAGCCGACCAGGCCTTCGCCGATGACCTGCGAGGTGCCGTCCGCGTACTGCAAGGCGACGTTGCTGATCCGGGCGTGGGACTGGCCGCTGTTGCGGGCGTCGATGAGCACCTGTCCACCGTCCAGTTCGGCCTTGACTGCGAGGGTGGCGGTCGCCCGCGTGTCAGGCACCACGAACACCGGCACCGAGTAACGCAGTTGGATCGCCACGCCGGTGTGCTGCGTGCTGGCACGGTCGGTGATCTCGTCGACCAGGAGTCGATAGCTTTCCTCGCGCGTGGCCGGAGTCTTGTCCACGCGCACCAGCCGCACCGTCTGGCTTTGTCCCGGGAGGATCGCCGTCATCGGCGGGCTGGCGGCCAATGCCTGCGTGGGTTGCAGCTGATCCTCGTTTTGTGCCTGATCCCAGCCGAACACGCGCACCTGGGCGTTGACGGGTTGGCTGCCGTTGTTGGTGACCGTGATGGCGGCGGTGGACTCACCGGCTGGCAAAATGAGCATGGTGGGCCGGACGACGATCGAGGCGGCATGGGCGGTGCCGGCAACCAGCAGTGCCAGCAGGGTGAGAAGCATCTTCATGGGCATGTCCCCTAGGGCTTGTGTGCCGTCGTTACGGTCAGTAGTTGATGGTGGCCGTGATCGTGTCCGTGTAGGTGCCGGACTTCGGCACCGACTGGGTCGGCAGGCGGCCGTAGACCGTCAGATTCTGCAGCGCGCCGTTGCCGGTGCCGCCCTTCTTCTGCGTCCCAGCATTGCCATTGCCCCAGATGGAGGTGCGGGCACTGTCGGTGTAGAGCTGGTATTTGATGGTCGTGTAGCCATCGGTATGGCGCAGGTTGCGGTTCGAGTAGTTGGTCGACTGCCAGTCGCCTAAGTTGAATTCGATGTTGTAGTCGACGCCGCTGGTACAGGTGACGGAAATCGTCGAAGTGGCATCGACACTGGCGTCGAGGACGCCCTGGGAGCCGAAGTCCAGATCGGAGGCGGCGATCGTGCACGAGGGGTCAAGGGTCGCCCGCACCTGGAACTGGGCGGTCTTGGTAGCGGCCAGGGAACCCGTTGCCGATGCCGCGAGGAGCAGCCCGGGTACGATAGTCATGAAGTGGCGGCAGTGTTTGGACATGTCGTTCTCGCTGGATTCGAGCAGGTATCAGGGATGGCGTTTCGGAATCCCAAGTTTGTTCAGCTTCGTATAGGTCGTGTAGTGGACCTGTGAAGGAGACGGTGCGACTCCGCTACAATTCCTTCATGATTCATCAGCCCCATCGCGCCGGCCACGTCGCCGTCATCGGCCGCCCCAACGTCGGCAAGTCCACCCTGACCAATGCGCTGGTCGGCGCCAAGGTCAGCATCGTCTCGCCGCGCCCGCAGACCACCCGCCATCGCCTGCTCGGCATCGCCACCTTCCCGCAAGGGCAGCTGGTGCTGGTCGATACCCCGGGCCTGCACCGCGACCAGGGCAAGTCGACCGCCACCGCCATGCACCGCTGGATGAACCGGGCCGCGCGCGGCGCGCTGGAAGGTGTCGACGTGGCCCTGCTGGTGGTGCGTGCCGGGCAATGGGACGACGCCGACACGTTCGCCTACGAGGCCTTGCGCGGGGCCGGCTTGCCGGTGGTGCTGGTGGTCAACCAGGTCGACCGGCTCAAGGACAAGACCGCGCTGCTGCCGTACCTGGCCAGGATCAGCGAGGGCCGCGAGTTCGCCGGCGTGCATCCGATCTCCGCGCTCAAGCGCACCGGCCTGGAGGCCTTGGTGAAGACGGTGCTCACGCACCTGCCCGAGCAGGACGCGTTGTACGGCGAGGACGAGATCACCGACAAGAGCCAGCGCTTCCTCGCCGGCGAGATGGTGCGCGAGCAGCTGATGCGCCAGCTCGGCGAGGAACTGCCGTACGCGACCACGGTCGAGATCGAGAAGTTCGAGGTCGACGGCACCATGCTGCGCATCGGTGCGGTGATCTGGGTCGAGCGCGATGGCCAGAAGGCGATCGTGATCGGCAAGGGCGGCGAGCGCCTGCGCGAGATCGGCTCCAAGGCGCGCATCCAGATGGAGCGCCTGTTCGACAGCAAGGTCTTCCTCGAGACCTGGGTGCGCGTGCGCGAGGGCTGGTCGGACGACGAAGCGGCGCTGCGCACGTTCGGTTATCACGATTGAGAGGGGGCGGTGATTCGTGATTCGTGATTGGTGATTCGCGGCAGAAACAGCAGCAGTGGCGATGTTTCCAATCACCAATCACTAATCACCATTCACGGCTCCTCCATGCGCTACGCCGCCGAACCTGCCTTCGTCCTGCACACGCGACCCTGGCGCGAGACCAGCCTGCTGGTCGAGGTGCTCAGTGCAGAGCACGGTCGCATCGGCCTGATCGCGCGCGGCGTGCAGGGCGCGAAGAAGCAGGCCCTGCGCGCTGCCTTGCAGCCGCTGCAATCGATCCGCTTCGACGCGGTGCAGCTGGGCGAACTGGCACGGCTGACCGTGGCGGAGGCGCTCGACGTGGCGCCGCGCCTGGGCGGCGAGGCGCTGCTGGCCGGCTTCTACCTGAACGAGCTGACCCTGCGCCTGGCGCCGCGGCAGGATCCCTCGCCCGATCTGTACCTTGCCTATGCACGGGCGCGTGCCCGGCTGGGTGGCGATGACCCGCTGGGCTGGACCCTGCGCCGCTACGAGCGCGACCTGCTGGAGGCGATCGGCTTCGGTTTCGATTGGGCGCACGACGGCGATGGCGCCGATATCGATCCGGCCGCGCGTTACCGGCTTGATCCCGAGCACGGGCCACGGCGGTTGTTGAGCGACCGTGGCCATGGTGATCGCAGCAGTGCCGCGACCGGGCGGGCCTTGTTGTCGCTGGCGACAGACCGGTTGCCCGAGGCCGATGATCTGTCCAGTCTGCGCCGTGCCATGCGTGGTGTGCTCGCGCATTACCTTGGCCCACGCGGCCTGAAATCCTGGGAGATGCTGGCCGAGCTCGCGCGCGTCGCGCCGAAGGCGAAACTGCCTCAGTCCGAAAGCGCTGACTGAGTCGCGGGCGACGCGACCGACAGCGGCAGCGTTTCGTGCGCTGCCTGTTCGAAACGGACGAGCAGGGTTGCCGACAAAGCATCCTGCTGCAACGCCTGCACGGCGGCCGCGAGGCGCGCCGCGCCGACGAAGCCGCAGCTGGCGCGCAGCCGATGCAGGTCGGCGCGCACCGCCTCGGCATCGCCGCGCGTGGCGGCGGCCGTGATGGCCTGCAGCGATCGGGGCAGCTCCTGCGCGAACAGGCCGCGCAAGGTGTCGACGTGCGCGCGATTGCCATTGAGCGCCTGCACCGCGGCGGCATCGTCCCAGACCGGCCAGGGGCCGTCGGTGTCCGTCGTGGGTATCGCGACGGGGTCGGTACTGAGCCCGAGCCGGCTGCGTACCGCGGTCTGCACCGCCGTTGCCGGCAGCGGCTTGACCAGCACCTCGGCGAATCCAGCGGCGACCAGTGCCTCGAGGATCGCCGGTTCATGCGCAGCGGTGTGGGCCAGCGCGGGCGTGTGCGGGTGGCGGCTGCGCAGGCGAGCCAGCAGTTCGGCGCCGCTGCCGTCGGGCAGGCGCGCATCGATCAGCCACAGTGCGTAGTCCTGGGTCTGTGCGAGCGCGGTTGCCGCGGCCAGGCTGTCGGCGGCATCGACTTCGGCTGGCAACGCACGCAACGCCGCGCTGAGAAAGGCGCGGCTGGTCGGGTCGTCCTCGACCAGCAGGAGACGGGGCAGTCCATCGGGCATCATCGGCACTTCGCGTCCTGTCGGTATGCTGCGCGGATGTCGCAAGCGATCTTACGCCTGCTGTTGTGCTGCGTGCTGGCTGCACCGTCAGTCGGTGGTGCAGCGCATGCACGTACGGCACAGGCGCGGATCGCCAAGGTGACCACGGCGGTGGCCACGCTCGAAGGCGTGCGTGTGCGGCTGGACTGGCCGGCGCAGGCCACGCAGGGCACGTTGTGGCTGCAGGCCGCGCGTGTCGAGGCGCCCGACCTGGGCTACCGCTTCCGCGACGTCGCCTGGCAATGCCCGCTCACACGCGCCGGCGACCGCTGGCGTTGCGACGGCGAGTTGCGCGGCGGCCATGGAGCGCCGTTGCGGTTATCGCTCGACATCGATGACGCCCGCACAGACGCCCGCCTGAGCCGCGGTGCCAGCGCGGTGGGCCTGCACCGCGATGCCGCCACGCCCGACCTCACCCGCATCGATCTCACCCGGGTTCCGCTGGCCTGGACGCAGGCGCTGCTGGCGCAGGCCTGGCCGCAAGGGCGTCTCAACGGCGGCACGGTCGACGGCCACCTGGCCGTCACTGCCGCCGCGCGCGCGCCGCTGCGCATCGAAGGCCCGCTGCATCTGCAGGCTGTGGCATTCGACACCGCCGACGGCACGGTCGCCGGCGAGAACCTCGCTGCACAATTCGATGTGAAGGCCCAGCTCGATGCGACGACCCACGTCGCCGTCGACGGCCACCTGCGCGGTGGCGACATGCTGTTCGGCAATGCCTACGTGGCGCTGCAGCAGCGCACGGTGGCGCTGGCGGTCGAGGCCGTGCGCCACGGCACGGCCGGTTGGCAGCTGCCACGCCTGCATTGGCATGACCCCGGCCTGCTCCGGGTTGATGGCAGCGCCGCGCTGAGCCCGCAGCTGGACGTGGATGCGCTCGATCTGCGCGCACACAGCGAAAACCTGGCGCCGCTGCGCAACGGCTACCTGACCGGTTTTCTCGGCCTGGCCGGCCTGGCGGAACTGCAGCTCGGCGGCGCCGCCGATGCACGCCTGCGTATCGGCGGCGGCGCCTTGCACGAGGCCGATTTCAACCTGCGTGCAGTCACTGTCGACGACCCGCAGGGCCGCTTCCGCTTCGACGGGCTCGAGGGCGACGTGCGCTTTTCCTCCACGCAGCCGGTGGCCAGCGAGTTGCGCTGGCGGGGCGGCGACCTGCATGGCCTCGAGTTCGGCGCCGCGCGACTGCCGTTTGACAGCGCGCAGGGCGAGCTGCGCTTGCGCGAGCCGGTGACGATGCCACTGCTCGGCGGCCGTGCCGGTTTCGATCATTTTCAACTGCGGCCGCCATCGGCCGGGCAGGGGCTCGAGATCCACTTCGGCCTCGACCTCGAGCAGCTCGATATCGCCAAGCTCTCCGCGGCGTTGGGCTGGCCGGCGTTTACCGGCCAGCTCACCGGGCATATTCCGCAGGCCCACTACGTTGACGATCGACTCGAGTTCGAAGGCGGTCTCGCCGCCGAGTTGTTTGGCGGCACGCTACAGGTGTCGTCGCTGGCGATGGAGCGGCCGTTCGGGGTCGCGCCGACGCTGTCGGCGGATATCGCCTTCGACGACATCGATCTGCAGGCACTGACCGGCGTGCTCGACTTCGGCACCATCACCGGCAAGCTCGACGGCCGCATTGGCGCCCTGCGTCTGGTCGACTGGCAGCCGGTCGCATTTGACGCGCAGTTGCACACCGACCGCGCTGCCGCCAAGGCCGGCGGCGTGCGCCAGCGTATCAGCCAGGCCGCGGTGCAGGATCTGTCCAGCGTCAGCGATGCGTCGTTCATGAACAGCCTGCAGTCGCAGTTGATCGGCCTGTTCGACGACTTCGGCTACCGAAGCCTCGGCATCAGCTGCCGCTTGAGCGACGAGATCTGCGAGATGGACGGGCTGGGTTCAGCCGGTCCCGGTTTCATTATCGTCCAGGGCTCCGGCCTGCCGCGGTTGAGCGTGGTCGGTTTCAACCGCCGTGTCGATTGGCCGACGTTGCTGGAGCGTCTGGTCGCCGCCAGTTCGGGCGACGTGCAGCCTGTCTTCAAGTAAGGATCTTCGAGTAAGGTAGTCGCGCTCAACCGTCCCGCGCAGAACGACTCTGGCGGACACCGATCACAGGAGAACGAACATGCGCCGTTGGATGGGGATACCGGTCGCCGCCGTGATGCTGACCGCTTGCGTCACGATCAATGTCTACTTCCCGGCCGCCGAGGCCAAGGAGGCGGCCAAGGAGTTCGTCGAGAAAGTCATCGGCGACGACGTGCAGCCCAAGCAGCCGGCGCCGCAGGACAAACCCGGTGGCCAGAGCGCCTCGCTCATCCCGGCACCGCGCTCGCTAGACGCGCGCATCGACTGGCTGGCGCTGGTCGGCATCGGCTCCGCCCATGCCCAGGGTCAGCCGGACATCACCATCAAGACGCCGGCGATCCAGGCGATCCAGGCGCGCATGTCCTCGCGTTTCGACAGCCAGCTGCGTGCGCACTTCGATTCCGGGGCGCTCGGTTTCGCCAACGACGGCACCATCAGCGTGCGCGACGCCGCCAAGATCCCGCTGCCGCAGCGCGTGGCCGTCAACCAGGCCGTGGCAGACCAGGGCCGTGACGCCAAGGCCGTCTACCGCGAGATCGCCGTGGCCAACAACCACCCGGAATGGGAGCAGCAGATCCGCGCGGTGTTTGCGCGCCAATGGATCGACAGCGCCCGCTCCGGCTGGTGGGTGCAGGACGCCGGCGGCGGCTGGAAGCAGAAGTAAGCTTGCTTGCATCGCCCGCGACGGCCCGTCTCATGACGGGCCGTCTGCATTTGCGGGCCGGGACAGCGGCATCTGCGACAATACGCGGCCATACGTTTCTCGCCAGCCGCTGTGGCCCGCATCGATCAGACCCCTTTCGAAGTTGAAATCACCGACCTGACCCACGACGGCCGCGGCGTCGCCCGTCGCCCCGACGGCAAGACCCCGAGCGAAAGTGGCAAGGCGGTGTTCGTCGCCGGCGCGCTGCCGGACGAGCGCGTCATGGCCTCGCAGACCGGTCGCCACCGTAGCTTCGACGAAGCCAAGACCGTCGAAGTACTGCACGCCGCGCTGGAGCGCGTCACCCCGCGCTGCCCACACTTCGGCACCTGCAGCGGCTGCGCCCTGCAGCATTACGCCGAGGACAAGCAGATCCTCGCCAAGCAGCGCGTGCTGATGGAGAACTTCGAGCGCATCGGCCACGTCGCCCCGGAGCGCATCCTGGCGCCCTTGACGGACGCGTCCTGGGGTTACCGTCGCAAGGGCCGCTTCTCGGTGCGTCGCGTCGAGAAGAAGGACAAGACCCTGGTCGGCTTCCGCGAGACCGATCCGCGCTTCGTCGCCGATATCCGCGAATGCCACACCGTCATTCCGCAGATCAGCGATGCGCTGCCGGCGCTGTCGGCGCTGGTGGACGGAATGCAGGCACGCCGCGAGATCCCGCAGATCGAGTTCATCGCCGGCGACCCGCAGGAGGACTTCAGCGGCATCGCGTTGACGGTGCGCCACCTGGCACCGCTGTCGGAGGCCGACCGCGAGGCGCTGGTCGCGTTCGCAAAAACGCATCGCTTCGCCATTTTCCTGCAGCCCGGCGGTGTCGACAGCGTGCACCCGCTGTGGCCGGCCGAGCCGAAGCTGGCCTTCAGCCTGGCGCCGTGGAACCTCGAGTTCCTGTTCCGCCCGCTGGACTTCATCCAGGTCAACGCAGGTCTCAACGGTAAGATGATCCAGCACGCGTTGGACCTGCTTGACCCGCAGCCGGACGACCGGGTGCTCGACCTGTTCGCGGGACTGGGCAACTTCACCCTGCCGTTGGCGCGCCAGGTGCGCGAGGTGGTCGGCGTGGAAGGCGAGGCGGGACTGGTACGGCGCGCACGCGAGAATGCCGCACACAACGGCATCGCCAATGCGCAGTTCCACGCGGCCGACCTGGCCAAGGACCTCAGCGGCGAGTACTGGATGAAGGGGCATCCGTTCGACAAGCTGCTGCTCGACCCGCCGCGCTCCGGCGCCGACGTCGTGCTGGCGCAACTGCCATTGAAACAGTTCCAGCGCATCGTCTACGTCAGCTGCCACCCGGCCTCGCTGGCGCGCGATGCCGGCTATCTGGTCAACGAGAAGGGCTGGAAGCTCAAGGCGGCCGGGGTGATGGACATGTTTCCGCACACGGCGCACGTGGAGTCGATTGCGTTGTTCGAGCGTTGAGGAGGAGAGCTCGGACTCTCCGCGCGCCCGTCATTCCCGCGTAGGCGGGAATCCAAGGACTTTGCAGTTGTCTTTTGCCATTGATTGAAAGGCCGAGAGCGAATGTCCATGGATTCCCGCCTTCGCGGGAATGACGGGCAAAAGCAGTAGCGTTACTCGAGTTCCATTTTCAGCTTCCAGTTCCCACTCCCTGCTCCCATTTACCGATCCTAATTCTCTAATCCCCATGGGCATCGAAATCGAACGCAAATTCCTGGTCACCGGCGACGGCTGGCGCGCGGCCGCGCGTGAGGTCGTGGCGATGGCGCAGGGCTACATCAACGACCAGGCGGCAATGGACAGCGGGGCGATGAAGGCCTCGGTGCGCGTGCGAATCGCCGGCGACGAGGCCTTCCTCAACCTCAAGTCGCGCGAACTCGGCCACACCCGCCAGGAGTTCGACTACCCGATCCCGGTCGCCGACGCGCGCAACCTGCTGGCACTGTGCGTCGGCGGTCTGGTCGACAAGCGCCGCCATTACGTCGAGCACGAAGGCCACCTGTGGGAGGTCGACGAGTTCCTCGGTGACAACGCCGGGCTGGTGGTGGCCGAGATCGAGCTGGACTGCGCCGACGAGGCTTTCGCCAAGCCCGGTTGGATCGGTGCGGAAGTCACCGACGCCGCGCGCTATTACAACCTGGCCCTGGCCACGCGCCCGTACGCGCAATGGAGCCAGGCCGAGCGCGCCGGCGCGGTTGCATCGTCGCACTGAGCCCCCATCTTCCGCTCATGGACACCCAGCCCCTGCGCATCGACATCTGGTCCGACGTGGTCTGCCCCTGGTGCTGGATCGGCAAGCACCGCTTGCGCGCGGCGTTGGCGCAGCTCGATCGACCGGTTGAATTCCACTGGCACGCGTTCCAGCTCGATCCCGAGTCCGACGAACAACCGGTGCCGTTGCGCGAGGCCTATGAGCGCAAGTTCGGTGGCCGCGAGCGCACCGAGCAGATCCTGGCGCAGACCCAGGCCACCGGCCGCGCCGAAGGATTGCCGTTCGATTTCGATCGCGGCCAGGTGCGGGTCAACACGCTCAAGGCGCACCGGCTGATCTGGCTGGCCGGGCAGGAGGGCGATGCCGATGCGGTCGGCGAGGCGCTGTTCCGCGCGCACTTCGCGCAGGGCCGTAACCTGGCCGATACCCAGACGCTGATCGACGCCGGTGCCGCCGGCGGCCTGTCCGAGGCGCGGGTGCGCGCGCTGCTCGGGTCCGACGAAGGCCTGGCGCAGGTCAATGCGCAGATCGGCCAGGCGCAGGCGCTCGGCATCCGCGCGGTGCCGACCTTCCTCATCGACGGCCGGGTGGCGGTGCAGGGCGGGCAGTCGCCGGACGTGTTTCTCGGTGCCATCGCCCAGGCCGATGCCGCAGCGGTCGCGTCGTCGCAATCTGCAGCCGATTGCGGGCCGGACGGGTGCGCTGTCTGAACGGAGCGCCGTGCCTGGATTAGCCCCGTGGCCTGATCCGGGCTACGACGTCCCGGCCAACTGCGCGACAATGCCGGGCCGCGCCTTAGCGCAGCCACTATTGCCAGGAGTTTCCGCATGCTCGTGATCGGCGTCGCCGGTACCGAACTCACCGCGCAGGAGCGCGACTGGTTGCAGCACGATGCCTGCGCCGGCGTGATCCTGTTCACCCGCAACTTTGCCTCCAAGGCGCAGGTGAGCGAACTGTCGGCCGCGATCCGCGCCGCTGCACCGCGGCCGCAGCTGATCTGCGTCGACCAGGAGGGCGGCCGCGTGCAGCGTTTTCGCGAAGGCTACAGCGCGCTGCCGCCGCTAGACGGCTTCGGCAAGCTCTACGCCGGCGACCGCGAGGCCGCGCTGAAGCTGGCCGAGGAGCACGCCTGGCTGATGGCCAACGAGGTCCGCGCCAGTGGCGTCGACCTGAGCTTCGCGCCGGTGGTCGACCTCGACCGTGGCAACCTCGCTATCGGCAACCGCGCGTTCTCGCAGGATCCGTCCGTCGTCGCCGAATTTACCCACGCCTACGTGCGCGGCATGCACGCCGCGGGCATGGCGGCGACGCTCAAGCATTTCCCCGGGCACGGCTCGGTGCTGGCCGACACCCACTTCGACGAGGCCGTCGACCCGCGTTCGCTCGACGAACTGCGCGCCAGCGACCTGATCCCGTTCGTCGCCGGCATCGAGGCCAAGGCCGATGCGGTGATGATGGCGCACGTGAAGTACCCGGCGGTCGCGCCGGAGCCAGCCGGGTATTCCCGGCGCTGGATCGAGGAGATCCTGCGCAGCGAGATGGGTTTCCGCGGCGTGGTCTTCAGCGACGACATCGGCATGAAGGCGGCGTTCTCGGCCGGTGGCGTCAAGGCGCGCATCGACGCGCATTACGACGCCGGTTGCGACGTGGTGCTGGTCTGCCACCCGCAACTGGTCGAGGAATCGCTGGCGGCGGTAGAGGGCCGCCAGCTCAACACGATGGCGCTGGCCGGGCTGATCGGCCGCGGTGCGATGGGCTGGGACGGCCTGCTGGCCGATGCCCGCTACGGCAGCACCCGCAACCGCCTGGAGGGCCTGTCCTGATGAGCACCGCCGTGAAGCCGCACGACCTGGCCGCCGCGTTGGCCAATGCCGACCTGATCTTCGATCGCGCCACGCTGGAGCAGGCGATCGCACGCATGGCCCAGCCGATCCGCGCGGATTATTCCAACGACGACGTGCCGGTCTACCTCACCATCATGCACGGCGGCCTGCCGTTCGCCGCGCAGCTGGCGATGGAGCTGGGCGCGCTTGGCCTCGATCTCGAATTCGATTACCTGCACGCCACCCGCTACCGCGGCGCCACCTCCGGCGGCGAACTGACCTGGAAGCACCGCCCGGCCACGCCGCTGCAGGGCCGCCGCGTGCTGCTGGCCGACGACATCCTCGACGAAGGCCACACCCTCGCCGCGATCCGCAGCTGGTGCCTGGAGCAGGGCGCCCGCGACGTGCGCATCGCCGCATTGGCGGTGAAGGCCCACGACCGTTGCGTGCCCGGCATCCACGCCGATTATGTCGGGGTTGAAGTGCCGGACCGCTACGTGTTCGGCTACGGCATGGACTACCACGAGCAGGGCCGCAACCTGCCGGCGATCTACGCGTTGAAGGATTGATCGGATGAGTGACATCGCCCTGGCCGTCATCGGCGGCACCGGTCTGTACCAACTGGCCGACCTGCAGGACATCGAAACCCATCAGCCGACGACCCGCTACGGCGCGCCGTCCGGTCCGGTCCGGCTCGGCACGCTCGACGGTCATCGCGTCGCGTTCCTGGCCCGCCACGGCGAAGGCCACTCGCTGCCGCCGCACCAGATCAACTACCGCGCCAACCTGGCCGCGCTGCAGGCGCTGGGCGCGCGGCGCGTGCTGGCGTTGAACACGGTCGGCGGCATCACCGAACGCTTCGGGCCGCGCGTGCTGGCCTGCCCGGACCAGCTGATCGACTACACCTGGGGCCGCGTCTCGACCCTGTGCGAGGAGCCCGGCAGTGAGGTGCTGCATGTCGACTTCGGCGAGCCATACACGCGTTCGCTGCGTTCGGAGGTGGTCGCCGCGGCGGGCCAGGCTGGCGTGGCCCTGGTCGACGGCGGCTGCTACGGCGCCACCCAGGGGCCGCGCCTGGAAACCCGTGCCGAGATCGCGCGCCTGCGCCGCGACGGCTGCGACCTGGTCGGCATGACCGGCATGCCCGAGGCCGGGCTGGCGCGCGAGCTGGGCCTGGACTACGCCTGTCTGGCGATCGTCGCCAACTGGGCGGCCGGCGCCGGTCCCGACCCGGACGAGGTGATCACCCTGCAGGATGTGCTCGACCATGTCGCGGCGGCTTCGTCCGGTTTGCCGGCGCTGCTGCGGGCACTGCTGGCGGGTTGAGAGGACTTTTGCCGGCGGGGTGATTGTCAAGGCTTCATTCAGTTTGCATACTCGGCCTGCGTATCGGTCCCGCCCCGCGGACCGCGCGCGAATAACGCATCCAGCATGAGGTCATCAAGGATATGCAGTACGGCACCGTGAAATGGTTCAACGACGCCAAGGGCTTCGGGTTCATTTCGCCCGAGGACGGCAGCGCGGATGTGTTCGCGCATTTTTCTGCAATCAATGCCAAGGGCTTCCGCAGTCTGCAGGAAGGGCAGCGGGTGAGCTATGTGCTCACCCAAGGCCCGAAGGGCGCGCAAGCGTCTGAAATTACGCCCGTCGCGTGATCCACTCGCAGGCGTGATTGCCAGTAGGTTGGCTTGAAAGGCCTCGCTTCGGCGAGGCCTTTTTTCTTGCGTGCAGGCATGCGTGGCCGATATGCATGCTGTCGATGGGGATATCCACATGAGTCATTGCCTTCGCATCGGCATCGTCGGTTACGGCACTGCCGGCCAGGCGGCCGCGCTGCTGCTGTCACGCGACGGCCACCGTGTCGAGGTGTTCGAGCGTGCGCCGGTGCTGGGGCCGGTCGGCGCCGGCTTCCTGCTGCAGCCGACCGGCCTGGCCGTACTGTGGGAGCTGGGTCTGCTCGAGGCCGCGCTCGCCCACGGTGCGTGCATCGGCCGCCTCTACGGCGAAACCGCGCTAGGGCGCGCCGTCATGGACATGCGCTACCGCGAACTCGATGCGCGCCTGTTCGGGCTGGGCATGCAGCGCGGCGCGTTGTTCGGCCTGCTCGATGCGGCCTGGCAGGACGGGCGCAACATCCACTGCGGCCGCCGCATCGTCGCAGTCGACAGCGAGCGCGGCCTGCTGCGCGACGAACACGGCGACGAGCACGGCGCCTACGACCTGTTGATCGTCGCCGACGGCGCGGCTTCACTGCTGCGCGAGCAGGTCGCCGCGCCGGCGCTGGACCGGCCGTACCCGTGGGGCGCGCAGTGGTGCCTGGTTGCGCAGGACGACTGGGCCTGGCCCGAGGAGCTGCGCCAGCGCTACGTCGGCGCGCGCCGCATGGCCGGCATGCTGCCGGTCGGCACGCGGCCGGGTGATGCCACGCCGCGGCTGAGTTTCTTCTGGAGCTTGCCGGTGGCGGCGTTGTCGTCCGGCGACGGGGATGAAGCGGCCTGGCGCCACGAGGTCGCCTGCGTCTGGCCCGAGGCCGCCGCGCACCTGCGCGACACCACGGTGCCCGGTGGCCTCGCCCAGGCGCGCTACCGCGACAGCGTGCTGCGCCAGTGGTACCACGGTCGCGCCGTGCTGATCGGCGACGCCGCGCACGCGATGAGTCCGCAGCTGGGGCAAGGCGTCAACATGGCACTGGTCGACGCCCTGGCGTTGCGCGATGCGCTGCGCCAGCACGCTACTCTGCCGGCCGCATTCGAGCAGTACCAGCGGCTGCGGCGTGCGCACGTCGGCATCTACCACTTCTGGAGCCGCTGGCTGACGCCGCTGTTCCAGTCCGAGCGCGACGGCCTGGCCGCCGTGCGCGACCGCGTGTTCCATCCGCTGTCGCGCCTGCCTGGCGGCCGCGGCCAGATGCTGCGCGTGCTGACTGGCACGCGGCGTGGCTGGCTCGGCATCCACCCGCTCGATCCCGGCTTCGTGGCGGCGTTGGCGCAATCGCCGATGGCGCCGCCGGCAATGGCTGCACTGGCCGACGAGGCGGTGTAGGGGTGCACCGGCCGGCCCAGCATCATCGGTCTAGAATCGGTGGAAGCCCCACGTCGGAGTCGCAGATGGAACCGCTGCCGCCGTTCGCCACGCACCGGGTCGAGAACCAGCCGCCCGAGTTCGCGCCGCGTGACCTGTGGGCCGATGACATCGCCCTGCGCGAAGCCGTCGCGCGCGAGGGCGACGGCGACTTCGTCGATGCACTGGCCACCTACGGTGCACTGGCCGGCGACGAGGTGTACCGGCTCAGCTTCGATGCCCACCGCGACCGCCCGCGCCTGCGCACGCACGACCGCTTCGGCCAGCGCATCGACCTGGTCGAGTTCCATCCCCACTACCACCGCATCATGCAGGCCGCGATCGAGCACGGTGTGGCCGGGTTGTCGTGGGCGCAGCCGCGACCCGGCGCTCACATCGCGCGCGCGGCGCTGAGCTACCTGCACCACCAGGTCGAGCCCGGCAGCAGCTGCCCGTTGACCATGACCCATGCCGCGGTGCCGGTATTGCGGCACGCACCGGCATTGGTCGAATGGGCGCACAAGGCCGCCGCGCCGTACTACGACCCGCGCGACGTCACGATCACGCACAAGCAGGGCATCACCCTCGGCATGGGCATGACCGAGAAGCAGGGCGGCAGCGACGTGCGCGCCAATGCCACTCGCGCAACCCCGCTCGCAGCGGAAGGCGAGTACCTGCTGGTCGGGCATAAGTGGTTTTTCTCGGCGCCGATGTCGGACGGCTTCCTCGTCCTCGCGCAGGCACCCGCCGGCCTGACCTGCTTCCTGCTGCCGCGCTGGCGGCCGGACGACAGCAAGAACGCGCTGCGACTGATGCGGCTCAAGGACAAACTCGGCGACTGGTCCAACGCCTCCTCCGAGGTCGAGTTCGCCGACGCCTGGGCCTATCGCATCGGTGAGGAAGGCCGCGGCATCGCCACCATCATCGAGATGGTGATGCTGACGCGACTGGACTGCATGCTCGGTTCCAGTGCGCAGATGCGCATGGCACTGGCGCAGGCCATTCACCACGCCCGTCATCGCCGCACCTTCGGCAAAGCGCTGATCGAGCATGCCTTGATGCGCAACGTGCTGGCCGACCTCGCCATCGAGGCCGAGGCCGCGTTGGCGCTGTCCATGCGCGTCGCACGCGCGGTCGACCGATCGCTGCAGGAGCCCCAGGAAGCGGCATTGGCCCGCATCGCCACGGCGATCGGCAAGTATTGGATTTGCAAGCGCACCCCGGCCTTCGTCAACGAGGCGCAGGAATGCCTGGGCGGCGCCGGTTACGTCGAGGAGTCGATCCTGCCGCGCCTGTACCGCCAGGCGCCGCTGAATTCGATCTGGGAAGGCAGCGGCAACATCCAGTGCCTCGACGTGTTGCGCGCCCTGGGCCGCGAGCCCGAGACCGGTGCGGCCCTGCTGATGGAACTGGAAGCCGCACGCGGACTGGATGCCTGGTTCGATGTTTCTCTGACCGACATCGAGATCGTGCTGCTCGGTCAGGAACCGCTGCAGGAAATCGAAGCGCGGCGCTGGGTCGAGCGGCTGGCATTGCTGCTGCAGGCCAGTGTCCTTCTGCGTGCCGGCAGCCCCATCGCCGAGGTCTTCTGCCGCAGCCGGCTGGGCGACGAGCACGGCCAAGCGTTTGGCACACTGCCAGCGACGATTCCGTTCGATGCCATCCTGGCGCGGCTGCTGCCAGAAACGGTGTGACGCCAGGCTGCGTGCTGTCCAGCGTTGCCCGCGCGGTCTACGCCGATTAAGCCGAGCCGAAAAATAGGTTCGGCTTGAACGAATTGTTAGGGCCCACCTGGGATACGGTTGGGAAACTCATAGATGAACTTGAGTAGCATTTCTGCAAATGAGATCAGATCATGCGCATCGTCTTGGGTCATTAAGACAATGGGGCTGTCGTAGATAAGGCCGGGTTTAAGCAGATGGAATGGGCCTGAACCGCTGCAAATTAAGCCTAAAGCTGCAATCCAAGCTGGTCGAGTTCTTCGTGCTCGAAGTAACCGCGCGTTCGGCGGCCAGTGTGCTGGGGCTTCAGCCCAACACCACTGCGCTCTACTACCGCAAGCTGCGCCAGCGGATTGCCGACCAATTGGCCTTGGTGGAGCACGAAGTCTTCGACGGATCCGTTGAACTGGACGAGAGTTACTTCGGTGGCGTCCGCAAGGGCAAGCGTGGCCGCGGTACCGCAGGCAAGGTCGTCGTGTTCGGCCTGCTCAAGCGTGGCGGCAAGGTCTACGTGGACAACGCCAGGACTGCCACGCTGATGCCTGTAATCCAGCGGAAAATCGCCCCGGACAGCGTGGTCTACACCAACAGCTTCGGCAGCTACGACGCTCTGGACGTCAGTCAGTTCCACCACGTGCGCATCAACCATTCCAGAGAATTCGCCTGTGGCCGAAACCACATCAATGGCATCGAGAACTTCTGGAACCAGGCCAAGCGCATACTGCGCAAATACAACGGCGCTCCAAGCAGAGCTTCCCGTTGTTCCTCAAGGAATGCGAGTTCCGCTTCAACTACGGAACCCACAAACAACAACTCAAAACGCTGAAGGAGTGGGCTGGAATCTAGCCTTATCTACTACAGCCCCAAGACAATTTCATGGGTCGCCTCATTGCCCTTTTTGCGAATGTGGTCTACCCAGCCTTTGCCGTTCGGCGGAACGTAACCACTAGACGCAAGATAGTCGACGTACGAGATGAACGTCTGGCCGGTCTTGGCGCCCTGCGCAACAGCAATGTTCATTAGAAGCTTTCGGCAGATCAGAACAGCGGCTGTGTAGCAAGAAGCGGCGGTGCACCTACGGGCCTCATCAAAGAGTGCGGAGACGTCGGATGGAAGGTGCGCGACAGAGCTGCCGTAGGAAACTCCTGGAACTTGAATCGAGTAGGAGAATGTCGACGGCATGTCGCAGTGCGGGCATATGTGGATCTTCTGGTTGGGATTGCCTTGCGACCGGTATCCAATCGGAGTCGCGACCTTGTTACTGCACCAACCACAGATGAACTCTTCTGAGCCGATGTTTGACGCGTTGTGCCAAGCCACTTGCGACCCTCCTGTGGGCCCTAACAGGCTGCTGAAATACCTCCCACCCGCATAGACTTGTCCCATTACCGTTCTGCTTGCCCCGAGACCTTCGATGCGTGGTGCCGACGTACTGCAAGAA
>NZ_JBHRXK010000004.1:0-48538 GCF_042648505.1 Lysobacter cavernae
GCATGCCAATGCCGGACTGCCTGGCCTGCGGACCCGCACGCCGCCCGGATAATCCAAGGCCTTGAATCAGAACAACGGCAACGTCGTGCCTGCAGGTCTTCGAGTCACGTAGTGCATGAAGTTTCGCAGCCCGCGAATCCGGGGACTGCGAAGCACGTCAACCGGCCTTGCGCAATGTCACCACCAGCACGTCGCGGTGCGATGGCAAGCCAGGGTCTTGTGGCGTGACTGCAGTGACCCCGTGGAAGACGCGGTTGTCGTCGACCAGGGCGGCATCGAGGGGCGTGGTCAGGGTGAAGCTGCCGAGCTGGGTGCCGTCGGCGCTGTGGATCGTGGTGGTGCCGCTGACGATGTTCTGGCGGTCGACCAGCAGCACCAGTACGTAGTCGACGCCGTCGCGGTGCACGCCCTCGGGCGTCGGTTGACCCGGCTCATCCGGGCGGGCCTCGATACGGAACTGATGCAGCTCGATGTGCCAGGAGCGCACGCTCGGGGCGAGGCTTCCGAAGAAGTCGCGGCTGAATTCGAGGATCGCACGCAGGCTGATGCTGTCAGCAATCTCCGGCAGCACCGGCTCGAACCAGCGTTCGATGTCGCCCTGCAGGACGTTGTACTGCAGGCTCTGGTAATGCGGCTGGTGCGGCTTGCGCTGGATCGCACCCGTGGGTGCGGCCGAGAACACCGCATGGCGTCGTCGTCGATGGCGACCGAGGCTGGCCAGGTACGGGTCCGGTGCCAATTGATTCCAGCTCGCGGCGAACGCCGCCCAATCATCGAGCGTATGCGCCTGCTCGAGCAGTACGCGCATGGCGGTCGCGTCGACGAAACCAAAGCCATCGCGTTGCAGGTGACTACGCAGCGCGGGCATCGGGTTGTCGCTGACAGAGGGCATGGGCAGGGTATTCGATGAGTCGATGGTCACGCGGCCGCGGTCATGCGCAGTGCCGCCTGTGCCAGCAACCACAGCACGCAGACGAAACCGCCGGTCCAGGCCAGCGTGCGCAGCATGTGCTGGTTGGCGATGTAGAGCAGGCCGTGCAGCACGCGGAAAACGATGAAGACGACGGCGAGCCAGGCGATGCGCTCGTGTGCGACGCCGGCCAGCTGGGCCAGGATGACGCCGGTCGCGAACGGTGCAAACGCCTCGAAGCTGTTGAGCTGGGCGGCATTGGCGCGCTGCGAGCGCGGGTTGTCCTGGCGTGCCTGCCAGGCACGCGGGTCGCGGTTGTTGTAACGCTCGCCACTGGCCTTGGCGATGGCGACCCACAGGTAAGGCAGTGCGGCGGCGATCAGGACACACCAATAGGCCGTGGCAAGGGTCATGACGGGTTCCGGGAGTTCGGGCGCGATCAGCCTAACCGAAACCGGCCGAAGCGAATCCACCCGGCCGGAAACGGCAACGGCGCCCCGATTCCGGGACGCCGTTGCGTATGACCGCCTTGTGCACAGGTTACTTCGCGGCGGGTTGCATCAGCTTGTCGTGCGCGGCGCGGAAGGCGTTGCCTTCGTACCAGTTTGGCCATTGCTCGTTGCCGGCCAGGGTCTTGCCGACGCCGTACAGGGCGTCGAGGTCCTGGACCACGCCGTCGAGTTTCCAGGCCGGGTCGTACTGGTCACCGGGCTTGTGGTAGCGGTGGTCGCGGTAATCGACCTGGGCCTTCAGGCCAGCCTCAAGGCCGCCGTCGATCAGGTCGTCGCCGCCCTTGGCGTACAGCGCCGGCACGCCGGCCTTGGCGAAGTTGAAGTGATCGGAGCGGAAGTAGAAGCCGTTTTCGGGCGTGGCCTCGGCTTGCAGCACGCGTTGCTGGCCGCTGGCGACGGTCTTGAGGATGTCCTCCAGTTCCGAACTGCCGGAGCCGACCACGGTCATGTCGCGGGACTGGCCGATCACCGGCATCGCATCGAGGTTGATCACCGCCACGGTCTTGTTGAGCGGGATGCTCGGGTGGGCGACGTAGTACTTGGAGCCAAGCAGGCCGGACTCCTCCAGCGTCACCGCCAGGAACAGCAGCGAGCGGTCCGGCGGCGGCGTCTGCTTGCTGAAGGCCTCGGCGATCTCGAGGATGCCGGCCACGCCGGTGGCGTTGTCGACCGCGCCGTTGTAGATCGTGTCGGTGTGCGGCTCGCCACCGCTGGAGGCGCCATGCTCGTCGGCCTCATGCGCATGGTTGCCGAGGTGGTCCCAGTGCGCCATGTAGACGATGGCCTCGTCCGGACGCTTGGCGCCCGGCAGCAACGCGACCACGTTCTTCGACGACTTCTGGCTGGTCTTGCTCTTGAGGTCGACCGATGCCTTGGCCTGCAGCGGGATCGCCTTGAAGCCCGGTTGGCCGGCGGCCCGGTAGAGCGCGTCGAGATCCTGGCCGAGGTCGGCGAACAACTTGCGCGCGACCTCGCCGGTGATCCAGCCCTGCACCGGCAGGCGCGGCTCCGGGTCATCCTGCGAGGGCAGGTCGAACTGCGCGCCCGACCAGGAGTTCTTGACCACGTCCCAGCCGTAGGAGGCACCGTCGCTGTCGTGGACGATCAGCGCGGCGGCGGCGCCCTGGCGCGCGGCTTCCTCGAACTTGTAGGTCCAGCGGCCGTAGTAGGTCATCCGCTTGCCCTCGAACAGCTTCGGGTCTTGCGAATGGAAGCCGGGGTCGTTGACGAGGATGACCACGGTCTTGCCCTTGACGTCGACGCCGGCGTAGTCGTTCCACTTCTGCTCGGGCGCGTTGACGCCGTAGCCGACGAACACCAGCTCGCTGCCGTCGACCTTGACCTCGGGCTGGCCGGTGCGGGTGCCGACGACCATGTCGCTGCCGAACTTGAGCTCGCGCGGCTGACCCTTGACGTCGAGCTTGAGGGTGGTGGCTTCGTCGGCCGTGGTCTCGACCATCGGCACGTCCTGGAAATAGCTGGCGCCGTTGCCCGGCTTCAGGCCCAGGCGCTTGAACTGCGCTTCCAGGTACTGGACGGTCTTTTCCTCGCCGGCGCTGCCGGGGGCGCGGCCCTCGAATTCATCGGACGCGAGCGTCTTGACGTGCGCGGCGAAGTCGGCGGCGTTGATCGCGCCGTCGAAGGCGTGGTCGGATGCGGGTGACGGCGCAGGCGCGGTGGCCGTCGGCGCGTCGGCCTCGGGCTGGGTGCAGGCCGCGAGCGCAAGCGCGCCGAGCATCGCGGTCGTGAGCAGGGTTGTACGGGACATGGGACCTCCGGAAGGATCGATCGCGCCGGCCGGTGGGTGCCGGCGCGAAATTCCATTCTAGGCCCGCGGGCCGGACCGGCGTCGTGCCGGGTCCGGCAGTTCGGGACGACCGGATTACTGCGCCGGCGGCGTGGTGCCCTCGAAGCGCACCGCGGTGGCGCCGGTGATCGGGCCGGTCTTGGCGGTGCTGTGCACGTACAGGGTGACCTTGCGCTCGAACACCAGCGGGCCGTCGACAACCGCGTTGGGCCCGATGATCACCCGCGGGTCGCGCTGCCTGGTCGTGAACCACGACGTGCTGCTGGGCTTGGCGTAGTGCAGCCCGCCCTTGACGTGCGAGCCGGCGCCGACGGTGACGTCGCCGTTGACCGTGGCCAGGCCGCCGCTGACGTCGGTGTCGACCAGGCCGATCGCGCCGTTGACGGTTTCGATGTCGCCGCGGACGCTGCCGCCGCGATCGATGAAGACGCCGCCGTTGACGGTTTCGACGCCGTCGTCGAGGCGGGCCCGGGCCGCTACGCGGATGCTGCCGTTGACCGTGGACAGGCCGCCGGCCTGCACGTTCTCGGCGAGAGTGATGCTGCCGTTGACGGTCTCGGCATCGCCGGTCCGGGCCTGGCTGCCGACCTTGATGCTGCCGTTGACGGTGCCCAGGTCGCCGGCCTGCTGGCCGGCCTCGACGGTGATGCTGCCGTTGACCTTGTCGATGTCCTGGTTGGCGAAAGCGGCCGGTGCGGCGAGGGCCAGTGCGAGCGAGAGAGCGAGTCTGGAGCGGATGCGCATCGTTTGGGTTCCGGTTTGGACGGGTTTCAAAGTATGGATGCCGCGGAGACGGTGCCGGTTTAACCCGCTTCGCTACAATCGCGGGCAATGCCGCGTGCGGGCCCTGCCCGACGTCGCCGCCTCGTCACTCTAATTGGGAATCCGACGTGTCCGCAGAGATTGTGCGCCCCCACCCCGTGGTCCTGCTCATCCTCGATGGCTGGGGTCACCGCGACGACCCGGCCGACAACGCCCTGGCCCAGGCGACGCTGCCGCATTGGCACGCCCTGCTGGCCGCCGCACCGCACACGCTGATCCACACCGAGGGCCGTCACGTCGGCCTGCCGGACGGGCAGATGGGCAATTCCGAGGTCGGCCACATGAACCTGGGCGCCGGCCGCATCGTCTATCAGGACCTGACCCGGGTCGATGCCGCGATCGAGGACGGCAGCTTCTTCGCCAATGCCGAGCTGCGCGCCGCCTGCGCCGCGGCCAAGGCGCACAACGGTACGCTGCACGTGATGGGGCTGCTGTCGCCGGGCGGTGTGCACAGCCACGAGAACCACATCCTCGCGATGCTGGACCTGGCCAAGCGCGAAGGCGTCGCCGACGTCGCCGTGCATGCGTTCCTCGACGGCCGCGACATGCCGCCGCAATCGGCCGAGCCGAGCCTGCGCCGGCTGCAGGCCGCCTGCGATCGCCTCGGCAACGCCCGCATCGCCTCGGTCAGCGGGCGTTACTTCGCGATGGACCGCGACCAGCGCTGGGACCGCCAACGCCGCGCCTGGGACGCGATCGTCGAGGCAGCGAGCGAGCACGTCGCTGCCGATGCACTGAGCGCACTGCGCGAGGCCTACGCGCGCGGCGAGACCGACGAGTTCGTCGCGCCGACCGTGATTTCAGCGGGCACGGCGGCCGGCAGCGCGCCTATGCGCGACGGCGATGCCGTGGTGTACATGAATTTCCGCGCCGACCGCGCACGTCAGCTGACCGCAGCGTTCGTCGCGCCCGGTTTCGACGGGTTCCAGGCGCGGCGGCCGCAGCTGTCGCGCTTCGTCTGCCTGACCGGGTACGACGCCCGGCTGCCGGCGTCGGTGGCGTTTGCCCCCGACGAACTGCGCAACACGCTGGGCGAGGTGCTCGCAGCCCATCACCTCAAGCAGCTGCGCATCGCCGAGACCGAGAAGTACGCGCACGTCACCTTTTTCTTCAGCGGCGGCCGCGAGGAGCCCTACCGGGGCGAGACGCGCACGCTGGTGCCGAGCCCCAGGGTCGCCACCTACGACCTGCAGCCGGAGATGAGCTGCCCCGAAGTGACTGCCAAGCTCACCGCGGCGATCCGTTCCGGTGACATCGACGTGGCGATCTGCAACATCGCCAACCCGGACATGGTCGGCCACAGCGGCATCCTGGCCGCCGCGATCCAGGCCGCCGAAGCGGTCGATATCGCGATCGGCGCGATCGTCGAGGCCGTGCGCGACAGCGGCGGCGCGCTGCTGGTCACCGCCGACCACGGCAACCTCGAAATGATGCGCGATCCCGCGACCGGCCAGCCGCACACCGCGCACACGGTCGGGCCGGTGCCGTTCGTCTACCTCGGCCCGCGCGCGGCGACGCTGCGCAGCGGTGGGGCCCTGCGCGACGTCGCGCCGACCATCCTCGACCTGCTCGGCCTGCCGCAGCCGGCCGAGATGAGCGGGCGCAGTCTGCTCGAAGCCGGCCAGCCCATCGACTGATGCGGGCCCTGCGCACGCCCCTTGTCGTCGTCCTCGCCGCCGCGTTGCTGGCGTTGCCGGTCGCGGCGCAGAACAGCCGCGAGGCCGAGCGCAAGCTCGAGAAGGTGCAGCGCGAGCTCAAGTCGGTCGCCGCCGAGCGGCGCAAGATCGAGGGCCAGCGCGGCGCGGCGACCAAACAGCTGCGCGAGGCCGACCAACAGGTCGGCCAATCCAGCCGCAGCCTGCGCGCGATCGAGAGCCGTCTGGCGCACGAGCAGTCGTCGCTGGTCGCGCTGCAGCAACAGCGCGACGCGTTGCAGGGCAAGCTGGGTGCGCAACGCGAGGAACTGGCGCTGCTGCTGCGCGCGACCTACATGCAGGGCAACGATGCACCGCTGAAGCTGCTGCTGGCGCAGGACCGTGCCGCCGATGGCAACCGCCTGATCGCCTATTACGGTTACGTGCAACGCGACCGCACCCGGCGCATCGCCGCGCTCAACACCGAGCTCAGCGAACTAGATGCGGTCGAGCGCGCGATCGTGCTGCGCAAGAGCGAGCTCGACAGCACCCGCAAGCAGCAGCGCAGCCAGCTCGGCCAGCTCGAGAGCGATCGCAAGGCGCGTGCGACGCTGGTCGCGCAGCTCGACCAGCGCTACAAGGACCGCAGCAGCCGCGAGCGCGCGCTTGGCCGCGATGCCAAAGGACTGCAGCAGGTGCTGACCAAATTGCGCGCGGCCGCCGTACGCGCTGCGGCGCAGCGCCGTGCCGCGGCCGAGCGTGCGGCACGCGCGGCGCAGCGCAGCGGCAAGCCTGACGCGCCAACGCGCCGACCGGTGACGGTGGCGAGCGCGCCGCCGTTGCAGGTCGGCGGACTGGGCTGGCCGGTGTCCGGTGCCTTGCTGGCCGGCTACGGCGGCACCATGCCCGACGGCCGCGGCAGCGACGGCCTGCTGATCGGCGCCAACGCCGGCAGCACGGTCAAGGCGGTCGGCGACGGTCAGGTGGTCTACGCCGAGTGGATGACCGGCTACGGCCTGCTGCTGATCGTCGACCACGGCAATGGCTACATGAGCCTGTACGCACACAACGACGCCCTGCTCAAGGACGTCGGCGCGACCGTGAAGCGCGGCGATCCGGTCAGCACGGTCGGCAGCTCGGGCGGGCAGGGCCGGCCGGCGTTGTACTTCGAGTTGCGCCGCAACGGCGCGCCGGTCAACCCCAATACATGGCTGCGGCGTTAATGGCCCGATGCCGGTCACGGCGGCGTTAACGAAAGCTTCCATCGCGGCCGCCTAACGTGTTCATAATCCGTCGAACCGCCGCTGCCGGCTGCGGTCCAAGCCGGTATCCGTTGTTCGTGTATTGCCCGCGTGTTGCCGCGTGTTGCCCTGGAGTCGTGCATGTCCCTGCGTTATCTGGCCCCGCTCGTGTTCGCCGCTTTCGTCACCGCGCCAGCCGCGGCGCAGGACGCGCCTGCGCAGGACGTCGCGCCGATCGAGTCGCCCGATGCCGAGACCGCCGACTCCAAGGTGCCGCTCGACGAGATCCGCCGCTACGTTTCGGTCTACAACGCGGTCAAGCAGGCCTACGTCGAACCGATCGACGACAAGAAGCTGATGCACTCGGCGATCCGCGGCCTGCTGTTCGACCTCGACCCGCACAGCGTCTACCTCGACAAGAGCGATGCCGAGAATTTCGAAGAGCAGTCGCGCGGCGCCTACGACGGTGTCGGCGTCGAACTGCTGCGCCAGCCCGACGGTTCGCTGCGGGTGATCGCGCCGATCGACGACACCCCGGCCGCGCGCGCCGGCATCAGGGCCGGTGACATCATCACCGCGATCGATGGCAAGGCGTTCAAGCCCGACGAGGGCGACAGCTCCGGCCCGCTGCGCGGCCCGACCGGCAGCAAGGTCACCCTGACCGTGGTGCGCGAGGGTCGCGACAAACCCTTCGACGTGACCCTGACGCGCGAGACCATCCGCATCGTCAGCGTGCGCAGCAAGATGCTCGAGCCGGGGTACGGCTACGTGCGCATCGCCTCGTTCCAGGCCGACACCGCCGCCGATTTCGAGAGCCAGCTCGACAAGCTCAAGGCCCAGGCCGGCGGCAAGCTACGCGGTCTGGTGATCGACCTGCGCAGCAATCCGGGCGGTCTGCTGACCTCGGCGGTGCAGATCGCCGACGACCTGCTCGAGTCCGGCAAGATCGTCAGCACCCGCGGCCGCATCGCGATCAGCGACGCGCAGTTCGGCGCGACCCCGGGCGACAAGCTCGACGGCGCGCCGGTGGTGGTGCTGGTCGATGCCGGCTCGGCGAGCGCTTCGGAAGTGCTGGCCGGCGCGCTGCGCGACAACGGCCGCGCGCGCATCGTTGGCAGTCGCACGTTCGGCAAGGGCTCGGTGCAGACGGTGTTGCCGCTCGACAACGGCGACTCGGTCAAGCTGACCACCGCGCGTTACTTCACCCCGAGCGGCAAGTCGATCCAGGCGTTGGGCATCATTCCCGACGTGACCCTGCGCCCGGGCAAGGAGGCCGAAGGCGGCGTGCGCAATTTCAGCGAGGCCAGCCTGCCCGGCCACCTGCGCGGCGACGAGGAAGACCAACCCGGCGCCAATGCCGGCGACGTGCTGGAGGGCGATGCCCCGATCACCGCGGCGTTGGCTGAATTGAAGAAGCCAACGGTGGCGAGTGCGGCGCCGCCTGCGACCAAGCACTAAGCCGCATCCGACTAACTGATGTTTGATTTGCCCTAGCCCCCTGAGTCAGGGGGCGGTTCGCGCCGCAGGCGCGCAAGGGTGGGGGTGTGGAAGCGCACTGGCCGGGGCCCGAAGTTTGCGCAGCAAACTTCGGGCCCCGGCCAGGCGTAGCCTGAGTCAATGCCGCGAAAGGGCGGGGTATGGAGGTCCACGCGTGGGGAGTGAGCCGCCGCAGGTGGATCGCTCCCCGTTACCGCGGTTTGGCGGGCAGCGGGAACGGCGTCACCACCTTCTCGCCGGTGGCGGCGTCGCGGATCGCCGACTGGCCTTTGCGCTCGACTTCCTCGATGCGCACGATGCTCTGCATCGGCAGATGCAGCACACGGGTGTTGCCGAACTCGTCGCGCAGGCGCTCCTCGGTCGGGTCGATCACGACACCGTCGTGCACGTCAAACACCAGTTCGCCGACCTCGGTGAAACCCCACAGGGCGCCGGAGGCGACGCGGCGGGCGTACAGCTCGTAGACCTTGCCGGCGTTGAGGAAGGTCACTTTGTAGAGAGTCTTGGCCATCAGGCGGGAATCGGGAATGGGGAATAGGGAATCGCAAAGCTGCGATGGGCTCGGTTCCACGATGGGGTGGAAGCATGGGCATCTCAAGCTCTTGCCGTTTCGATTCCCGACGCTCAGAAGCCGCGTTTGCGGCGCAGGCGCCGGACAATGCCGGCGCGTGCGATCAGCGCGAACGCGCCGCCGAAAGCGAAGCCGGCCAGGTGCGCCGACCAGGCCACCGCGCCGAAGGCCGGGCCGATGAAGGTGAACACCAGTTGCAGCAGCGCCCACACGCCGATCAGCAGCGGCGCCGGCACCTTCACGAACTGCAGGAACAACCCCAGCGGCACCACCACGCCGAGCTTGGCGCCCGGGAACAGCGCCAGGTAGGCGCCGATCAATGCCGACACCGCGCCGCTGGCGCCGATGATCAGCCGGTCCGGCGTACCGATTGCGATCACCGCCGCCAGATTGGCGACGGCGCCGCCCAGCAGGAACAGCGCCAGCAGCCGCCACGGCCCCATCGCGCGCTCGGCAGGCAGGCCGAAGATCAGCAGGAACACCAGGTTACCGAGCAGGTGCGCCCAGTCGGCGTGCAGAAGCAGCGCGCTGAACAGACGCAGGGTGCTGCCGTCACGCAGTGCCTGCAGCCAGTCCTGCGGCGAGGCCAGCCCACCCGAAAGCGCGCCCCATTCCATCATCAGGCGGTGCTGCGCCGGGTCGGGCAGCAGCTCGGCGCCGATGAAGCACAGCCACAGCGCGCTGAACAGCAACGGCGTCGCCCAACGCAGCGGCGTGCGCTCGCGCGACGGGATCGCCACGAACACCATTCAGGCCCCGCCGCCGGCCGGGCCGGCACGGTCAAGAGGGCAAATCAGGGCGGGACAGCGCTTGGGCATGGGGGCGAAGAGGGTGGCTGGCCGGTGGCCCGGCTATTGTTAGCGTTGGGTTAATAGCCGCGCTATAGTGCATACGGCGTCGTACGTCGGGAGGGCTTCCGGCACGCGCTGACGACCGGCTCGGCCGGTCCTCAGGCAAAGACGGCCGCGGAAGACCAAAAATACTCCAATGGAGACTCCACGCATGCAACACGTTCACGGTTTCACGCGCCTGTCGGCGCTCGCACTCGGCATCACCGGCGCTCTGGCGTTCGGCCAGGTTCACGCCTCGGGCTTCCAGATCAAGGAAAACAGCGTCAAGGCCCAGGGCCGCGCGTTCGCCGGCTCCGCCGTCGCCGCCGGCGATGCCTCGGTCGTCGCCAACAACCCGGCGGCGATGACCCAGTTCGAGGGCACCACGGTCCAGGCTGATGTCACCACCATCGACCTGGGCTTTGAGTTCGAGGGCTCCGGCACCGCGCTGGGTGGCCGCCCGATGACCGGCGACAACGGCGGCGACGCCGGCGACCTGATCCCGGTGCCGGCGATGGCGTTCGTGCACAAGCTCGACAACGGCCTGGCGCTGGGCGCCATGGTCAGCGCGCCGTTCGGCCTGGTCACCGACTACGACGCCGACTGGGTTGGCCGCTACTCCGCCGACAAGTCCGACCTGCAGACCATCGACCTGACCCTGTCGGCCGCGCTCGACATCACCGAGCGCTTCTCGGTCGGCCTGGGCATGATCTATGAGCGCGCCGACGTGACCCTGTCGAAGGCGGTGGACTTCGGCACGATCATCTGCGCCTCGGGCAGCCCGGCCAACTGCTTCAACCCGGCCTACCCGTTCCGTCCGCAGGCCAACGACGGCCATGCCGAGGTCGAAGGCGACAGCAACAGCTTCGGCTGGCTGGTTGGCGCCACCCTGCGTCCGACCGACAAGCTGTCGATCGGCGTGTCGTACCGCTCCGAGATCGACCACGAGATCGACGGTTCGGTCGACTGGACCGTGCCGGGCAATGTGCAGGCCGCGCTCGGCGGCAACCCGAACACCGCCGTGCTGTTCAAGGACGGTGGCGCCCGCGCCGACCTGACCACGCCGTCGGTCACCACGGTCAGCGTCGCCTACCAGTTCACCGACGCCTTCTCGATGATGGCCGACTGGTCGCAGACCGGCTGGGACTCGCTGCGCGAGATCAACATCGACTTCGCCAACCCGGATCCGAACTCGGTCGAGGACTTCGACTGGAAGGAAACGCAGTTCTGGTCGCTGGGCGGCGAGTACAAGCTTACCGACGCCTGGACCCTGCGCGGTGGCTACGCCTACGACGAGAGCCCGACCGACATCGCCACGCGCACGCCGCGCCTGCCTGACGGCAACCGCAAGTGGTACTCGCTCGGCGCCAGCTGGCAGGCCACGCAGAGCCTCGAGGTCAACTTCGCCTACACCTACCTCGACGCCGGCAACCCGCAGATCGACCTTGCCGACGCCCAGGGCCACACCCTGGTCGGCGAGTACGACGCAAACGTCAGCCTGTACGGCATCTCGGCGCAGTACAAGTTCTAAGCAAGCGCGTCATCGAAAGAAAAAGCCCCGCTTCGGCGGGGCTTTTTTGTGGCGCAGCCTGGGCGCGCGATCCGCAACGGTGCCTCAGGCGGCCAGCGGCAGCCACTCCAGCGCTTCGCCCATATCGACCTCGCCGAGGAAGCCACCGGCCGTCACTGCCGGCTTCTGCTTCTCGATCGCGTGGGCGAAGACCACCGCCGGATCAGCTTCGAGCTTGTCATACAGGCGCTGCAGGTTCGGGTAGTCGCGGCGGTCGATGACGTCGTGGTAGCGGGTCCAACGGGCGATGCCGGCGAAGTAGGCGTCGGCCAGGGTCTTGTGTTCGCCCAGCAGCCAGGGTTGATCGCCGAGCATGGCCTCGAGCAGCGCATGGGCGCGGATCACCTTGGCGCGGCCGTATTCGCGCAGCACCGCCGCTTCGTTGGCGTCGCTGCCGTGCTCGAGGATGTGCCACAGCGGCACGAAGGCATTGAAGAAGGTCGTGTTGAGGAAGCCGAGCATCTGGTTGAGGCGGTCGAACTGCGCCGTGCCCTGGGCGAAGCCGATGCCCTTCGCGATGCCGCGCGCGCCGATGTGGTTGAGGATGGCGGCGCTCTCGCTGATGATCTGGCCGTCCGCGGTCAGCAGCGAAGGCGTTTCCGCGACCGGGTTGATGCGGCGGTAGGCGTCGCTGGTCACCATTTCGGGCATCTCGATGCGGGACAGGCGGTAGGGCTGTCCCAGCCATTCCAGCGCGACGATCGAACCGAACGAGCAGCCCGAAGGCACGCCGTAGAACAGGGTGGGGGCGGTGGCGGAGGAGGGGGTGGTCATGGTGGTTGTCCTTGATTGAGGGACCCGAAGTCGGGGTGCGATCAATCTATTTCCGTGGACATTGACTGAGTAGTAGGCAAATATTGGACTTATCGTCCATGATTACGGACTTTGCACCGTGCTCAATCTCAACGACCTCGTGCTGTTTGCCGCCGCCGTCGAGCACGGTGGCTTTGCTGCCGCCTCACGCCATCTGGGTGTGCCGAAATCGACCATCAGCAAGCGGGTGGCCGAGCTCGAAGAAGGCCTGGCAGCGCGCCTGATCCATCGCACGTCGCGCAGCTTCGTCCTGACCGAGCTTGGGCGTGACTTCTACGAACATGCGCGCGCCGCGTTGATCGAGACCGAGGCCGCAGAAGCGGTGGTGCGCCGGCGCCAGGCCGAACCCGGCGGCACGGTGAAGATCACCGCCTCGGTGCCGACCGCGCAGATGCACCTGGCGCCGCACTTGCCGGCGCTGGCGCGCGCGTACCCGCGCGTGCAGGTGCAGGTGGTGGTCACCGACCGCTTCGTCGATCTGGTGCAGGAGGGCTTCGACATCGCCGTGCGCAGCCACTTCGCGCCGTTGCCGGATTCCGGGCTGGTGCAGCGGCAGTTGCTGGTCGAGCCGATCCTGCTGGTGGCCGCGCCCGCCTACCTCGATCAACGCGAGGCGCTGCATTTGCCCGCGGATCTGGCCAGCCACGACGGCCTGCTGACCGCAGCGACGGCCACCCATTGGCAGCTCTCCGATGCGAACGGCGAGACGGCGCAGGTGACGCCGCTGCCGCGAATGGTGGCCAACGAATCGACCGTGCTGGTCAGCGCGGCGATCGCCGGGCTGGGCGTGGTCTGCCTGCCCGAGACGATCTGCCGCGCGCCACTCGCGGCCGGGCAGCTGGTGCGCGTGCTGCCGGAGTGGAGTGCGGGCCGTGTCACCACCACGCTGGTGATGCCGCACCGGCGCGGCCAGCTGCCGGCGGTGCGCGCTACCGTGGAGTTTCTGGCGCGCTGCCTGGGCGCAGCAGACACCTGAAAAAACACGCGCGAGGAGAAACCTCGCGCGTGGTGTTGGCGGCGGGCGTTGGGCCCGCCGAATGCTGGCGGCGTTTACTCGTTCCGGCCCTGCGCTTCGCGACGGGCGTTCGTAAGCACGCGAGCCAGTGGCTCGCAAACGCGCTTACTCGTCCGGCCCGCCGCAGCGCGGCGGGCGTTCGTAGCCACGCGCGGCAGTGCCGCGCAAGCCGTGGCTACTCACCCAACGTCAGCAGCGAGGCGTTGCCGCCGGCGGCCGTGGTGTTGATGGTGATCGTCTTCTCGGTGGTGAAGCGCGGCAGGTAGTGCGGGCCGCCGGCCTTGGGGCCGGTGCCGGACAGGTTCTGGCCGCCGAACGGCTGCACGCCGACCACCGCACCGATCTGGTTGCGGTTGACGTAGCAGTTGCCGACCTTCGCCCGCGCGCTGATCTTGTCGACGGTCTCGTCGATGCGCGAGTGGATGCCCAGGGTCAGGCCGTAGCCGGTGGCGTTGATCGCGTCGATGACGTTGTCGAGCTGGTCGGCCTTCCAGCGGATCACGTGCAGCACTGGGCCGAAGACCTCCTTGCGCAGCTGGTCCAGCGACTTCAGTGCGTACGCGCGCGGCGCGAAGAAGCTGCCGTGGGCGGCATCGCCGTCGAGTGCGACCTCGCCGATCTTGCTCGCTTCCACGTCCATGCGCGCGGCGTGGTCGACCAGCATCTGCAGTGCGTCGTTGTCGATCACCGGGCCGACGTCAGTCGACAGCAGGCCGGGGTCGCCGACCTTCAGTTCATTCATCGCGCCGGCCAGCATCGCGGTGACCTTGTCGGCGATGTCGTCCTGCACGAACAGCACGCGCGCGGCCGAGCAGCGCTGGCCGGCCGAAGTGAAGGCCGAGCCGATCGCGTCCTTGACCACCTGTTCGGGCAGCGACGAGGAGTCGGCGATCAGCGCGTTCTGGCCACCGGTCTCGGCGATCAGCACGCCGATCGCGGCATCGCGCGCGGCCATGGCGCGGTTGATGGCGCGCGCGGTGTCGGTTGAGCCGGTGAAGGCCACGCCGGCCACGCGCGGGTCACGCGTCAGCGCGGCGCCGACGGTGGCGCCGTCGCCGGGCAGGAACTGCAGCACCGCTTCCGGCACGCCGGCTTCGTGCAGCAGCTTGATCGCGTAGTAGCCGATCAGGTTGGTCTGCTCGGCCGGCTTGGCGATGACGCTGTTGCCGGCGGCCAGCGCCGCGGCGATTTGTCCGGCGAAGATCGCCAGCGGGAAGTTCCACGGGCTGATGCAGACGAACACGCCACGGCCGGACAGCTGCAGGGTGTTGGACTCGCCGGTCGGGCCCGGCAGGGCTTCCACCGCGAAGATCTTGCGCGCCTGCTGGCCGTAGTAACGCAGGAAGTCGACCGCCTCGCGCACTTCGGCAACGCCGTCGGGGATGGTCTTGCCGGCTTCCTTGGTGCACAGCGCCAGGTACTGCGGCATGCGCTGCTCAAGCATCTGCGCCGCGTGCTCCAGGATCGCGGCGCGCGAAGCGGCCGGCGTCGCATTCCATGCATCCTGCGCGGCGACCGCGTTGTTCAGCGCCAACTCGACCGTGGCGGCATCGGCGGCCTGCCATTGGCCGACGGTCTCGCGGCGGTCGGCCGGATTGGTCACGGCGATGTGCGGACCGGACACGGTCGCGCCCGGCACCAGCGGTGCGGCACGCCAGTCGGCCTTGGCTGCGGCATTGACCTGCTCGGCGAGCATGCGAAGTTGATCGTCGTTGGCGAGGTTGATGCCCATGGAGTTGCTCCTCTCGAAATACTGATGTGCAGCCGCATAGCTGCGGTACAGGTCGACCGGCTGCGGGATGCGCGGGTGTGGAATGGAATCGAACGACGACACGGTTTCGACCGGATCGCGGATGAGGTCGTCGATGGCGACGTCCTCGTCGGTGATGCGGTTGACGAAGCTGGAGTTGGCGCCGTTCTCGAGCAGGCGCCGCACCAGGTACGGCAGCAGGTCTTCGTGCGAGCCGACCGGTGCGTACACGCGGCACGGCACGTCGAGACGATCGGCCGGGATGACCTCGGCGTAGAGGTCGTCGCCCATGCCGTGCAACTTCTGGAACTCGAAGTGTTTCTCGCGGCCCATCGCCTTCGCGCGCTGGTGGATCGTGGCGATCGTCTGCGCGTTGTGGGTGGCGAACATCGGGTAGATCGCATCCGATGCTTCGAGCATGCGGCGCGCGTTGGCCAGGTACGACACGTCGGTGTTGGGCTTGCGCGTGAACACCGGATAGCCGGCCTGGCCGTCGACCTGCGCGCGCTTGACCTCGCTGTCCCAGTACGCACCCTTGACCAGCCGCACGGGAATGCGACGGCCGTTGCGGCGGGCGAGGTCGGCGATGAACTCGATCGCCTCCGGTGCGCGCTTCTGGTAGGCCTGGATGGCCAGGCCGTAGCCTTCCCAGCCGTCGAGCGAGATGTCGCGGTAAGCCGCGGCGATCACGTCGAGCGACAGCTCGAGGCGGTCGGCTTCCTCGGCGTCGATGGTGAAGCCGATGCCGTAACGCTTGGCCAGTTGTGCCAGTTCAAGCACGCGCGGCGTCAGTTCGGCGAACACGCGTTCGCGCTTGGCGTGCTCGTAGCGCGGATGCAGTGCAGACAGCTTGACCGAGATGCTTGGCGCGGCGAACACGTCGCTGCCGATGTAGTTGCCGCTCTGGCCGATCGCATGGATCGCGTCGCGATACGCCTGCTGGTAACGCAGCGCGTCCTGGGTGGTCAGCGCGCCTTCGCCGAGCATGTCGAACGAGTAACGGTAGCTGGCGTTGTCGCCCTTGCGCGAACGGCCCAGCGCTTCGCCGATGGTGCGGCCCATGACGAACTGGTGGCCCATGATCCGCATCGCCTGGCGCACCGCCAGGCGGATCACCGGCTCGCCGACGCGGCCGATCAGGCGCTTGAAGGCGTTGTGCACGTCGCGCTTGGTGTCGTCGGCCAGGTCGACCAGGTGGCCGGTCAGCATCAGGCCCCAGGTCGAGGCGTTGACCAGCACCGAATCGGACTGGCCCATGTGCTTCTTCCAGTCGGCGTCGCCGAGCTTGTCGCGGATCAGCTTGTCGGCGGTTTCCTGGTCCGGAATGCGCAGCAGCGCCTCGGCCACGCACATCAGCAGCACGCCTTCCTCGCTGCCCAGGTCGTACTGGCGCATGAAGGCCTCGATCGCGCCCTGGTCCTGGGCGCGATCACGTACGCGGCGCACCAGGTCGGCGGCGGTGGCCTGCGCGGCGGTGCGTTCGGCGTCGGGCAGGTGCGCCTGCTCGAGCAGATGGCGGACGTGGGCGGCCTCGTCGCGGACCCAGCCGGCGGTGAGTGCGGCGCGTGGGCCGGTTGGGGCCGGCGGGAGTTCGGGGCTGAGCAGCAGCGCGTGCGGCGGCGGGACGTCGCTGGTGACGGCAGAGGAAGCGGTGGTGGTCATCGGACCCGTGGGACAGCCGTGGGAAGCCCGTTAGTTTAGAGCTTTCGGCCGATCCCGGCCTGTGCGCGGCCGGTCCGCCCGCCGCGTCGGAATGGGGCGGCGGTGCGCAGTCGCGACGGGAACGCCCGAGATTGCGGCAAACCTTGCGGCACAGGGCGTTTCGGGCCATTTGCGCAAGGCGCGGAGCCGTGTCATGAACGCGCCGCGGGTTGCCGCAAGGCGGGGCGGCGGCTACCATTTCTCGGTTATCCGTAGCGCCCATGGGCCAGATTGCCCAGGCGTGATGGGCCCCCACGCAGGTGTTTGGGGCTCGCCAGCCACCTCCTTCCGGACGGTCCCCGCGTGTTGGCGCGGCCGGTGCCGGGAGAGGCAGCCCGCGGAGCACGACAACGCAACCACGTTTACCTAGTGACTTTTCTGGGGCTCGAACAGATGAAAGCCGGTCGTTTCAAGCAGTGGGCAGCGGGCATCGCCGCGATGGCGCTGCCGGTCCTTGCGTTTGCGCAAGCGACCGACCCGAAGCCGTGGCAGCTGAACATGGGTCAGGGCGTCACCGCCCAGTCGGCCAACGCCTATTCGGCGCACATGTTCGCGCTGTGGGTGTGCGTGATCATCGGCATCCTGGTGTTCGGCGCCATGGCCGTGGCCATGTTCAAGTTCCGCCACTCCAAGGGCGCGGTGCCGGACAAGGACTTCACCCACTCCACCAAGCTCGAGATCATCTGGACCGTGGTGCCGGTGGTGCTGCTGGTGCTGATGGCGTTCCCGGCGACCAGCAAGCTGATCGCGATGTACGACACCCGCAACGCCGAGATGACGGTGAAGATCACCGGCTTCCAGTGGATGTGGAAGTACGAGTACCTGGGCGAGAACGTGGCCCTCACCAGCCGCCTCGACCGCAAGAGCGACGAGATCCGCCAGAGCAAGGCGGTCCCGACCGCGGCCGACCACGCCCACTACCTGCTCGACGTCGACAACGTGCTGGTGCTGCCGACCGACACCAAGATCCGTTTCGTGATCACCGCCGACGACGTGATCCACGCCTGGTGGGTGCCGGCGCTGGGCTGGAAGCAGGACGCGATCCCGGGCATCGTCAACGAGGCCTGGACCGAGATCCAGAAGCCGGGCATCTACCGCGGCCAGTGCGCGGAGCTGTGCGGCAAGGATCACGGCTTCATGCCGATCGTGGTCAAGGCCGTGCCCAAGGCCGAGTACCAGCAGTGGCTGGCCGCCGAGAAGGCCAAGAACGCGCCGGCCCCGGCTCCGGCCCCCGCCGCTCCGGCTGCCCCTGCACCGGCCGCTCCGACCGAGGCGCAGCCGCAAGGCAGCTCCACCCCGAACACCGAAGCCACGGCCGCAGCTGCTCCCCAGCACGCTCCGGTCGCCGGCTGATCGTCACGCATTCTCTGAGGTAGGCCATGGCCGTCACGCACGCTGACACCCATCACGATGATCACGCCCACAAGCAGGGCTTCATCGAGCGTTGGTTCTTCTCGACCAACCACAAGGACATCGGCACGCTGTACCTGATCTTCAGCTTCATCATGTTCATCATCGGCGCGGCGATGAGCGTGGTGATTCGCACCGAGCTGGCGGTCCCGGGCCTGCAGCACGTCAGCCCCGAGTTCTTCAACCAGATGACGTCGATGCACGCGCTGGTGATGATCTTCGGCGGCGTCATGCCGGCCTTCGTCGGCCTGGCCAACTGGATGATCCCGCTGCAGATCGGCGCGCCGGACATGGCGCTGCCGCGCATGAACAACTGGTCGTTCTGGATCCTGCCGTTCGCCTTCACCCTGCTGCTGATGACCCTGTTCCTGCCCGGCGGCGGCCCCGCCGGCGGCTGGACGCTGTACCCGCCGCTGTCGCTGCAGGGCGGCAGCAACGTCGCCTTCACCATCTTCGCCATCCACATGATGGGCATCAGCTCGATCATGGGCGCGATCAACGTCATCGCCACCATCCTCAACATGCGTGCCCCGGGCATCGACCTGCTGAAGATGCCGATCTTCTGCTGGACCTGGCTGATCACCGCGTTCCTGCTGATCGCGGTGATGCCGGTGCTGGCCGGCGCGGTGACGATGCTGCTGACCGACAAGTTCTTCGCCACCTCGTTCTTCAATGCGGCCGGCGGCGGCGACCCGGTGATGTACCAGCACATCTTCTGGTTCTTCGGGCACCCCGAGGTCTACATCATGATCCTGCCGGCGTTCGGCATTGTCAGCGAGATCATCCCGACCTTCAGCCGCAAGCCGCTGTTCGGCTACCAGGCCATGGTGTACGCGACCGCCGCGATCGCCTTCCTCTCGTTCATCGTGTGGGCGCACCACATGTTCACCGTCGGCATGCCGCTGGGTGGCGAGATCTACTTCATGTTCGCGACGATGCTGATCTCGATCCCGACCGGCGTGAAGGTGTTCAACTGGGTCACCACCATGTGGCGCGGCTCGATCAGCTTCGAGGCGCCGATGCTGTGGGCGATCTCGTTCGTGATCCTGTTCACCATCGGTGGCTTCTCGGGCCTGATGCTCGCCATCGTGCCGGCCGACTTCCAGTACCACGACACCTACTTCGTGGTCGCGCACTTCCACTACGTGCTGGTCACCGGTGCCCTGTTCGGCATCATCGCCGCCGTGTACTACTGGTGGCCGAAGTGGTCGGGCCGCATGTACAACGAGACCTGGGCCAAGTTCCACTTCTGGTGGACGATGGTGTTCGTCAACCTGCTGTTCTTCCCGCAGCACTTCCTCGGCCTGGCCGGCATGCCGCGCCGCATCCCGGACTACAACGTGGTGTTCGCCGACTGGAACCTGATCAGCTCGATCGGCGCGTTCGGCATGTTCATCACGCCGTTCCTGATGGGCTTCATCCTGTGGCGCTCGCTGGCCACCGGCGCCAAGGCCGACGCCCGCGCCTGGGAAGCCGCAAAGGGCCTGGAGTGGACCGTGCCGAGCCCGGCGCCGCACCACACCTTCACCACGCCGCCGGTGATCCGCGACGGCGACCTCGCCCATGGCGACATCTCGCACTGAGTCCGAGCCGGCCGACATGACCCCGACCACCGCCCCCCGCAATGACGATGCCGCACGCCGCAAGGCCGTGCGCCGCACCGCGCTGTGGGTGGCGGCGATCGCGGTTGGCATCTACATCGCCTTCATCCTCAGCGGAGTGCTCGGGCAATGAGCGACGCGCCCGACAGCCGCAAGAGCAGCAGCGCCGGCCTGACCAAGATGGTCGTGGTGGCGATCGGCGCATTCGCGCTGACGTTCGCGCTGGTGCCGCTGTACCGCATTGCCTGCGAGAAGGTGTTCGGCATCCGCCTGGAGCGCAGTGCCGCCAGCGGCGTGCAGGACGCCAAGGCGGCGCCGGCGAAGCGGACGATCACCGTGCAGTTCGACGGCGGCGTCAATTCCAAGTTGCCGTGGGAGTTCTCGCCGCACCAGGTGACGATGCAGGTCGTGCCGGGCGAGCAGTACCAGACCACCTACTACGCGCGCAACACCAGCGACCGTGCCGTCGTCGGCAGCGCAGTGCCTTCGGTGGCGCCGGCGCGCGCGTCGGGTTACTTCAACAAGACCGAGTGTTTCTGCTTCACCGCTCAGACCCTGCAGGCGGGCGAGGCACGCGACATGCCGGTGCGTTTCATCGTCGACCCGAACCTGCCGGCCGACGTCAACACGATCACCCTGTCCTATACCTTCTTCAAGAACGACACGCTGACCGCACAGCAGCAAGGCACGGCCAAGGCCGCGCCCGCGCCGCTTTCGGCTCCGTGACGTAGATCCTTTCCTTGTAATCGCCGCACTTATACGGAACGCCGCCATGGCCCAAGCCCACTCGCCAGACGCCAACATCTACTTCGTGCCGCACAGCAGCCGTTGGCCGTTCCTCGGTTCGATCGCGTTGTTCACGACCATGATCGGCGTTGCCAGCTGGCTCAACGAGGCCAGCTGGGGCAAGGGTGTCTTCTTCTTTGGCATCGCGCTGCTGATCGCCGTGCTGTTCGGCTGGTTCGGCGACGTCGTGCGCGAGTCGGTGCGCGGCAACTACAACAAGCAGGTCGACACCTCGTTCCGCATGGGGATGATCTGGTTCATCTTCTCCGAGGTGATGTTCTTCGGCGCGTTCTTCGGCGCGTTGTACTACGCGCGCCAGTTCGCGCTGCCGTGGCTTGGCGGTGAAGGCGACGGTGTCATGACCAACTCGCTGCTGTGGCCGGGCTATTCCACGGCTTGGCCGAGCAACGGTCCGGGTGCGATCGGAGGTCTCTACCAGACCATCCCGGCGTGGGGCCTGCCGCTGCTCAACACCATGATCCTGCTGACCTCGGGCGTGACGGTCACCATCGCCCACCACGCGCTCAAGGCCGGCCACCGCAAGCAGCTGTTGCTGTTCCTTGGCCTGACAGTGCTGCTCGGCGCGCTGTTCCTGTTCTTCCAGGCTGAGGAGTACATCCACGCCTACAAGGAACTGAACCTGACCCTGGGCTCGGGCATCTACGGCTCCACTTTCTTCATGCTCACCGGCTTCCACGGCGCGCACGTGACGCTGGGCACGATCATGCTGGCGGTGATCTGGTTCCGCTGCCTCAAGGGCCACTTCAGCAAGGACCAGCACTTCGCGTTCGAGGCGGTGGCCTGGTACTGGCACTTCGTCGACGTGGTCTGGCTGGGCCTGTTCCTGTTCGTCTACGTGCTGTAAGGCCGTGCTTCGTGATGGGTGATTCGTGATTGGCGAATAAACACCAGCACGAGCCCGGTCGAACAAGAAAGGCGACGGCATCACCGTCGCCCTTTTTGCTTTTACGAATCACCAATCACCAATCACCAATCACGGCTCCTCACGGCCCGCCGTGGAACTTGATCCAGCCCATGTAGTTGGCCAGGACGACCAGCAGGATCAGCGCGACGGACAGCGCGATACGACGGGTCAGTGCGTTCACGGTGCGCTTGCTCTCGCCCTTGTCGACGAGCATGTAGTAGAGGCCGGCGCCCAGGTTCCACAGGATCACGATCAGGAAAGCGATGACCAACAAGGTCTTCAGGGAATCGTTCATGGCAGCGTCCGATCGGCCCCGTGACGGGGCGTATTCGTCATTATCGCAGCCACACGCGAGGAAGTCGTGAGCCGTCGGAGCAGCCTCATCATCGGATGGATTGCGGCAACCTTGGCGATCGCGCTGTTCGTCCATCTGGGCCTGTGGCAATCGCGTCGTGCGGTCGAGAAACAGGCCATGCTCGATGCCGCGGCGCAGGTGCTGGAAACCCGCACGCCGAAGCCACTGGCCGTCGCGTCCGATCCACGGCGCGCGCGCGCGTACGACTGGAGCGCAGGCGCCGGTTCGTTCGAGGAAGACGGTGCATGGCTGCTCGACAACCAACTGCGCAACGGTCGCGCCGGTGTGCGTGTCTATCGTGTATTCCACCCCGGCCGTGCCGTGCCGTCGCTGCAGGAAGGGCGGTTGCTGGTTGACCTGGGCTGGGTGCCGCTGTCGGGCGATCGCCGGATGCCCGCCCTCGAGCCCGCGCCATCGGGCATCGTCGAAGTGCGCGGCCTGTTGGCGCCGCCTCCCTCGGGTGGCCTGGCCATGGGGCCGGCTTTCCGCCAGGAAGGCGCGCATCGGCTGATGACGCGGCTCGATACCAGGCAGATGAGCGCTGAGCTGGGACTGGCCGTGCCGCTCGCGCCGCGCGTGCTGCGCCTGGACCCGGCCCTGCCGAGCGGCTACCAACGCGACCTCGAGCTGCTGCCCAACACGCTGCCGCCGGACAAGCACCGCGGCTATGCCGTGCAGTGGTTCGGGCTGGCGCTGACGGTGCTGGCCACCGCGCTGATCCTGACCTTCCGCAAGCCGCGTCGACGACCGTAGGAGTCCCGTGCGATGAACACCGACAACACCCACCGCACCCGCAACCGCAGCCTGCTGATCGCGCTGTTCGTGATGTTCTTCGGCAGCATGCTGGTCGCGGGCCTGCTGCGTTTCTCCGGCTGGCGCCCGGAAGGCATGAAGAACCACGGCGAGCTGCTGCAGCCGCCGACCGACCTGCGCCAGCAGGTGCCGCAACTGCACGATGGCACGGCTTACCGCTGGAACCCGGCCGGGCGAGTCTGGCGCATCGTGGTCGCACCGCCGGCCGATTGCGCGGCGCAATGCGAGCAGCTGGCACGCGACATCGACACGGTCTGGCAGCTGTTCGGCAAGGATGCGGACGACGTGCACGTGTTGTGGCTGTGCCAGGCACCGGACTGTGCGCCACCGGCGAACGTGCCGCGCCCGGCGACGTTGCGCGTGCTCCGGCCCGATCCGGTGCTGCGTGCCGCCTTGCCGCGCGTCGACGAGACCGCTGCAAAGGGCGCGCGCGGTGTGCCGGTGTACGTCATCGATCCCTACGGCTTCGTCATTCTGCGCTACCCTCCCGGCTTCGATCCGGCCGGGCTGCGCGCCGACCTGGCCAAGCTGCTCAAGCTGAAGTGATCCGTCCGGAAGAGTTCTGCGCATGACCAAGCCCGTCGCCTACCGACATTTCCATCGCATCGCCTGGCTGGCGGTCGCGCTCGCGCTTGGCGTGATCGTGTTCGGTGCCTTCGTGCGCTTGTCCAATGCCGGCCTGAGCTGCCCGGACTGGCCGACCTGCTACGGCCGCGCCGCATGGCCGAGCACGGCGCACGAGATCGGCGACCACGCCGCCACCGCGATCCGTCCGGTCGAGGTGCACAAGGCCTGGCGTGAACAGTTCCATCGCATGATCGCCGGCGTGCTGGGCGTGCTGGTGCTGATGCTGGCGCTGCTGGCCGCACGCAAGCGCCGTTATGGCGCGCTGCAGGTGATCGCCGCGGCGGTGCTGGTGGCGGTCGCCATCCCGCTGTACATGCAAGGCCAGCACGTCGCCGCCTCCGTGCTGGCGATCCTCGGCGAGGCCGTGTTGCTGTTCGCGGCGTTGCGTTGGAGCAACCTGGACCTGTCGCGCGTTGCCGCGCTCACCCTGGCGGTGATCATCTTCCAGGCACTGCTCGGCATGTGGACGGTGACCTGGCTGCTCAAGCCGATCGTGGTGATGGCGCATCTGCTCGGCGGCCTGCTCACCTTCTCGCTGCTGCTGTGGACGGCCTGGCGGGCGACCGACCTCCCGATCCGGCTGGCCGAGGCCGTTGCCGTGCGCCGCTGGATGATCATCGGGCTGGTGCTGCTCGGCGTGCAGATCGCACTGGGCGGCTGGACCAGCGCCAATTACGCCGCGCTCGCCTGCGGCAACGACTTCCCGACCTGTGTCGGGCGGTGGTGGCCGCCGCACGACTTCGGCGAAGGCTTCGTGCTGTGGCGCGGCATCGGCGTCGACTACGAAGGTGGCATCCTCGACGGCGAGTCGCGCATCGCGATCCAGCTTGCGCACCGGATGATGGCGGGCGTCGTGTTCGTCTACCTGCTGTGGCTGGCGGCAAGGTTGCTGCGCACGCCGGGCATGCGCGGCTGGGCGACGCTGCTGGGCATACTGACGCTGGCGCAGGTCGCGCTCGGCATCGCCAACGTCAAGCTCGGCCTGCCGTTGTCGGTGGCAGTGCTGCACAACGCCGGCGCGGTGCTGTTGCTGTTCGTGCTGGTGTCGCTGCTGGCACGCTTGCGCGAGCCTGCGCCGTGATGTCCGCGACGCTGCGCCAGTACTGGGACCTGACCAAGCCGCGCGTGGTTGCGCTGATCGTGTTCACCGCACTGGTGGGCATGCTGCTGGCGGTGGACGGCATGCCCGATCCCGCGGAGACCAAGCGCGGCCTGCTCGGCTTCCTCGGCATCTGGCTGGCCGCGTCCAGCGCGGCGGCGATCAACCAGCTGCTCGACTCGCGCATCGATGCCAAGATGGCGCGCACCTCGTGGCGGCCGATCGTCGCCGGACAGATCACGCCGGCCCAGGCGCTGGTGTTCGCGCTGATCCTGGCGGCGCTGTCGATGCTGATCCTGGTGCTGTGGGTCAACACCATCACGGCGTTGCTGACGTTCGCCTCGCTGATCGGCTACGCGGTGGTCTACACCGTGTTCCTCAAGCGCGCCACGCCGCAGAACATCGTGATCGGCGGCATCGCCGGCGCGGCGCCGCCGTTACTGGGTTGGGCCTCGATCACCGGCATGCGCGGCGAGTGGGATTGGGCGCACGCGCTACTGCTGGTGTTGATCATCTTCGTATGGACGCCACCGCATTTCTGGGCGCTGGCAATCTTCCGTCGCGCTGACTACGCGCGAGCGATGGTGCCGATGCTGCCGGTCACGCACGGAGTCGAGTACACGCGTTGGCAGATCCTGTTCTATACGATCCTGCTCACTGTGGTGACGATTCTTCCGCGCGTCATCGAGATGAGCGGTGACTTCTACTTGTGCGGTGCCATGGTTCTGAACGCTGCCTTCCTGTGGCACGCCTGGAAGCTGATGAGCCCACCCGACGAGCTGTACGCGATGAAGGTGTTCAACTACTCGATCGTCTACCTGATGGCGCTGTTCGCGTTCCTGCTGCTCGATCATTGGCTGCTGCCATTGCTGCAGCCCGGGGCGGCCTTCAAGTTGCAGCCGGTGGCTTGATCAAAGTCGTCCTATGACGGATCCGGGTTGATGCGGCCACCGCATCAGGGCCTACCCTGGGCGTCGCGGCCGTGCGATCGGTCCGATCAGGCGAAGCGTGATTGCAGCAGGCCGCGCAGCTCGGCCTTGTCGGTGTCGTCGAGGCCGCTCTCGCGCTGCTTGCTCTGCAATTCTTCCAGCCGCTGCTGCAGGGTCTGGCGGTCGAGCTGGGTCATGGCGTCGATGAATTCACTGCGCCAGGCGCCTTCGTCGCCGGGCAGGGTCTGCGCGGCCAGCTTGTACAGCGCCGCCTGTTCCTCGCGCTCGGCGAAGTGTTCGATCAGCGAGCCGGTGCCGATGTCGGGGCGGTGCTGGACCAGCTGCAGCAACTCGATCAGCAGCGGCACGCCGGGCTGGCGCAGGCCGGCGAAGCGGAACGGCGGCCGTGATTCCAGGGCGAGCGCCGGTTGCTGCAGCAGCAGCGAGATCGCGCTGCGCACCACGCTGCGCTTGGGGGCCGGGGTGCCGCTGGCGGCGCGGGCGCGCTGGGTCGGCACGTGTGTTTCCGGCGAGCTGGTGCGCGCGCCCACGCCGGTGAGCTCGGTGAGGCGTTGCTTCATCAGGTCGCCGAAGGCGCCGTCGGGAATCTGCGCCAGCAGCGGCTTGGCGCGTTCGGCCAGGCGGCCCTTGCCTTCCAGGGTGCCGAGATTGACGTCGCCGGAGAGCGAATCAAAGAAGAACTGCGACAGCGGCGTGGCGTCGCGCAGGCGCACATCGAAACCGTCGCGGCCTTCGCTGCGGACCAGCGAGTCCGGGTCCTCGCCCTCGGGCAGGAACAGGAAGAACGCCTGGCGGCCGTCCTTCATGCGCGGCAGCACCGACTCGACCGCCTTCCACGCCGCGCCGCGGCCGGCGCGGTCGCCGTCGAAGCAGAAGTAGACGTCGGGCGCGTTGCGGAACAGCAGCTCGGCGTGGTCGGGCGTGGTCGCGGTGCCCAGTGTGGCCACCGCGCAGTCGACGCCATGCTCGAACAGCGCGATCACGTCCATGTAGCCCTCGACCACCACCAGCTTGTCGATCTTGTTGTGTGCCTGGCGCACCTGCCACAGGCCGTAGAGCTCGCGGCCCTTGTGGAACAACGCGGTCTCGGGTGAGTTGAGGTATTTGGGACCGGCGTCCCGGCCGTTATCGGACGCACTGAGCACGCGACCGCCGAAGGCGATCGTACGCCCACGGCGGTCGTGGATCGGGAACATCACCCGGTCGCGGAATTTGTCGTAGACGCGGCCGCTGTCGTTCCTGGAGAACAGGCCGGCGCGTTCGAGCAGCGACATGCGGCGCGGGTCGGTACCGAGCGCGTCGCGCAAGGCGTTGAAGCCGTCGGGCGCGTAGCCGATGCCGAACTGCGCGCGGATCGCCTCGCCGACGCCACGGCCGTCGAGGTAGGCGCGCGCCTTGTCGCTGCCGGCGAGTTGCTTCTGGAAGAACTTCGATGCCGCCTCGACCGCGTTGTAGAGGTCGGCGCTGTCCGGGTTGACGTTGCGCTGCTGGGTGTCGCGTGGCACTTCCATGCCGACGCGCTTGGCCAGCTCCTCGACCGCATCGAGGAACTCGAGGCGGTCGTAGTTCATCAGGAAGCTGATCGCGGTGCCGTGCGCGCCGCAGCCGAAGCAGTGGTAGAACTGCTTGGTCGGCGACACCGTGAACGACGGTGAGCGCTCGTCGTGGAACGGGCAGCGCGCCGAGTATTCCTTGCCCTGACGCTTCAGTGGCACGCGCGCGCCGATGATCTCGACGATGTCGGATCGCGCTAGAAGATCATCGATGAACGCGTCGGGGATGCGGGCCATGATCTACAAGAATGCCACGCGGTTCATGCCCTGTAGGAGCGGCTTCAGCCGCGAGCTGTCGGACTCCGGCCATGCAAAGGCGGCCAAGAGCTCGCGGCTGAAGCCGCTCCTACCAAAATTCAGCTGGCGAGCCGTTGCTTCACCAGCGCCGATACCTGGCCCATGTCGGCCTGGCCGGCGAGCTTGGGCTTCAATGCGCCCATCAGCTTGCCGATGTCGGCCGGGCCGATGGCGCCGGTCTCGCTAACCGCGGCATCGATCGCGGCCAGGATCTCGGCCTCGCCCAGCTTGGTCGGCAGATAGCGCTCGATCACGACGATCTCGGCCAGCTCGACATCGGCCAGGTCGGGGCGCGCGGCGGCCTGGTACTGGGTGACCGAGTCGCGGCGTTGCTTGACCATCTTGTCGAGCACGGCGATCACCGCGGCGTCGTCAAGCTCGATGCGCTCGTCGACTTCCCTCTGCTTGATCGCGGCGTTGATCAGGCGGATCACGCCGAGGCTGTGCTTGTCGCCGCCCTTCATGGCGGCCTTCATGTCGTCGGTGAGTCGCTGCTTGAGGCTCATCGGGCTGCTCCTTGGCAGGGGGGACCGGGCGGAGTGGGGCGCGGTCGAGTGGTCGAAATCCAGAAACACAAAAAGCCGGCAGCGCAGGGCGCGGCCGGCTCGATGATGGCGTTGAAGCGACAGGTCCGCGCGCTGCGCGAGGCCTGCCGCGGACGCGATCAGTACAGGCGCTGACGCTTGGTGACGTCGCGCGAGGCGCGGCGCGCCTGACGCTTCACCGCAGCGGCGGCCTTGCGCTTGCGTTCCTGGGTCGGCTTCTCGTAGAACTCGCGCTTGCGGGTCTCGGCCAGGACACCGGCCTTCTCGCAGGTGCGCTTGAAGCGACGCAGAGCAAACTCAAAAGGCTCGTTTTCGCGGACTTTGACGCTGGGCATACGTAATCTCGTTTCGGTGACCGGCCCGGGCAGACCGGGAGAGCCGCGCATTATAGCGATGGGCGCCTTGAAGGTGCAACATAGGGCCCCATCCAGGGCCCAGGCCCGTGAATCCGCAACCGACGTGAAAGTCCTCGGCATCGAAACCAGTTGCGACGAGACCGGCGTGGCCGTGTACGACACGGACGCCGGCCTGCGCGCGCATGCCCTGTACAGCCAGATCGCCCTGCACGCGCAGTATGGCGGGGTGGTGCCGGAGCTGGCCAGCCGCGACCACGTGCGCAAGCTGCTGCCGCTGATCCGCCAGACCCTGGCCGACGCCGGCCTGGGCGTCGACGACCTCGACGGCGTGGCCTACACCGCCGGTCCCGGCCTGGTCGGGGCGCTGCTGGTCGGCGCCGGGGTGGCGCGGGCGCTGGCCTGGGCGCTGGAAGTGCCGGCGGTCGCCGTGCACCACATGGAGGGTCACCTGCTGGCGCCGCTGCTGGAGGACGACCGCGAGCGCGGCCGCCCCGAGCCGCCGTTCGTGGCCTTGCTGGTCTCCGGCGGCCACACCCAACTGGTCCATGTCGAGGCGATCGGCCGCTACCGTCTGCTCGGCGAGACCCTGGACGACGCCGCCGGCGAGGCCTTCGACAAGACCGCCAAGCTGATGGGCCTGCCGTACCCGGGCGGGCCGCAACTGGCGGCGCTGGCCGAGCACGGCCGGCCCGGCGTGTACAAGTTCGCCCGGCCGATGACCGACCGCCCCGGCCTCGACTTCAGCTTCAGCGGCCTCAAGACCCAGGTGCTGCTGGCCTGGCAGAACAGCGACCGCAGTGACACCACCCGTGCCGACATCGCCCGTGGCTTCGAGGACGCGGTGGTCGACACGCTGGCGATCAAGTGCCAGCGCGCGCTCGACGCGGCCGGCTGCGACACCCTGGTGGTCGCCGGCGGGGTCGGCGCCAACAAGCGCCTGCGCGGCAAGCTCGACGAGATGACGCGCCAGCGCGGGGGGCGCGTCAGCTTCCCGCGGCCGGCGTTCTGCACCGACAACGGCGCGATGATCGCCTTCGCCGGCGCGCTGCGCCTGCAGGCCGGGCAACACGAAGACCTGGCCGTGAAGGTCACGCCGCGCTGGGACATGGCGAGCCTGCCTGTGGTCGCAGGCACGCCGGGAGTCGGGAATCGGGAGTCGGGAGTCGTCTAACTCCCCGGATTCCCATCATTCGCCTCAGACGCTTTCGCCTTTACGATTCTCCACTTTCCATTTCCTATTCCCGTTCATGGACCACGTCTTCATCGAAGGCCTCGAAATCGAGGCACTGATCGGCATCTACGACTGGGAGCGGCGCATCCGCCAGACGCTCGTGTTCGACCTGGAAATGGCCTTCGACAACCGCGTGCCGGCGGCGAGCGACGCCATCGAGGACACGCTCAACTACAAGGCGATCAGCAAGCGCCTGGTCGAGTACGTGTCGCAATCGGACTTCGGCCTGGTCGAGACGCTGGCCGAGCGCGTGGCCGCGATCGTGCTCGACGAGTTCGGCGTGCGCAGCGTCAAGCTCAAGCTGAGCAAGCCCGGCGCGGTGCGCGGTGCGCGCGCGGTCGGGGTGATGATCGAGCGCTCGGCGCCGTGAGCAGGCACATGGACTGGCTGCCCGAATCCCTGCAGCCACTGCTCGACTGGCCCTACGCACCGACCGTGATCCAGGCGTTGGTGCTGGTGCTGGTGGCGGTGTTGTCGAGTTGGCTGAGCCACAAGATCCTGCGCCGCGTGGTCACGCCGCTCGTGCGCGCCTCGCCGATGAAGTGGGACGATGCCCTGCTGGTGCGGGGCGTGTACTCGCGCCTGGCGCACGTGGTGCCGGCGCTGGTGCTGTACTTGGGCTGCGCGGCCATCCCCGGGTTGCCGCAGGTGCTGGTGACCGTGGTGCGCCACGTCGCCGCCGCGTACGTCGTGCTGACGGTGGCGCTGGCCCTGGGCGACCTGCTCGATGCTGGCAACGACCTCTACGAGGGGCGCGGGCCGCATGCACGCGAGCGGCCGATCAAGGGCTACCTGCAGGTCGCCAAGATCGTCGTGTTCGTCGTGGCCTTCGTGCTGATCGTGGCGACCCTGGTCGACGAGTCGCCGCTGTTGTTGCTGTCGGGCTTCGGCGCGATGTCGGCGATCATGTTGCTGGTGTTCAAGGATTCGATCCTGTCGCTGGTGGCCAGCGTGCAGTTGGCCAGCAATGACATGCTGCGCCTGGGGGACTGGATCGAGATCCCCACGCTTGGCGCCGACGGTACCGTGATCGACATCGCCCTCAACACGGTCAAGGTCCAGAACTGGGACCTGACCATCACCACCGTGCCGACCTATCGCCTGGTCAGCGACAGCTTCAAGAACTGGCGCGGGATGCGGGAGTCCGGTGGGCGCCGCATCAAGCGCGCGCTGTACATCGACCAGGGTTCGGTGCGCTTCATGACGGCGGCCGAGCTGGATGCATTGAGTCGGACCGCGCCGATCGGCGATTACCTGGCGGACATGAAACGCGAGATGGAGGCCGACGGCCGGCCCGCCCGAACCGACCTGCCCAGCGACGATCTGCGTGAGGTGACCAACCTCGGCACGTTCCGCCACTATGTCGAGGCCTACCTGCGCGCCAGCACGCGCCTGCGCCAGGACATGGATTTGATGGTGCGCCATCTCGCCCCCGAACCGACCGGGTTGCCGCTGGAAATCTGGTGCTTCACCAAGACCACGATCATGACCGAGTACGAGACGATCCAGGCCGACATCTTCGACCACCTGATCGCAATCCTGCCGGAGTTCGGCCTGCGGCTGTTCCAGCAGCCGGGCGGCGCCGATTTCACCCGGGCCATGGCCGAAGGCGGCAAGGCCGCGGCCCAGTCCCCGTTGCCATGAGTCGCGCCTACCTGAGCCTGGGCAGCAATCTCGATGCTGCTGTCCACCTGCGTGGCGCGATCGCGGCATTGCGCGATCGCTTCGGCGCGGTCGTGCTGTCGCCGGTGTATCGAACGCGCGCGGTCGGTTTCGACGGCGCCGATTTCTACAACGCGGCGGCGATCATCGAGACCGGGCTGGAGCCGCAGGCGCTCAACGCCTGGTTGCACGCGCTCGAGGACGCGCACGGCCGCGACCGCAGCGGTCCACGCTACGGCGACCGCACGCTCGACATCGACATCGTGCTGTTCGACGACCGCGTGCTGGAAGGCCCGGGCAACCTGCGCATCCCGCGCCCGGAACTCAAGCACGCGTTCGTGCTGCGACCGCTGGCCGAGATCGCGCCCGACGTAGTGGTGCCGGGCGGCGGTCGTACATTGGCGCAGCTGTGGGCGGCGCATCCGGAGTGCGGCGCGGATCTGGAGTCGGTCGCGATCTGACCGTCGTTGCCGCCTCGTGGGGATGACGGCTGTTCGAGATCGCCACTCGGCGGTGCCCGTACTGAGCCTGCCGTAGCAGTCACGCGGTCGGCCGCTTGCCGGCGACCCGGGTTTGGTCCGAGGATGCGCCCTGGCCCATGGGGACGAAGGGGATGGCGATGTTCGAGAAGTTCTCGCGCAGTTGGGAGCTGGTCAAGGCGAGCGCGGCGGTGCTGCGCTCGGACAAGGAGCTGATGCTGTTTCCGATGATTTCGGCCGCCGCCACGCTGATGGTGCTGGCGACGTTCCTGGTGCCGATGATCGGCTGGCGCGTGTTCCAGCACGGTTTCGGCGTGTCCGCGGCGGTGTGGACGTTCCTGTTCTATTTCTGCCAGTACACCGTGATCTTGTTCTTCAACAGCGCCCTGGTCGGTGCGGCGATGATTCGCCTGGAAGGCGGCGACCCGAGCCTGGCCGACGGGCTCAATGCCGCCAAGGCGCGGCTGCCGGCGATCCTGGGCTACGCCGCGATCGCCGCGACCGTCGGCCTGGTGCTCAAGCGGATGAAGGACGACAGCCATTTCCTGGTGCGCCTGCTCGGCGGCGGCCTCGGTGCGGCGTGGACGCTGGCGACGTTCCTGGTGGTGCCGGTGCTGGTCAGCCAGGACATCGGTCCGGTGGATGCCTTGAAGAAGAGTGCGGGCCTGCTCAAGCGCACCTGGGGCGAGAACGCGATCGGCAACATCGGCATCGGCGCCGCATTCGGCCTGATCATGTTCGCGGTGATCGTCGTTGGCGTGTTGCTGGCGTATGCGGCGGCGCAGCTGTCGATGGCGCTGGCGGTGGTGATCGCGGTGCTGTTCGTGATCGCGGCGCTGCTGCTGGGCGTGTACCAGTCGGCGCTGAGCGGCATCTACTCGGCGGCGTTGTACCGCTACGCGACCCACGGCGAGGCGCCGCCGGCGTTCCAGGGGCTGCATCTGGAGAGTGCGTTCCAGCCGAAGTGATTAGGGCAACGCTGATAAGCGTCGTCATCCCCGCGAAGGCGGGGATCCATGGACGTCAACCCCTTGAACAACAACATCCTTGGATTCCCGCCTTCGTGGGAATGACGAGCAAGAGCGACTTATTCAGCGTTGCCGCTAGGCATTAAGCAGCCGCCCGCCATCCAGATGCAGCACCTGCCCGGTGCTGTAGTGCGCATCCTGCAACAGCCAGCGCACCGCCTCGGCCACCTCCTCCGGCGTGCCGGTGCGTGCCAGTGGCGTGCGCGCCAGCATCGCCTGCTGCGCGGCGGCATTGCCGCCGTCTTCCGGCCACAGGATCGCGCCGGGCGAGACCGCATTGACGCGCACCTCGGGGCCGAGTTCCAACGCCAGCGATCGCGTCATCATCAGCAGCGCCGCCTTGGCCATGCAGTAGACGGTGTGCTGGCGCAGCGGGCGCTCGCCGTAGATGTCGGTGAGGTTGACGATGGCGCCGCGCGTCGCCTGCAGGTGCGGCGCGGCGGCCTGGGCCAGGAAGAACGGCGCCCGTGCATTGCTGGCCAGCAGCGCGTCCCACAGCGCCGGCGTGGTGCTGCCGATCGGTGAAGGCGTGAACGCAGAGGCGTTGTTGACCAGCGCGTCGAGCCGGCCGAAGCGGCCGATGGTGTGGGCGACGAGCTCCGGCAGGCGGTCGAACTCGGCCAGGTCGGCCGGCAACAGGAGCGTGCTGCCGGGGCGCGTGCGTTCGAGTGCGGCGGCCAGCGCCGCGGCCTCATCCTGCGAATGGCGGTAATGCAGGGCCAGGTCGTAGCCGGCCGCGTGCAAGGTGCGCGCGATCGCGGCGCCGATGCGCTTGGCGCTGCCGGTGATCAGCGCGACCGGCGCGGGCGAAAGGGCGATCGACATGACGAGGCTCTCCGGGGGCGTGCCGTATCCTGAGCGCCCAGTGTCCCACGCAGCCGTTGCATGTCCACCGACTCCACGCCCCTCGACCGCCGCCGCGATGCGCAGGCGTTGCCCGCGCCCGATGCCGACGCGCTTGCCCACAGCGCGCAACTGGAGGCGCTGATCCGCGCGCAGATCGCCGACAGTGGCGGTGCGATCCCGTTCTCGCGCTTCATGGAGCTGGCGCTGTACGCACCGGGCCTGGGCTACTACAGCGCCGGCGCCAGCAAGTTTGGCGAGAGCGGCGATTTCGTCACCGCGCCGGAGCTGGGCCCGATCTTCGCCGCCTGCGTGGCCGATGCGGTGGCGCCGGTGCTGCAGCAGCTCGGTGCCGACGCGCCGGCCGCACCCGGCGTGTTCCTTGAGCTCGGTGGTGGCACCGGTGCCTTCGCCGAAGTCGCGCTCAAGCGCCTGCTCGAACTCGACGCCTTGCCCGGCCGCTATGCCATCCTCGAGCCGAGCGCGCAGTTGCGCCAGCGCCAGCGCGAGCGTCTGCAGGAGCGGCTGACGCCGCCGCTGTTCGAGCTGGTCGAGTGGCTCGACGGTCCGCTCCCGGGCGACTGGAACGGCGTGCTGTTCGCCAACGAGGTCATCGATGCGCTGCCGACGCCGCGCTTCGCCATCGAGGCCGATGAGGTTTACGAGGAGCACGTCGCGGTCGAAGACGGCCGGCTGGTGCGCGTGCTGCGCCCGGCCGACGGCTTCCTCGGCCATGCCGTGCGGCACCTGGAGCGGCAGCTTGGCCAGCGCTTCGCGCACGGCTACCAATCCGAGGTGCTGCCGCAGCTGCCGTACTGGCTGCAGGCGGTGTCCGGCGGCCTGCAACGCGGCGCGATGCTGTTCGTCGACTACGGCTACGCGCGTGGCGAGTACTACCTGCCCGAGCGCAGCGACGGTACGTTGCGCGCGTTCTATCGCCACCGCATGCACGGCGAACCGCTGCTGTGGCCGGGCCTGCAGGATCTGACTGCCTCGGTCGACTTCACCGCGCTGGCCGAGGCCGGCGTCGCCGCCGGCTTCGATTTCGCCGGCTACTGCTCGCAGGCCAGTTTCCTGCTCGGCAACGGCCTGGCCGGCGTGCTCGAACGCATCGAGCGCATCGCCGACGAGGGCGAGCGCCTGCGCCGCACCCAGGAGGTCAAGCGCCTGACCCTGCCCAGCGAGATGGGCGAGCGCTTCCAGGTGATGGGCTTCGAGAAGGACGTCGAGTTCGGCGCCGCCTTCCTTGCCGGCGACCTGAGCTTCCGCCTGTGAGCGCGGCTACGGTGGCACCCTTGCTGCGCGACTTCCGCCGGCCCGGCCTGTGGCTTGCCGTGTGGTTGGCGATGGTGGGGGCGGTGATCGCCACCTCGCTGATGTCCGCGCGCGACCTGCCGCCGGCGCCGTTCGAGGGCGTGGACAAGGTCGAGCACTTCCTCGCCTACCTGCTGCTCAGCGCCTACGCGGTGATGCTGTTCGCCCGGCGCCGCACCCAGGCGCTGGCCGCGGTCGGGTTGATCGCACTGGGGGTCGGGCTGGAGGTCGCCCAAGGCGCGTTGACCGCCTCGCGCCAGGCCGATTCGGCCGATGCGCTGGCCAATACGCTGGGCGCCTTCGCCGGGCTGTGCCTGGCGCCGACCCCCTTGGCGCGGGGGCTGCTGTGGCTGGACGGGCGCCGGCTGAGCTGAAACGGCCGTCTGCCGGCAGAAAAACCGCCATGAAAGCAGATTGAGCAAAGCAGCGGTAGGTATTGCGCAAAGGTTAAAGACTGGTTAAAGCTCGGCCCGGGCTCGACAGGGGGAGTCCGCCCACCCTGAGCAAGGAAACCCGCCATGCTTGCCGTCACCCGCAATCGCCTCACCGTGGCCGTCGCCACCGCGCTTCTTTCTGCTGCTTCCGTGCCGGTCCTGGCTCAGGACAGCCCACAAACAAGCCCGCCCGCCCCCCCGCCCCGGACCGCTGCGCCGCGGCAGAGTCCCGTCGACCTCGACAAACTGGTCGTCACCGGTACCCGCGTGCAGGGGCGCTCGCCGACGCAGTCGCTCTCGCCCGTCGACGTCTTCAGCCCGGCCGAACTCGAAAAACAGGCCTCGGCCGACTTCACCGACCAGCTTGCCGACATCGCGCCCTCGTTCAACACGCAGCGCTTCCCGATCGCCGACGGCACTGCCTTCGTGCGCCCGGCCAACCTGCGCAACTTGCCGCCCGACCAGACCCTGGTGCTCATCAACGGCAAGCGCCGTCACCGCTCGGCGCTGGTCAACCTGCAGACCGAGCCGTTCGGCACGGTCAATCAGGGCTCGCAAGCGGTCGACTACAGCCTGATTCCCTCGGCCGCGATTTCGCGCGTGGAAGTGCTGCGCGACGGCTCCTCGGCGCAGTACGGCTCCGACGCCATCGCCGGCGTGATCAACATCCTGCTCAACGATTATTCCGAAGGCGTGCGCGTCGACGCCCAGTACGGCTCGACCTACAAGGGCGACGGCGACAAGTGGCGGACCTCGTTCAACCTCGGCCTGCCGTTGGGCGAAGACGGCTTCTTCAACATGACGGCCGAGTATTTCCAGAGCGACTTCACCTCACGCGGCGTCGCGCGCGCGGATGCCGCTGCAGTCGGCGCCTTCCTTGGCCGCGACCAAGTGCCGTTCGAGGGCCTGGGCCAGCGCTGGGGCGATCCCAATGGCGAAGGGCTGCGTTCGTTCTTCAACGGCGAGTACGCGATTTCCGACAGCGTCAGCCTCTACGGCTTCGGCAGTTACGGGGATTTGAAATACGACTCGAGTTTCTTCTACCGCGCGCCAGTGGGTGTGCCGGGCGTTGCGCCGCGCGGCACGCTGTTCGTGGACGGCGATGGTGATGGCGTGGCCGATCCGGTCGACCAGGCCATCGTCGACGGCATCAACGCGCGCGGCCTGGACCCGAACGACTTCCTGACCGCCGATCCGTCCAGTCCGTCCGGCTTCATCGCACTCAACCCGATCCACGTCCTGTTCCCGGGCGGCTACACACCGACCCTGGCCGCGGACATCACGGACTACGAAGGGGTGTTCGGGGCCAAGGGCGAACTGGGCGGCGGGCTGCGCTGGGACGTGAGCCTGCGCCAGGGCCAGAACGAAATGATCTACAAGCTGATCAACTCGATCAATCCGAGCCTGGGCCGCATCAGCCCCATCCAGTTCAAGCCGGGCCAGATCACCCAGCTCGAGCGCGGCGCCAACGCCGATTTCGTCTATCCGTGGCAGAACGACGTCTTCGCCTCGCCGATCAACCTCGCTTTCGGCGCCGAGTGGCGCGAGGAGACGTACAAGATCGGGACCGGCGATCCGGCCTCCTTCGCAGTCGGCCCGACCGCCGAACTGTTCGGCGTCGGCTCCGACGGTTTCCAGGGCGACGCGCCGGAAGGTGCGGGCGAATTCAGTCAGTACAGCCGTGCCGCCTATGTGGACGTGGAAACCGACGTGATCGAGCGGCTGACCATGGGGTTGGCCGGACGGTTCGAGGATTCCTCCGGATTCGGCAACACCTTCGACTGGAAGCTGTCGTCGCGGTTCGAGTTCACCGACGCGTTCGCCATGCGCGCCACCGTCAACACCGGTTTCCGCGCGCCGACGCCGGGCCAGATCAACACCCTCGACGTCACCACGACGGCTGACGCCACCGGCGCGCTGGTGCCGCTGGGCACCTTCCCGGTGAACAGTGCCGCCGCGATGGCGCTGGGCGCGCAGCCGCTGCAGGCGGAAGAATCCTCCGCCTACTCCGTCGGCCTGGTGTACGCGCCCAACGAGGCCTTCAGCTTCACGCTGGACTACTACAACATCGACATCGACGATCGCATCGCACTGCGCAACTTCAACATCACGCCGGGCTCGCCGGAGCAGCAGGCGTTGATCGACGCCGGCGTGCCGGGTGCCACGTTGCTGCGCCAGGTGTCGTACTTCAGCAACGGCTTCGACACCACGGTGCAGGGCGTGGACCTGGTGGCGACCTATCGCACCGACTTCGCCCAATGGGGCACCGGCGTGTTTGATTTGCGCCACAGCTACAACAAGCAGGAGGTCGACCACGTCGACCTGGTTCCGGGCACCACCACGCCGATCATCGACGCCGAGCGCGTGGCGGACCTGGAGAACCAGCTGCCGAACAACCGCAGCGTACTGACCTTCGACTGGCGCTCGCCCTGGAATTTCAATGTCACCGCGCGCGCCAATTACTACGACAGCTGGGAAGACTTCACCTTTGGCGAGAAGGGCGAGTTCGGATCGGAGTGGCTGTTCGACCTGTCGGTGAGCCTGGATCTGCTCGACGGCATGGCGCAGCTCACCGTCGGTGGAAACAACATCTTCGACAACTACCCGGACAGGGAAACCAACAGCACGCTCAACTTCCTGGGCGCGAAGTACCCGCTGTCGTCGCCGTTCGGCTTCAACGGTGGCGAGTGGTACGTCAAGGTGACTTACCAGTTCTGACCGGTGCCGTTCGGATGTTTCCAATCGACGGGCGGCTTTGGCCGCCCGTCGTTTTCCGACCGCTACGCGCGCTGACGACAGCCGCCGTGATCATGAAGTGGGATCCTGTGACCGCTGCACCGTTCCCCTGATCCGGTTTCAAGTACGGTGTCGCGATCTTGCCGTTGGGCATCACGGCTACCGCCGCGACGCACGCTTCGGTGACAAACAGTGGGGAGAAACGCCGGGCGACGGGGAGGTCGCCCGGCGTTGCTTTTTGCGCCATCCGCTCAGCGTTTTCCGGTAGCTTCGGCAATCGCGGCAGTACGGGCGCGGCGCATCGCTTCGCCGATGTCCGGACCCTGCAGGTGCCCGGGCAGGTCGCTGGCACGCACTGCCATTGCGGCCGCATGCGCGGCCTGCAGGGCGCGGCCCTGCGGGTAGTCGTCGTCGGCGTGGCCGCTGCGGCCGCGCTTGTCGGCCTCGCACACCAGCGCAAGCTGGGCGATGCGCTCGGGCCTGCGGAAGCCGTCGCAACGCGCGATCAGTTCGTGCACGGTCTGCGCCCGCAGCTCGTCGAAACGGTGCACGTTGAGGTGCTCCCGGCACACCGCCTCGGCCAGCTGGCGGTACTCGGTCGGGACCTTCAGGCGCTCGCACAATGTGCGCAACGGGGCCAGGCCGGCCTGCTCGTGGCCGAGATGGCGCGGCAGCACGTGCGCCGGCGTCAACGCCTTGCCGAGATCATGGGTAAGCGCGGCGAAGCCGATCAGGTCATCGCCGGGGGCGAGCCGTGCGGCCATGTCGCAGACCAGTTCGACGTGCACGCCGGTGTCGACTTCGGGGTGAAACTCCGCTCGCTGCGGCACGCCGTAGAGCGCTGCGACCTCGGGCAACACCACGGCGAGCGCCCCGCACTCGTGCAGCGTGCGCAGGAACGCCGACGGCGTGGCGCTCGCCAGCGCGCGGCGCAGCTCCTGCCAGACGCGCTCGGGCACCAGGTCGGCGAGCTCGCCGCTGGCGACCATGGTGCGCATCAGCGCCATCGTTTCCGGGGCGACATGGAAACCGAGCGCGGCGAAGCGCGCCATGAAGCGCGCCGCGCGCAGCACCCGCAGCGGGTCCTCGGCGAAGGCCGGGCCGACGTGGCGCAGCACCCGCGCCTCGATGTCGCGCGCGCCGCCGTACGGATCGATCAGGGCGCCGTCGCTGCCGTCATCGGACGGCTCCTGCGCAATCGCATTGATGGTGAAGTCGCGACGACCGAGGTCCTCCTCCAGCGTCACCGACGGATCGGCATCGACGACGAAGCCACGGTAGCCGCGCCCGCTCTTGCGCTCGGTGCGCGCCAGCGCGTACTCCTCGCCGCTGTGCGGGTGCAAAAAAACCGGGAAGTCGCGCCCGACCGGCTTGAAGCCGGCGGCTTCCATCGAGGTCTGGTTTTCGCCAACCACGACCCAGTCGCGATCGCCCGGCACCAGGCCAAGCAGGCGATCGCGCACGGCGCCGCCAACCAGGTAGGTCTTCATCGCGGCGCCTGGCGCGGGTGCGCGGGGTGGCGGTCGGTCGGTGCTGGCTGCGAAGGCGTCAACGTGGGCTCTGTGTGACTCGGTCAGGGTGTGATCTTAGTGCCGCAGGCGTGCAGGGCGGGCGTGGGCGATCAAGAGGCTTGGGGTCGAATGCCCATTCGTCATTCCCGCGTAGGCGGGAATCCAAAGATTTTGCCTTTCAGAGGATTGAAGGCACTGGATCCCGCTTGCGCAGGGATAGTGGCATTTATTCAGCGCAGCCTTAAACAGCAACATCCAATGCTTCCGTCCGCTGATGCGGCCGGGCTACTTTCTTTGCTGCCCAAAGAAGTAGCCAAAGAAAGGGCTTTCCTCGACAGGTCAAACCTATAGATTCGTTGCTGCGGGGATTTTCCGACTCGGCATCCTGCCTCGGAAAACGGCGTGCATCCATGCACGCCGCCCTTCGGGTCTGGGGAGTTAGCTGGTGGTGGGCTGATCCGAAAAGCCACAAGCCGTAAGCCTGAGACGGCGATATGTCGCCGCCATGGCCTCAAACATGCGAAGCGCCGCTCAACACCCCGCCAGAATCTCCGCGATCTTCGGCTCGACCGCCGTCGGGGTGATGCCGAGCCGGCGCAGGCCGTCGTTGAAGCTGATCGAGTCGAGCTGCAGCGAGCGCCAGTTGTCGCGGCTGATCGGTTTGCCCGGCAGGAATTCGCCGATGCCGGCCTGCAGCTTGCCCAGCGCGTCGGGCAGCGGGATCACCGCGCGATGACGGCCGCGCGCGCGCGCGCTCAGTTGCACGATCTGCGCCAGGGTCATCACGTCCGGTCCGACCAGGTCGTAGCTCTCGCCGATGCTGCGCGGGTCGTCGAGTGCGCGCACGTAGGCTTCGGCAACGTCGCCAACCCACACCGGCTGGAATTTCGCCCCGGCGCGGCCGATCGGCAGCACCGGTGCGTAGCGCAGCAAGGCGTCGAAGCGACAGAACAGGCCGTCGCCGGGGCCGGCGATCACCGACGGCCGCAACAGCGTCCAGTCGAGCTTGGAACCGCGCACGTGCTGCTCGGCGCGACCGCGTGCCTGCAGGTAATGACTGTCGCCGTGGCCGGCGTTGAGCGCGCTCATCTGCAGCAGGCGACGCACGTTCATGTCGCGCATCGCCGTGATCAGGGCCTGCGTGATGCCGACGAAGACCTGCTCGAAACCGGCGCCGTCGTCGCCGCGCTCGTTGAGGATGCCGACCAGGTTGACCACCGCATCGGCATCGTCGAGCACGGCGCGCAGGAAATCGACGCTGCCGACATCGCCCTCGATCAGGCTGGCCTCGCGCGGCAGCTGCGCGCGCTTGCCCGAGTCGACGCCGCGGCTGAGCACGGTGATGCGGTCGCCGCCCTGCAGCAGGCGCGCGACCAGATGCCGGCCGACGAAGCCGGTCCCACCGAGAATCACCACATGCCGACGTGCCATGCCGGCGAGTTTAGGCCGGCCGACGATTCAGCGCTGTGACGAAGCCCGGGGTTGCGGAGCCGGTGCCGACGATGCGCTCTGCAGCGGGCAGGTGAAGCGTTTGCGCGGGCCGTCGAGACGGCCGCGCATGCGCTCGCTCAAGGTCAACGCGTCGCCGTTGAGACGCCAGTCGTAGAGCACGCTGAAGGCGAGCACGCGGGCGACGTAGTCGCGCGTTTCCTTGTAGCTGATCGTCTCGATCCAGAAGTCCGGGTCCATGCCGGGGCGCTGCGATTGCCAGCGCGTCAACGGCGCCGGCCCGGCGTTGTAGCCGGCGATGGCCTGGTAGGGCTGGCCGCCGTACTTGTCGAGCAGCTGCCGCAGATAAGCACTGCCGAGGACGATGTTGGTGTCCGAGTCGTACAGGCTGTCGGCGCCACCCCAGGGCAGGCCGAGGCTGCGCGCGACCGCGGCGCCGGTGGTGGGCAGCACCTGCATCAGGCCCATGGCGTTGGCGCTGGAGCGCGCACGCGGCTGGAACACGCTCTCGGCACGGATCTCGGCGGCGATCCAGGCCGGGTCGAGGCGGTTGCGGGCGGCCTCGCGGCGAATCGTGGCGTCGTGGTGCAGCGGAAAACGCAGGTGGTACAGGCGCAGCTCGTCGGGCCGGCTCTTGCCGCCGAAGTTGCCGAGGGCGAACACGGCGCGGTCGAACCAGCCGTGACTCTGCGCTACTTCCACCGCCAGGCGCCGCTGGCTGTCGTCGAAGCGCGACAGGGCATCGTCCCATTCGCGCACCGCCCAGCCGGTGCGATCGATCGCGAACAAGCCCATCGCCCGCACGATCACCGGATCGCGTGCGATCGCGGCCCGCGCCGGGGCGCTGTCGTTGGGCAGCCACGGGCACAGCGCGTACGACTGGCCGAGTTTGTCGGCGGCGAGGAAGCCGTGGAAGTCGGGCTTGCCGGCGGCTGCGCGGTACAGCTTGTCGGCCGCGGCCTTGCTGCCGGCGCGTTCGTTCAAACGCGCTTCGAAGTATTGCCAGCGCGTATCGCCGCGTTGCTTGGTGCCCATCTTCTCGATTGCCGCCAGCGCCGCGCGCCAGTCCGAGCGCGCCAGCGCCTCGCGCGCGCGCCACTCGTGCAGGCGCTCATCAAAGGCCGATGCAGGTACGGCGGCGAGCCGCCGTGCCGATTCGGGTTCGTACGAGGCCACGGTCCACAGCGCGACCTGGTACAGCACGCGGCCGCGGTCTTCCTCGCTGAAACCGAGCGCCTGCGCGTACTGCGGCAGCTGCGCCTCGGCCGACGCCGGCGAGGCTTTTCCCAGCTTGGCCAGACCGTGCGAGGCGATGCGGCGGCTGCGTTCGGTCTTCGGCCAGCCCAACGCACGTGCATGCGGCGCATCGAGAAACGCGGCGTAGTCGTTGGCCTGGGCCTGCTGGTCGACGGGCAGGGCGCGCGCTGCGCTGCGCATCACACCGGGTTGCCACTCGGCCGCGGCCAGGTCGATGCGCTCCCAGAGCAGCTCCGGCGTCAGGCCGCCCTGCGCGGCGAGCACCGCCAAGGGTGCATCGCATTCGCTCGGCAGCGACTTGCCGGTGCTGCGCCAGATCGCCTGCGCGTCGCGGGTCCATTGCGCGTCGGCACGGCCCAGCGCCTGGCGCGCGTTCAACTCGGCGCAGCGCAGGCTGGTGCTTTTGTTCAAGTTGTCGGAGGGCAGTGGTTTCCACGCCGCCTGGAACGCCGGCCAGTCCTCGCGCCGGGCCAGTGCCGGCAGCCAGATCTCGCGGAAGGTCGCGGCCACGGCCTGACCGTTGTAACGCGACAGGAACGCCTGCCCCTGTGCATTGGGCAGCGTGTCGATCGTGCGGCGCAGGCCGGCGTACTCGATCCAGCCGAACAGCGGATGCCGGGCCAGGTCGGCGTATTGACCGGCGTCGTACTGCCCGCGTTCGGCCGCTTCGATCGCGGCGCGCACGCGCGGCAGTTGCGGGTCGGCCGGTGGTGTCGGCAACTTGGTTGAGGTGGCTGGCGGTGCGGCGGGGCTCTGCGCACAGGCGGATGCGGCAAGGGCGGCGACACAGGCAGCGAGTACGATGATGAACGGGCGAGGCAACATGCGCCGGACTATAGCCCAGCGATGTGAAGCATCGGTCTGCATCGAAGTCATCGCGTCAGGCGGCGTTACGTGTTGCCGCGATGCACGCAGCACGATGGCCTGCGACGTTGCGTATTCGATTCGTTGTGCGAATTCTTTCTGCAAGGAGACACCGTGGCCGCTGCATTGTTCGTATTCCTCGCGCTCGGCGCCGTTGCCGGCGTCCTCGCCGGCCTGCTCGGCGTCGGCGGTGGCCTGGTCCTGGTCGCCGCGCTGGCGTGGTTGCTGCCGGGCATGGGCATCCCGCAGGACGCGGCGATGCATGCGGCATTGGCCAGCTCGCTGGCGAGCATCGTGCTGACCGCGGCGGCGTCGGCGCGCGCGCACAACCAGCGCGGCAGCGTGCTGTGGCCGACCGTGGCGTGGATGGTGCCGGGGCTGCTGCTTGGCGGCTGGCTCGGCAGCGGCGTGGCGGTGCGCATCGACGATGACGTGCTGCGCTGGATCGTCGCCGGCTATTGCTTCATCGCCGCCGCGCAATTGCTGTTCGGCAAGTCGCGCAACGGCGGTGGCGGCGAACCCGTGCCGGCACCACGCGGCGCGCCGATGACGGCGGCCGGTCTTGGCATCGGCGCGGTCTCGGCGGTGGTCGGCATCGGCGGCGGCAGCATGACGGTGCCGCTGCTGGTGTGGCGCGGCATCGTGCCGGTGCGCGCGGTCGGTACCTCGTCGGCCTGCGGCATCGCGATCGGCCTGGCCAGCGCGGTCGGCTACGCCCTGCATGCGCCGGCCGGGGCGCTGCCGCAGTACGCGGTCGGCTATGTCTACCTGCCTGCCGCGATCGGCGTGGCTCTGGCCTCGGTGTTCGCCGCGCCGTACGGCACCCGCCTGGCGCACCGGCTGCACGGCGACACGCTCAAGCGCGTGTTTGCCGGCTTCCTGGTCATCGTCGGCACGAGCCTGCTGCTCGGCGGGTGAGCGGCAGCCGGTGCGGTCGGCTCAGTGGGCCTCCATGCCGGCGCGGGCCGGTGTCCGTGATGCGGGCGTGCTTGTGCAGGCCGGCCAAAGTCGCCACGATTCGCGGCAACCAAAACGCCGGGCCACACCGGTGCATAAGGCGCGGGGCGCTGGCTGGATGGAATTGCTGACACTGGAGCACTTTGCGGGCTGCCTCAACGAAGCATTCGATGCATCGCTGCAAGGCATGGAAGTGCCATTCGTGCTGGTCGAGGCGCGGCCGTTGCAGGGCTTGGCGCCGAACGCTTTGCGTGCGCCTTTCTCGCTGCTGTTCCGCAACAGCTCGGCCTTCCTGTTCCCGCAGCAGACTTATGCGATGCGGCATCCGAAACTGGGCGAGGTCGGTATCTTCCTGGTGCCGATCGCGCAGGAGCGCGACGGCTTCCTCTACCAGGCCGTCTTCAACTGAAGCAGGCTTCTGCCCGCCAGTGCATTGCCTGGTGCGTGGCGGTGACGCCGTCGACGACGAAGCCGAGCCGTTCGTAGAGGCGGCGCGCTTCGGCGTTGCCGTGCAGCACGTGCAGGCGCAGCCCGTGGCCGAGGTTTGCGGCGCCCTGCTGGCTGTGGCGGATCAGCGCCGTTGCCACGCCGTTGCCGCGGAACGCGGGGAACAGGCTGATGTCCACCAGCAGATGGTCGGGTGCCGAACGCTGGAGGTAGTAACGACCGGCCGATCCCTGCCGCGCGTGTTCCAGCACCAGGAAATCGGCATCGGCGAAATGCGTCAGGTAATGCCGGTGTTGCAGCGTGAACTGCTGGTCGAGGAAGCTGCGCTTGGCGGCCTCGGGCCAGGGCAGCCGGGCCATCTCCACCGCGCGTGTGCTGGCGTACAGGTCGCGCAGCCAAGGCAGGTCGCCGTCGCGCGCAACGCGCAGCTGGAACCCGCGTCGCGCCAGCGAATCGGGAAGGCGCTCGCGCTCGGGTCGTTCCGGCGGGAACGGCGCGAGTTGCAGCGGCATTGTCTGCATCACGTCATTCGAACGCCGGAAAGATCCCCTGCAGGGCGATGCAGAAATTCATCGCGAGGTAGGGCTGCTCGTTGCTGTGCGGCGTGCTGCCCCCGCTCGGCGTGAGCATGCCCGGCGCGAATTGCGTATTGGGCGTGCCGGCGGCGAAGGTCTTGGCCGTGGTGCTGGCGGCGAGGAAGGACAGCCCGCCGCCATCGACCGGTGTGCCGGTGCCGCTGCCCGCGGCGGATTGCGAATACGCACTGACGCCGTGGCTGTGTCCGGGCATCTCGGCGTGGGTGAGGGTCACGGTGCTCGCGCCGAAGGTTTCTCCCACGACGCGCGGCGTAAGGCCCGGCCCCTGGCCTTGCCGGCAGCCGGCGCGGGCGGACAGGTTCGGCAACTGGAACGTGGTCCGTCCATCGCCCCCATACTGGGTGCCCAGCAGCGAGAAGAGCGCGGTGTTCTGCTGGATGGCCAGCGTGGCGCCACTGCAGTACGCCCAGCCTTTTGGACTGAAGTTGAAGCCGAACAGCTGGATTTCGCCGATGAACGGTTGGGTCATGGTCCTGCTCCTCGATGGGTGCGCGTCGTGTTGACGTGGAGCGCGCCGGAGCGCCGCTGCGCAATAAGGGTGTGGCGCGGCATGCCGGTCAGCTCGGCGACGGGAAGATGCCCAGTGTGGCGATGCAGTACTGCACGGTCAGCGTGGGCATGGTGTTCTCGTGCGGCTGCGAACCACCGCTCGGTGCTATCACCTGTGCCGACATGGCGGCGGCTTTGTTGCCGACGAGGGTGTTGACGTAGAACGTGTCGCCGCTGACCGCGCCCGGCAGCAGCCCGGTACCAGGCGTGGTGGACGTCGCCGCGGCGGTGGTTGCGTGCAGCGTGTGGCTGTGGCCCGGGATCTGGGTGGAGATCAGGGTGGCCGTCTCGGTACCCGCGGCCTCGCCGATGACGCGGTTGCTCAGGCCAGGCCCCTGGCCCTGGTGCAGCGGCACGCGGCCGCTCAGGTCGGGCACGGCAAAGGTGGTCTGGCCGTCGCCACCGTAGATCGTGCCGAGCAGGGTGAACAGGACCTCATTTTCCGAGATTGCCAGCAGGCTGCCATCGCAGGCCTGCCAGCCGACGGGCGTGCGGCTGAAGCCGAACATGCGGATTTCGCCGACGAAGGGGGTGCTCATGGGGGCTGTGCTCCGGAAGTCAGTGAACTGACGCGCGCTGCGAACGCAGCGCCCTGCGCTTGCGAGGGCTGTCAGCTGCGCGGAGGGAAGATGCCGCTCAGTGCGATGCAGAAATTGATCACGCTGTAGGGCTGCATGTTCGCATGAGGCTGGGTGCCGCCGGTCATGCCGATCGTCTGCGCGGCCATCGCCACCTGTGCCCCGCTGGCCGGGCCGTACAACGCCTTCGGTGCCGACGCATCGATGCTGGTGGCATGGACGCGATTGCTGGGGATGCGGCTGTCGCCGTTGCCGGTGGAGGCGTTCACCCCGTGGGTGTGCGCGGGCAGGTTGTTCGCCAGCAGGGTCACGGTCTCGGTGCCCCCGACCTCTCCCAGTTGCTTGGGTGCAGTACCTGGGCCGATCGACGAGGCGAAACCGACGGGCGTACGCCCGCGCAGGTCGGGCAGGGCGAACGCGGTCTGCCCATTGCCGCCGTACGTCGTTCCCAGCAGCGAGAACAGCGCCTGGTTCTGGTTGATCGGCAGCCACTGGCCGTTGCATTGCGCGAAGAACTTCGGCGCGAAATTGAAGCCGGCCATCATGACCTGGCCGATGAAGACCTCGCTCATCCACACTTCTCCCCGGAAGTGGCGCAGCCTGATGGGCGCCGGGGCGTACTGTGAACCTCCTCACGCTTCCTCTCAAGGGCCGCTATGCTTATGGGATCGCCGTGACCGCGCCCAAGCCGGTCGACGGTTGGGATGGGGTGGTCCAGGGGCAAGGGTATTCACGGGTCGCCTGGAGTCGGCGGCCTTCAAGGGGAAGGGAAATGCATCAGTCGCTTTTCGCGTGCGGCCGCGGCCGACTCACTCGTTGCTGGCTTGCGGCCGTGCTGCTGTGCGTGGCGATGGTGTGGTCCACGCTCGCAAGCGCGCAGACATCCACCTACTGCCCGGACCCGCTGACCGCAACCGTCGCCAACGGCGGTTCGGTCGACGTTGACGTCAGTGACTGCGACGGTCCCTTCGACGGCGGCATGAGCGGCCCGATCGCGCCGTTCGCCCAGCACGGCGGCGTCACCATCGGCACGAACAGCGGCGGCGTCCAGTTCGTCACCTACGCCCACAGCGGCAATGCGGCGACCAGCGATGTCATCTGGCTGGAAGACAACGACCTGGGCACCGTCCGGATTGACCTCACCATTTCCGCGCCGACCTCGGCGATCACGGTGTCCCCGGCCAGCCTGCCGGCCCTGACCGCGGGCACGGCCTACGCGCAAACCCTCAGCTCCGCCGGCGGGGTGACTCCGTATTCCTATTCGCTCAGTTCGGGCGCCTTGCCGGTCGGCGTATCCCTTACCTCGGCGGGTGCGATCTCGGGCACACCGACCCGGCGCGGCACGTTTTCCTTCTCCGTCCGCTCGCAGGATGCGGGCGGCGACTTCGTCATCAAGGGGTACACCGGTTCGGTCCAGGACCCGACGCTGAGCATCGCACCGGCCGCGGCCACGGCCGCGCAAGGCGTGGCGTTCTCGCAGGCACTCACCCCGTCGGGCGGCGTCGCACCGCATACGTTCGCGCTGGAAAGCGGCAGCCTGCCCGCGGGCATCGCCCTGTCTTCGGCCGGTGTGCTGAGCGGCGCGACCAGTGCGGCCGCGGGCAGCTATCCGGTCACGCTGCGCGTCACCGATGCCAGCACCGGGCCGGGCAGCTACTTCGAACTCGAGACGTTCACCCTGCAGGTCACCGCCACGCCGATCATCGTGGTCGACCCGGCGTCGCTGTCGAACGCGACCGTCGGCGCCGCCTACAACCAGACCGTCAGCGCCAGCGGCGGCACTGCGCCTTACGCCTTCGCGATCAGTGCCGGTGCCTTGCCGGCCGGCCTGATGCTCGATGCCAACAGTGGCGCGATCACCGGCACCCCGACCGCGGCCGGAAGCTTCAACTTCACTGTGCGTGCGACCGACGCCAGCAGCCTCACCGGCACGCGCGCCTACACTCTGACCGTGAGCGCACCGACGCTGACCCTGACTCCAGCCACGGGGGTGCTCGCGGTGGCGTACGGCGTGCCGTACTCGCTCGACTTCGCCACCAGCGGTGGCACCGCGTCGTACAGCTATTCGCTGGCCGCGGGCTCGCTGCCGCTGGGCATGACGTTGAGCAGCACCGGCCGGCTCTCGGGCACGCCGACTGTGCCGGGCAACTACAACATCACCGTACGCAGCACCGACAACAGCACCGGCACCGGTGCGCCGTTCGCCATCCAGAACAACTACACGCTGCAGGTCAGCGCGTCGATCATCACCATCGATCCGCCGGCGCTGCCCAACGGCGTCGCCGGCACCGCCTACAGCGCCACGCTCAGCGCCCAGGGCGGCGTCGCCCCGTACACCTACTCGCTGCTGAGCGGCGCGCTGCCGATCGGTATGACGTTCAGTTCCGGCGGCCAGGTATCCGGCGTCCCGCGCTCGGATGGCAACTTCAGCCTGACCGTCCAAGCAACCGACAGCAACGGCCAGACTGGGCAGAAGGTGTACACCTTCAGCATCGCGCCGGCGTCCGTCGTGATTTCGCCGGCCACCCTGCCGGGCGGCACCGCCGGCGTCGCCTACAGCCAGACGCTGAGCAGCAGCGGCGGCATCGCGCCTTACAGCTACTCGATTCCATC